>JBFLVL010000004.1:0-163160 GCA_040758495.1 Chloroflexota bacterium
GAAGCCCATATCGAGACCCCTCGGCGGTGGTCTCGATACGCTTCGCTACTCGACCCAAGGGTCTCGATACGGTGCCTTCGGCACCTACTCGACCAACAGGACATCGCGGGTCGAGTGCCCCTCTTACTCGCGGGTCGAGTAGGGCGAAACAGAGTGAAGCCCATATCGAGACCCCTCGGCGGTGGTCTCGATACGCTTCGCTACTCGACCCAAGGGTCTCGATACGGTGCCTTCGGCACCTACTCGACCAACAGTTCCTCGCGGGTCAAGTGCCCCCTCTTACTCGCGGGTCGAGTGATCCGAGCGTAGCGAGGATTGTATCGAGACCGAAACCACATTGGTATTCATCCTTCGACTTCGGGCTTCGCCCTCCGCTCAGGATGAAGGGTTATTCATCCTGCCTGCACCAGTGCAACAGACACAGGTGAGCGGACGCTGAGCGAAGCCGAAGCGGCAGTCGAAGGAGGCTTGACGGAATAACTGTCCGTGTTACCCTCTCTTCCCGCTCAACCTCCTCTGGGTGGCTTCGCTGTTCAAATCGCGTATGGCATCCAAAGCAACCCATTTTGCAGACGGTGAATCCACCTCTCCCAACTCCTCGGCAACCTGCTTGGCAATCCGGTTCAACTTCACGTTACGCTTGCCGATGTTTCTCAAAGCCCAACTAACAGCTTTCTTTACATAGTTTCGTCCATCCGTGGCGCCGGCTTTTATCACCGGCATAAGGTTGACGAACGCCTGGTCCTCGATTTCTTTGTCATGCCAGGCCAGACAGGCAATCAGGGCGAAGGCAGCCCTTTTTACATACTCCTCCTCTCGCTCTGCCCAATCCCGGATCTTCTTCCATACAAAGGGCACCTTTTCGAACAGGTTCATGCACACCTGGTCGCAGACATCCCAGGAATTGAAGTCTATCACCCACTCCTCCATCTGCTCCTCGGTCACTTCTTTGGGTACATCCACCATGGAGGCGATCATCATGGCTTCTGATATTCCGGTTTTCCAGAGTTCCAATGCCAGCCCGTGATCCTTACCCACCTCCTTGGCTATTCTTCTCATTTCCGGAACCGAAACACCCAGCCGTTTCTCCACGGTCATCCCATACCTGTTCATCCCGGCCAGGTTTTCGGGTTTAGCCACGGCCCTTAGTTTTTCCATGACCTCTTCTGCCCTTTGAGACATAACCCATACTCCCTTCAACGAGTGACCTTTTGAAGTTTTTTCAGGTGGTTGCGGATGTGTGCTTCCACTTCCGGAACCAGTTCTGCCAGCCTCCGAGGCTTGGCGCCAGCCTTGATCTCCAGGATGATATCCTCAGGATTGTGACGCTGGTAGAGTTCCACCAGGCGCGCATTCGCTTTTTTGAGTCGATCCACAAGTATGGATGGAGATATCCCCCTGCTCGCAGAGACCGCCGCGGCGTTCAACTCCCGGAAGCTGCCTTCAGGTGGGGGGAATTCCTTTTTGGACAAGCGCGCCTCCACCAGGTTTACAAAGAGCTCATGATAATACACAATATGAGCCAGGACTTCCCTAGGCCCCCAATCCTGCTCTACTAACATATCTGCAGGGAGGGCAGTTATCCACCGGCAAAAGTGGTTGACGGTATCCGTGAGCTTTTCTGTTTCGTCCAAATTACATGCATTGCACTTATGGTAAATATCGTATCAACCAAAATGTCGCTCATAATCGTCGTGAGTGCCTATCCAGAACCAGGTCACGGTATCATTTTCCAGGACACCGAGAGCGCAATGGTAGCGTTGCCGATCTCATAACCGATCGATATCCAAGGGCTGGGACTTGCCATCCGCGATTTGCCGGTGTGCCTCACGCGCGGCATCTGTCAGTTTATTTTGCGTCCTGGCAAAGGATTGCTCCCACTTTTGTTCAGCCTGCATTTCCGCCAGGTATGCGCGCAAATGCTCAGCGACATTCTCTTGCATTGTCTCTGGCAGGCTCTCCAGCATTTTCACAATCGTATTGAGCGCAGGTGTTACCATGGTCAGACTCCTTCTCTCAGAACGGATTATAGCCCATTATAACATTTCAATACTTTGCTCTGGTTCAGGCACCCAACCTTCTAACCACACCCAGGCTTATTTGAAAGATTGTGACTATCCCTATTGACACATAGACGTTTATCAATTAGATTATTTTTTATAAGGGATGAGCTTATGATATCTGACCTGGTTGAATGTACCAAAGCATTGGGAGACAAAACCCGTTTGGAAATTTTATATGCCTGCCGTTCCCAGTGGCGCAGCGTACGTGAAATTGTCCACCAGGTAAACGTAAGCCAGCCAACCGTCTCTCACCATTTGGCTGCTCTGCTAAAATTGGGTCTGGTCAAAGCCCAAACCAAAGGTCGCTTCACCCTGTATCTGCTGAACCAGGAACGCCTGAGGCAGTACTGCCACGATTTATTGAACAGCTTCACTTGAGATACCCAACTTGAGAAATCCCGTTTTAGAAATCCTTATTATTTTCCTTCTGCTTGTCACCAACGGCGTTTTTGCTATGGCCGAGATCGCAATTGTCTCAGCTCGAAAAGCCCGTCTACAGCGGTTAGCAGAGGCAGGTAACACCCAAGCCCGGGCTGCCTTAGAACTGGCAACTAACCCGAACCAGTTTCTTGCCACCGTCCAAATCGGCATTACCCTTGTTGGCATTTTGGCGGGTGCCTTTGGCGGGGCGACCATAGCCGAAGAAATAGCCACTAAGCTCAACGAGATTCCATTCTTTGCTCCGTATGGCGAAACCATCGGGGTTGGCATTGTTGTAATCGGTATCACCTACTTCTCGCTCATCATTGGCGAACTCGTCCCGAAACGGCTGGCACTGAACAACGCGGAACGAATCGCCTCCGCGGTTGCCGCTCCGATGCGGGCCCTGTCTACCATTACCGCACCAGTCGTTCGGCTATTGAGTGTTTCAACAGATATCGTCATTCGACTATTGGGCGTCAAACCATCCATCGAACCCTCCATTACCCCAGAAGAGATCAAAGTCTTGATAAAACAAGGCACAGTAATTGGCGTATTCGAAGCAAGCGAACAGGAAATGATAGAAAGCGTGCTTCGACTGGACGAACGGCGAGTCGACGCATTTATGACTCCCCGCACACAGATTGTCTGGCTTGATATTGAAGCCTCGCCTGAAGACATCCGGCGTAAGATTGCCAATAGCCAATATTCGCGCTTTCCAGTTGTCAAGGGCAGCCTCGACAACGTGCTTGGCATTGTACGCGCTAAGGATTTGCTGTACCAGAGCCTAGCTGGTCAACCACTAAATTTAAGTGCGTTACTGTACCCTCCACTGTTTGTACCGGAAAGAATGTCTGCCCTGAGAGTGCTGGAACTATTCAAACAGAAAAGGGCACAAATTGCGTTGATAACAGACGAATATGGCGGTATTCAAGGTATGGTAACCCACAATGATATTCTGGAGGATATTGCGGGATATATCCCTTCGGTGGGTGAGCCAGCCGAGCCACAAGCCACACGCCGCGAGGACGGTTCATGGCTGCTGGATGGATTACTACACATTGATGAACTCAAAGAAATTTTCAATATTAAAAAACTACCCAATGAAGAACATAACCACTTCCAAACCCTCGGTGGTTTTGTGATGGCTCAGGTTCGGGGTCTTCCCAAAGTAGGGCAAAGCTTTGAGTGGGGAAAACTGCGCTTTGAAGTTGTAGATATGGATGGACACCGTGTGGACAAAGTACTGGTGACTCCCAGCCAGGCAGAAGCTAGGCACAATTCGTAGAGGCACAACCGATATCTGGAAAAGCTATCCTTGTACATCGCCGGCGCGCTGCTCGTGCTCACCCCTCGTGGTTATGGCGGGTTATGAAGGTGAAGTCTTTTCTACAAATTGTGATTTCTACTTAATTCATACTAAAGGTTCTTCTCTGCTCACACCCCTAGACCCTTCCCATCCGGTAACAGACTGCGCAAGGCGTTCACCAAGGTATCTATATCCTGAGGGCGATTATAGGCATTGATACAAACCCGGATTAACACCTGATCCTTCCACATAAAAACAGGCACTTCAATGTGGCAATCCTGATAAAGACGGGTGGTTAACGCCTCAATATCTAAGGGGGGTAACAGGTTTGAGGCCATCTGCGCAACCCAAATTTCCGCATCTGTGTATAAGGACGGCAGCCCGGTCAAATCAACGATCCGCTGCTGGCACTCCACCACTAATGCATGGCAATCCGCTCGGACTGCATCCCAATTATTTTCTTTTTGAAATCGGATAGCTTCCGGTACGGCTAAAAAAGCGGCGATGTCCCGGGTACCCTGCCATTCGAAATAATCAATGAATGGTGACGGACCTGGAATATCGGATTCCCATCCCCAACTGACCACCAAGGGTTCCAACAACCCCTGAACCTGCGGTCGGGCAAACAGGAAGCCCCCGCTTTTGGGTGCGCTGAGCCATTTATGCAGGTTCCCAACGTAGAAATCTGCACCTATCGCCTCCAGGTTCAGCGGAATTTGCCCAGGGGCGTGCGCTCCATCTATGATGGTCAGGATCCCCTGCTGACGCGCCCGGTCGCATACCTTCTCGACAGGGAAGATCAAAGCCGTTGGTGAGGTAATGTGGCTGATAGAAATTACCCGCGTCCGCTCTGTCACTCCTGCCCATAACGCCTGAAGGAAGTCTTCATGTGTGGCAAGCGGCAGAGGGATGGGTTGATGGAGGTACTGAAAACCTCTCTTCTGGGCTAAGAAGCGCCACATGCGGTCAATGGCACCGTACTCGTGATCCGTAGCCAGAACCTCATCACCAGGATGAAGATTGAGGCTGCGAGCGATGGTGTTCATTCCGGTCGTCGTGTTCGCCATGTAGACGAGGTTATCCGCCTGCGTCCCCAAATATTCAGCCAGCTTATCCCTGACAGAACGCATGAGATGGTTAAAACGACGCCCGAGGAACTCTACCGGTTGACGCTCCATCTCTAATTGCCAGTTTTGAAAGCAAGTAAAAACGGGCCGAGGAGTGGCCCCAAAGGAACCATGATTCAGGAAAATAATTTCGGGATCTAGCAGGTACTGGTCAGCCAGTGTTTGCATAAGGTTTCACCTCATCCTTGTCATTATCCGAGTTAACTGTATAGAAGCCTGATCTCCCACCTAACCTGTGAAAAAGTTGGAATTGGTGTGAAGTTGAGCTATACTTAGCATGAACGATTTTCACAGGAGAATTGTATATCACATTGTGAGATCAAGGAGGTCCTAATGACAGAACGTAAGAAAATTACCCTGCCCACACTTTTTAAGAAAGTGGAAGGTCAACAACCGATTACCATGCTGACCTGCTATGACTACCCGACCGCATACTTCCAGGAGCAGGCCGGTGTGGACATCATCCTGGTTGGAGACAGCCTGGGAATGACCATGCTGGGATATGACAGCACCCTGCCCGTCACTATGGATGACATGATCCGACATGCCCAGGCGGTGCGTCGGGGTTCACCCAACGTCTGGCTGATTGGCGACATGCCTTACATGACCTACCAACCCAGCGTGGAGTCGGCCATCCGTAACGCCGGGCGCTTTATGGCAGAAGCCGGTTGCGATGCAGTCAAACTGGAGGGCGGGGCGGAAGTCGCCGATCGGATGGCAGGCATCGTCCGAGCGGGGATCCCCGCTATGGGACACCTCGGGTTGACTCCCCAAAGTGTCAGCGCGTTGGGTGGATTCCGTTTACAGGGTAAAGGCGCTCTGCAAGCCAAGAAAATACTGGATGATGCCAAGGCCCTCGAGGCAGCCGGAGCTTTTGCCATCCTCCTGGAACTGGTGCCCGACAGGGTGTGCAAGCTGGTCACCGAACGCGCTGAGAACTGCATCATCATCGGCCTGGGCTCAGGACTGGAGGCGCACGGCCAACTGCTTATCTACCACGACATGTTCGGCTTATACCCTAAATTCAAACCCCGCATGGCCAAGGTATTCGGAAATGCCGGGGAGGTCATCCTCAACGGGTTGAAGCTGTATGTCGAGGAGGTCAGTAACCGTACCTTCCCCCAACCCGACAATTGGTTCACGATGAAAGACGAGGAGTACGAGGACCTTGTTAAAATGCTCAAGTAGCAAAAATATGCTGCAAAGTGCTCGCCGGAAAGGTTTCCCAAGGCAAGTCATTCAAATATTTCAGGAGTTACGCAGTTCGCCGATCGTGTGGCCTTGTAAAAGCATATCGAGATCCAGACCTGGGTTGAGCGTGCCTGCCCCCTTGAGGGGGTCGAAACCACTGTGCCAAAATGGATCTCGGTCTCGACCCGCGATGACCTGTTGGTCGAGTAACTCCCGAAGTACCCCGTAGGGGTACGAAGGGAGTATATCGAGACCCTTGGGTCGAGTAGCGAAGCGTATCGAGACCAACTCTAAGGGGTCTCCCTTGCCCCCCATGCGGGGGACAGGCCCCCCTTACGGGGACAGGCCAAACCGCAAGGGCAGGCGATACGGGCTTCACTTCGTTTCGCCCTACTCGACCCGCGATGTCCTGTTGGTCGAGTGTGCCCGAAGTGCCCCGCAGGGGCACGAAGGGCATGTATCGAGACCCTTGGGTCGAGTAGCGAAGCGTATCGAGACCCTTGGGTCGAGTAGCGAAGCGTATCGAGACCCTTGGGTCGAGTAGCGAAGCGTATCGAGACCACCCGCGGGTTTCGTTAGTCAAGTGCGTAACCCCTGTCTTGAAAAGTTATTTTAAAAATCTGCGCAATGTTTAGAAGGAGAAATCCAAATGACTGACAAGATACGACACAGGTTATCCATCCCTCCAGATCGCCTGGAAGCGATCAATGCCATCCTGCTCAACCCAGATATGCGCGCTATCAATGACTTTTTAAACGTCGTGGCAAAATACGGCGCTCCCGAAGAAATCAACCAAAAAGCCACCGCCGCGCGCCAGCTTCCAGCTCTATTCAAACGCGTCGAGAAGAAGAAACCTGCTTATCTGGATGATCTCAAGTGGCTTCAGGAGCAACGGGATAAAGGCGCCTTCATCCGCATTGCTGACTACCGCCGGAAGGTATTGGGCAAGAAGGCAGACACGATGAAATTTGCTGACGATTTCGCGGTAACACTAGAAGTCAGTGCTTGTCAGTACTTCCCCTGGGTGATCCTCTCCGCCCAACGCGCCCTCGAAAGGGACGAACTGGTGCCCGGGCGCTTCATCCGCGTGCGCAAGATGAAAGAGCAGGAAGAGGACGGCGACCTGCCCGCATTCGCCGCGGCCATGCACATCATTGGCGCCAGCTACGTTGAAACCTTAGATACCAAAGGTACCGATGGCTCCAACGTCCACCTGGGCGGCCCCGATACCATAACCGGATATTTTGGCGGAATCGGACAACCCAACGAACACGCCCTGCAATGGTTAGATGAATTCCTGTATTACTACACCGAGTACGGCGTTACCCAGGTGCTCAATATCAACCCTGGCACAGTCTTGTTGGGCTATCTCCTCCACCGCCTGGGTGTGAACATTGAATTCAAAATCTCTGTCTTCATGGGCAACGACAACCCCTACGCAGCTTTGTGGACCCTGATCGGTGCCAAGCTGTTTTCTCGCGACGACGGCACTTCCCCTCTCATTGGCTTCAACTGGAGCAACTCGGTAAACAACGAGAGCATGGAGATTACCGCCCAATTCCGTAAAGAACTGGGCTTTGAGGAGGTTGTACGCTTTGAACACCACATCGTGGAAACCTGGAAGAGTATCGTGCGCCAACCATACAACCGCCTCGATGAACTCATCGAAATTGCTGACCATGTTGCCAACATATCCGCCAAACATGAAGGCGGTGTACCCGACATCGAACCGACCCGCAAGCACCCCTCCGACATCCTCGATTACTTCCGCAACAAGGATGAAATCATTTCCTCCGGTGATTGGGAGGCCGTAACTTTGAACTTTCAGGATAAATTAGACGCTACCAACAGGACTGCCTGTGCCCTGACCGAGAATGGGTTATCGTTTGTGGCGGCACGGAATCTCCATAAGTGAAATAGCTGTTGTTGAATACCTCGAACGAACAACCCAACCACCAAATTGATGTAGGAGTGAAAGACTATGATCCCTAAACGTATGGACGCCTTCCTGCGCCAACGCCTTCCGCAAATCACCTTTGAAAATCGGCTGATCAAAGAAGACGGGAAGTGCTTTATGGAATTTGGTCCGCTGGATGTGGACCGCCTCGCCCGTTTGGGGATCGAGATAGACGCGCTGGGGCCTAGCCTGGTCGCCTGTCTTTGGGATGAATCCTCGTCCTTAGAGGTGGGTGGATATCTGGTTGTGGACAACCTGGCCATGGGGCGACCCTCGATGGGAGGCATCCGCATGTTACCGGATGTCACGCCCAGCGCCATCTACAACCTAGCTCGGGGTATGACCCTCAAGAACGCAGCCGCTAACCTGCCCTACGGTGGAGGCAAATCTGGGATAGTGGCTGAACCCAACCTCCCACCTGAAGAACATACGGAGATCGTACGAAGGTTCGCCCGCCTCATCAACCGCTACAACGACATCTACCTCCCCGGTCCGGATGTGGGAACCAACGACGCCGACATGAAAACCATCGCTATCGAAAACGGCCTGGACAACGCCCTTTCGAAACCTGCGGACATGGGAGGTAACCGCATTGACGAATTAGGCGCTGCAGCCGGGGGTGTGATCATCGCCCTGGAAGCCCTGTTGGAAGAAATGCCTCGCTTACGCCAGCTACCCCAATTCAAGGGCTTCAAAATTCCTCCTCCCCAATCGTTGAACGTCCTCATCCAGGGCTTTGGAGCCGTGGGGGCTAATGCCGCGGTTATTTTACAAGAGCGAATACCGGGTGCCCGGGTAACTGGGGTGAGCGACCTCCTGGGTTATCTGTACAACCCAGAAGGCTTGCCCGTTGAACAGCTTTTCCAACTGTGGAAAGAACGCGGAGTGGTTACCCGCCACTACTACCGCCATCAACTGGACACAGAAGGACAGGCTGGTCTCCCTACAAAATTCTCTACCCATCCGGATGACCTGTTGCGTGAGTCAGGCTTCTGCCTGATTCCCGCAGCTCCCATCGCCAACTACCTCGACACGGATCCATCCACCAATCCCACCATGGTGGTAGACCACATGGGGAGCTGGTCGGTGATCATCGAGGGGGCCAACACCTATTCCCCGGACCCAGAACGGAAATCGGCCCGCGCTCGCATGGAGCGAGCCGTGTACCGGGAGCGGGGTGTTCTGATTGCCACAGACTACCTGGTCAACTCCGGAGGCGTGATCTTTGCCGCTCAGGAACACCTGATCAAAACCCCCCATCATCTATGCATCCCCGAAGAGATGCTTGGGAACCGCGAGGCGGTTGATAACTGGCTGGACGCCCACGCCAAAGAACTGGCAGACTTGGCAGAACAGCGATTGAAAGCCGCGGAAGACTACCGCGAACAGGTCATCAGACGAAACATGCGCGAACTGGTAGACTTACTGGTTGCGGATCCAGACATGCTGCCCTGCGAAGCCGCAGAACGTATCAGTATCCGCCGTATCGCTGCCAGCGAGAGCGACCGAACTGCCCGGGAGATCATGGAGCCCATCCCCACAATAGGGATGGACAGCACGATCCAACAAGCGGCCGCGTTGATGATCGACTCGGGCAGCTCCATCCTGGCCATCGTCTCGCCAGAGAACGACCTGGTAGGCATCGTGACGGAATGGGATGTCACCCGGGCCATGGCTCTAGACTCACCCAACAGCCTGCCTTTGGAGAGCATCATGACCCGCGAGGTGATATCTGTAGAACCCAACACCACCATCCTGGACATTGTACAAAAACTCGAGTACTGCGAAATCTCCGCCATGCCGGTAGTACACCAGGGTGATGTTCAGGGTATGGTGAGCACCGATATCCTGGCGCGTCGGTCACTACAGCGACTATTGCAAACCCAACATCAGTAGGACTTCGGAGGCCTCCCCGGCTTCCGAAATCTATTCCAAGGAGACCCATGGATTCCTATTCATCCTTTCAAAGCAAACGCATTTTCCTGCGAGCATTCGAAAAAGATGACCTACCTGCCCTGCACGAATACCTAAACCACGCGGAAATCATTGGGAGACGATATATACCCTGGGAGATCTCCGATGTACTGCCTCTCTCCACAAGTGACATCGAAAAGGTAATAGCAAAATGGGCCGAAGGGGAAAAACAAGCCAACCTTGCCATCATCGAACGAACACAAGGTGAGTTGATAGGCCATGCCTGCTTTTCCTGGAGTTGGGACCCCCACTGCCCTGATCTCTCACTGGTCATCGCCCCCAAGTATCAGCGTAAAGGGTATGGCAGTGAAACCTTGAAACTGATACTCGACTACCTTTTCCAAAACACCCTGGCACACAATGTGAGCGGATGGATTGCGGATTGGAACATGCCCGCCCGTCAATTTGTCCAAAAACATGGTTTCAAAGAAGTGGGGACCATCCGTCGGGATGGCATCCGTAATGGAAAATATTACAACCTTATCCAGGTGGACATCCTAAAACCAGAATGGAAAGCGAAACAGGAGCGATAGACCATGGCACTCGAAGGTAAACTCACACTCCTGCGCGAAGAACGCAAAGAAGACCTCCCCCTCCTGCTGGAACTACGCAACGACCTGGACACACAGGGATGGAGTAAAACCCTCCCACCAGACTACACCTTGCCCATGTACGAAAAGCAGTTCGAGGGGCGCGAATTCTCCTTCGATCGGTACGATGGTCGTTTCGTTATCGAACATAAAAAGAGCGGTCAGATTGCCGGCAATATCCGCTACTACTGGCTGGACCCCCGTATGTCAGTCACCATTGGCATCGCGGTAAGCAAATCATTTTGGGGGACTGGCGTAGCCTATGACGCCCAGGAGATTTTGCTACACTTCCTCTTCATTGAATTGGGCTTGCGTGTGGTACGACTTTGGACCCATAGTGGGAACGTCCACGCCATCAAACTGGCAGAACGCTCCGGATTTCAAATTGCGGCCCGTCGCCGCCAATCCATCATTAAAAACGGACAACTGTTCGACAACATCGTCATGGATCTGCTACGTGAGGAATACTTCGCCAATCATCCCGAATTGACCGATGAATTACCTCCTCTATAAAAATATGTCATTGCGAACCCCAAAGGGTTGAAGCAATCTCATCCTCATTAAGAGGGAGATCGCTTCGTAAAAAGACGCTCGCGATGACATAGGGTTAAGTTTCTTAGTAGTAGGAACAGGGCGAAGCGAAGTGATGAAGCAATCTCACCCAGGCGTAGGCGGAGATTGCTTCGCCGCCTGACGGCGGCTCGCAATGACACCCTTGCCGCAGCATTAACACCCAGGGGGAGACTACCGAAAATCAATCTTTTTTGAAAAGCCTAACCCTTCCTGGCGATCTTTTTTAAATACACCGGATCGGAAATCATAAACTCCGTCCGGTTAATTTGGATCGCCCCCTGATCTGCAAACTTGTAGAGCTGCCGACAAACCATCTCGCGAGTGGTCCCAATTCGGGCTGCCATCTCATCCAGGGTCATATCGCGCGCCACGTAATCTTCCACCGCTTCGCGGTAATGCTCTAACAATAAACGCGCCAGGCGACCGGTGACCGGCTGAAAGGCTAACACATCCACCATATCACTGGCGTGTTGCATACGGCGTACCATTAACCGCGTCAACTCCCAAGACATTTGTCCATTTTTTAGCAAGAGCGGTTTGATGTGGTCGTGAGACCAGAGCGAAATGCGGCTATCTTCTTTAGCCACCAGAGCCACAGGCATGGGAACATCTTCCAGGAAGAAACTTATCCCCCAAAAAACTTCTCCCTCTACGAGCGATATAATGATCAAACTACGCCCATCAGGGGATTCCTTTATCGGCGTGATGACCCCCTCCTCAACGACAAAAAGATAAGGCCAAATATCACCGTAATGTGTGATCCACTCCCCCTTCTTATAACTGCGGCCGATCGCTGCTCTGGTTAAAGCCATCCTCTCCTCACTGCTCAAACAGGCAAAGATCGGGTTTTGGGCCAACAATTCAACCAATTTCATTGTGTCTTACCCATCCAACATTCAGACCCTTATCTTAAGTCCAGACAGGTTGTGATGTGGTAATCATATCACAATCACAGGCACGAAAAAAATACGTCGCTGTTGTCTGATTTGCGTTTTGATAAAGACCCTCCGTTGGCCTCATGCTATATTTTCCATAACAAAAAAGCGAGATAACCTCACCCCCTTATTCGGGATGTTACACATGAAGAGTTACTCCATCCTTATTCTCATATCAATGATTCTGTTTTTATCAGCCTGCCAGCCTCAAAGTCCTGTACGTTCACCCGTGGCTGGCAATCCCGGACCAGCCCTGGAACTCACTCAAGACGCCACCAAAATAACAAACCCTGAGGCCTCTTCCGGCCCTGTCCAGGTTGAAATTGGAGGCAAAATGATATGGGTTGACAAAATCATCACCGGACCTATCTGCAACGAGGCCTGGAGCGGGAGGATCTACGTAAGCCGTGATGTTCAGGTAGCCGAATGGTCGGATAAAGACAAACCAACCTTCCTGAAGGGTTGTGACTTTACTGTTGAACCGGGAACCATCATCTATGTAGCTGCCCACAATGACATGCCCTATTACAAAGGATGTTCCTGCCACACTGGTGGAGAAGCTACCCCTTAGCGATATCCAAAAGCATTCTGCCTCCTGCTTCTGATTTGTGTTAAAGCAAAGATTAATCAACCCGATTTTTATATATTTCCTTTGATTCTATAAACGCATCACTCAAAAGGAGAGTCCTTTCATGAAACGAAATGAAATCCTCGGAGGGTTATTAACCAGCATAGGTGCCTTGATGGGCATCATCGGGCATTTCCTCATATTTTTAAAGTGGTATATACCCGGGATGCAAGCGGAAGCCGCTGAGCCAGGGTGTGAGATACTCTTGAAGTACATCCACCCTGCCATTGCCGACATAGGCGTCCTGGCTGGAGTAGTGTTTGTCATCAGCGCCTACGGCTTCTTCACGAAGAATAAATGGGCCTTCCCAATGGCTGTAATAGGTATTGTGCTGGCACTACAAGGAAGCTGGTTCATCAACGTGCCCTTCATGGCAGCCGACCTCCCCCCGATTTACTTCCCCCTCTTCTGGCCCTACTTACTCCTCTACTTTCTATTGATGTGGGCTGTAGGGCGACTACCCTGGAAGCGAATTCTGGTAGGTCTGATAGCTGGCATGGCTTTTGTATTTTGCCTCATGAACGGCATTGCCAGCCTGAGCCGTATCATCACCATCGGCCTGCCGATTTTTGTGTTAGTACAGCGGTTGCATTGGGTCGCCATGATTGGGTGGGGTGTAGTCACCGTGGGATTTTTACTCCGTCCCGCGGAATGGATGCGCGTCCTGGGACTAACTGCCGGAGTATTGGAGTTGGTCGTCGGTATCCCCCTGGCGGTTGTCACTGCCCAACAATTGGGGAGGTTTTCCCTATTCTCATTGGCACCCATCTCCTGCCTGATCCTGGTCGTTCTATTCGTCTGGCCAGGCCTATGGCAACGACTTAGCGAAACAACAACTGAGATGGGGTGATCTTGTAAGTTCATGAGCCCAGCGGTGGTAGAGCTGTCCTGAGTGAAGAGCTGGCAGGCTTGTAGTTGAGGGAGGTGCGCATTGGGTCGAGCCTGCCTGCCCCCCGCATGGGGGGCTTGTCCCCGCAAGGGGATCGAGACCCCGTTGGGCTTCAGCCATGTTGATTGGGGGATAACTACAATTTGAGTAAGATTACGAAAATCCTTTTCTTGAAACGTTCCAAATGAAGCTTGAAGTTGATAGCGTATAAAATATCGTTTATAATACCAATGTGAGAAAACTTAATATTGTTATTGACACGAACGTAATCTATACAGCTTTGCATTCAAAGCGTGGTGCTTCATCAAAATTACTATCCCTTGTTGGAACAGGATTATTTGAAATCCATTTATCAGTACCATTAGTTCTTGAATATGAAGATGTCTTGCTACGAAAGAACATGTCATTGCCGGTAACAAAAGATGTAATTTCTGAGGTGATAGATTCTTTATGCGCATTGGGCCATCATCATGAAATCCATTTTTTATGGAGACCTTATCTGCGTGATCCGAAAGATGAATTAGTATTGGAAATAGCAGTGGCCTCACAGAGCAAATACATCATTACATACAATGTAAATGATTTTACAGGTGCAGAAGAGTTTGGCATTAAGGTTATGACGCCAAAAGAGTTCTTACAAGAGATTGGTGAAATATCATGAGTGCTTTAAGTGTACGGATACCAAAATCAATGCATGAGCAGCTTCGCGAATTGGCGGCCGAAGAAGGAGTGTCTATCAACCAATTCGTGACATTGGCGATTGCAGAGAAAATAGCGACATTGACAACCATCGAATATTTAGAGAAAAGGGCAAAACGGGGCAGTCGAGAAAAGCTCTTGGCAGCATTGGCGCAAGCTCCAGAGGTTGAACCCGAAGAATACGATAGGTTGTAAAGACAAAGTGGGGCCTAACCCCGGCTTGAGCTAACGAGGCTTCGCCACGCAGCTTATCCACACGTTGGGTAGAGGTCACTTCGACTTCGCTACCCCCTCGGGGACTTCGCGATACAGCGGGAAAGCACTGCTTACTCACCATCGAACTACCCCTGAAGTAAACTGTCAGGTGGGCGGGATGATATTCATCAATATGCCGATTGGGCATTCCAAGCGCTCTCTGCAGGTGAAGCGCTCAATCAGTGGGGGCTGACCAGCCAGTTGGTAAACTTACTCCGCGGCCAGGGGTGGCGCATTCTGGAAGTATCCGGAAGAGGTAAGCTCATTGCCTCCCGAACCTTCAACCACCCCTCCCGCAAAGGGACATACTGGGGTAGCCCCCTTCGGTTTTTCCATTGCAGCCCCCTCTCTTTATCAACCGCCTTTGCCAGGTCTAAGGTGATACGTACATCCTGTGCCACATAATCCAGAACTTGCTGATAGTACCCCTGTGACCATAAGCTGGGAATTATATCCCCTCGCATCCCCATGTGCTTTCCAGCCAATCCCATGCCCAGGGCAGCCCTTTCCAGGCCTACGCTGAAACCCTGCAGGCAGAAAACGTGAAACATCATATCTACATGGTCTAGGGCCAACGCTTTGCACCTCTCATGTAAACCGCTCTCTTCCGCCAGGATGTCAAAGTCAAACCCCAAACCGTTCCATGTCAGGATAGTACTTCCGTTTCTCACCCCCTCTTCGAGATAAAACACTAACTCTGTCAACTCAATGGGGTTCATCCGTTCGGTGATCGTGCCCTGGGAGGTTTTTCCATGCCAGAGCCTAAGCTCCCCAGATTGAGTCAGGGTGGCCGCACAACTGATACCCAAAGGACGGAACATCTTCCAATCATCCTGTCCTTCCGGAAGGGGTTTAACAATCTCAATATCAAATGCTAGATACGAGTAAGCCATCAGCAAGCCGTAAATAACCTTGCTCTTGGTAAAAATTTGACCTGTAAAAAAACGGTCAATACTTTCATGGGAAAGTGAAGCCAGGTGCAGCCGGTGTTAGCCGTCAGTTTAGCATCGCAAGACTCATTTTCTGAAACGACTTGCCCGATTTTGGATTTCTGTGATGATGTTGCGTAATTCCGCTAAATCTGTCTCATCCACATATTTGTGGAGTTCATGCAACAACCTATCTATATCCGGCTGGTAATAATAAATGAGAGTCGCAATATCGTTTTCATGAATACCTACGCGGGCAAAATTGCCTTGCCTGTGCAGAGATGGAAGAGCATAAAGTTTGAGCAACAATAACCCTTCCACAGTGGCAATTGGAATATCCCGATCCAGAAAACGCTCCACTCTTGAATACTTGCTTTGCACCTTTTTGAATAAAGGATTTTTCGTGAGGAGAATGTCAATTCGCAGTTCGCCATAGCTTGCCTTGACGAAATACCCGTCTCGACTGGAAATCTCAAGTTCTGACAGCTTTTCCAGCGATGACGACGCCATGAGTAAATCCAAGTCTTGCGTATTTCGCCCTTCAACGTAATACAAAAGGGCTACCCCCCCTGCCAGTACATAGTTAATCTTACGCTGTTCTAACATTGAGAAAAGGTCTTGTACAGCTTGAATAAGCGAATCCGTATTCATTGTGTCACCCCGCCAATTTCTTGCGTTGAAGATAACCGCGTTGCGAATGATTTCTCCAATTTGAACACTACTGTACAGGCTCATATTGACTATCCTGCAACAAAGTGTAGCACAAAATCCCTAATTTGGCAGGATGGCGGCCAACCGATATTCATCACCAGCAGGCATGGAGCGCAGCGGAAATCCCGTCTGGTGCATGAAATTGTTATCACTTTTCAGCAACAGCTTTTTTAAAGCGTCTTCTTGAAATACCCAATATACCTGGAGCAAAGCTTTCAACAATGTATCCTTTAGACTCCCAGTATGCTTTTTCTTCAGAAAAATCTCCCATATATTCGTATACCTTTGTTCTTGTAAAACCACCGTCAGCCACTTTCTCAAGAAACTCCCAAGTGTTGGGATCGAATTTGATAATGTCTTTATATTTGTATTTCGTGGCAAAGAATGGGAGATTGCTAACTTCTCCAGTGTCATAGCCTAAAGGGTTAACCCAAACATTCTCCCCATTTAAGCATTTGTATCCAAATGGCAACTTAACTTTAATCATGACGCTCTTTCCCCACCTAATGAATCCACAATTTTTATTCCTTTATGAAGTTGTAACATTAGAATAAACCTGAAGCCGGACGGTGTTAGCATTATTTTATCGCCTACCATTGCAATTAACCCCAATTCAGTGGCAAAGTTTGAAAAAGCATTGGTTCCAAGGAAAGCCGAGCGGTCGGCAGGCCAGTCGAATCTCTTGCCAACTGTTTCTTGATAGTAGGGTATCAAGTCTTTCATTGCCACAGGATAGGAGTTCCTCGCTAGTGTAAAGACCGACTCAACTAAGCTATATATGCCAAACACTACGCTTGAAGAAAATGGATCTCTGATAATGTGTTTCCTTAATAAATTTATCTGCGCATCGGACAGTTGATGTAAGGAAAGTGACTGATCTCGTAGCCCAACATATGATATTCCCAAATCAGTTAAGAAATATTTCCTGTGATATTTGCGGACAAGCCCTAGCTGTGCTCCAAATCTAAGATGGTTTCTCACTGTGCTAGCGGCGATACCTACTGCCTGAGATAAGCTTTCAACTGTATTATGCTCAGGAAGTAAGTAGAGAACTCGATTGATTACGTGTATATGCCAAACCCCTAAATCGATTGGACGAATAGTTAAAAAACCTGAAACACCGGCCATCCTATCATAAAAGGATTTTAAAACTGCCTCCGGATCGTAACTAATCAAACTCACATCTTTATCACCACAAATATGATCGTCGCTGGAATAGAATTTTGTTACCAACAATATTGCGTTGATATCACCTTGCACGAGGTTATTGTCATTTTGAAGTCTTATAAGGTCATTTTTATATCCGATAATTTGATCAACGAATTCCATCTTAAAAGGTTCTACCTTTAACTCGATCAGAAAAAGACGGTTTAGAGAGACAAACAACAAATCAAGTCGCCCTGAAGGTAATTGTAATTGCCTTGCAACCAAACTGAGTTCATGATTCCATTTCAGCAATTGACAAAGAATAGCAGGGTAATTGACAAAAATATCCTCTATCTCTGATTCATGGATCGCAATTACACTCTTCTTGATTCTTCCACTACGCATGCTAGCAAACCTCAAGGACTCTTTGCTTATTTCCCATTGATGGGTATGATGTAAGACGCCAACCAAGATTTTCACTAGGGAACGTGTCAAATAAGGTTTCTATTCTGGACTCAACTGTTGTCTGGGAGATAATTTGCTTCATCAGGTCTGCATGGTAACCCATTACCCATGCCTTTTTGCCAGCGTTACATTCTTCACATAGGGTTTGCAAGTTTGGCAGTTGGGTCTCTCCGCCCCAATCCACCGGGATGATGTGATCTACTTGAAGTTTCACCCCATTCTCCGCGCCGCGTCCACAAGCTCTGCATCTATAGTTGTCCCGATGCAGGATCTCAAACCGTACTCTGCGACTTATCGGTTTCCTTTTTACCAAAATCGCGCC
The DNA here is from genome assembly GCA_040758495.1 of Chloroflexota bacterium. Classification (GTDB taxonomy): domain Bacteria; phylum Chloroflexota; class Anaerolineae; order Anaerolineales; family JBFLVL01; genus JBFLVL01. Next base: position 18,184 of record JBFLVL010000004.1, read on the forward strand.
GCTTACCCTCCGAGCCGGTGCCCTGAGCCCGCCGAAGGGGAAGCGAGGTCAGGTGCAGCCAGTGCTAGCTCGCTTCCTGTAAGATTTTCTGAATCTCTTGTTTGATTTGAGGAAGCCGCTCCTTTATTGCTCTCCAAACCAGGTGGTAATCTACGCCAAAATAGAAATGTATCAGCCTGTCCCTCATTCCTGCCATTTCTTTCCATGGAACTTGAGAATGTTTCTGGCGTATCTCATCAGGTACCTGTTTCACCGCTTCGCCAATGACTTCGAGTTTTCTCATCACAGCACTGGTGGTCTTGTCATCTGCCTGAAATGCATCCAAGTCCATTCCCGCAATGAACCCTTCGGTACTTTCTATCGCCGCAAGAACATCTTTCAAGTAGAGTGTATAGTCTCTCATAAGGCCACAACCTCGCGGAGAATCGACTCTTGCAACTCTGCTCGAAGAGCACGTTTGGGAACAACATCCACTTTACGTTGTAATATCTCTTCCAGATACAGACTCAATCCTATCAAATCAAACAGATCCGCTCCTTCTTCAAACTCTACCAGTATGTCAATATCACTGCTCGCACTTTGTTTTCCCCGAACAAAAGAACCGAAGAGTCCAACTTCCTTTGCTTTGTAACGAGCAGTGATTATTGGTTTCAATTTTCTCAACTTGATCAGAATGTCTTCTATGTCCATAATCGCCTTCCTCTTTTCCCTTACTTTCAGTTACGGCGGGGCGGGCTACCGGCCAGCATTACTGGCAGGCTGGGCGGGCGTAGATTCCCTTCGAGATCAGGATTCCGCCTGGGCGTAGAAAATGCCCAAAGAATGCCACAGAATACCCGCCTGTCCAAGTACGCAATGTTAGGCGGGTTTTGCCCACACAAACTTTGTTGTTAACGAAGAGCGCAAGCCGATAACTGCCTGCGCTCGTGTTTTACTGAGCTGCTTTTCGCCTTTTCTCAATTTCGCTCACTATATCATCAAGAGACTTATTCACAAAAATCGCTTCTCTCTCCTGCGTGTAATTGCCATAGCCTTGTGTAAATTGTTTCAAAAAACGAACAGCGTCCACTACGCCTAACTCTTTGTAGAGTAAGCGAATGGCTTGTTGGTTAATTTCTACCAAAGGCCTTACGTCTGTAATCATTTCTCAATCTCCCGAACTAAATCCACAGGGTTGATGACTTTTGCCGATAAATCTTTCACACGCTTTGCATTCTGCAGTAACTTATCATCGCATGTGCAAAAATAATCTGCTTTTCCCGACTCCGCTAATGCTATATGAAGCGCGTCAAGCGGCTTTATGCCAAAACTCATAAAATCTATTGCTCGATTTTTATCTTTTTCCGTTACACTTATGACCGCTTTGGCTTTTTCCAGAACAGCAAGCGTATGTTCTTTTCGGATGGGCAGAGAACTTTGCTCACCTTCATAAAGCAACGCTTCTGACGAAAGAATTTCAGCCCGTCCGCTATCGCAAAAAGTGATAAGCCCAAGAACAGCTTCCGATTCCAAAATTATCCGAACTTGATTCGGTGTGTCCAGCGGCCCTTTGAATAGCGCATAGGTCAAGGTAGATTTTCACACCGCTATTTTAACACTTTTGGACGAAATGTTACCTGCCCAACGGCCAGCGATTCACTTGCCGCCGACTCCAGCACGGCCCCTTCCAAAAACCAGAACGCGGGCTGCCTCAGAGCGCGCGCTTACCCACGTCCTTATCAGGGTGGTCTAGATACGGTGCCTTCGGCACCTACTCGACCAACAAGATATCGCGGGTCGAGTGCCCGAAACGAAGCGGAGGGCGTATCGAGACCCCTCTTTTCACTGAGCATGAACTTGCTCAACTCTTATCGCCCTCTAACCTCCCTTTTCGTTTTGAGAAGTCTTTCCGAGCAAGCTCTGGCAGTGCATCATAATCTCCTCGAATGAGTGCTTCGCGTTTCGCTCTGCTCCAATTCTGAACCTGCTTTTCCCATTCATAGGCTTCATCTATCAAAGCAAATTCGGCCGCATAAACAAGCTTGACCGGACAACGGTATTTTGTGTACCTGGATCCTAATCCCTCATTGTGTTCCCAGACACGCTTTTCCAGGTCGAATGTAGACCCTACATAGTAAGATCCATCAGCACATTCGAGTATGTACATCCAGGGCATTTTTTCTCCTTATCAGGGTGCTCTCGATACGATGCCTTTGGCACCTACTCAACCAACAGACCTCCGCGGGTCGAGTGATCCCTGCCCCCGTATGGGGGTGAGCCGAAGGCGAAGATCGTATCGCCTGCCCTTGCGGTTTGGGTTGCGTAACTCCTGAATAAACGTTCTGTCACAGCATGCAGGATAACTGCCCTACCATTTTACACTACGACCAGATTTGAGGGGTTTTTCTTCCCCCACTACCTCAGGCAGACCCCTGGATGTTTACCTTGGATTATAATCATACAACCATCAAAGAACCCATTGCCTGGCTACCCATCCCATCTCAACTAGAAACGTTGAGGAAAACAAAGGATATCTCTACTTGACAAACCAATCTTTGCTCGATGCTCTGGCAAGCTATGTCCCTCCTCTCTTGCTGCGACGGCTGGCCTCCAAACCTACACCTGCCCTTGTCCCCTTTGAAGATCGCTTCCCTGCCGCGGTGCTGTTTGCAGATATTACCGGCTTCACCGCTCTGACCGACCGGTTTGTCGAAATCGGACCCGCGGGGGCCGAAGAGCTGGCTGACCTGCTTAACACCTACTTTGGCCGGTTAATAGATCAGGTCACTGAGATGGGAGGGGAAGTAGTTAAATTCGCTGGGGACGCCCTCCTGGCGATCTGGCCCGCCAAGAATAAGGACGAGATTCAAGCCCGAGCACAGCAAGCCAGCCAATGCGGTCTGAACATCCAAAAAGAACTGCACGCGTTTCAGGCCACCGAGGACATATCCCTCTTCCTGCGGCTTGCCATTGATGTCGGGGAAATTGGCATCAAAAGTGTCGGGGGGATATTTAAGCGTTGGGAATTGTTGGTCACTGGTAATCCCCTGATCCGAGCCAGCACGTTGACCCAAATTTCTGCTTCGGGAGACGTCGCCCTCACACCAGAGACCTGGGAACTTATCCGTCCATTTGGTAGGGGAAAACCCATAAATAATGAATATGTGTTGTTGGAAGGGATTGACGCAGTTACACAACCAACCTACATCGAGACCCCCAAAATAACAGAAGAGATGGAGGTGGGTATACGTGCTTTCATCCCCGGAGCCATCATCTACCGAATAACTGCCGGACATTCTGGCTGGCTGGCAGAACTCAGACGTGTTACCGTCCTTTTTATTCACTTGCCTGACATCCACCACCAAACCCCCCTAAGTCACATCCAAACAGTAATGCAGTCCTTGCAGAAAGCATTGTACCGGTATGAAGGCAGCATCAATAAGCTCAACGTAGATGAAAAGGGAACTGCGCTCATCGCTGCGCTGGGTTTACCTCCACTGGCACATGAAAACGACGCTGTTCGCGGAATCCAGGCCGCCCAAGATATGCAGAAAGCCTTAGAAGGTCTACAATCGCATGGCTCGATTGGGGTGGCAACTGGTCAGGCGTTCTGCGGTACGGTGGGAATCAACACGCGACGTGAGTACACCATGGTTGGAGATGTGGTCAACTTAGCGGCTCGGTTAATGCAATCTGCTAAGGATGGGATTCTGTGTGACCACAACACGTTCCATGATGCCCGGGACCGCATCGCCTTCACTGCACTGCCCCCTATAACTGTCAAGGGCAAACCAGAAGCCGTGGCTATCTACCGACCATCGGGCGAAGTAGAGAGAGATCGCCTGCCGACGACCACCTTGATCGGAAGGAAAGCCGAGCATACTTTCTTAGCCGACCAACTCCAAAGCCTATTGAGGGGGGGAGACACACAAACAGTGCTTATCGAAGGCGAAGCCGGAATTGGGAAATCACGCCTGATTATGGACCTGCTGGATCAAGCCCAATCACTAGATATTACCCGCTTGATGGGAACAGGAGATGCCATTGAAAAGACTACGCCCTACCATCCCTGGCGAGACATCTTCACTTACTTGTTTGAGTTAGACCTGCTCACTGAAACCTCCCCGGAAAGAAGGAGGACAACTCCCGATACCGACCTCAACCTGTTACAGATGACACCACTGCTTAACGTGGTTACTTCCTTCGAAATGCCTGAAAACGAGCTTACTCGCCAGATGAGCGGTCAGGTTCGTGCTGAGAATACCCGCCGGTTGCTGCTGCGCCTGTTACAAGCCGCCGCACAGATGAAACCATTGCTGATTGTCCTCGAAGACGCCCATTGGCTCGATGCCGCCTCCTGGGATCTGGCCTTCATGGCCTCCAAAGAAGTACAACCGGCTTTGCTGGTTTTTGCACTCCGTCCCTTCCCCGAAGACCCGCCTGAAGAATATCAAGCCTTACTGAAAGCTCCTACGACACATCGTCTCACCTTAGAGACACTACCACCGGAGGATTCATTAGATTTGGTCTGCCAGCGATTGGGAGTCACCACCCTACCCCAGCCAGTGGCAGACTTGATACGCAACAAAGCCGAGGGGCATCCCTTCTTCAGCGAAGAACTGGGATATGCCCTCCGCGATGCGGGCATTCTTCAATTCGAAAATGGGAAATGCCGGCTGGCCCCTCATATTCAATCTGTGGACGAAATCGTATTCCCCGACACCATCCAGGGGCTAATAACCAGCCGCATTGACCGCTTACAGCCAGAACAACAACTCACGCTCAAAGTTGCCAGCGTGATCGGACGGGTTTTCCCCTTCACAGCGTTACATGACGTGCACCCCATACCCGACGATCGCCCCATGATACCCCGTCACCTGGAAATGCTCGAAAAGCGTCAGATCACCTTACTATCCAGCCGGGAGCCTGAACTTACCTATCTGTTCAAACACATCATCACCCAGGAAGCCACCTACAACCTGATGGCTTTCACTCAACGGCGCCAACTCCACTCCGCGGTTGCTGCCTGGTATGAAAGAAACCATGTACACGATATCGAAACGTATTTTCATGTATTGGCTCACCACTGGAGCAAAGCCGAAGTTCACAATAAAGCCGTAGATTTTATGGTCAAAGCTGGTGAACAGGCTTTGCGAAACGGAGCCTACAAAGACTCCCGCAACTTCTTTTCCCAGGCCCTATCCCTGGCAAATCAGGAAGGCCTTCGCCTCTCCCCGCTGGTACGTTCTCAATGGGAACGCCTGTTAGGTGAAACCTACCTGGGTTTGGGCCAAATGCCCGAGGGGCAGACTCATCTGCAAACTGCGGTAAATTACCTCAACAAGCCTGCACCCACCACGCAGACAAAATTATTGTTCACCATCCTCCGACAAACCATACGACAGATATATCACCTCATCCGACCTATCCCTAAGCGCATCCCCTCGAAGGAAATACGCGATTGGTACCTGGAAATTGCGCGGGATTACGCTTTACTCGGCGAGACCTACTACATGAACAACGAGGCGCTTCCTTCTATCCATGCTGCTCTGCAAATGCTCAACAGCGCAGAAAAGGCAGGACCGTCCGCAGAGCTGGCCAGAGCCTATGCTGGCATGACGGTGGTCGCCGGCCTGGTTCCTTTTCATGGGTTGGCGGCGCGTTACAGCCGTCGGGCTCGAGAACTTACCGAGCAGGTTGTAGACCTGGACACAACCATTCTTATCCTGCAGCGCACCAGCATCTACGAAGTAGGCATAGCCCAGTGTAAAACCGCCGAGAAGCACCTGTTAGAAGCTGCAGAACTGGCTCGTCGCTTGGGCGACCACCGCCGACGGGGTGAATGCCTCTCCGTGGCTGCCATGGCTGCCTACTTCCTGGGCGAATACAACCGCAGCCTGCGACATTATCACGAGGTCTACGAAAGCTCTCTGGAAAACGAGAACCCCCTGCATCAAACCTGGGCATTAGACGGACAGGCTCTGGATTACATCCGCCTGGGTGACATGGTCAAGGCACTGACAGTACTCCAAGAAGCAGAACCACTCCTGGCATCCAGCCGTGATCAGGCGCAAGAGCTGGTCCACCTGGGAGCCGAGGCGATCGCTTATTTACGGCTCGGTCAGCACGAAAAAGCCCGCGTAACCACCAACCGCCTGCACCAGTTGGTAGCCCGTAGCATGCCCACGCTGTACTCCACACAAGAAGGGTATGCCGCTCCCGCTGAGGTGTACCTTACCCTGAGTGAACTCGCGGGCACAGAGGAGGATCGTCGCATCTTGATGAACCTGGCAAGACAGGCTGTACAGGCTATCCAGTCGTACGCACGTGTCTTCCCACTGGGAAAACCACGTGCTTGCTTGTGGAAGGGACAATTCGCCCACCTTTGTGAGAAGCATTCCAAAGCTCGCAAAGCCTGGGAAAAGGGACTGAGTTTTGCCAGAAAACTTCATATGCCCTATGAAGAGGCATTAATCCACTATCACATCGGGCGAAATAGCCAGGGAGAGAAGCGCCAACTTCATCTACAAAACGCAGAGAAACTATTCCATCAACTCAACGCCGCTTATGACCTGCAACGCACCCGCAAAGCTATAGGGTTGTAGTTCCTTCCACACTGGAAGCTCTTGCGGTTTCTGTTTTACCTCAGGTCACTTAGGAGATTGTTCGTGAACGTATCCCAAGCCATTCAAACCAAACGCGCCGTACGTCAGTTTCAAGATAAACCACTTCCTAAGGAAGCTGTACGGGCCATCCTGAACGCTGGACGCCGATCTCAATCTTCCAAGAACACCCAACCCTGGCATTTCATTGCCGTTCAGGAAAGATCAAACCTGCAAGCACTTTCTGAATGTGGGCTTTATGCCATGCATCTTGCCGGGGCAGCCTTGGGTGTGGCCATCCTTACCCCACCACCCGAACAACGTTTCAGTATCATGTTCGATGCGGGACAAGCCGCGGCATATATGCAGCTAGCAGCCTGGGAGATGGGAATAGGCTCCTGCATTGCTTCGATCTACGAACCGGAAAAAGCGCGGCAAATCCTGGGGTTCCCCTCCGGCTGGCACATAAACATCGTCCTATCTTTTGGTTATCCAACCGACTCCCAGGTCCTTCACCGCCCGCCTCAACGTGGTGGCAGGCGGTCCTTTGATGATGTCGGCCACTGGGAAAAATGGTAACCCGCTGCCAAAACTGGTATACATGTGAACCGTTTCAACCAAGATTCTCAAAACACTTTCAAAAACATCCAGGGGTTGATTTTAGACATGGATGGGGTCCTGTGGCGTCAAAACCAACCCATCGGAAACCTGCCTGCATTGTTTGACCAGATCAGGGGGCTGAACCTTCGCCACGTTCTAGCTACTAACAACTCCACACTCACGCCCGATCAATACACCCAAAAACTGGAGAGGTTCGGTGTGCAGATCGAACCCTGGCAGGTATTGACCTCCGCCGTTGCTGCGGGCATGTACCTCCACCAATGTTATCCTCAAGGGGGTAAAGTTTACATCATCGGAGAAGCGGGTTTGCAACAAGCGTTGGAATCTTACGGGTTTGAGCATAGTGATGGCCAGCATACGCTGGCGGTTGTTGTCGGGCTAGACCGAAATTGTGACTACAACAAGTTGAAGAAAGCTACCTTGTTGGTGCGTGCGGGCGCGGCTTTGATCGGCACCAACCCGGATCGAACCTTTCCCACACCTGAAGGGTTGGTGCCTGGAGCCGGGGCACTGATCGCCGCTTTGGAAGCTGCTACTGAGGTAAAAGCCTGTATCGTCGGCAAGCCTGAGCCGGAAATGTATCGGGGAGCTTTACACCGCCTGGGAACTACGCCAGAGGAAACTTTGGTCGTCGGGGATAGATTAGAGACGGATATTGCTGGAGCGCAAGCCCTAGGCTGTCGTACTGCCCTCGTACTATCTGGTGTGACCCAGGCGGAGGCAGTTTACGCGTGGTCGCCGGAACCCGATCTGATCCTCCCTGACCTGAGCGCGGTTTTGTCTTACCTGACCCAGTCTAAGTTCCCAGATTGAGATGACTCTGGCTGGGACGCCTCTCCAGGTCAGGTTTCCCGATCCAACCATAATTCCCGGTACTTTCTGCTCCAATCGCTTAAAAAGCGGAAGAATATCACAACTCCGCCAATGCTTCCCACCCAAAATTCGGGTCCCCGAAATCCTATAAACCATAAGAGAGGGGCAAGCAGCAGACCTGTTATCGCGCTCCCTCTGGCAGAATGATGCAAAATCAGCACAAGGGATATCAACAATCCCAGCCCTATCAGCATGGATAACGGTGAAGTCGCTAATAATCCTCCCGCAAGTGTCGCTAACCCCATCCCACCACGAAAACCCGCAAACAGGGGCCAACAATGCCCGATAACCGCGAATCCGGCGGTCAGCCCAATCCCCCAGTTGGGCAAACCGGCGCGCACGGCAAGATACGTAGGCAGGAACCCCTTGCTGATGTCAAGAAACGCTACGAGGGCTCCGGGAAGCCAGCCTGCCTGACGGATGGTGTTCGTTGCGCTGGCATGTCCTGAGCCTGCATCACGCACATCCACTCCCTTCACCCAACTGGTCACCCAAATAGAAAACGTCATCGAGCCACATACATACCCCAAAAGAGGGATAACCCCAACGATAATGCTCATCAATGATCTCCGGAACGGGTTTTATTTCATGGTCGTATACCTCCGCAATTATAGCCCCAAGGAAAGATTTTTTTTGCCCCTTCAAAGTGGGATCTACTTCCCAATCCAAACACCTGGATTCGGGTAGCAGATTTTGGAAGTTTCGAGCTTTGCATGAAAGGCGAATATTGGTATGATTATATGAAAATTACTGGGGGCCAGCCCAACCGATACAAACCAATTACGGTTCAAGGGAGCCACAATGACCACAAAAAAACCAAAGGGAAAGGTAAAAACCAAAACCCTCCTACCAAAAGGATTACCCCCCGCTCAACTGAGTCACCTCTGTGACCCCAAGAGGTTTGATTTCAAAACCACGGATGAACTCCCACGTTTACAGGATGTGATCGGACAGCCGCGCGCCTTCCGTGCTCTGGAAATTGGCAGCGAGATACCCGGGCCGGGGTTTAACATCATCACTGTAGGTGTACCCGCTTCTGGTAGGACCACGCTGACAAAAGAGTACCTGGAACGCAAAGCGGTAAGCGAGCCTGTCCCCGACGATTGGTGTTACGTCAACAACTTCTCAAGCCCTCACGAACCGAAAGTTTTGAGGCTGCCTACCGGAAAAGCAAAGGTGTTCCGAGAAGACATCCTTACCCTGATCAATCGTCTCGAACAAGCCATTCCCAAGGCATTTGAGAGTGAAGAGTACGCTGAAGAACACAAACGCCTCACCGATAATCTGAAACGCACATCTGAAAAATTGATGGAACAACTGCACGTCAAAGCAGAAAAATACAGCTTCCTCATCGCCAGGACACCCTTCGGGTTGATGCTTGTCCCCGCAGTTGAAGGCCGGCCACTCAAAACCGAGGAGCTGGATAAACTTACCGAAGAACAACGTCATAAGCTGGGAATGCTCCAGGAGAATCTGGAGGAAGAATTAAAAACTACTTTGACAATCCTGCGTGAGAAAGAAACCGAGACGTACGCCAAAATTGATGAACTGGATAAAAAGACCGCCCACTTTATCGTTGATCACCTGGTTGATGACCTGGTTGCCAAATACAAGGATCTGGCCAGTGTCACTGCTCACCTGGAGGATATTCAAAAAGACATTGTTGAAAATGTCAGTCAATTTCGCCGCGGAGAGGAAGATACAGCAGCACAAAAGGGGATGCCTGCATTCGAAAAAATCCTGGTCAAACGATACGACGTCAACATCATTGTAGATAATTCGGAGACCAAGGGGGCTCCGGTTATCCTTGAAAACCATCCCTCTTATCAAAACTTACTGGGGCGCATTGAACATGAGGTAATTATGGGGGCTTCGCGCACCGACTTTTCATTGATCCGTGGAGGCGCTCTTCACCGCGCCAATGGTGGATATCTGATTATCCCCGTCCGGGATGTGCTTATGAACCCTTATGCCTGGGAGGGGCTGAAACGAGCGCTGCGCGACCGATGTATCCGCATCATTGAACTGGGAGCCCAATTAGGTTTGATGAGCACCGCCACACTTGAACCTCAACCCATACCGCTCGACGTGAAGATCGTACTGATTGGCACTCCATATTTGTATTACCAACTCAGAGCCTATGACGAAGACTTTGCCAAGATGTTCAAAGTGAGGGCGGAATTTACTACCTTAATGGATCGTACGGTGGACACAGAAAAAGAATATGCCCTGTTTGTCAAAGCAGTAGCTGACGACAACGACCTGCCCCCCTTCACCACCTCGGCTATAGCCCGGATTGTGGAATACGGTTCACGTCTGGCAGAGGACAAGGACAAGCTATCCACCCGTTTTGGAAAAATCGCCGATCTCATTCACGAATCTGCCTATTGGGCAGCCAAAGGAAGAACCAAAACCGTAACTGGTAAATCAGTAACCCGGGCTATCGAGGAGAGCATTTACCGCAACAACCTCATAGAGGAGCGTATCCAAGAATTGATACACGAGAGGATCATCCTGATAGACGTTGAGGGTAACGTTACCGGACAGGTCAACGCACTGTCCGTCTTGATGCTGGGGGACTACTCCTTCGGACGACCAAGCCGGGTGACTGCATCTGTATACCCCGGAAAAGGAGGGGTTGTAGATATCGAACGCCAGGCTGACCTTAGTGGACCAATCCACACAAAAGGAGTATTGATCATCACTGGCTTGTTAGGAAAGCGCTATGGCCAGAAACAACAGCTCAGCATCACCGCAAGCCTGACCTTCGAGCAATCCTATGAAGAAATTGAGGGTGACAGTGCTTCCCTGGCCGAGTTATTGGCTTTGTTATCGGCTATCTCAGAAATCCCCCTGCGCCAGGATTGTGCAGTAACCGGCTCCGTGAACCAACTCGGTCAGATACAGACCGTGGGTGGTATCAACGAAAAAATAGAGGGCTTTTTCACGACCTGCAAACTCAAAGGGTTTACTGGAAATCAAGGAGTGATCATTCCTGAGGGTAACGTTCGCAACCTCATGTTGAAAGATGAAGTCATCCGGGCAGTAAAAGAGGGAAAATTCCATGTTTGGGCGATCTCTACAATTGACCAGGGCATACGGTTAATGACCGGTTATGAAGCCGGAGAATTACAGGAAGATGGCACATACCCAGAGGACAGCTTCAACTATTTGGTCAGCAAGCGGTTAGCCGAATTTACGGAAACAGTCCAGGCAAAACCTGAAACCCCCTCTGAAGAAGAGGATGCAAAAGATGACAAAAGCGAAGAAAAAAAGGAGGAGGAAAAAAACCGTGAGGCCGTCAGCAGCGGGTCCTAGCCTCGGAAGAAGTTCGATAAGAAAAACCAGAGATTGGCCGGTCGTTCTGCCAGACGCCGCATAAAATACGGATACCATTCCCGGCCATATGGCACATAGACGCGTACGGGGAAACCATCCCTTACCAACTCTTCCTGCAAATTCCGTCGGATGCCATAGAGCATCTGGAATTCTAGCGCCTCTTTGGGTAAATTCACCCGATGCGCGTACGCCTTGGCATGGGCAATACGCTTTTCATCGTGGGTTGCCAGAGCCGTAATTGGCGGCACCCTGTCTTTAGCATGGGTGGGTTGCCCACTGGAAAGGGATCCATCAATCAACCGTACCACCAGACGATCGTAATTTTTATCCACATCCCTCTTTTTGGGAAAAGCAATATGCGCTGGTTCATCATAAGCCCCTTTGCACAACCGAATGCGTGCTTTCTCTCCCACTAAGGCGGTAACATCTTTTTCACTGCGATACAGATAAGACTGGATCACAATGCCCACCAGATCATGGAAACCCCTTTCTCGCATATCCCGGAAAACCTGCAAGGTTATTTCAGTTATGGAGGAATCCTCCATATCAATACGCACAAAATTGTTCAGTTTCTTTGCTCGTTCTAATATGCGAGCGAGATTCTGTTTACACAGATCTTTATCTAATACTAACCCAATCTGAGTAAGTTTAATGGACACATTAGAGCGTATCCCGGAACGATCAATTTCATCTAAAATATGCAGGATTTCCTCGGTTGCTGACTTGGCTTCTTCCTGGTTGGAAACCGACTCGCCAAGATGATCGAGGGTTGCATTGATGCCCTGGGCATTTAACTCTTTCACAGCATGTATGGCATCTTCAAGCCTCTCCCCGGCAACAAACCTGGAAGCAGTACGCCAGGCAATTTTCCAACCACGGATGGTCTTTTTTGCCCAAGCTGATTTTGAAAGAGAAATAAACAATGATCGTAACATTTACGTAACCCCTCTCGTATTGATGGATCTGTCTTCTGCCAGCATGATCATCGGTGCAATGTTGAGGTTCAGGAGTTTGAGATGTATGAATTTGTGAACATTACCATCATGATCGTCAACCTGGTAAAACAGAAACGTTTTCATAATACCAGCCACAAGATGGCTTGATAAGTTTATCGCGTAACCCAGAAATATTACAACACCTTTTCCTTATAGCAAAAGCCCATAGTGGCGACAAGTGACAAATGTCCCCACCTCCAAAGGACAGCCCGACAAACAACCACGGAGGCACAATGCGCACATTACACCTTGTATCACACACACATTGGGATCGGGAATGGTACCTGCCCTTCCAGCAATTCCGCTTGAAACTTGTCCGCTTGATTGATGCCCTGCTAACTACCCTGGAGACGAATCCTGAATACCGACATTTCCTTTTGGACGGTCAGACAATCGTATTGGACGATTACCTGCACTTCCGTCCGGAAAATGAACCCCGGATAAAAAAGCACATCGTAACCGGCAGGCTGAGCATTGGCCCCTGGTACATCCTACCGGACGAATTTCTGGTCAGCCCAGAAGCCACCATACGGAACCTGTTACAGGGTGAACGCACGTCTCGCCACTTTGGCCGAAAGATGCAGATCGGGTATCTGCCCGACCCCTTTGGGCACATCGGACAAATGCCTCAGATATTGCTGGGATTCGACATCCACTCTGCTGTTTTCCGGCGCGGCCTCTCCACTGAACCATGTGAACTCTGGTGGGAAGGTCCAGACGGTTCTCGGGTTTTCGTCTCCTACCTCCGTGATGGTTACGACAACGCCTCTCACCTGCCGACTCATGATCCGGCTCAATTTGCGGATAAGGTCTGCCAGTTGAGGGATTCACTGCTTCCTTACACCGCTACACCCCATATATTGCTGATGCAGGGGACAGACCATATGGAACACCGACCGGATACAACACAATGCATTGAATACACGAACCCTCTCCTGGAGGAAGACCTCCTCGTCCACTCTAACCTTGAAGCCTATATCTCGGCTGTCCGTTCATCCCTTCAAGAAAACAACCTCGAAATCCCCACCATAAGAGGCGAATTGCGTTCTCCGCAACGTCATCACCTGTTGCCCAACGTTCTCTCCACCCGCATCCACATCAAGCAACGCAACCACGCCTGCCAGACAGCGTTAGAAAAATGGGTGGAACCTTTCTCCGTCTGGGCAGCTTTGACCAACCCTGGGGTGACATCCTCTACTCAAGCTTCCTCACAATCCGATGGTGGCATCATCCGAACGGCGTGGCGTTTGTTGATGGAAAACCATCCTCACGATTCTATCTGCGGTTGCTCCATTGACCAGGTCCACAAAGAGATGGAAACCCGCTTCGATCAGGTAGACCAGATTGCTGAAACCCTTCTCAACCAATACCTGGAAATGTTATCCTCCAGGATCAACACCCACCCTCCCTTCCCTGAAGCCCGGTTTGCTGTCGTTGTCTTCAACCCCGTCGCAGGACCACGAACGGACATGGTAGGTGCACAATGTACCCTCCCTGCTAGACTAGAACACTTCCAAATCCTAGACGATCGGGGCCAAACCATTCCATACCTTATCCAGAGTAAAAAACTGACGGAACTGGCAAACATGCAGCTCGATCGAGAGGGCTTCCAGGCTATTATTGATTTTATGCAAACAGGTGAATGGGCCAACATGTCTATTCAAGACATCGCATTGCACCAGGAGAAAACCAGGCTCGACATCAAAGTCACCATGGAGCAGGGGAAAAAAGCTGCCACAGAAGCCATGCGACAGGGTTATCATGAAATCGAAAATGCCTTGAAAGACCCTTCTATTCAAGAATTCAACATTCAGGCTTTCACCCCGGCAACCCTCCATATTCAGTTCATCGCCCCGGACGTTCCAGGATACGGTTATCGCACTTTCTGGCTCTTGCCTCAAAGACAGCCCGAACCACCACAGGCAGACCTTATCAACCACCTGGAGAATGAGTACCTAAAGGTAACAGTCTCCCCTGCGGATGGCACCCTAACCGTAGCAGATAAACGCACTGGGATGAACTACCCGGGACTGAATTATTTCTTGGACAAAGGGGATAGAGGCGACGAATACAACTTCTGTCCACCCGAGAACGATGATAAGGTATCCTCTCAGCACGCCCAGATCGAAAAACACCGTTTTACCGACGAAACAAGTTACCAGATGGTGGAAATACATCATACCCTTCCTATCCCCGAATCCCTGACTCCTGATCGGCGCAATCGAAGTAAAGGTTCTATTCCCCTATCCATCATCACGCAGGCACGGCTCTACCCTGGTGTACCGCGGGTGGACATTCACACTACAGTAAAAAACAGGGCTAAAGATCACCGATTACAGGTACTCTTCCCCACCCCATACAATGTCTCCCATGGAGCTTCAGACGGACATTTTGAAGTGCTACCACGCCTCATCGGAATCCCTCCTTTTGACACCTCCTGGGCAGAACATCCCCGACCTGAGGTACCTCAACGTGCTTTTACAGATATCTCGGACGGCAAATCTGGTTTGATGATCGCCAACCGCGGGTTGCCCGAAGTCGCCCTCCTACCCAAAGAGGATAACACCACCGAAATCCGTCTGACCCTCTTGCGCTGTGTGGGCTGGCTTTCCCGTGACGACCTGAGCACACGACAGGGACACGCTGGGCCTCCCTCACCCACACCCGAAGCACAAATGTCAGGGGAATATTCATTTGATTACTCCATCATTCCCCATTCTGGTGACTGGATTCAAGCTTATCCCCAGGCTTATGCTTTCAACGCACCCTTGCGTGCTGTGAGCACCGAATGTCATGCAGGCACCTTACCCCCCTCCCAGAGCTTCGTAGAAATCCAACCAAAAGAATGGATAGTAAGTGCCATCAAAGCCTCAGAGGATGGAACGGGTTGGATCCTGCGAGGCTATAACCTGGCTTCCCATCCGTTATCTGTCCAGATAAAGCCCTTCCTGCCCACCAGTCATGTTTCCCTGGTGAATCTGGCCGAAAAAGAAATAAGGAGGCTGAAAACGGATTCGGATGGCAGGCTGAACCTCCCTCTCCAGGCACACCAAATCACTACGGTTAAGTTTATGGTGTAATTATCTACAGGACATCGCGGGTCGAGTGCCCCCTCTTACCCGCGGGTCGAGTGATCCCTGCCCCCGTACGGGGGCGAGCCGAAGGCGAGGATTGTATCGCCTGCCCTTGCGGTTTGGCCTGCCCCCCGAATGGGGGGCCTGTCCCCGTAAGGGGGGGCAAGGGAGACCCCTCCGATGTTAGTCTCGATACGGTGCCTTCGGCACCTACTCGACCAACAGGACATCAGGGTTTAGAGACCCTGCAGGTCTTATTATCGCTATGCGAGCGAAAGCTCTTTAAGGTACAACTGGTATTGGGGTGGCCATTTCTTCTATGGGAGGTTCCTCTTCTACGGGTTCTTCGGGTATCCCTTCTATCCACGGTTCCTGGTAGTATTTATCCGCAAACCCAACCCCACACACCGCAATGTTCTCCCGTACCAGGCACGAGGAAATGTCTCCATAGCTGAGCACACTGATGAGCATGGGGAGATCATCGGCGGTGTCCGCCAACGAAATCAGGATGTTTCTCCCACCCTCCTGTCTGAAAAGCAGGATGCCCAGTCCACTGCGCTTCAGTTCTCCAAAACCTGGCACAAGAATAGTATCCTTGGATTCATCGTCTTCCTCTTGCTTCAGCTCCAGACCAAACGGCTCCAGATAGGGTGTCAGGTCTTCGGTGGGGGAAAAGAGACCTAAAACAATCAGGTCACCCTCTCCAGGATCCTCCTCAACTATCGTCAGGTCAACATTTACGTTTCTCAAGGTTGACTGTAAGCTTGCCAGGGGGCCGAAAATGTCAGAATTCAGAATCACTTCCTCGGTCGGTAGCAGGCTAGCAATCCCCGCATTGAACAGGTAGGGGAAGTTCGTCAGATCAAAGACGCGAGTTCCCTCTAACAGAAAGTCTACTATGTGGTCTATAAACAGGGCGTTATCAGCAACCTGGTTATAAGGTGGCATGAAAAATGTGAAGTCTCCAACCGCGAGCACATTTCCATCCGCGCTCAACGCCGCGGCGCTAAAACCACCATTGGCGTCGGTCTGGGACGAAAAAGTGTTCTCGTCACTTATGAACAGGTCTGTACCCGAATCCGTATGAACCGAGTGGGTGGCGTAGAAGGCGATCTGTTCCAGCCCCTGGGTCAGCTCCAGGTCGTTAAACTCCTCAAATAGCACGTTCCGGTAGTTGCCCTCGTTGTTAACCAGGTTGTAAAGATGGTCATCACTGATGACAATATCAAATGGCGACAGCAGGTTATTAGCAGAATTCACATCCGAAAAAATGAAAGTGGCATAGGTATAGTAGTCGTAATAAAACATGTTACGCGTGGGATCCGTAAGGATAAGCAACCTTCCTCCGCGCTCCACAAAACGCTGGACGGATTTCACCTCATCTATCGTGAACATAACCGTCGGGGAGATAATCACGTACGCGCTTACGTACTTAAGGTATGTGTTCAATGACAAATAGCCGGTGTCAACCTCAGTACGCACACCGCGCTCAGATAACGCCGCGGTAAGGGCCTCTATCTCGCTGATTACGAACTGGTTCCCATGGTAATAATCCACCAGGACAACCCTGCCTGGTAAGGAGGCGCTCTCCTCTGCCTCTGCATTCGATATAGGGGGCTTGGGTACAGTAAGCGCCCCATAATCTGGCACATCCACATCCCGGGGTTGGGGTAAACCCCGGTAGAACCACATTCCCCGCCCCACGATTGGCAGAACGAACAGTACGATCGCAATAAAGATTTTAATGCCTTTCATGGTGGCCTCCTTATTTCTCCGACGGTATCGGTGGGATATAAAGAAGATACAGGCCGGACTCGGCTGGATAGGATGTGGTGATCCCTTCCTCTGTTGTGTAGTAAAACGGATAATAGTAGTAAACGCTCTCGATCCCCGCCAGATCACGAAGATCCGCGACCTGGTAATGGCTGACCAAAGCCATTTCTGCGGCTTTTTTAATTGCCTCTGTCTCTGTACCGATGGCGTCTATCAGGCCCAACCGCAGGGCTTCACTCCCCGGCCAAATTTCACCGCGTAACAGCACTTCCGGACCGATTTTCAGGTTGTCTCCACGGCCAAGTTTAACCGCCTGGTAGAAACCTTGTTTAATCATCTCCATCTGTCGCAGAAAGGTGTCGCGAGGTGAGCCCCACATCTTGTAGGGTCCTGTCGAAACGATATCTTCATAGAGCATCGGCGCGGGAGGCAGGTAACCAATCACACCAACGTTACCCACTTCCGAAGTCGGTTTAGCGAAAATGTAATCCGTCCCCACCGATAAGTAGTACCCCCCACTGGCAGCCATGCTACCGATAGAAGTTATCACCGGTTTTGTCTCGCGCAGTTTGGATAATTCGAGATACACGGCTTCCGAATCTGCCACCGTACCGCCGGGGCTGTCCATCACCAGGACCACAGCCCGGACTTCGGGATGGTCACGGGCATACGTGATCTGGGTAATCATATCCCGCGCGCTGTAGGAATAGATTGCGTCGTTCAGGTAAATGACTCCAATGATGGGGCGGGGTATGAACGCCGCCACCAGGATACCTGCAACGAGGGGGAGCACAATCCCCAGCAGGATATTACCTACTCTCCTCCTGGTTGTATTTGGCTTTTCTTCGCTCATAAGCACTCCTTTTATATATTTGGTGTAAGCGAATTGATGTCACCCCTATATTTATATTCTTTATATGTACCTCTAAAAACTTGTACTTAAAAAAACCCGGCTCGCGGGTCTTGAGTGGCGAGGGTGGGATTCGAACCCACAACCAAGGGCTTATGAGTCCCCTGCTCTGCCTGTTGAGCTACCTCGCCAGACGTGAAAATCGTACTATGTCCTATACCTTTTGTCAATCAAAGCACTTCTTGTTTTTTAAGACTCCCCCCTATCTGCTTGTACAACTCTTCCAATATAGTATGCAAATGGGGAACAATATCTCCCAGAGGCACAATCTCTTTCTCCCTCGCCGTACGGAGCTTCACTTCCACCCCACCACTCTCCAGAGAGCGTCCACTGACCGTTACCCGTATGGGAAAACCAATCAAGTCAGCATCCGTAAACTTGACCCCCGCACTCTCATCCCGATCATCGAAGAAGGTCGCTATTCCAGCCTGCTTCAGTTCCCCATGCAATTGCTCTGCTTTTTCCTCCCCTCCCTTGAGTGCGATCAGGTGGACTTCATACGGGGATATGGTCACCGGCCAGGTAAGCCCATGTTCATCATGATGTTCCTCAGCGACACAGGCGAGCAACCTGCCCACCCCAATGCCGTAGGAGCCCATAATCACAGGCTGATGCTGGCCCTCCTTATCCGTGTAACAACAGCCCAACGCATCACTATAACGCGTGCCTAGTTGAAAAATATTGCCCACTTCCACACCATGATACATCCGAAGTGCCTCACCACACTCATGGCAGGCAAACCCGTCGTCAGCCGAGACGATATCTGCGACAATATCCGCCTGGTAATCCCTCCCATAGTTTACGTTACGCAGGTGATACCCTTCTTCGTTTGAGCCCGCGACCAGGTTTGGGGTAAGAGGGATGAGATCGTCCACGGCGATAATGGCGCCCTCCACCCCCACGGGTGAAGCATATCCCGGCACAGCCCCTACGCCTCGGATCTCAGCATCGGTGGCTGGCCGTAGCTCACGGGCCCCCAAAGCCAGAGCCAGCTTGCTTTCATTGACCTCCATATCCCCGCGCACAACCACGAACACGAACCGTTCTTCTGCAGAATTCCCACCGCCAATGGTGGCCATCATGAACACAGCCTTAGCTGTCTTCTCCTTGGGAATGTCCAGAAATTCTGCCAGCTCCTGAATGGTGGACACATCTGGCGTGGCGACCTTCTCAACAGGTAACATGTTCTCTTGGGGTGGGTGGGGTTTGCTAAACTTCGCTACCTGACGATTGGCCTTATACCCACAAGCCCCACAGAAAATCAACGTATCCTCGCCCATGGGTGTAAGGTACATAAACTCGTGAGCCAGTTTGCCTCCCATCATCCCCACATCCGATTGAACCGCCACTACGGGTAAATCACAGCGCCCAAAGATGTTGAAATATGCCTGGTAATGAGCACGGTACTGAGCCTCTAACCCCTCCCAATCCGCGTCCAGGCTGTAGCTATCCAACATCGTGAACTCGCGCACCCGTATCAACCCAGCTCGTGGTCGGGGGTCGTCCCTCCATTTCGTCTGAATGTGGTAGACCAGACAGGGTAATTGTTTGTAGGATTGCACCTCTCTGCGTACAAGGTCGGCAACCACCTCTTCGTGCGTCATCGCCAGGACCATGTCTCGCCCGGTACGATCCTTGAAGCGCCCCATCTCCTCCCCGATTTCGTACCAACGCTTGGTTTCCTTCCACAAATCCGCAGGATGAACAACGGGCAGGAACAACTCCTGCCCACCGATTGCGTCAATCTCATCGCGCATTATCGCAGCAATTTTATGAAAGGAGCGCCTACCAAAATGCAGGTAGCTGTAGATGCCAGCCCCCAATGAGCGTATAAAACCGGCGCGCAACAGCAATTGATGACTGGCAATTTGCGCTTCAGCAGGACTCTGGTAAAGCGTCTGCCCAAACAAACGGCTAAAGCGCATTAATAAACGTCCTCTTCATCCATCCACAGGTCTTCGTCTTCTTCTTCCTCTTCTTCAAACTCAAAATCCTCCCATTCATCTATATCTTCTTCTTCCTCTTCTTCATCATCTTCGATTGTCGCAATTTCTTCGGAATAGGTGAGGCAACCCAAATCTGGGTCGAGATCAATATTGGCCGCAGCACAATATTTCCCCTCCTCCAAAAAAACGCAATCTATATAGTGACAGCGTACACGTGGCATGACTATTCCTCCTTCGATTGTAATTTTTCCACACGCACCAATCGCTTCATCATTCACTTTCCTTCTCTGCCGCTCTGAGTCGAATAATACTCAAGATTAACAATACGACCAAGGCCACCGCTGAGAGAACACAGTAAGGACAAGTGGCTTTCAGTACCGCTACTTCAATCCAGGTTAAATACAAAGAATATAACACACCAGCCAGGGAAAATCCAAACACTGCTAAGGGACTGACTTCCTGCCAACGACCTCCGCGCAAATCTAACCCCAGCAACAATAGGATGGCAATATAACATCCTGCTCCCAGCAGGGCAATGGGTATGCCATATATTTCGGAATATGCGCTGGTGTTGACCACATCACAGTCCCCAATACCCGCACATACAGCATGCGCCAGTTTAATCCAAGAAAGGTATAGCGAATCTACCAGTCCTACTCCTGCAACCCCCATAGCCAGATACAGCAACTTATTTTTTCTCATGGTTTACCTTTTTCTAATGCCTGTTCGATGATTTGATGTAACCCCGGTTGATCGGGATTGTCGCTATCAAAAGGCAGCCAACCTTCGTAGCGTAGGCCTGCAAGTTCAATGGTGGGAGTAACCTGGATGCCAAATTGGTAGGATATTTGGGATTGCGTCAATACCTTACTACGGTATCGAGCCTGGTCAAAACAGTTAGCAAACGCTTTCCTATCCAAACCCAACAACTCAGCCCAATTGATCAGGTTATCCCGCGTGAAAGCGTTCGTCCCTTGATGGGTAAACAAGACATAGCGGTATTCCCAAAACTTGTCCTGCTCACGCGCACATTCCACTGCTTCGGCTGCAGGTAACGATTGGGAGTTGACGAACGCCATGGTATATACTACCAAAAGAACCTCCCCCGAGGCAACATACGATCCCAACAATGCCGGTTCAACGCCCTCAAACAATTGCTTACAATTTGTACAGCCAAAATCCTCGTAGATTGTCAGGGTCAGCGGGGCCTCGAGGCTGCCAAGGTAAGGAAAACCCTCATCTGTCATCCCACGCGGGAATTCCCGGTAAGAATCCTCCACAGAAGCTGGCACAATGTCAGGGCTTTGATACGACCGGATTAACACCCATGCGATCAAGACGGCAATCAAGATAAATCCCAGATAGACCCACCAGGAGGTACTCTGTTTTTTAGAAGTGGGCGGCTTTTGCCTTTTAGCCATTCAGATGGTCTCTTAAACGCATCATGTGCCTTCTAGAAACCAGGCTTCAACCTCCGTGCCGGCTGGAACAGACTGCACACCTGCGGGAATGATCAACAACGCATTGGCTTGAACCAGAGAGATTAAATTACCCGATACCTGGAGTCCTGTCAACCTCCCTGCCCATCTTCCGTCCTGGCGACGATAAACCATGCCCCGCAGGTAGCTCTCGCGCCCATCGGAAGTGAGCGGCTCTTCTAAAAAGACAACCTGCTTGAGAGGCTGCCAACCCATCACTCCACCCAGCCTGTACAACACCGGGCGTACGAACACCTCCATCCCCACAAATGCAGAAGAGGGATTCCCAGGCAAACCGATAAACGGTACGCCCCGGTAATTGCCAAAGGCTATCGGCTTTCCGGGACGCATGTTTACACCCCAAACCTGCAAATCGCCGTGCTGCTCAATGACCTGACGGACGTAGTCGTAAGCCCCTACACTGACCCCTGCCGAGGAAAGTATCAAGTCCACCCCTTCAGCTACTGCCCGCTCAAAACGCATCCGAACTCCGTGTGGGTCATCAGGGACAATGCCCAGATTGACCACCTCTCCACCATATTTCTGAATCGAAGCCATCAACATGTAACTGTTCGAGTTGTAGATTTTCCCAAACGTCAGGGGAACTCCCACGGGCACCAGCTCATCTCCGCTGGAGAAAAAAGCCACTCGGGGCAGGCGGTATACCTCTATCTGCGCCTTACCCAACATCGCCAGCAACCCGATATCTTGAGGACGCAAGCGTATTCCAATGGATAGCACCTTCTCCCCCGCGCGTATATCCTGCCCCTTTGGTCGGACGAAATCACCCTTCCCCACCGACCGGAAGATCCGCACGCGGGAGGGCGCGGGCAAGCTAACTTTCCGGGTTTGGAAATCCGTATACTCTACCGGGATGACCGCATCGGCCCCATCCGGCAGGGGTGCACCAGTCATAATCCGCGCAGCCTGACCAGTAGATATATGACACTGCGGGACAGCACCCGCGGGGATATCCTCCACAACCTTCAGGGATATAGGGGAGTCTACATTCGCCCGAATGACATCCTCGGCGCGCAAGGCGAAACCATCCATGCCAGAAGCGTCAAAGGAGGGCAAATCATCCGAGGCGTAAATCTCCTCAGCCAGCGCCCTGCCACTGGAGTGCTCAAGCGAAACTACATCTTTGGTCACTGGTTCGAAATTTTTTAGTAACCGTTCCAACGCCTCGGATACAGACAGCAGGGTTTTCATCCCAGTTATCCTTTTTTTGTGGTAGCTGCTCAGGCTCAGGCATCCTTCGCCCCGGATTGATCCTTCGAGTAGCCTTCGGCCTTGAGGGCCTCAGCCCGAAGGCTCAGGACAAGAATCCAGGGCTGGCAGGCCCCCCATACGGGGGGCAGGCCCCCCATGCGGGGGGCAGGCAAAGTCCGTTCAAACGGACTGACAGCTCAGTGCATTTTTCAGTCGGATTTTATCCGACTTTGGTCCTCAGCCTGAGAATTCATTCTCAGGCTAACGTACCATGACATCACGTTATGGGCTTACCTATCCCGGTCTCACTCGATGTGCTTCCATCACATTCGTCAATGACTCGATGCGGGTTAACACCTTACTAAGCTGAGCCACATTCCGCACGTTCAACGTCAGATCGAAAATGGCCAAATTCCCCTGCACTTCCACCATTACACGGGGCATATTGATGGCCTCTTCAGCGATCACCGTGGACACATCCCGCATCAACCCATCCCGGTCGTAGGCGGTTACCCGCACGGAAACCGCATAGGTCGATTCAGGCTCACCCCACGAAACTTTTGCCAGACGTTCCTTGTCGCGAATGTTCAAAATGTTGGGGCAATCGCGCTTGTGGATGGTCGCCCCTCGACCCCGGGTAATGTACCCTATAATCTCGTCACCGGGAGCCGGGTTACAACAACGGGCCAGACGTGTCAACAGCCCCTTCAATCCCAGTACCTGTACATCCCCCTCCGAAAGGGCTTCTGCTTCCAGAGGGACTACTTCCTCTTTCTCTTCTTCAACCAACGAAAACTGGTTGACAACCTTTCCCAATTGAATATCCCCACAACCCAAAGCTTCGAACAGGTCTTCAGACGACTTATATTCAAACTGTTGGGCTAACTCATCTATATTGATATCCCCCACTCCCAAACGATGCAGTTCTTTCTCTAATAGTGTCTTACCATGCTGGATATTTTTCTCCCTATCCTGACGTTTAAACCAGCGCTTGATTTTGCTGCGCGCCCGCTGGGTTTTGACCAACCCTAAATGAGGATTCAGCCAATCCCGGCTTGGTCCCCCACGTTTAGCAGTCAGGATTTCCACCTGGTTGCCGGTCTTCAACTCGGTTCCCAAAGCAGTCAGTTTACCGTTAACCTTTGCCCCTCGACAGCGGTAACCGATATCCGTGTGGATGTGAAAGGCAAAATCAATGGGCGTGGCGCCCGCGGGCAGGTCAATAATATCCCCTCGGGGAGTGAACACATAGACGCGGTCTTTGAACACATCCGATTTCATCCCATCCACAAATTCTTCGGCATCCTCAACATCCAGACGCCATTCCATCAGTTGCCGTAAGTAGCGGATGCGTCGTTCGTAATCCTCGTCCTGGGGTATCCCTTCCTTGTAACGCCAATGAGCGGCAATGCCGTACTCGGCGTTCTGATGCATCTCCTGGGTGCGGATCTGAACCTCCAGGGTTTTCCCGTCATCGTAGCTCACCGAGGTGTGCAGCGACTGATAAAAGTTGTCCTTCGGGGCTGCAATGTAATCGTCAAATTCGTTCGGGCGCGGGCGCCAATGGGTGTGGATCACGCCCAGGGTCGCGTAGCAATCCGAAACCGTGGGGACATAAACCCTCACCCCGCGCACATCGCTGATCATTTCAAAGGGCAAGCCTTTGCGCTGCATCTTTCGAAATATGGAATAGATATGCTTGGGACGACCGTCAACCACCGCCTGGATGCCTTCTTTTTTCAAGATGGTTTCCAGGTGTCCAATAATCTCATTAAGCTCCTTTTCACGTGCTGCCCGCGTCTCGGCTAACTGGTTGGCAATCTCCCTGTACTTGGCAGGATCAAGGTAACGGAAGGCCAGGTCTTCAAATTCCCATTTCATCTGCCAGATGCCCAAGCGGTTGGCCAGGGGAGCATACAGGTCGAGGGTTTCCTGAGCAATGCGTTGACGCCGGCTTCCCGGCAAATGCCTCAGCGTACGCATGTTGTGCAGCCGGTCCGCAAACTTGATGAGCACCACCCGGATATCTTCACCCATGGCCAGGAAGGTTTTTCGCCAGGTTTCTGCACTCAGGTCGTAATGCCTCTGCCGCTTGAGAGAGGTGATCTCCTCCCAATCAATCGGAGATATTCCCGGGGTCTCTTCAACCTCCTCTTCCAAGATGGACTCCTCCTGCCCCACACGGGAAACCCGCGGGAGCTGGATGAGCTTAGTGACCCCGTCTACCAGGGTGGCAACCTCTTCGCCAAAATCACGGCGGACATCTTCCAGGGTGACATCTGTGTCCTCGACAATATCGTGCAGCAAACCTGCAACGATGACCGGTGGCGGCACGCGCATTTCGGCCAATATTTTCCCCACTTCGAGGCAATGAGAGGTGTACGGTTCTCCGGATTCTCGTTTTTGGTCACCATGAGCGGCTTTCGCCAAACGAAAGGCGCGCTCGATGATCTCCCTATCCGCAGGGGTGTACCGTTCTGGGAGAATCTTCAACAACTGCTCACTGGACATGGCTTACACCTGGTGGGAAGTATAACTACGCCAGGTTTTTCCCGCAAGGTAAGATGAGGGATAATGGCAAGCCAGTGGGAAAGCTTCATCCTGAGCCTTGGATCGAGTAGCGAATTCGTTTCGGGCACTCGACCCGCGATATTTTGTTGGTCGAGTAGGTGCCGAAGGCACCGTATCGAGACCCTTGGGCAAGGTCTCAATCTTGATCCCCTTGTTTTCCGGCCTTTTGCCCCGGAGACCAGGTGTTTTCTTGACGCTATATTGTGACTATGGTACACTGTGAGCCGCTCGGTCCCGTAGTGTAGCTTGGTTTAACATGCCGCCCTGTCAAGGCGGAGATCGCGGGTTCGAATCCCGTCGGGACCGCCTGAGCAAAAAATCCGAACATACGAAAAACTCGCTTTTAGGTTGAAGCGAGTTTTTTTATCCTCTTTTCCAGGCGACCTCCCGTCGCCGTTTTCCCCTCCGTTCATTCCGTCCAAGGCGACGTCCTACCGTCGCCTAACCTCAAAAGGCGCCGTCGAGGACGACGGCTTGAGCTATACAAGACCGTTCCAGACAACCTCCCACTGCCGCTTTCCCTCAGTTCCAGGCGACCTCCCACTGCCGCTCCCCCCTCCGTCCAGGCGACGTCCCACCGTCGTCGTTTAACCTGAAGACCTGACAGGTTTCCCCTGGCCTGCCAGCCAGGGCAGGCAAAAACCTGTCAGGTCTTTTTATTAGGATGATCTTTCAATCCCATTGTACCGGATAAATTGATTCTTACTGGTGACTCCTGCTGACGCCGCCTCCCATGGCGGCTATGGTTTCAATCCCGTTGTACGGGATTATTTGATTCTTACCCGCAGCAGACGCGGCCCGCGAAAAAGGCAATTGTTACCATTGGTTTCAATCCCATTGTACGGGATTATTTGATTCTTTCTCTTCAAAGCCAGCAGTGGAATGATAAAGACCGCGCAGGTTTCAATCCCGTTGTACGGGATTATTTGATTCTTTCAATTATTAACAAGGGTAGTGATTTCTGCCCGTACTGGTTTCAATCCCGTTGTACGGGATTATTTGATTCTTTCGGGATAACCACGTGCTCGTGTGGGGCGGAGTGGCATACGTTTCAATCCCGTTGTACGGGATTATTTGATTCTTACTTGACTTCCCCCCTTGGGGCCGACCGGAGAGTCAGCCCCAGGGTTTCAATCCCGTTGTACGGGATTATTTGATTCTTACTGCTCTAATTGTGTAGATGGGCAGGTCTACGCGCTGAGAATGTTTCAATCCCGTTGTACGGGATTATTTGATTCTTACCCGGCAGCAAGGAAATTGCATATGCTCTTCCTGCCAGAAAAGGGTTTCAATCCCGTTGTACAGGATTATTTGATTCTTACGAAGTTCTGGCAGGAGACCCATCAACTGCCGAAATAATAGATTGTTTCAATCCCGTTGTACGGGATTATTTGATTCTTACCCGGTAGTCTGCGCGGCAACGAGTTCTTCTCCATTCGTTTCAATCCCGTTGTACGGGATTATTTGATTCTTACGCTCACATTCAGCGGCGTTTGGCTGGGGGAGCCAACAGTTTCAATCCCGTTGTACGGGATTATTTGATTCTTACGGCAATCGCGGAAACGATTGCTAGAGAAATCGAGGCCGCGGGTTTCAATCCCGTTGTACGGGATTATTTGATTCTTACAGGCTTGGGATGAAAAAGATTCTCTGGCTCTCCCAACACTCGGTTTCAATCCCGTTGTACGGGATTATTTGATTCTTACTTTTCAAGGAGGAAACAATGCAAATCACGGGTTTTTGCGTTTCAATCCCGTTGTACGGGATTATTTGATTCTTACCCTGTCGGCCCGGCCACCCGGCAAGGGCTGAAAAAAATTAAGTTTCAATCCCGTTGTACGGGATTATTTGATTCTTACGGTGTTGGTCCAAAATTTATCACCTGAAAAGAAAGGAGGTGAAAAAGTTTCAATCCCGTTGTACGGGATTATTTGATTCTTACGCCTTCCATCAGAGTGACCGAGGAGATTGCTTCGGCGATGTTTCAATCCCGTTGTACGGGATTATTTGATTCTTACTTTGGTCGCGGCGGCTCGCGGCATCAGGCGGAGTACGTGCGTTTCAATCCCGTTGTACGGGATTATTTGATTCTTACAGTTTCTGACGACATTGTTGAAGCCGTCTTGGACATCATCGTTTCAATCCCGTTGTACGGGATTATTTGATTCTTACACCTGTGCTTTTTGCCGGGGATGGAGCAGTTCGCGCAGAACCGTTTCAATCCCGTTGTACGGGATTATTTGATTCTTACGGTACTTCTCAGGAGGAAGGTTCCGGATGGTTTGCTCCGACAACCCGGACCACAGTTTCAATCCCGTTGTACGGGATTATTTGATTCTTTCGCGCTGGGCGTGGCGTTCAACCGCCACCTGCACCGGCGGTTTCAATCCCGTTGTACGGGATTATTTGATTCTTTCTAATGGTGTTGAGTTCACTCTGGATGGGTTTCAAAACAGGTTTCAATCCCGTTGTACGGGATTATTTGATTCTTACGCGAGCCAGGCGAGCCAGTCGTTGCCGTAGGCGCAGACCAGGCAAGTTTCAATCCCGTTGTACGGGATTATTTGATTCTTACGAAGGAAAGGTTGGAAGCTATGCTTCCTAAAATGATAAGTTTCAATCCCGTTGTACGGGATTATTTGATTCTTACAAAGAGGTTGCTCTCTTTGGCGGAATTCCCAACATCGTCATTTGGCTGGACGTTTCAATCCCGTTGTACGGGATTATTTGATTCTTACGTCAAAATGATCGTCGGGGGCATTGCCCTCGCAGTCGTGTTTCAATCCCGTTGTACGGGATTATTTGATTCTTACGGTGGAGTGCTGGGTCTTGTGCTCGCGGATAGGTTCCAGGCGTTTCAATCCCGTTGTACGGGATTATTTGATTCTTACCAGCCCATGGTCGTTGGCGGGGGCCGCATTCGCGGCCTTCGTGTTTCAATCCCGTTGTACGGGATTATTTGATTCTTACACTTCGACAAGGAGGTCGGGGTAAGAGCGGGGTTCGCGCTACGTTTCAATCCCGTTGTACGGGATTATTTGATTCTTACGGGTGGGAAATTTTTCTAATAACATTAATAACATTAGTTGTGTTTCAATCCCGTTGTACGGGATTATTTGATTCTTACCATTTCTCCAAGTCCGAGTGGGACAACCGGAACGCGGTTTGTTTCAATCCCGTTGTACGGGATTATTTGATTCTTACTATGAAAAAGTAGTGAAGTGCCGCGGCGCGATGGTGAAAGACCAGAGTTTCAATCCCGTTGTACGGGATTATTTGATTCTTACTGGCTGGCGACCAGCCCTACACCTTCAAGACGCCGGAAGGCGAAGTTTCAATCCCGTTGTACGGGATTATTTGATTCTTACTCTGAGCGACTGGGGGACGTTATGACGCCTGCCGGCCAGTTTCAATCCCGTTGTACGGGATTATTTGATTCTTACGGATGTAATGTGTGGTCCTGGTTGGTATATTTGCGAAGTGTTTCAATCCCGTTGTACGGGATTATTTGATTCTTACGATTTCTCTGGAGCAGGGAAACCTGCTCCGGGTCGGGTTCGGTTTCAATCCCGTTGTACGGGATTATTTGATTCTTACAAAATAGAAAAGAAAGGAGGTTGGAATGCCAACCTGTGTTTCAATCCCGTTGTACGGGATTATTTGATTCTTACGTTTGATGCCGAGACGAACGGCCTTTGGGGCCAGGCGTTCGCTATCGGCGGTTTCAATCCCGTTGTACGGGATTATTTGATTCTTACTGATGAATGACCAACCCGAAATCGAAAAATGGCGTGAGTATGTTTCAATCCCGTTGTACGGGATTATTTGATTCTTACGGGCAGGTGATCGAGTCATAGAACTGGCAGAGCCCCGGAGCGTTTCAATCCCGTTGTACGGGATTATTTGATTCTTACCTCCGGGGAAAAGCACAGCCAATCTGTGGATTCTCACGACGTTTCAATCCCGTTGTACGGGATTATTTGATTCTTACAAAAACGGTTCTCACCCGGCTGGACGACACCGGCAAACCGTTTCAATCCCGTTGTACGGGATTATTTGATTCTTACATCCAGGATGTCGTAGATTATAGAGGATTAGTTCTTGACCTAAAGTTTCAATCCCGTTGTACGGGATTATTTGATTCTTACGCCCCACCTTGTTCAGGGGCAACCCGGTTTCACGATCTCTGTTACCCAGTTTCAATCCCGTTGTACGGGATTATTTGATTCTTACGGATTATCCCGGTGGCGGTTGCTCCTGTTGCGGTACGTGTTTCAATCCCGTTGTACGGGATTATTTGATTCTTACATATCCAGTGCGCTGACGGAGAGATCTCCGGGCTCGGGACCGTTTCAATCCCGTTGTACGGGATTATTTGATTCTTACGGTGGAGAATAACCTCCACCAAAGAGAGGCACTCGTGGCGGCGGTTTCAATCCCGTTGTACGGGATTATTTGATTCTTACCGGGCAGAAGATTTCTTCTGCCTGGAACAGGTTCATTCTGCACGTTTCAATCCCGTTGTACGGGATTATTTGATTCTTACTCATGGTGGGAGTGCAAGCGGTGCGGGATTTTATTGTTTCAATCCCGTTGTACGGGATTATTTGATTCTTACGTTCCTGGATGTCGCCGGCGTGCTGAAGGCTAAAGGCTAGTTTCAATCCCGTTGTACGGGATTATTTGATTCTTACAATGCTGGGTTCAACGTCAAAGAGGATAACGGCCTCTGGAGGGTTTCAATCCCGTTGTACGGGATTATTTGATTCTTACTCGGCCTCTGGCTAGGATCATCCATGACACGCTTCCACAGCACGTTTCAATCCCGTTGTACGGGATTATTTGATTCTTACTCCTACTATGGCGGTCCGAACTCCGGCGGTAGCCGCGGTTGGCGTTTCAATCCCGTTGTACGGGATTATTTGATTCTTACTTGATTCTCGAGGGGGAGAAGGCAGCACTCGAGGACGAGAAATGTTTCAATCCCGTTGTACGGGATTATTTGATTCTTACGATCGTGGCCATTCGTCAACGGAGACGATTTATCGCCATGTTTCAATCCCGTTGTACGGGATTATTTGATTCTTACAGCCAGGGGATAATTATCCCCCTGGTGTGCCAACGGACAGTTTCAATCCCGTTGTACGGGATTATTTGATTCTTACGTAAAGAAATGCAGCACGGTGAATCAAATCGAGGTGAAGTTTCAATCCCGTTGTACGGGATTATTTGATTCTTACCCCCACTCCTGGCATTTGTCAATCCTAATGGCGTTATTATACCCCCATTCCTGGCTTGTACAGGGCTGTTTGGCCAATTTAAGCCAGTACTTGCCATGTCGCGCGCATCTCCCCAGTTCTTAAAATAGTTCAGATACGCGCGTTTTCCGCCTTTAATAATGCTCATCTCAACCTGTCCCAGCTTTCTCACCCCTACCCCTGGGGTGTGATTATCATACCGTCGCGTTCACCGCTAGAAGGCAGATGCCCCCCGGAGGTGCGCGCGGGATCTCATCCTACGATAATGGCTCTATTATCTTCGCACAAAACCTCTTTTCCGGCCGTAGTTTCTACCTGTCTCAGACACTCAGCACAAATAGGGTAGAAACGTACATGGTCAATTTTCGGCCGGATGGTACCCATGACTTTACGCTTCATGCGCTCCTGCTCTTTTTCATCCAAAAAACACTCAAATACACTATACTGAACTGGCGTGCCAAAGTCAAGTAGGGCATTATGCAATTTTGTACGCCGTTTATCATTACTGATATCATAAACCACCAGGATAAAACCTTTACCAGACATATCACAACCTTTTTTCTTCGCTCAACGCCATCGAAAAGGACGATAGGACTGTTCCTTTCCCAGGATTAGATTAGCCATTTTTCGCGACTGTACTTCCATGATTTTTCGATACGATAGCGGGCGACCAATCTCAGCCAGTGTGATCTCCGTTTCCAAGCGGTCTTCGAATTCTTGTACAAACAATCGCATTCCTTTCTGTGTCAACTTAACTCCACCCTTCGTTTGAGTTTGGAAATCGTCCGGTTTGAGCAAACCCTTGTTAATCAGAGTCAGGACCAGCGAGTCCACGAGTGGGGCACGGAATTCCTCAATCAAATCCAAGGCCAGAGATGGGCGACCATAAGCCTCCTGGTGAAAATACCCCAGAAAGGGGTCCAGACCGACAACTTCCAAGGCAGCAATCATGGCATACCCTAAAAATGTATACCCCAGGCTAAGAAGCGCGTTTATCGGATCTTTCGGAGGGCGACGTACACGCCCGGTAAATCCCCAATCCGAGTGGATAGATTTTTGTAAAACGTTGAAATAAGCATTGGCTGCACTGCCTTCGATTCCCAACAGGGAATCCATTCGATTGCATGTACTAGCTGCCTGCTTGGCATGTTTCATTTGCTGTAGGTCCCCAACAGAAATATCCCTCTTCCTGCGTGACAACCGGCTGGCTAACACAGCTTGATTGTGTATTTTGGCAGTGACGATTTCTCGTGCCAACTGAAAAGCGAAGTCAGCCTCCTGGTTGCGTCGGTATTGTGCCTGGCGTAATGGCAAGTTGAAACTTGTCGGTGGGGCCAGACGACCTATCAGTTCTCCAGACCGTCTAACCATGAACAGGGGTATTCCTTGTCTTAATAGCGAATGCAGCGCTTGTGTGGTTGCCCCAGCGACCCCCACTAGCACTACCGCACTAACTTTTTGGATGGGCACGCGTAGCAACACCTCATCTTCTTTGGTGACCAAGAGGCGTCCATATTCCTTTTCAAGACGCGTATCAGGTTCAAGAACATAAAGAGTGGACATTGATATACCTCTTCTATCCCACTATCACTTTCGAATTGCATTCTACATGTCCAAGGGACAGCTAAGACCAAGAGTGAATGTCATTCGTACTCTGGGCTGTAGCAACTGAACAGCCAATTAATCTCATCACCACTGATTTCAATTTCTTTCTCTCTAAAGATGAAGCTGTACGTATCACTGGTAAAGTGGACACCTAAAAAATCAAAACCTGAGTCAAAAGAAGCCAGGCGGGTTTTACTTGGTTCATAACGTAAATTGAGAGAAGATAGTATCGTCTCAACTCCCTGATAGATCTCCTGTAACTCCCGCTGGTTGGCAGCGAAGACGAGAAAATCATCCGCATAACGGATGATGTTCCAACCTTTACCCGTCACAGCAACATCAAGACGATGCAGGAAAACATTAGCCCATAGTGGCGAAAGGGGTGAACCCAGTGGAATCCCTATCTCATGCCGAGGATGACTACTTCCCAATTTAAGCCAACGGGTGATCAGCGGCATAAGTGAAGTGTCAGGTAGGTCGCAGTGAAGATAGTCTAGCAACAGGTGTTGATCTACATTATCAAAGAAGGCATCAATGTCGGCATCCAGCACCCAGCGGTAACCGTTTTCGCGCAAGACGATGATTTGCTGTACTGCCTGGTACAAGCTACGCCCAGGACGGTAGCCGAAACTACAATCCAGGAAATACGGCTCAAATACCGGGTACAACACCTGTAGCACAGCCCGCTGCAAAACACGATCGGTTACTGTAGGAATGCGTAAGCGACGCAATTCACGCCGATTACGTTTAGGAACACGCCTCAGGCGTAGTTTATGGGGTTTATAAGTATTGGCATAGACAGCCTGGGCTAGATTAACCAGGCGTTCTTCCCAATTACGACGCCAAACACGAATAGAGATCCCATTTACACCTGCTATACCTTTATTTTCAGCAATCTCCTCCCAGGCCATGCGCAGATTGTCCATACGCAGTGATTGTTCAAGTAACATAGGCACATTCCCTCCCAGATGGCTTGAAGACCTGACAGGTTTTTATAATCTGTCAGGTCTGTACTAATCCCGTGTAGAACCATTCACTTGTTAAGGTCCTGATTCCCCCTACCCTCTACATCCAAACCTATTTGACGGTTGACCACCGGTGATGTTTCAGCGATGACTGGCCAATCGGGTCTGCCCCATACCTTGAGAGGTGTGGCTGCCGCTGCCCGCAAAGAGGGCGTAATGGCAGAGCATGTCAATGACCGTCCTCAGGTAGGGGGGCATGTCCAAGGCTCGCAGGGTGAGGTTGCCCACACAGCCGATCCGCAGGCGCTCGCCCTCGCGCACCGGTACAGTTCGCAGGGAATAAGCCGATACGGCCAGGTTGCTCCGCGCCCAGGTTGTGATCTCTTCCTCAGGCAAAGCGATGGGCGCAAAGGCTTGCCAGCGGCGCAGCCAGGATCCCACCAAACTGTCCGGCAGCGGAAAGGGCAGGTGGGTGGTTTTCCCGTGGAAGGTGGTCGGGGTGAGGAACTCCAACCGCCATTGGCGGGGTGGGTTGGGTTGGATGAGGTGCGACTGCACGAGTTCTTCGTAGGTGGTTTGGGCAGCCAGGGGATGTCCCTGCCCATCGAGCGAGTGACCGCTCACCTTCCAGCGTAATCCAGGGATGGTCTTTTCGCCCTCCTGCCGGGTTTGGGGGATTTCGATCTCACTGCCTATGGGTAAACTTGCCAGCCATTTTTCTTTGAAAGAATCTGCTAAAGGGCTGTTTAGGCAGGCCACGCGCACCCAGGCTGGATGCCCGGCTTTTAGGGTTACCGCACCCTGTCGGGGGCGCGGCAGGTCCATGAGGGGTGAGAGGGTGAAGGGGGAAAATTGACTATCAGCGTGCAGGGCTTCGGCGATGGTCGCATCCACCTGCCTCCAGCGCGTGAACCACAGGCCATGCACACCCCGGCCGGTAAACTGGTCGAGGGTGTAATCCTGAAGCGCTTCCAGGTGGATGACAGCGGAGATGAGCATGGAAATTCCAGTAATCAGTGATCGGTATTCAGTGAGCAGTTGGTCAGGATTGCTGAACGCGAATTTCGATGGGAGGCAGGGGTCCGAGTGGTTTTCCTGTCGAATCGTACTTCGTGGGAATATGTTCGATCGGGAAGCCACCCTCCAGGCAGGCGACGATCATGCCCATGGTCATGGGCTTAGTGCCGCCAGTGATGTCAGCGATCACATTTTCCGGCTCGATGTCCAGATCCCGCGTACCTATGTTGTAGATATGCCGGACGATCTCATAGCAGGCCTGGGTATTGTACAGGTTCGTGATCGGTAGGATGCTAAAGCGCACATCAAGAATGTTGGCCGTGGTTGCGCCGGCAGCGGCTTGCATTTCGGGCGTCACGATCAGCCAGCAATGCTTTAGTTCAGGAAGATGATGCTCGATCGCTTCCAGCAGGGTATCTTTGCGGCTGAATATAGCGATCAGCCCTTCGAATTTGCGCGGGGATTCGATATCGGCAATGGGGCCGATATTACGCCGCCATTGATGGTATTTTTGGTTGTATGCAATGACGAAACCAGTAGTAGCAATGATAAGCAGAAAAATGAAAAACCAACCGAGCAATGGCCCGCCCAGGGTATTGAGCGTGTCAGTCAGCACGTTGATCAGTGCCGCCAACAATACCGCACTCAGGGTAGGACCGAACCAGGACACATCGGCCAGGGTACGTTGAAGAGGTATGAGCCAGGAATCGCGATGTGATTTTTCCATAATTTAATGCTCCGGTTTAGCGACGTTGGCGCGCCGCCTCGCGCACAGCTTGTAAATTTAAGATCTCTGCTACTTCGAAGCGCGGCGAAAGGGCGCCTTCCACCGGGCGCAGACGCAGCACTGGCGGGAAGTAGCCCATCCGCCCGTGCAGCTCGGCCAGCAGCAAAGCTGCAATGGTATTCAGGGCTGGCAGGTTTACCAGGATTGGTTCGGTCTGCAACTGCAGCGGGGTGAGCGGCAGACCTTCCAGCAAGGTTTGCATCTGTGGCTGGAAGGGTTGGCCGTTATCGAATTGCACGGGCAGAGGGATTATCTGCTCAATGCTTTGTTCGAGGAGTGCTTCGATCTGTGCGATCTGTTCGGGGGTGATGGGGTGGGAGAAGTTGAGGAGGATCATGACCCCTCCCCTGGCCCCTCCCCTTTACGGAGAGGGGAGTCCGACCTCTCCCCCGTCCTATCCCCTACCAGGGGAGGGGAGAATCTTGGGGACGGAGGGGTAGGCTGGAGAGCGGTGCGAATTTCGGAAAGAACATTTTCCAGGTTTTTCATAATTTCCTCATTGCTAAAGCGCAAAATTCTCAGTTCATAATCTCTGAGAACATGCTCTCGCGCTTGATCGTACTCAATCTGCTGGTTGTGTACCGAGCCATCCACTTCGACGATCAAACGAGCAGCATCGCAGTAGAAATCCACAATGTATCTACCGATAATTTGCTGGCGGCGAAAGCGAAAGCCATCTAATTGGTTACGGCGCAAAGCTGTCCAGAGCCGTTTTTCGGCGAGGGTCATATCACGCCTCAATTCTTTGGCACGTTGAAGGACAACGGGATTGATTTTTTGACCGGTGATAAGGTTGAATTTTGGCATGGCAGTTATCCACTTACTCTTTGACCGGCCTACCCAACGCTTTTTGAACTGCTCCCACTAATTTTCCCTTTTCTAAAGTGCTGATTTTACCGGAGGTGGCGTAGCTGGGTAACTCTATCAACGCAATATCAATGGCTTCAGCAAGCGCTCGATTGTTGCTGGTTTCAGACCAGGTCTGGTCTATCACGAGGAATCGCCTGGTGTATGTGCCAAAGAAGCGTTGTCCACCAGCAATTGCCAGTTGCTTGATGCCCTCTGTCGTCCTGGCCTTGCCTCCGGTTTTTGCTTCGATGATACCGACCTGGTTGTTACAACGCACGACGAAATCTACATCAACAGCACCACTTGCATGTTTCCACCCGACAGCAATTTCGTCAACGCTAGGCTCTAAGGTTTCATATATGGTTTGCTCAAAAGTCTTCCCAGCACCTATTCCGAACCCAGTTATTTGAAATTCTGTTCCAAAGTAGGCCACTAAATAGTCTTCAAGTGTGATCGTGTCACTGATGGTTATACTCTCCTTGATGAGAGGTGTGCCAATTTGAGAAAAACTGTAAAAATCTAAATCTGTCTTACCCCCCTGACTTTTTACATAGAAGGGCTGCCAACCAGCTTGTCGAGCGGCTTCCAGCGCACCAAGAGACATAGGTTTGGTTCCCCCAGTAATGTTTACCAAAATGTCAGATACTCCGTGTAAGAGGGATCTGATTTGCTCAGTGATTTTTCCTGGGTCATACGCGTCAATCGGAACTAATTCTGGATACATACCAACCAGCCGCAGACTTAACCTCTCAGCCATTTGTTTACTTTTCCAGAAATCGGTATGAAGGATGTATACTCGTTCAGGTTTGAAATAGCGGGCAGGCAAGAGATTGGGCGCAGTCTGCTCCCCGCCGAGTAAGATCATAGTTGACACTGTCACCTCTTTTCTGTCATCTCCACCAGCACCCAGCCGAGGGGATACGCTGGCGTTTCACCGACTATTTTCCCCTGGGGGTTGCGTGTGTATGCCATGGCCACGCGACGGCTCTTAGGGAAGGGATCGCCTCGCTGGCGTCTGCCGCGCGTCAGGCGGTAATCCTTGATGAGGCGCTCCATAAAGTCCGCGTTTGCCTGTAATCGCGACCCTAATGTCTTATCCTCCCAACCAGTACCCCAGCCCAATTGTAGTAGAAAGCGACCCTCTCCCATCTCGGATTGGGACAGGCGTTCGTAGAACGACGCCAGCCTTCCTCCGTTGGGCAGGGTTTTATACCAATGCAGCTCGTGCGCAATGCGATCCTGGGCATGCTGGTTGACGATATGACCCAGGCTTTTCAGCCATTCCCCACCACTCAGGTTCAAGCCCTGCTTTCTGGCCCACTCGGAAAACAAGGCCCAGTCGAATTTCATTTGGGATTCGAAGATGGTATCCGGCCGAATGGCTTCCAGTTCTATTGGTGCACTGAGTTTGCCATCTATATTGACCACGCGCACGTTGAGCAGCATCAAGGCATCAGCAGGGACTGACTGGCTGTCGCCGACGTGCAGGGCGCGTAGCAGGCTTTTATTGGGAGTTGCTCCGAAGATGTCCCGTTCGAAGTTTTGCGCCGCCCATTCGCGTCGCCGATCCAATTTGGCGATATCGAGTTTCAGGTTCTTCTGTTTCCAGCCGTGCCAGGCCAGGGCGGTGCGCAGGGCACCTTTCAGGCTGGTGCCTGGCAGGTAGGGGCAGTCACGATAATCCTTCAATTGTTCCTGCACTTCCGCGCCCTCGGCGGCTGAACGCGGAGTACCCTGGATGATGTAACGGAATAAGTGGCCGTCTTCTTTAAAATCTCCCGGCTGCAGCAATTGCACAGGGGGTGTACTGGCAAGATGTTCTGCCATTCGCGGGTTATCCACGTCTTGGGCGTCCAGGAGGGAAAATTCATCAATTCGCCAAGTTCGACCCTCGTGAATGGCATAATCGTATTCATGGAGCAAGGTATTACCGCTGCCAATGTGAAGAGGCGTGATGACGGAAACTCGGGTGCGATAGACAATATAATCAGCCATGTTGAGCCTCCTCTCCTTGGGTATTGGGCCAACCAATTGTCACCGCTAACCCTGAACGATAGACCGGATGTGGGAAATCGCCAGTTGAATTCTGATATTTCGGGCGGACATCGCTCACATCTCCGGCTGGGGCACCAGGTAGCAGGCTGCCTTCGGTAACCAGCCACAAGCGTTTACGGCGTTGGGCCGCGCCTCCGGGTGTACGCAGCCAGCCACCAACAGCCTCCAGCCGGTACGCGGCGCGCTCGTCCTTGAACACAGGTGCTATCTCAGTTTCTTTCGGATGATAACGGCTGAGCAGGTAAGCCAGCCCACCCGAGGCTGGGTCACTGAATGAGAAGTCCCCACCCTTCTGATAGTTAAATCCACCATAACCAGCAGTGCGTTCACCCCCCAATCCGCTCTCGCTGAGGCTTTTCAGGATTTTTTCGAATGCATCCGTGTATGAAAAATTGCCAATTTGGGCCTCTCTCCATTCCACGCCAAACCACAGGCCGCAACCCTTGGTGAAGATCACCCGCTGGGCATAGTAAATACTGGATGCGGAGGAGATGCGATTCACAGTAACTCGCGGTACGCTCTGACTTCTCCAGAGGTTAAGGCGACGCAGCGAATGAAGCCTACCAGGGCAACGATGGAAGTTATGGGGTAAATCGTCTATTTCCTCTTTAGTCAGCCAGAGTGTCCCTCCTTGCAAAGCCGCGCCATTTTCTGGTTCAGCATGTTCATCTATGGGAAAAAGCCATTCATCCAGTTTTT
The DNA here is from genome assembly GCA_040758495.1 of Chloroflexota bacterium. GTDB lineage: Bacteria > Chloroflexota > Anaerolineae > Anaerolineales > JBFLVL01 > JBFLVL01. The sequence continues at coordinate 56,792 of JBFLVL010000004.1, forward strand.
CGCCGGTTAGCGCCTTTCGCAGAAGTCCTTCAGAGAAGTAGCGCAGCCTCTTAAGCGGCTTGTTCCAGTTGAAGTCATCTAATACTTGGCTGGTGAACAACCTGCGCAGGTCAACCGGTAAAGGGAAAAAGCGTACCCTACACGCAAATGGAAAAGCCGAGGTATGCAGGAAAGGTGGGTCTGGTGGCTGAGAGGTGAACGGTTTGGCAAACGTATCCACATCGCCACCAAGGTGATACAGAACATCCAACATGGCAGCGAAGAGCGTATCTGCAGGTACGCTCTCACGACTGCCCTCCAGGCTTTCCGCTCCCTTCCCCACGTGTAACCCGCTCCGGAAAGTTAGGTAATAAGGGGTCAGTTTGGGCATAGGGCCTCCCTGAATCAGGTCACTTTCAGTTCAGCGCGGATATTCGGTAGTAACTCTTTCAATGCCTCTTTCATGTCCTTCAATGTCGGGTATTTACCCAAGGATTTGGATTCGGCCAATGAGTCTGAGCGGATGGTTGCCTCAATGTTTTTCAACCGCACCTTGCCGGAACCGCGCGAGCCAAGCCCTCCCAGGTAATCATCTTCCAGAAGTTGCAGGCCTTCCACCAGCACACTCAGGCGGTCAATATCCTTGCCTGCGTCGCAGTTATCGCCGTGATAGATGCTGTAGACCATCTCGGCAGGGTGCTCTTCACCTCCAAACACGGTTCCAGCAGGGACGCGTTCCATCTGGCGTGGGTTAGCTGCTGAGGTGACACGGTCAATAGCCACCTCCGTCTTTACTTCCGTGTAGGGCAAGTCTGTGCGGCCACTTTCATCCAAAGCCTCAGCACTTCCTCTGCTAAGATGAATATCTCGCACTACTAAACGTGTAGGTGTGGCGTAATCCTTTTCTCCAGAGATACCAAAAACCTGGCAGACCGTGCATTTAACGTAATCTTCAGCTTTCAAGCATGTATGGAAAGTTTTTTGATTTGGCGGATAATTTATCTCCAGACCGTAATACTTCTCCAGCAGACTGCGGATTTTTCCCTTGAGTGAGGAGCCAGGTATGTAAGGACAGTTGGTAAGTGGGTCACGAATGACAGGTTTGTCTACCCCACCGATTTCGGTTTTTGTATCTGTACCACCGATGGAAAGACCAGTAACTGTTTCAATATCGAAGGTGATAAATAGACGACCTTTCATTTGGATTGATTTATCAGTCATGGGAAACCTCCTTTCTTTCTTGGCTAAATATTAATTACCACCATAAGCTTTGTGGTAAGCAAGAATGGCCTCGAAGAACTCAACGAATTGTCTGAAATTGTCTGATTGCTTAAGAGCATCATTTTCTTGCAACACCAAATCGAGCGCAGGTTCTAACACATCCACCAACTCTTTAACAGCCGGTCCGCGTTCTTTACGAGTCCGGTAACGCATTTTAGGTTTGAGCAAGATTAAACGGCGTAAAGCACGTGGACGGTGTTTTTCACCCATTTTCCATTGCGCCTCTATCTGCCGAACTTCTCCGAAGAGGGCACGGATTTGGTTGGTAGCTAAACGTGCATTTTTAAGTTGCTTACCTAGATTGTCTGCTACTTTAACCAATGTTTCTGTGCCTTTTGGGTCCGTGATTATGGTTTTTAGTTCGGATGGTGAAATATTCATTTGTGCCTCCTTATTCAATTCATATAAATCAATCGTTACTCGTCTTACGAGTAAAAATTTCCGCCCACCTGGCTGCCAGACCGAGCCATTCCATCATAAGGATATCATTTCTCAATATATCAGCCAACTCCCTTAATTTTTGACTGAGTTCTTTATTTTCTCTTTCCTCTCTCCTCGCCATGCGATGTAGATTGTAAAACACCAGCCAATTCCAGGGACCCCACAATGGTTGGGATTGACCGCTACGGTTCTGGTCAAAACCGTGCACTCGGCGTTTTTCATCAGCTTCCTGGTAGCGTTGGTAAAGTCGGATGAGCAAGCGGAGCAGGGAGTGATTGCCTTCATCCTGCTGAACCACTTTAACCAGGAAGTGCATCAGGGCGTGGGCATTTTCAAACTCTCCTTGATCACAAGCGTTCAAACCAAAGCGCTGCCAGTGAATTGGCTGCCCCAAAAAACTAATCACATCTTTCTTCCGTGTTTTATTCGCAGAAGCATCCCACCACTCATGGCGCTTAGCTTTTATTTCTGCCTCCGCAGCGTCTTCAGCAGCCTGGGCAAGCGGATATTTTCCGCCTACTAGCACAATCCCCGCACTGGCATGGATGCCGGGATGCCCGGCGGCATATTCGGTCAGATCCGCTCGGATCTCGCGCGCTAGTTCTACAATTTCATCCCACGAACCAACAAAGAACAGATCGTCTCCGCCAGAATAAATGGAATAGAGACGATCGCCATTCTTTTTATTCCGCTTTTCAGCGAGTACCCCTACCCAGCCTTCAAAGTACAAACTGACCGCGAAGCTGAGCGAGGCAATGCGGGAAAGGGTTGCGTTACTTCCGAGCCCCTCGGCAAATAGCTTGCCGAGGTCATCCACATCCATTCGCAGGACGCCCAATCGCTTGATGCCCCTGGATTGCAGTTGAAGCAGGTCGAAAGGCTTGATATCACCAGATTTGATCTCCTCATCTAATCTTTCTGTAAATTCCTTGACATCATTTTTAATAACCAGCGGTGTCACATTGACCAGAAAACGACGGCCTACTGCAGTAGAGACATTCGGAGTGAGCACCTCTAATGCTCCATCGGTTAGGGCCAGGATGATGCGGCGATTTTCAGCCTGAGCTAACCTCGTCAGAGTCTTCAGTAAGTGAACATCAAAACCAAAGTCGTTTAGCGCCTGCCTCCAACCTTGCGTATCAAATTTTGCATCCAGTTTCTTCGGTGGGTCAGTTCTTTTCAGATAATCCCATACTAGATAATTTGCCTCGCGCAAATCCTTGCCCAATTCTTCTTCGTAACGGTGGCAAGGTGGACACTTTTTCACACCTTCTTGACCTTCGGGGGGTTTGTCCCATACCTTAGTACCCGGATGTTCCCGCCCGCAGACTTTACATTCTATATCCTCATTCCCACCATGCCCCTGCGGGGCAAAAAGAACTTCCAAATCACTCTCTGGCAATTCGGCGAAGCGATGCTGCTTGACCACCTGTAATTCCTTTATGAGGTCATCCCATTTTTTACTGAGAACATGTTTGCCATTCTCAACCTTCACAAAGTCGTTTGCCTGAAGAGGTAGTCCCGCGATCGCCACATACAGGTCCCCTTGGTGATGTTTGTAAAGGATCCGGCTGATGGCTTGCTGGATTTTGGGTAGTTCATTAAGGTCGGAAGGGCGCGCCAGCAGGTAGAAATTGCCGCCCCCAGCATAAATCAGATTTGTGATGGGTAAGCCCACCCAGCTCAGGATGTAACGCGCAACGACCTCCGTAAGCAATTGCAGATAGAACGAACGTCCACGCAAGGCACTGGTCGCGCCCCTGCTTGTGATTGTATAGATAAAGTCCTGTACACCAGAAATATCCCCACCAACCAAGAGCGCTACTCTTTTGACGCTTTTTTCTGGGTTCTCAGCCAATGTTTTTATTTCATTTTCAGATAATTGGCTATCTGTCAGGATTGCTGCCAGTGCGGCTGTCATGCGGCTGTGATCAAATAGACTGATATCGGGTCTCGATTGGTAATAAGCAGAGGGGATACACCAAGTGTATTGTTGCATCAATGAAAGCAAGGTCTCAAGATATGTTTCTATATCCCCGCCACTTTCGTGAGCTTTTTTCAAGACCCCAGCTTGCTCTCTAAATATTTCCCACATTTTTTCGTAAGCTTTCCAAACGCTGTCATCCGAAAGTGCTTTGGCGGGGAAGAAATCTGTGCTCTTGGTTTTTTCGTCCAGGGATAAAGCCTGTAGCGGCCAGTACTTCCAATTGTCCTTTGAAGGGGTTATCCCATCAGCCTGAAGGATCGAGAAAATCGAAAGCAACTGGCGGGGATGGACTTTGCGGTCATCCTCCAGATCATCAGCACGTTCACCTGCAGAGAGGCGATCAGCTAGAGCAATAACATAATCCTCACGACTGGCAGGGCGATGGTGGCTTGACGCTGGAGTTTTTACTTTCTCCTTTATTTTGGTTGGAAGAAACGCTTCAATGAAATCCCAGGTATGTAGGGCATGTTTGTGTTTGTAGTCGCGTTTTGCCCCATCGTCCCATTCGCGCGATATCTCCACCCCGGCGCGAAGGGCAAACTTTCCCACATCGTGCAACATGCCTGCAATCGCTGCAAAAAGAACCTTTCCCTCCATATACACCTCCTTAATCAAGGTGTCATGCTATATTACCGATAACAGGATAATGTTGTTTGTTGCTTGATCCTCCGATGCATGTGTGGATGGGTACTTTAAATTTTGTTCTCCCCCACATGAAAAATTTTCCCCTGCCACACCCCTATGTGTAAGACCAAATCCGTTACTCATTATACAACAAAATCGGCCTGTTCATCCCTCATACTTTTCAGTACCGTTCCAGGCGACGTCCCACCGTCGCCCCCTCTCCGTTCCAGACGACCTCCCATCGCCGTTTTCCACCCCCCTCCGTCCAAGGCGACGTCCCATCGTCGCCGTTTAACCTGTTCCAGGCGACCTCTCGTCGCCGCTTTCCTCTCCGTTCATTCCGTCCAAGGCGACGTCCCACCGTTGCCGCCTCCCCCTCCGTCCAGGCGACGTCCCACCGTCGCCCCCTCTCCGTTCCAGACGACCTCCCGTCGCCGCTTTCCCCTCCGTTCATTCCGTCCAGGCGACGTCCCACCGTCGCCGTTTAACCTGAAGACCTGACAGGTTTTTGCCTGCCCTGGCTGGCAGGCCAGGGGAAACCTGTCAGGTCTTCTATGGGGTTTGACGGATAGGACCTCTTGCTATACACTATCCCCAAGAGCAACTGGATGAGTACAATGAGAGCAGCCCAATTTCGCTTTCATGGAATCCTGAACGATTTCCTGCCTGGGGATAAAAAACATGCTGCCTTCACCAGCACTTTTCAGGACGGGCAATCCATTAAACACCTGATCGAATCCCTTGGCATCCCCCACACGGAAGTCGGTCAGATCGTAGTTAACGGAAAAACGGTTGATGTTAACTACCTCGCTCGGGACTACGACCAGGTTGAAATCCATCCCGCTCAACCTGGATGCCCGATTGAACCACGCTTCCTGCTGGACAGTCACCTGGGGAAATTAACCACCTACCTGCGTATCCTGGGCTTCGACTGCCTCTACCGAAACGACTACACCGATAAAGAATTGATTGACCTTGTACTGCACGAGAAGTGTATCCTGCTAACCCGCGACCGACGCTTGTTAATGCGTAAAGTAGTCACTTACGGGTACTGCCTGCACTCACTCGAACCCCAGGAACAACTGCTTGAGGTGGTGCGTCGTTTCGACCTCATCAGCAAAATCACCCCTTTCCGCCGTTGCCTGCGCTGCAACCACCCCCTGGAACCCATCAGTAAAGAGGCCATCCTCGAGCGATTGGAGCCACTGACAAAACGATACTATGAGGAATTTCACCACTGCCCCTCTTGCGATCAGATATACTGGAAGGGTTCCCATTATGAGCGGATGTTGAGGCTGATAGACAACGTGGTTATCCAGGTATAATCACGGTCGTGTGTATCCGAGAGCGGTTCGACCGGTTTTTCACCATCCCCCAGATGCTGGCGTATCCTCACAGGTAGCCAAGCATTTCCGTCACAACTTCTTTGTAAATGCCAGCGACGGGTTGGCCTGGTTGTTTGGCGAGAGCTTCGTGGCTTCAAGCACCATACTGCCGGTCTTTATCAGCACGTTAACCAACTCTCCATTGATCATCGGTCTCATACCGGCAATTCGCGACACGGGGTGGTTCCTCCCACAGCTCTTCCTGGCTCCCTGGGTAGAACGGCGCCAACGTCAACTACCCACGGTGATCTGGCTGGGTTTAGTAGAACGCATCCCTTACCTGGCATTGAGCCTGGTCGCATTTGGGATGATGGGTTTCACCAGCCAGAAAGCGCTGGTCATCTTTTTACTCATTTTGGTGTGGAAATCTGTAACCAGTGGCTTGGTGGCTCTCCCCTGGCAGGAGCTGATTTCCCGGGTTATACCTGTGAGCCATCGTGGGCGTTTTTCCAGCTTTACCTGGGTGGCTGGCTATCTGGCTGCCATTCTAGGGGCCGCCATTTCGGGGTTTATCCTCACCCATATCCCCTACCCCACGAATTACGCCCTCTGTTTCTTCCTCGCCTTCCTCAGCGTGATGCTCTCTCTCGCCTTCCTCACCCTGAACAGGGAACCCTCCCTGTCGAATTACCTACCTCACCAACAGACCACAACGGGCTTTTTCGATCGCATTAAACAAATACTCAAACGCAGCCATAACTTCCGAGTCTTTCTGATCAGTCGGGTTTTCAGCTACCTGGGAGGTATGGCTCTCGGGTTTATAGCTGTCTACAGCCTCCAGCGCTTCGGACTTCCGGACGCACACGCGGCCATATTTACTTCTTTCAGCATGGTTGGCGGCACATTAGGCTTCGGACTCTCAGGCTTCGTTGGTGACCGGTTAGGCCACAAACGGGTTCTAGAACTGTCCAGCGTGTTCTGGGTGGTGGGTTTGCTGCTGTTGCTCTGGGCCCCCAACGTACATTGGATCTATTTTGTCTTTGCTCTCATAAGCTTTGCCAGCACCTGGGGGACCTTAGGTGACTTCAACATTGTTTTAGAGTTTGGGAACGAAAACGAGCGTCCCCTCTACATTGGGATTGCCCGAACATTAACTGGACCTGTGCTGTTGGTGGCGCCAGTATTGGCGGGTGGTATCGTCGGACTTGGAGGCTATTTGCTGATGTTCGGTGTTTCACTGGTCTTTGCTTTCGCCAATCTCCTGATATTGACCTTTCTTGTTAACGAACCCAGGTTAGTTGCCATCAACCCGACATCACCCCAGAATGATACTCCACATAACGGATAAAACTTCAACCGAACTCAGGGTTATTTGTATGAGGCGAAGCTATACCCATAACCCTAATGGGTTTCGGTTACCTTCTTAAGCCCTCGCGGGCTGTCGGTGTCATAACCTTTAGCCCGTGTCAGGTGATAGGAGAACAACTGGGCAGGGACAATGCCTACTAAGGGGGTCAACCACTCAGGAATACCAGGCGGGAGTGGGATGGGTGACTGAGCCAACCGGAGAGCATCCTCGACATCCGAAATGACAACCAGTTCGGCGTTATGCTCGTTACGTAAACGAGTCAGCATCTCAAGCATAGAGCCAAACACTTTCCCATGAGGAGCAATGGACAACACCGGAAAACCACCCTCGACCATGGCGATAGGACCGTGTTGGAAGTCAGCAGAGGAATGCGGTTCAGCCACCACGTAGCTCAGCTCCTTGAGCTTGAGTGCCCATTCGAAAGCTGTAGCATAGTTATAACCCCGCCCAAGTACCACGCAATGCCTCATGTAGCGGTATCGCTGAGACATGGTCTCGATGCTTGTATCCTGTAAAAGCACACCTTCAACCCAGGTAGGGACATTTACCAACTCCAACCACATAGCTTCATCATCCGCCAGTGCAGCTGAAAGCATGGCAATGGCCATCAATTCGGCAGTGTAGGTCTTGGTGGCTGCCACTGCATCTTCAGTCCCTGCCTGGATGTCGAGCACCGAATCTGAGGTGAGTCCCAGGGGGGAATCAGGAGCATTGGTTATCGCCAGAGTCAGGCATCCCTGTCGCCTCCCCTCCTCAACTACGCTGACAACATCCGGTGATTTCCCGGATTGTGAAACGCCCACGACGAGCACATTTTTCAAATTCGGTGGCTGCTGATAAAAGGTGAACAAGGATGGAGTCGCCAAAGCCACCGGCAAACCATTGACTGCACCCCACAGGTAATTTGCATACCTCCCAGCACTGTCGGAGGTACCGCGGGCTGCCAGGAAAACGTAGTGAACACCTCGTTCCAGGATGGTATGCGCAATCCTTTTCACATACCCACGCTGGTTTAACAGCAATTCGGCTAACCGTCTCGGTTGTTCGAAAATCTCCGAATAAAGTGACACATTGACCTCCGGCCATTTCTGATTTTACCCCAAGGTTTTAACAAACCCATACAAAAGGTACCTATGATTGAAAAATTGATTCTTTTCCCTGATTCGTGTATACTGTATGAAAACGCTTACAGAAAACGTTTACATTTTTACCTGACCTGATGACTTTACCTAACCGTCAGCCCACCATTGCTGATGTTGCTCAGAAAGCCGGGGTTTCGATTGCCACTGTCAGTCGAGTATTAAACCGTACGGCCCCTGTGACTGAGGAAACCACCCAGCGCGTCCAGACCGCAATTGAGGAATTGAATTACCGACCCCGCTCCGCGGCGAGGGTGCTCGCCAGTCGTAAAACCTATACCATTGGACTGCTGTTGCCAGAAATCAGTGGACCTTTCTTCTCCCCCATGATGCGCGGTATCGAGGCAGGAGCAGCCGAAGCGGGATTTGATTTGCTGGTCCATACCACCAATGTCCCTCGTCCTGAGGGGACTCCCCACCGTCCTCTGGGAGAGCACAACACAGATGGTCTGATCGTTTTCACTGACAGCCTGGATACGAAGGAACTGACCCGATTGCATCGTATCGGTTTTCCATTAGTCCTCCTCCACCAACCCTCTCCAGAATCATTGGACATCCCTACCATTACAGTTGAAAACAAAAGCGGCACAGAAAAACTTATATCCCACCTGATTGAAGTTCATGGCAAGCGTCAGATTGCGTTTTTACGCGGTCCTGACACCCACATGGACTCGACCTGGCGTGAACGAGGATACCTTCAGGCACTGAAAACCCACAACCTCTCCTTTGACCCAACCTTGATGGCTTACGGTGGTTTTAACGAACAGATAGCTTTCGCTGCAGCTAAACAACTTATGGGTGAGGGAGTTATGTTTGATGCCATTTTCACCGGCGATGATGAATCTGCCGTGGGGGTACTATCAGCACTTCGTCAGGCAAACAAGCGAGTGCCGGAGGATGTGGCTGTGGTAGGTTTTGATGATGTGCCCTTCTCAAGCTATCTCACCCCCCCACTCACCACTGTCCGGGTTCCGATCGAGCAGGTAGGCTCAGAAGCTGTCCACCAGCTCATCTGTTTGATACGCGGAGGGCAGGTTGACCTTGAGGTCCTTCTGCCCACCGAACTGGTTATCCGCCAATCATGCGGATGTCAGACAACATAATAAGTTATGAGAGAAGGAGGCGAACCATAAGATTACATTTCATCTAACATCCTTCTTTACCCGTCCTTCTTACGATTTAAACAGGAGAAGAAAATTATGAAACGCAAACTTTTTTGGATGCTTCTGTGCATCACCATGGCTTTCACCATGGTACTGTCAGCCTGCGCTCCAAAGACCCAGACCCCTGCAGCTCCTGCCGAAACAGAAAAGGCGCCACCTAAAGAAAAAGCAAAGGTGGTGATCTTCATCGGTATGGGCACCGGCACCGACCCCGATCAGATTGAAGCACAGGAAGCGTTAGCGGAAGAATTCAACAGCACCCATGACGATATCGAAGTCGAATTCCTCATTGTCCCTCACGAGGAGGCTCCTGAACGTTTCCTGGCCATGATTTCCGGTGGCAATGCTCCCCAATTGGTCGGTCCTAATGGCACCTCTACCATCTCTCAATTCCTCGACACCTGGGCCGACGTGACCCCCTTCATCGAAGCAGAAAATACCGATATGAGCGATTTTTACGGCCCGGTTTTGGAACTGAACGAATTTCCAGGGAAGAACGTCGGTTTGCCATTGGGCATCTACCCATCCTTTATCTTCTACAACAAGGACCTGTTCGACGCCGTTGGACTGGACTACCCGCCTCACGACTATAGCGATACCTCCTGGACGATGGACAAACTACGCGAAGTCGCCATGCAGCTGACATTAGATGCCAATGGAAACAACGCCACCTCACCAGACTTCGACCCGAACAACATCGTCCAATGGGGTTATGACGACTCCTGGGCTAGTGGACGAGAATTCCTTTCAATCTGGGACCCTGAAAACGTAGGGCGGCCCACTGCAGGCGATTACAAGACCGCGGTAGCAAACTCCCCTGAATGGGTATACGGTCTGCAGTGGCTCAGCGACGGCATCTGGATTGATCACTTCATCCCCGATTACGTTGGGCAGGAGGCCTATTATGCTGTAGGTGGTGACCCCTTCGGGGGCGGAATGGTGGCTATGTTCCACAGCCACACCTGGTTCTTCCCCGAGGGGCTGGTGGATCTACCCTTCGACTATGACATCGCCCCAATGCCCTTCAATCACAAGGGCACCCGGGTAGCCCCGATCCACGCAGATAACTTCACCATCCCCGATGCAGCTATCAACAAAGAGGCGGCCTGGGAGGTCATGAAATGGCTGACAAGCCCGGAGCACATCTCGGATGTGTGCGTGATATACGGTTGCCTGCCAGCCCGTAAATCTGTCGAGGCCGATTTCCGTGAAGTGCTGGCTGAACGCTGGCCAGCTTTGGATCTCGATATCGTATTCGGCGCAATTGACTACCTGGATAACCCCCAACACGAGTCTTGGATACCGGAGTGGGGTAAGATCGAAGATGCAATGAATTATGCTCTCGACCTTATCTACTCGGGGGAGAACAAGGATGCGCAAAGCGTACTTGACCTGGTCAACACAGAGATACAAAAGATTTTGGACGAGTATTGGGAGAGTAAATAATCATCCTACTTTGCAGGAGGCGGTGTAGAATCTCTCCACCGCCTCCCCTTTTTCTTCCAGATGCCTCGCCTCCCTGGTTAGGGGTTGCCTATCCCCGATTCCGGTCCCACCCCAAAGGATATTGCCATGAAGCTACTAAAACATAGGCTAACCATTTCCCAGCAGGAAGCTGTGTGGGCTTACCTTTTTATATCGCCGTGGATCCTCGGTTTTCTCATCTTCACCATTGGACCTATGTTGGCCTCGTTGTATTATTCCTTCACCTCATACAACATCATTAGCGCTCCGGTTTGGAAAGGACTGACAAACTATATCAAGTTATTTTCCAACGACCCGCTATTCTGGCACTCGCTCAAGGTCACCATCAAATATGCCGCTATGGCTTTGCCATTGAACCTGGTAATCGGACTATTCATTGCAATTTTATTAAACCAAAAGATACCGGGCGTTTATATTTGGCGAACGGTTTTTTTCCTGCCCTCAGTAATTGCTGGTGTAGCCGTGGCTCTTCTCTGGGTGCGCATCTTTAACGCCCGAATCGGTTTACTTAATCCCTTCCTGAAAAGCATTGGCATCCTTAACCCTCCTGGTTGGTTACAAGACCCCAAATGGGCGGTCTCCTCTCTGGTGATTATGAGCCTGTGGAGCGTTGGGGGTAGCATGATCATCTACCTAGCCGGGTTGCAAGGCATCCCCACGACACTATATGAAGCCGCAAAAATTGACGGTGCCAACAGATGGCAAAGGTTCTGGCAAATCACCATCCCGATGATGACACCAGTCATTTTTTATAACCTAGTTTTAGGACTGATTGGTGCATTCAACTACTTTACAGAAGTGTACGTCGCCACCAGCGGAACGGGTGGTCCTGTCCGTTCGACTCTCTTCTACAATTTATACCTCTACCAGAACGCCTTTCGATTCTTCGATATGGGCTATGCCTCGGCTATGGCCTGGGTATTATTTGTAATCGTACTGGTTGTTACCCTCCTGGTATTCCGCTCTTCTCCCTACTGGGTTTTCTACGAAGGCGAGATAAGGAAGTGATGACAATGGCAGACAAATCCTTATCCAAACCTGGCGGTACTATATTCATAAAGCAATTAATCACCAGCATTAAAACTCAGGAATTGATCGTCAAAACGGCTACCACGCTCATCCTGGCGATAGGTGCTGTCTTCATCATTACTCCTTTACTTTTCATGATTTCCACCTCACTCAAAGACCGCAACCAGCTAAGGGCATCTCCCCCACCGATCATCCCCTGGGAAACGAAAACCATTGAAATCAACGGAAAGGAAGAGCCTCTCTATGAGGTCAACCTTGATGGCGAAACCCACCAGATGGCGTTGATAAAAAATCGTCCTGAAGGGAAGGGATTGTTCGTCCATCCTGACAACCCCGATGAAGTCTACGAGCTGTTCATAGCAGATCAGAAGGCTTTACGCCAAGTGGAACTCCATTGGGAAAACTTTCTGGAAGCTCTCACAAAGGTACCCTTCGATAAATACCTGATGAACACCCTGATCGTTACCTTCGTGAGTATGCTAGGTATGTTAATTTCCTGTTCCCTGGTAGCTTATGGATTTTCCCGTTTCCGCGCCCCGTGGCTCAACATTCTGTTCCTCGTTTTGCTCTCTACCATTATGCTACCCCGACAGGTTACCTTGATTCCCATCTATGTGTTCTTCCAAAAAATGGGCTGGATAGATACCTTACTGCCGCTTATCGTCCCGGCTTTCTTCGCCAATGCCTACGATGTGTTCTTACTGCGTCAATTCTTTATGACCGTACCCCTCGAATTGGACGACGCTGCAAAAATCGATGGGGCTAACCCTATCCAAACTTTCTTCTACGTGATGCTGCCGCAAGCCCGCCCTGCGCTGGTTGCCGTAGCCATTTTCCATTTTCTCTGGGCGTGGAACGACTTTTACGAACCGCTCATCTTCCTGCACAGCCGCGAGAACTGGACCGTGGCAGTGGGGCTGCAAACTTTCGACGCCCTCTACTCGGTCAATACACACCTCATTATGGCAGCTTCCGTGGTGATGGTTCTGCCTCCTATCATCCTGTTCTTCCTGGCACAAAGAGTATTCACCCAGGGAGTGGTGATCAGTGGCATAAAGGGCTGAGAAATGAAGGCTTTCGATTTATCCGGTCAATGGTATTACACAACCAAAGATGACCCACAATTTTCGGCTGCCGATGTTGACCACAGCGACTGGCCTAGCATGCACATCCCTCAGAACTGGTTCCTGGGGGGATTGGATCACCATGGTGTGGCGTGGTTTCGGTACGAATTCACGTACAAACCAACCAATAAACCACTGACCTCTCTGTTTTTCAATGGAGTAGACTACTTCGCGGATGTCTACCTTAATGGCCAATTCATGGGACATCATGAGGGCTACTTTGAACCTTTCTCTTTTGATGTTACCCGAACACTAAAAAAGGGAATCAACCTGCTGGCAGTACGCGTAGAAAGTCCTTATGAACCCGTAGGGTCGGAGGGATGGCACATCCGCAAGAAGCTGATAAAGGGTGTACTTAATCACCACGACTGCCGACCGGGTGGGGGTTGGGGGCCTCAAGGCCAATCCTACAACACTGGCGGAATCTGGAACCGGGTTTACCTCCAGGATCATGGTGCTATTATCATGGAGAATATCCTCCTCCGTGCGGAGTTGGAGAGCAGCCCACCTGTTTTGGTTGCAAATGCTCGGGGTAAAAACTACGCCAGGGAACGACAGACCAAGCTGAAAATCCGTTGCGAACCTCACAATTTCCAAGGAGGCGAATACGCCAGGGAACTTTTTTTAGATATCCCTTCAGGGGAGTCCAGTCACCAGTTCTCCTTACCCGTTCCAGATGTACAACTGTGGCAGCCTTGGGATCGCGGCTATCCGCATATCTATCAGGTAACACTTTCGTTAAACGGATACGAGAGCACAACGCTTTTCGGTTTTCGAAGTGTGCGTGTGGATAAGGGTTATAACTGGCACATCAATGGGGAACGGTATTTCCTGCGAGGTTCAAATTACATCGCTTCTCAGTGGCTTTCTGAGACCCTATTTACTGATGTGGCATACGCGGCTGAGCATCCTTTCGGGGGTCATGGATTGACAGAGGGACAGACATCGGTAATCCAGGCTGGTCACTGGCCTGAGGTCAGCGACAACTGGTTTGAACGCGACGTAACCCTCGCAAAGCAGGCCAACTTGAACATCCTGCGCGTACATGCTCATGTGTTACCCCCCGAGTTTCATGAAGCTTGTGATAAATCTGGGATCATGGTCTGGCAGGATTTCCCCCTACAATGGGGTTACACGGATGAACCGCGTTTCCACAAAGAAGCCGAACGCCAGGCAAAGGCGATGGTAGAGTTGTTGTATAACCATCCAAGTATTGTGGCCTGGTGCTGTCACAACGAAAGTCCTTGGGATGCGCCCTGGATGGCAAGCGAGGTGGGAGAGAGATTCGATCGCGACCACAACAGGACCCTTGATGAGAGGCTGGAAAGGGCTATCAGGTCAATCGACTCCACGCGCTACGTACACCGTAATTCGGGTACTGGTGACGGTCATACCTATCCTGGCTGGTACTTCGGCAAGTGGCAAGACTACCTCAATCTTCCTGCCGCGCCGTTTCCGACCGAGTATGGAGCCCAGGGTTTACCAGTGAAAGAAAGTGTCCTCAGGATGTTTGCTCGTTTAGGACCCGATGCCGGACACAATCAGCTTGTGCGCCTGAAAACCTGGCTGGCTGAGCATAATCCGGTCAGCCCTGCAACCCAAGCGCTGGCCAGGTGGGGGACTCTTTTCTGGAACCTGACAGAGAGGTTGCCTTTTCGCAAACAGCTACAAAACTGGATATCCGGCTGGGGGATTAACGTAGAACGGTCTCCCTATCAGAATCTACCCCCAATAGAAGAAATTCCAGAGGACTTGCGTCTTGCTTACCAGACTTGGGAGAGCTGGCGTTTTCATAATTTCCAACCACCAGAGACATTTCAAGATGAGCGCGTCTCAATGGGCGCCTCCCTGGATGACTTCATCACCAGTAGCCAGGTTTACCAGAGTAAAATCATACAGTTTGCTACTGAGACCTATCGTCGGCATAAATTTAAGCCTATCAATGGATTAATCCATTTCATGTTCACGGACCCATGGCCAGCCATCACCTGGTCGGTGCTCGATTATTGGCGCCTGCCTAAATCTGCCTACGAGGTGCTCGGTCGCGTCATGCAACCAATTTTACCTATGTTCGAGCTACCTCTGATTATCCACGCCGACCGACGGTTTACAGCCCAATTACAGGTAGTAAACGATAGGCTCGATTCACACGAGGATGTCCAATACGAATGGCGATTAGTTAATGAGCATGATAAACCAACCCTGAGCGGAAATCGAAGGATGAACATCCCCGCAAATTCCGCCTCCTTGCCGGTAAGCGTTCAATTCCCCCCGCTATCGGCAGGAAGATACCGACTCGAGGTAACCCTAAACGGTGCTCAGGGGAATATCCTTGGTGAGAACAGTTACGAATTCGATGTAGAATAGTTCATCTGGAATGATGTGATTGTATTGGTCTAGGTTCTGAGAGCAAAATAGATGTTACCAACCAAAATCGTCGTCATCGGTGCTGGCAGTGCTTCGTTTGGGGAAAACACCCTATCCGCAATCATGCGAAGCAAACGACTGCGCAGATCAAAACTTGCCCTGGTTGATAGAAACTCTCAAAGTTTAGACATTGTAGGCAGACTAGCCCAACGCCTGAACCGCGAATGGGACTCACAGATGACAATTACTACCCATCTCCACCATGGCGGTGCACTGGAAGGCGCGGAATACGTTATTTCGGCCATAGAGGTTGGTGAGCGAGAAAAACTCTGGCTTAAAGACTTCGAAATTCCACTCAAATATGGCGTACGACAACCGTACGCTGAGAACGGTGGACCTGGGGGGTTCGCCCATGCAATCCGTAACATCGGTCCGGTGATGGAAATCGTCCATGACATCCAGCAAACCTGTCCGGAGGCCTGGTTTATCAACTACAGCAACCCCATGATCCGTATTTGCGACGCGGTCAACCGTTACGGTCAGATCAAGGTTGTGGGTCTGTGCCACCAAATCTTCATTGGATACACCATGGTAGGCCTGGCTCTGGCCCCTGACCTGGGCATCGAAGTCCCCGAGGGGTTAACCGGTTTGCACTCGGATATCCTCCAGATACCCCTCCACCAGCAGATTGTCAAGCAGACTGTCCCCCTGGTGGAGATAACCGCTGCTGGATTGAACCACTTCTCCTGGATACTTTCTATCCGTGACCGGAAGAACGGTGAAGACCTTTATCCCCTTTTCCGGAAACGATGGGAGGCGCTGGACCCTTCGCTTGAGCCATTAACCCGCCGCGTTTTTCAAGCCTTCAACCTTTTCCCGGTCCCCGGAGATACACATCTTTCTGAATACCTGCCCTGGGTGAGCAATCCTGTCACCAAGCCCTGGGAGAAATATAACCTCCACTTGTATGACTGGGATACGTGGGCCGGGTTACACGATTTCAGCCTCCATCGCCTATCAAGCATGGCAGATGATGATATGACGATTGAAGGTCTCCTGGATACGGATTCGGAAGGGGCTCTGGAGATCATCGAGAATATTGCCGGAGATGGAAACCATTATCACTTATCCGCGAACCTACCAAATGCAGGACAAATTGACAATCTACCCCCTAACGCCATTGTGGAGACCCCAGTGATTATCACCGGTGGTGGAATCACACCCGTTCATGTCGGTCCTCTACCCGAACCTGTTGCTGAACTTTGTCGTCGGGAGATCACGGTCGCCCAATTGTGTGTTGACGCGGCAGTCCATGGCGACCGGCAAGCTGCGTTACAGTGCCTGCTGCTCGACCCGGTCATCACCGATCTAGATCAAGCTCAACAAATACTCGACGAGTATTTGATAACGTATAAGGAATACCTGCCGCAATTTTGGAGTTAATTCTGGCATCACCATCCAGTTTTGAGTTAGTAGGGAAAAGGAGTAATCATGTCCATACGAATAGCAATTTCAGGTACGGGTTATATCGCTAAAATCCACGCAATCGCAGTCCAAAACTGCGGCGCAGAATTAACTGCGGTCGTTAACCACCGTACTGAATCCATGGAACCTTTCGCCCAGCAATTTCGCATCCCCCGAAAATACACAACCGTGGAAGAACTCATCCACGCAGGTGGAGTGGACGCATTGGTTATATGTACACCAAACTACTTGCACGCATCACAAACAACCGCGGCCCTCAGAGCGGGTATACATGTAATGGTCGAAAAACCGATGGCGATGAATGCCCTCGAAGCTGCCAGGATGGAGAAGATCAGTCAGGATTCTGGGACACTGCTAATGCTCGCTCATTGTTGGCGATTCGATAAAGAGGTGCTATGGCTGAAATCCCAGATCAAGCAATTGGGCAAGATCATCCGAACGAAGAGCTATGGCGTGCATGTTAACTGGGGGCCGAGTGGCTGGTTCACCCAGAAAAAGTTTGCCGGAGGAGGCGCTTTGGCGGATATGGGTATTCATGCCCTGGATACGACCCGCTTCTTGCTGGATGACCCATTACCGGTCCGTGTGTACGCCCGTATTGGTACGTACTACAGGGATTTCGACGTGGATGATACTGGTGTGGTCATCGTTAGCTGGGAGGATGGGAATATATCCTACATCGAATCGGGATGGTGGCAACCACACGCTGATGGACCAGAGGCCGCCACCCAACTCTATGGTACCAAGGGCTTTGGACAAATATTTCCAACCAGGATGAAAATGGGAGAGAAATTGGTGGATCCTGGTTTTCCTCACCCACGCAGTGAGCATTGTCCCCAGAGTATGTATGATGACCAGATGGCCTATTTCCTGGATTGCATCCAGAGCGGTAAAAAACCCAATCCTGGTGGCCAGGAAGGGCTAATCAATATGAGGGTAATTGATGCAGCTTATAAGAGCGCGCAAACTGGAAGAGTAGTTGCCCTGTGACAGAGTTCAAGCCTGGAGAGACCCTTTCGGGTTTTCAAAACCATGTCTTTTATTACGGAGTTCGAGTATGAAAGTCAGCGTTATTGGAGGGGGTTCCACCTACACTCCTGAATTAGTCAACGGCTTCCTGGCAAGGGTGCCATCACTTCCTGTATCCGAACTCTGGTTAGAGGATATCAATCCCCAACGGCTGGAAATTGTTGGTGGGTTTGCACAACGTATGGTTACCTCGAAGGGATCACCCTTTGGAGTGATACTCTCTACTAACCAACGCGAATCCCTGGCTGGGGCAGCATACGTGATCACTCAACTGCGCGTGGGGATGATGGCTGCCCGACGGGAGGACGAGTACCTGGGCAAGCGACATGGCCTGATCGGTCAGGAGACCACTGGTGTGGGTGGCATGGCTAAAGCCTTACGCACTATCCCCGTAATATTGAATATTGCCAAAGATATTCATGAAACTGCACCTCAGGCCCTCTTGCTGAATTTCACCAACCCAGCCGGTCTGATTACCGAAGCTCTCAACCGACATGCTCCGGATGTCTCCACCGTGGGGGTGTGCAATGTAGGTATCACCACAAAAATGGAATTTTTGGAGGGCATCAAGAAACACACAGGGAGGCAGCTTGACCCAGACCGGGCTATACTAAACACTCTGGGCCTCAATCACCTGACCTGGCATCGTGGTTTTCTGGTAGATGGTGAAGACCTATGGCCCTTGATCTTCCCTGCTTTCGTTGAAGCCATGCAGAATGACCCTCACCCAATGTGGGATGTGCACACCCTGAGAGCGCTGAACATGATGCCAAATTATTATCTTCAGTATTTCTATTACACGGAGGAAAAACTCAAAGAGCAAGGTAAATGGCCGCCTTCTCGCGCCGAGGAAGTGATGGAGATTGAGAATGACCTGTTGAAGTTTTATGCTGATCCTGACATCACCGAACCTCCCCCTGAGTTGATGCAGCGGGGCGGAGCCTACTACTCTACTCTGGCTACACAATTGATCGAATCACACCACAATGACCTGGGACAAGTACACGTGGTCAACGTTCGGCATGATGGCGCGGTACCTGGCTGGCCAACTGACTGGGTGTTAGAAATACCCTGTAAGGTAGATAAAGCCGGTATTCATCCACTTCCCACCGAACCATTACCCATGACCTGTTTTGGGTTGATTGCCTCCGTCAAAGCTTATGAGCTGCTAACTATTGAAGCGGCAGTCCATGGGGACAGGGAGGCGGCCTACCAGGCTTTGCTCACACATCCTCTAGGCCCTAAAGCGAACAACGCTCAAGCAGTTCTTGACGATATGCTAGAGATCAACAAGCCCTATTTATCCCAGTTCTTCAAAAAGGAATAAACATGAAACCAAACCCAACTCTAAAAAAATTAGGCTATTCCAACTCAGACCGCCTGGTTATCATCCACACAGATGATATCGGCGTGAGCCATGCTTCCGTTCAGGCTTTTTCTGACCTGTGGGATTTCGGGATTATCTCTTCCGGAGCTACCATGGTACCCTGCTCCTGGTTTTCTCAAGTGGGGGCTTATTGCCGTGCCCACCCATCCGTGGATATGGGCGTACACTTAACTCTCACCAGTGAATGGGAGGGTTATCGCTGGAGACCATTATCTACCTGTGATCCTTCCTCAGGTTTAATTGATGATGAAGGATACTTTTATCGCGACGAGACGGTTGTCCAAGAGCGTGCAGACGCAGAAGCAGCCAAAACCGAAACTCAGGCGCAAGTGACGCAAGCCCTGAAGGCAGGGGTTGACGTCACACACATAGACACGCATATGGGCACAGTAGCCCATCCCAAGTTTATCTCCGCATATGTACAACTGGCCTTAGAACACAAACTCCCTCCCATGATCTTGCGGCTGGATGAGGCAGGTTATCAAAAAATTGGCATGGATAGCGAAACTGCCTCCTTCGCGGCTCAGTTTGTGGTAAAGCTAGAAGAAATGGGACTGCCATTGCTCGACCATATCTTCCAGATGTCATTAGACCAACACTCAGATCGTATTGACCAGGTAAAAAACACCCTCTCGGAAATACCTTCAGGAATTACCCACTTCATCATTCACCCATCCGTAGATACGCCAGAACTGCGTGCCCTCACACCCGATTGGCCTAGCCGGGTAGCAGATTATCAAGCGTTTATGAGTGAGGATTTGAAAAAATGGATTATTAATTCCGGAATTCAGGTCATCGGTTATCGCCCTTTGCGCGAGGTGATGAGGAAAGTGTAAATCCAGTTGAAGCTGGGGCCGGTATGTTCGTTTTTTACATTGTGGATTTCAAGAGCCTGGCACAGGAGTAGTCTGTGACCAAACGTTATTTCCTCGGAATAGATGTCGGTGGTTCGAAAACCCACGCCCTGATAGTTGACGATAGCGGTCAAGCCCTTGGTTTCGCCTCCGCCGGACCGGGCAATTGGGAAGCTGTAGGCTACGATGGTCTGACCAATGTCTTGCTCAACATCACCTCCCGCATCTTGAAGATGACAAATGTATCTATGGAGCATATCGCGGGAGTTGGTATGGGCATCGCTGGGTATGACTGGCCTTGCCAGCGACAAGCACACCTGGATGCCATCCATCCTTTGAATATCCAGGCCCCCATCAAGTTTGTCAACGATGTTATTTTGGGAATTCTGGCTGGTTCTGAGGAAGGGTGGGGGATTTCTGTGGTAGCTGGCACAGGCTGCAACTGCCGGGGGTGGTCCAAAGACCACCAGCGGGAAGGTCGTGTTGTGGGAGGTGCAGGCTATTGGTCTGGCGAAGCTGCTGGTGGATTTGACCTCGTTGCCCGGGCGATGCGCCAGGTGACGTATGCTTGGGCTAAAAGAGGGCCTGCCACGGCCCTATCCCAGGCGCTTATACAACATACCGGAGCAAAAGACCTGGATGATTTGATCGAGGGGGTCTATCTGAACCGATATGGGTTTGACCTTTCCATGGTGTTGCTCGTCTTCCAGGTTGCTGAGCAAGGCGACTCACAGGCTCTGGAAGTGATCCGGTGGGCGGGAGAAGAATTAGGGCAAATGGTATGCAGTGTGGTTAACCAACTTTCCCTGCACAACGAATCTTTCGATGTCGTGATGATTGGAAGCCTCTTCGATGGTCACCCACTGTTGACCGAGAGTCTGAGAGAGACGGTACACAAAGTAGCACCCCAGGCAAGATTGGTTCGCCTGAGTGTCCCTCCAGTGGTAGGCGCCGTGCTCCTGGGTATGGAAGCTGCCAACGTGGACTTTATAAACAAACGCGAACGGTTGATCCGATCCACAAATGAATTATTGAACCAACAAAACAAAGTGTAATGCCTTATTCACAGGCATCATGACCATGGTATTTATCAGAAAACACCTGAAAATTATGTCACTGCGAGCGCAGCGTGGCAGTCTCCTGGTTAGGCGGGATTGCTTCACCTCCACGGAGTTCGCAATGACACGTTATTTAAGGACTTTCCGAAGTCCACTATGCACGGTTTTCGCGAGTTTCTCTGTAGTTCCATTATCCCTCCCCTCGCTTCTTCACCGCCGAGGAGACGTCGGCTGAAATGATATCCTTTTTCAAGGAGTTATCCTATGTCTGAACTAGCAATCTTAGGTGGTCCAAAGACCCGCACTGAACCCTGGCCTGACTGGCCTGTTTGGGACCAACGTGACCTGGAGGCTGTAAAAGCTGTGATCACCTCTGGGCGTTGGGGTGGCTACCCCTTCCCTGGTCCATATACCGCTAAACTTGCGGAGCGTTTTGCCCAGCTTCAGGGTGGGGGCTATGCCATCCCGATGGTTAATGGCACCGTAACCATGGAGGTCGCCTGCCGGGCTGCTAATATTGGTTGGGGTGACGAGGTCATCGTTCCGGCGTACACATTCCAGGCCACCGCGGCTGCTCCCATGGTCGCTGGAGCCATCCCTGTCATTGTAGACATTGATCCCAACACCTATTGTATTCACCCTGAAGCTGTCGAAAGGGCGATCACCCCCCAGACAAAGGCGATCATACCCGTTCACCTGGGAGCCCAAATGGCGGACATGGACGCAATTATGGAAATCGCCGAACGACACAACCTGATCGTGATCGAAGATAGCGCTCACGCTCACGGGGCAAAGTGGCGCGGGCGTGGTGCAGGGACGATCGGCTCCTTTGGATCCTTCAGCCTGCAATCCTCGAAGATCCTAACCTGTGGAGAGGGCGGCATCCTCCTCTGCCAAACAAAAGAACTGGCCGCAAAGGTTGCCAGCCTCATAGATTGTGGTCGCTCACACCCTGATGGGGGACCTGAGGGGGGTTCGGATTTTTTAATGGGTGCCAACTACCGCATGACCGAACTGCAGGCTGCCCTGGCATTGGTGGGCATTGAGCGTTTCCCTGAGCAAGCCAGACAACGTGAGGAAATGATTGCTTATATGGACGAAGCTCTGAGTGAGATACCTGGTGTGCGTGTTCTGCGACATGACCCCCGGCACACCACCCGTTCTTTCTACCGTTATATCTTCGCCATTGACCCCCAGACCTTTGGAGTGGAGCATGACGTATTGTGTGCGGCCTTGTACGCCGAAGGAGTTGACTGCTGGATGGGTTACGAGGCGATGCACAACTACAGCCTGTTCCAGCCCGGTCTATCCAAACTCCCCGTACCCAGCGCGTTTCCGGAACATTTTCAATTCGATAAGATGCGCTTACCGGAAGCAAAGCGTGCCTGCGAACACGAAGCTGTCTGGCTCGATGAAGCAATTTTCCGTGCAGGTCGTAAGGGAGTAGACGATGCTGTGGCGGCCATCCGCAAGGTTCAGACAAATGCAGAAACACTCAGAAAGAAAGCGGTGGAACTGAGAGGTTTATAGTTGTAAACAGCCAATCTGGCGGTATTTGGTAATACTGACGTCGAAGCCCACCTTTCTCCGAGCTTAGATAACTGAGCCCAGCTCTCTGCGTGTGCGCACAAAGCTGATAACATCTTCGCGGGTAAGCATACCGACGAGAACCCCGTCCTCTATTACCGGTAACTGATTAACCCCGTCCCGATCCATCTCCTTCAAGGCCACTCTCAACCCCGTTGTGGGGGACACAGATCTGATTTTTTCAGTAGGCATCATGATACTGGAAGCTGTAGTAGTAGCCCAGTCAGATTTGGGCACCTGCTGAATATGGTGCAAGGTGGCCAGACCCTTTATCTGGTTGTTTTCACCCGTAACCACGAAACATCGCCGACCGCGGCCAAGGATGTGTTGATCCACTAGCTCTTGCAAGGTAAGCCCTTCAGGTATCGTTGGGCAATCATGGCGCATGGCCTGGTAGACGACTTGCCCGGCCAATAGGTCCTGGAGAGCCTGTTGTTGGGCCTGTCCCACGGCTGCATTTTCTAGAAACCAACCGATAAAGGCAATCCATAAGCCATTTCCCAGATTTCCAATCAATACCTGCCACACCCCAAAGAGAATAAAACCAAAGGCTATCAAGCGTCCCACACCAACAGCAACCAGCGTGGCGCGACGCAGGCTCTTGGTAACACTCCAGAGAAAGGCTCGAAATATTCGTCCACCATCCAGGGGAAAGCCAGGTATAAGGTTAAACAGAGCCAGACTTCCGTTGATAAAAGCCAGGTACCGAACGGCAGCCAAAGCAGGCACAAAGTCCGAAAAGGGGATTTCTAAAAGAAAATACATCCCAGCCAAGGCAAAACTGACCAGAGGCCCAGATATGGCAACCCAAAATTCAGATACCGCGCTGGGAGGTTCATCTTCAATTTGAGCCACACCTCCAAAGATAAACAAAGCGATACTTTTTACTGGAATTTTATAACGATGAGCAACGAGAGAATGGCCCAACTCATGGAGTAAAACGCTGGCAAAAAAGAGTACTGCCGTCACCCCTCCAACAATCCAATACTGTGCTACTGGCCAATTTTTGAATTCCGCGGGGAAATAGCTGGAAGCCAGCATCCATGTAATTAGGATAAACGCAAGAAACCAGGAAGGGTCTAGCCCAACCGGGATACCTAATATCCGTCCTAACGGAATGGTATTTCGATTCAACTGCTACCTCCTCATATCCAATCAATAAAATAAACTGTCAGTCAGTATGGTGTCACAATGCTTACTTTACTGTTGAGAAAAATCACTCCTATCGTTTTAGATGGTAAGGGACATCTATGATAGCCCGCTGATAACCCAAATTTCGGCGTCTATATAGCAGTGCAGCCTTGATAATCCAGGCAGTCTGATTGTGCAGTAGACTATGCCACCATTTGCTGGGTACGAATTCGGGCAAAACCACAGTGGCAAGCTGACCGTCGTCATGGGCTTCATCCGTCTCGTCCAGATAATTCAACAAAGGTCCGACAATTGAACGATAGGGCGAAGGTAATACCACCAACGGTATCTTAGGCCACCACCTGTTCCACTTTTCTCGAATTCCCTCGCCACTACCTGGTTCCAGCTCAACAAACACTGCTGTTACCTCATCGGATATAGAGAGTGCGTATACTACCGCGTCGGATATACCGCGATGTACCCCACTGATGGGGATCACTACCCTGGGAACGATGCGGGTTTTACCAGCTAACTTCAACGTGCTCATAGATAATTGTTCAGCAACATCCCGATAATGTGTGCTAATCCGGTAGAAACCGAACACCATTATCGGGACAAAGATAATGGTCAACCAGGCTCCCTGTGTAAATTTGCTAACCCCTACAACCATCAGGGTCGTGCTAGTGACCAGAGCACCCAGACCATTGAGGATTGCTTTGACCTGCCAGCCCCTGCCTCGTTCATACCACCAGTGCACCACCATCCCAATCTGGGAGAAGGTGTACGCCAGAAACGCACCTATAGCAAATAAAGGGATCAGGGCATGGGTGCTGCCCCGAAAGGCAATGATCAGCGCGCCTGTAGTGACAGATAAAAACAGAATGCCATTCGAGAGTACGAGACGGTCACCCAGACCAGTGAACTGGCGAGGCAGGAATCCGTCCTTGGCCAACAGGGCAGCCAGACGGGGGAAACCAGCGAAGCTGGTATTAGCAGCTACCGCCAGCACAAGCAAGGTGGCGATCTGTATGACCAAATAAGCAAACCCATCTCCAAACAACCGTCGCGCCAGCGCTGAGAGGATGGTTTCCTCTGACCCGGCAACCACCGCCAAGTATTGGGTCAAACCAATACTCCCTAGGAACAGGATGTTCATCAAGATTGCCATTACAATCAGCGTACGTTGGGCGTTCTTCACTTCTGGGGGCCGAAAGGCTGGCACTCCATTGCTGATGGCTTCAATACCCGTCAGGGCTGTACAACCGGCGGAAAACGTCCGCAGTATTAAGAAAGCGGTCAATGGCATTGTAGCCGGAGGAGCCACAGCGACCAGCGATCCTGGGCCTTCAATGGCTGACCGAATTAGGCCATAAACCAGCATGGGTATATAGGTGAAAAGAAAAAGATACACCGGGATGGCCATCATAGTGCCGGTTTCTCGCAACCCGCGCAGGTTTAGAACTGTGATGAGCACCAAAAGGAAGATGGCTGCCATGGTACGATAAGGCCAGATTATGGGAAAAGCAGAGGCAATCGCCTCAACACCCGCTGTCAGACTCACTGCGGCGGTCAATATATAATCTATCAACAACGCAGCCCCAGCGACCAACCCTGGCAAAGTGCCCAGATTCTCCCTGGCGACTACATAAGAACCTCCTCCTGAGGGATAACCTTTGATGGTCTGAAAATAGGATAGGGCAACGATGGTCAGGAGCGCCACGATCGCCAGCCCAATTGGCCAGGCCATGGAAAGACCCGCGCTCCCGGCAATGAGTAAACCAAGATAGATCTCCTGGTTGGCATAGGCAATAGAGGAGAGGGCGTCTGGTGAGAACGAGGCCAGAGCACGTATTTTATTTAACCGTTCGTGGACAAGCTGCTGTGTGGGTAAAGGTGGGCCGATCAACAGGTGCCGTATGCGACTCATCAACATTAACCTGCTCTCATGGTCGGTCTGGGATTATTCACACATTTACCTTTTTACTAACCACCGACCAAGGACACACCTTGATTTTATAACATTTTTTGAAAATGCTCACATTCCCGCCGCTTGAGTCGACTACGAGGATATCGGTTTGAGACACCGACGGGAGACGTCGGCTGCCTCTCGCCCCGGATTGATCCTTCGACTAACTCAGGATAAGGATCCACGGCTGGCAGGCCCCCCATGCGGGGGGCAGGCAAAGTCCGTTCAAACGGACCGAAAACTTAGTGCATTTTTCAGTCGGATTTCATCCGACTTTGGTCCTCAGCCCGAGAATTCATTCTCAGGCGTATGCAGCCTGAGCAGCTACCAACATTTTATAACATTTGTCTAAACTGTTCACATCCTGCGCAGATGAAGACATAGACTTGAGCCGCCGACGAGGAGGTTGGCTGGAGCATAAAAATATGAGCCCTGCGACGTCCTCGTCGCAGGGACTGGTGGAATTGCACAATGTTGGAGGTGTTGGCCGGAGGCACCGACGAGGACGTCGGCTGGAACGATCCTTCGACTACGGGCTTCGCCCTCCGCTCACCTGTGCCTGCTGCACTGGTGCAGGCAGGATGAATGATGGGAATTGACTACGGGCTTCGCTCTCCGCTCACCCGTGCCTGCTGCACTGGTGCAGGCAGGATGAGAAGTCGGCTGGAATGAAGGGGACGCCGATGGGACATCAGCATGAGTTCAGGAGACTTAAATCCCTAACAAAAAGTGGGCAATCGAGAAGTAAATAAACAACCCTGTGGCGTCAACCAGTGTGCTCATCACCGGGCCGGATACTATCGTAGGGTCTATCTTAATCTTAGCCGCTAACAGCGGCAACATTGCTCCCAAACCATTCGCCCAAACCACAATGGTCATAATCGCTGCCGCAACTGTCAGGGCTAAAGCGGGGGTAGAACTCCAGGTCAAAGCCCGAAAGTAAGCGAAGGTTGACATACCCAATCCCAACAACAATCCCACACGCAGCTCATGCCACAGCGACCGCAAGGCATCCTCAAGCTTGATATCCCCAACGGCTAATGCTCGGATTACCGTACTGGTGGTCTGTGAACCAGCATTTCCCCCCGTACCGATCAACAGT
This sequence comes from Chloroflexota bacterium, assembly GCA_040758495.1. GTDB lineage: Bacteria > Chloroflexota > Anaerolineae > Anaerolineales > JBFLVL01 > JBFLVL01. Next base: position 83,704 of record JBFLVL010000004.1, read on the forward strand.
GGCACAAAGAACGCCAACGCCACCACGGACTGCAACTCTTTTTCAAAAAACCGCAGGACAGAACCCGTCAGGCTCTCGGTCAAGAACAGCAACAACAACCACCCCATACGCTTACGTGCCACGGTGGCGACCTTAGTAGTCAGATAAGGCTGGTCTAAAGGTTGGGCACCACCAAATCGCTGGATGTCCTCCGTTGCCTCGTCTTCCAGCACTTCAATCACATCATCTACATAAATTACACCCAACAACTTGTTTTCCACATCTACGACCGGTAAGGCCAGCAGGTCATAACGCGACATTAACCGGGCACACTCCTCCTGGTCAGTACCTACCGGTACAGATATCACGTTTGGGTCCATAAAATCTCCCAGAAGGGCATTTTCCTCAGCCACAATGAGCTGCCGTAAGCTAACCACACCACATAAGTGCTGTTGTCCATCCACGACAAACAGGTAATACACATTCTCGGTGTCAGGTTTCCACTGATGGATCGCCTTGAGCGCGTCCCCGGCAGTCATCCTTCGGCGTAAAGCTAGGAACTCCGAAGTCATCAATCCCCCGGCACTGTCATCCGGGTGCAATAAGAGAGGGCGTACTTCTTCAGGATTGTCCAAACCGGCCAGGATTCTTTGTGCCCGATCTGAGGTAATGTCCCCTAACAGGTCAGCCGCCTCGTCGGGTTCCATGGCGTCAATGATGCGAATCGCAGTGTTGGTTGGGAGAGCCGAAGCCACACTGGCTGCTTCTTCCTCGGCCAGCTCTTCCAGAATATCGGCTGATATTTCCGGTTTGAGTTTACGTAACAGCCTCAATTGCTTCTCGTCATCCAACTCCGTGAACACATCCGCTTGGTCGGGCGCTCGCAGGGACTCAATAACCGCAATTGCAGTGTCGAATTGATCTGCCTCCAACTCAATTCGCAGTTGCTCGAGGATTTTTTCTAGATTGTCGCGGGTCATTATGCACCTCTATGATATCCCCCAGAGGTACACACCTCCAGGGATTTATGTGATAGGCTGTATAAACAGGGCTTGATGCATTATTCGACGTTTAGGGCCAGGTTCTTCATCCATAATTTATTTAATGATGTATCCTTATGGTAATGTTTAGCTCACCCTATTATACACCTCAGATATACCTGGCAGGAAGCACAATCGAACACCATCTCGCCTGCTCGCCGTTTTTGAACATCATCCTCACCCCTGACAAAAAGTTGGCGTTACAGGACGAGAAAATGCCTAGACATATAGAGCACGCAAAATTCCTCCCTCGGATCTTCCAGTTTGGGATCACGAAAAAAACAAGGACGCCAAGATCGGATGGGCTGACCGGCTTCATTCCGCTTGTGACATCTGACACCAGCTATTTATGACACATGACCCTACTTCTTATTGATGGGCTATCAAATACTCATGGGTAATATTAAAATCCCTGAGAGAGACTTCGATGAAAGTTTTTGGGCGCACACCTCTGGACCTGGACACGATACACATTCCCCAGGGTCAGGTATACCTCATCCCACAACGTTGCAAGGGGTGTAAACTGTGCATACACTTCTGCCCTCAGAACGTGCTTCAGGAATCCGCCATGACCAACGATAAGGGTTACCACTACCCCGAAATTGCCGAAGGTAAGGAGGGCTTATGCGTCCATTGCGAATTCTGCACCATGGTTTGCCCAGAATTCGCCATTTTTACGCTTGAGGCCACTTCATGAGCAACCAGGGCGTACTAACGGGAAAACATTTCATGCACGGAGATTTCGCCTGTGCAGAAGGTGCTATCACTGCGGGCTGCCGTTTCTTCGCTGGTTATCCCATCACACCCTCCACCGAAGTTGCTGAACGCCTTTCCCTGCGGCTCCCTCAGGTCGGTGGTGTCTTTATCCAGATGGAAGATGAGCTGGGTAGTATGGCTGCCATCATCGGCGCTTCCGCGGCGGGAACGCGTTCTATGACCGCCACCTCCGGTCCGGGCTTGAGCCTGATGATGGAAAACATCGGGCTGGCAATCATGATGGAAATCCCATGTGTAGTCGTAGACATTCAACGTGGAGCGCCCTCTACAGGGCTGCCCACCATGGCCGGGCAGTCAGACATGATGCAGGCACGTTGGGGCTCCCATGGAGACTATGAAATCGTGGCTTATTCCCCCTGGTCGCCTCAAGAAATTTTCGACCTTACGGTCCTGTCATTCAATGTGGCCGACCGATACCGTGTACCGGTCATCATGCTCGGTGACGAGGTGATTGGACATATGGTCGAACGGGTGGTGATCCCACCTGAGGATGAAATCCCCTTATGGGAGCGAAAACGACCGACGGCTCCTCCTGACACCCCTTTCAATGCCTTCCAGGCTGAGGACCCCGACCTGGTTCCCCCCATGGTACACGCTGGTGAGGGTTACCATGTACACTTTACCGGCCTGACGCATAACGAAAGCGGTTACCCGGATATGGACGCGGACACCCATCACAAACTGGTAACCCGCCTGGTGGAGAAAATCCGTCGCAACGCAAGTGACATCATCCGCACCGAAGAGTATTTCCTCGAGGACGCCAAGATTGTCGTCGTCTCCTTCGGTTGTACAGCCCGATCAGCACGCCGAGCAGTCAGGGAAGCACGTGCTCAAGGTGTTCCGGTGGGATTGCTAAGGCTGGTTTCTGTGTGGCCCTTTCCAGAGGTACTCGTGCAAGAACTTGCTACCCATGCGGAGGCCTTCATCGTTGCCGAGATGAACCTTGGGCAGATCAGCCGCGAGGTAGAACGGCACGTGAAACAACCGGTCATAGGTGTACGCCACGCAGGCGGCGCCATGATCCCCCCAGAACCGATCATGGAGGCCATATTATCCATTGCCAACGGTAAGTGATCCATGAATGTTAAGGTTCTCAATGCCCCTTTGGGGCTGCTCTATTAGCAAAACATGGAATCCATAGAATATTTCAGAGAATCCCTGTGAGCCAAGCCAACGTTGTCGAAAAACATCCATTAGATGTAATCATCCGAGATGACCGCATGCCCCATATCTGGTGTCCGGGTTGTGGTATCGGCATCGCTATGCGCTGCTATGCAGCCGCGATACTGGAATCGGACATCCTTCTGGATTGGCACATCATCGTCTCCGGTATCGGTTGTACCGGACGCGTTGCGGGTTACATGGACATGGATTCTTACCACACCACCCATGGTCGCGCCATCCCCTTTGCCACAGGTCTGAAACTGGCTAATCCCAATCTGATGGTGACCGTTTTCAGCGGGGATGGCGACCTGGCAGCCATTGGCGGAAACCATCTTATCCACGCGGCTCGACGCAACCTGGATATCAAGGTCATCTGCGTCAATAATTTCAACTATGGCATGACTGGAGGACAGGTAGGACCGACCACTCCGTATACTGCTCGTGGGACCACTGCCCCTTATGGCAATCCCGAGCACCCCTTCAACCTGCCAAGCTTAGTGGCCGCAGCAGGTGCAAACTACGTCTCTCGCTGGACTACACTACACGTTCGCCAGCTAAAACTGGATATCCTCAAATCGTTCCGACGTCCTGGGTTTAACTTCATCGAAGTGCTGGCTCCCTGCCCAGTGGGTTTTGGCAAATCCAACAATATCGAGGATGGGTTGGAGGAAATGGAGTTATATCGTCGCAGGTGCGTTTTGGTCCAGGACGGAGATATTGGTCTGGATGTACTAGGCATTGACCTGCGTGAGGAGAAACCGATTTACATTGGTGAATTCATGAACCGTAACAGGCCTATGTTCAAGCCAGTAATGTTCACGAATAAGCAACAGAGTAACGACGGCTAACGACGGGAGTCTCAATTGCGCAAAGAAATCCGCATTGGTGGTTTTGGTGGTCAGGGTATAGGCCTGGCAGGTCATATCATCGGCAAAGCGCTTACCATTTACGATGGAAAAGAAGCCGTAATGACCCAGGCTTACGGCCCGGAAGCTCGAGGAGGGGCTTCCAGCGCAAACATCGTCCTGGCCGATCGGCCCATTGATTACCCCTTCGTCCAACATCCCGATGTGCTGATCATCCTGTCTCAAGAAGCCTACACCAAATTCCGACCAACAGCCCAACCGGAAGCCATCATCCTTATTGATGAAAACCTGGTAATCCCCACGGACGACGACATGGTCCATAAAATCCCTGCTACCCAAATAGCAGAAGAGTTGGGATGGCGTATCATTTCCAACATGGTTATGCTGGGCTTCTTCACAGCTACTACCGGGCTGGTAAGTAGGGGAGCCATGGAACAATCCATCGCAACCTCGGTTAAACAAGAATTTAAAGAGGTTAATTTACTGGCTTTCGCCAGAGGTTTTGAGTATGCACCCTTGAAAGCTCCAGGAGTTGGTACATGAGCGATTCGGTTCTGGTTATCGGTGGGGGAATAGCCGGCATACAGGCTTCGCTAGACCTTGCTGGAGCAGGTGCACGTGTAATATTAGTGGAGCGAGAGGCAACCATTGGGGGCATCATGGCGGTTCTGGATAAAAATTTCCCCACCCTGGACTGTTCCATCTGTATTGAAGCTCCCAAAATGTCTGAAGTAGACCTGCACCCGAACATCGAGATACTTTCTCTGTCCGAGGTCGTTTCCGTTAATGGAAAAGCGGGCGCATTTCAGGTGCAGATACGTCAAAGGGGACGCTTTGTCACCGATGAATGCACACGCTGCGGGGATTGCACCAACGTCTGCCCGGTTGTGTTGCCTAATGAATACGATTCAGGGATGGCAGCCCGTAAGGCAATCTATACACCTATCCCGCAATCTGCACCTGGGACCTACATAATAGATATCGAACATTGTCTCAACACCCCACCAAACTACCTGCCCTGCGATCGTTGCTATCAGGCCTGCCCGCCCAAATCCATAGACTTCCTTATGCCTCCGGAACAAACCCTTGAGCGGGAAGTTGCCTCAATCATTGTGGCTGTGGGGTACGAACTGTTCGACCCACGGAAGATGAAAGAGTACGGATATGGCAGCCACCCAGACATCCTGACTGCCATGGAATTTGAGCGGTTGATCAATTCAGCCGGACCAACCGGGGGTGAGATACTCCGCCCCTCGGATGGCAAGCACCCTAAAAACCTGTTGTTGGTCCTGTGTGTAGGATCGCGTGACCAGCGACATTACCGTTACTGCTCCCGTTTCTGTTGCATGTACTCCATCAAGCACGCTTACCAGGCTCTAGACCACGGTGTTGAAAATGTGACCGCTCTCTATATGGATATTCGCGCCTACGGTAAAGGTTTCGATAACTTCTGGCAGCGCACCCAAGACATGGGAGCCAAATTCGTGCGAGGTCGTCCCTCCAGCATCCAGACACACGACTCTTCCCTTCGGGTGACTTACGAGGATGTCGAAAGAGCTACCCGCCTCCAGGAAGACTACGACATGGTCGTGTTGGCAAACGCAGTGACACCCTCAGAAGGGTTGCCAGATTTAGCAAAACGCTTGGGTATTGAACTGGATGAAGACGGGTTCATCAAAGCAGAAGAAACCCTGGGTGGGTTGGTCACCACCACCCGTCCGGGCATATACGCCGCCGGATGTGTTAGTGGCCCCAAAGACATCCCCGACAGTGTATCCGAGGGCAGTGGTGCTGCAGCCCTAGCACTAAGCCACCTCACCAGCCGATACTGGCCGGAACCTCCACAGGTTGAACCCATGGAAGATATCGAAGTTCCTCGTGTGGGCGTCTTTGTGTGTCACTGCGGCAGTAACATCGCAGGAGTAGTGGACGTAGAGCGCGTCGTGGAGTATGCCCAAACCCTCCCAGATGTGGTTTACGCTGACCACCAGATGTTCTCCTGTGCTGGCAACACCCAGATTGAAATCGAAGAGTCCATCAAGCGAGAAAAAATTAACCGGGTTGTAATCGCGGCCTGCTCACCAAAAACCCACGAAACCATTTTCAAGGGCGTGCTGATCCGCTCGGGGTTAAACCCCTACCTGCTGGTGATGTCAAATATACGCAACATGGATTCCTGGGTTCACAAATTCGATAAAGAAGCCGCCACAGTAAAAGCGATGGACATGGTCTCCATGGCAGTGGAACAGGCGCGGCTGCTGACCCCACTGGAAGCCTCCCTTCTACCTCTGACGCAAAGCGCCTTGGTTATCGGGGGCGGCATTGCTGGGATGACGGCTGCTGCTGCGTTGGCACATCAGGGCTTTGAGACTCACCTGGTTGAAAAAAACACGTATTTAGGTGGATTGCTGAACCAACTGGATAATATCGCCCCCACAGACATACAGGCTCACAAACTCCTAGTAGCAAAATCCCTGGATGTGGTTGATGCCAGAGTAAACGTACATACCAATACAGAAGTTGAAACCATCAGTGGTGTTGTTGGCAACTTTAATGCCCGGCTAAACACCGCAGAAGAACTAAACGTTGGTGCCATTATCATTGCTACCGGGGCATCTCCCTATCTACCCACAGAATTTGGCTATGAGAACAATTCCCGGGTCATTACCAACCTGGAATTAGAAGAACTACTAACAAACGGCACGGTGGAATTTGAGCGAGTAACCTTTATTGCCTGTGTCGGTTCACGTCAAGGGAACAAAGGATGTTCCCGTTATTGCTGTACTTCGATGATCAACCAGGCGTTACAACTACGCCAGATGGGTAAAAAGGTGCGTGTGGCTTACAAGGACATTCGCACATACAGTCGCCAGGCCGAGGAAATATATGAAAAAGCGATGCGCAGCGGAGTGCAATTCTTCCGCTACGATGCTGACCGCCCACCCCAGGAGGCCATAACCATACATCAAAACAACGGATCAACATACATTGAACTTTACGACCACCTCCTTGGCGCTGACGTACGCATCCCTACTGACCTGATCGTGCTGGTTGTGGGCCTGACCCCCCAGGAAGACAACCTGAGTGAGCAGCTCAAACTATCCCGCAGTGAAGATGGCTTTTACATGGAATTACACCCCAAACTGGGTCCCGCCGAAACTGCCACCCAGGGCATTTACCTGGCCGGTACTGCACAAGGGGCTAAAGATGTACGAGAATCGATTGCTCAGGCCATGGCTGCGGCTGCTAAAACTGGGGCTCTGCTCGCTCGCGGTAAGATCGAAAAAGAACCCCTGACCGCAATACTTGTCCCTGAATTATGCAAAGGGTGCATGCGCTGCGTGCGTGTTTGTCCCTTCAGCGCCATCGAGCAAATTGGTGAACCCGGAGAGATAGGCTCGGTACGGGTAATCGAAGCTGCCTGTATGGGGTGTGGTACCTGTGCTGCCGAATGTGCCTTCGATGCCATCATCATGCCTTATTTCACCAAAGAACAGATACTTGCTCAGATAGATGCAGCTTTAGCTGAGAACCCGGCAGAGAAATGTCTGGTGTTCACCTGCAACTGGTGTTCCTATGCAGGTGCAGATTTAGCGGGAATCGAGAAACGTCAATATCCTCCCTCTTCCCGCATCATACGGACAATGTGCTCTGCCCGTCTCGAGGAGGGCTTCGTTACCCGAGCATTTGAGAAGGGTGCTGGAGCAGTGCTCATAACCGGCTGCCGCCTGACCGAAACCGGCTCCGACTGTCATTACAATTACGCCAATAAATTTACCGCTCAACGCTTCCAGCGCTGGCAAAAAAAGTTCAAACGACAGGGTATTGACCTCGAGCGCCTCCAACTTCGTTGGATCTCAGCCGCCGAAGGCAAAGAGTTCGCCGAGAAACTACATGAAATGGATGAGGTAGTAAAGAGGTATGCAGGTTCGCAGGGAGACAAGGTGAGCATGTAATTTCCTCACCCCTCTGCTTTGCACATCTGTATACCCCAATTGGAGTTACGAATGCCTCAAACACAATACCTCATTGACGACTATACCTGGGAAAAACTCCTCGAACTGACCGACGGAGCTGCTGCGGTTTGCTTCCAGTGTGGAGTATGTACAGCAACATGTCCCTGGGGATTGGTAAAACAAGAAGCGCTTTCTGTCCGCTCCTACTTACGAGGAGCACAGGTCGGTATCCAAAAAGATAACGATAACCTTTGGTTATGCACTACCTGCGCCCAATGTGAAGCTTACTGCCCCAGAGGAGTACGTATCACGGACGTTTTCCGTGGATTACGTTACCTGACCTGGGAACAGAAACACCCTCATAAAGGACTCTCCAACCTGCTTTGGTCAGTTTTCTGGAACAACAACCCCTGGGAACAACCTCCCTCACAGCGGAACAAGTGGGGGCAGAACCTCAACATCCCCATCTTCAACCCAGAACAACATGAGATTCTCTACTACGTTGGATGCACAGCTTCTTACGACACGCGTGCTCAGAAAATTGCTCGTTCAATGGTTCATCTGCTTAACGTAGCCGAGGTATCCTTTGGCACGCTTGGCGAGGACGAACCCTGCTCCGGCGAAGAGGTCCTTAGCGTGGGACATACACCCTATTTCCGAGAAATTGCCAATCACTGCGCCCAGGTTTTCTCTGATAGAGGTATTACTCATTTGATCACCACGGATCCCCACAGTTACGATGTTTTTCAACATCACTACCCAAACTCAGGACGATCTAACCTGCTGCCTCACCACTACACCCAATATTTCGTCAATCTGCTGGAAGATGGAAGGCTGCAGTTCAATAAACCAGTTGAACGAAAAATCACCTTCCATGATCCTTGTTATTTATCCAGACACAACTCTGAAATAAAAGCACCCCGACAGGTGTTGGATGCCATTCCCGGCGTGGAACTGGTTGAGATGAAAAACGTGGGTGTAGATACACTATGTTGTGGTGGAGGAGGAGGCCGCATGTGGCTGGAAACCGAGGTTGGGGAACGTTTCTCTGACTTACGGGTGAAGGAGGCTCTAGAATGTGGAGCAGATATCCTCGCTACGGCCTGCCCTTACTGCGTCACCTGCTTAGAAGACAGCCTCAAATCCCAGGGTATTCAAACCCTTTCGGTAATGGACATAGCTGAAATAGCAGCATTAGCGTTAGAATAAATCGTAGGTATTGATTTAGCTTATACACCTTGCAGAATTCGCGGAAATAGGACATGGTTGCCTCTCTCTATGACATCCAAGAGGAAAATAAAACCATCTGGGTTTTTTTAGAACACGAGGATGGGTCTCTGAAAGCCGTATCCCTGGAACTGCTTTCTAAAGGGCGTGATCTGGCAGACAGTGCAAACATGCGACTCAAGGGTCTCCTGTTAGGGCACGAAGTAGCTCACCTTACGGCTGAGGCGATTTCTTATGGTGCGGATGAAGTAATGTTGTTTGAACACCCGCTGTTGGCCAACTTCACCGCCGAGGCGTACACAGAGGCTGCTTTTGCTGCTCTCCTGGAAGATAAACCCAGTATATTCCTGTTAGGAGCCACCCCCAACGGTCGCGATCTGGCCGGTCGGCTGGCAGTACGCTTGCGCACCGGGTTGAACGCTGACTGCACAGATTTGCGTTTAGAAGAAAAAACCGGTATCCTAGTATGCGAAGTATCCGGATTTGGTGGCGGCGTCCTGGCTCTGATTGCAATCCGAACCCATCGCCCCCAGATGGCAACCGTCCGACCAGGTGTATTTGAACCCAAAGAAAAAGACCTCGAAAGAAAGGGTGTGGTGCACAGGTTGAAGATTGGCCTTTCTGCAGATAGGATGCGCACAACCATCCTGGAAAGACGCGTGGGTGGAACCTTGGACCTGACCGGGACACCTTTTCTGGTCGCGGGAGGACGCGGAATTGAGGGGAAGTTTAATATGCTCAGGGAGCTGGCCGACCTGCTTGGTGGGGATGTGGGAGCAACTCGTCCCCCGGTAGATGAAGGACATATTGAACGTGAACGCCAAATTGGTCAAACCGGCGTCATTTGCCGACCTAAAGTTGCCATCTGTTGCGGCATAAGCGGCGCGTTCCACTTCGTGGTCGGAATTGAAAAAGCAGATACGGTCATAGCCATCAACTCCGATCCCGAAGCTCCTATCTTCGACTATGCTGATTACTGTATCATTGATGATGTCCATCAAGTTGTACCAGCGCTGATTCATGAATTGTCAAAAGTAACAACTTCGGGCAGAATCTCAACACACTCATAAGGTTCTGTGTGAACAGGAAAGAGGTCCGCCATGGGAATTGAAATTCAAGAAATGACCATAAACAATTACGAACAGGTTTACGATCTCTGGAGGGAATCAGAAGGAATCGAGTTAAGTGAGATCGACTCAAAAGAAAGCATCGCTCGATTCTTGAAAAGGAACCCAGGATTCAGCTTTATTGCCCGCGATGGTGATCAAATCGTTGGAGCTGTGCTGTGTGGGCACGATGGCAGACAGGGATACATTCACCAGTTAGCGGTTCGCAGGACACACCGTCGGCAAGGCCTTGGCCGTTCCCTCGTTGGCCGGTGCATTTACGCTTTGATGCAAGATGGCATTCCTAAATGTCAGCTATTCATCCAGGAAGGAAACAAAGAGGGTATAGCATTCTGGAAAAAGGTTGGATGGACAAGACGGGTAGAACTGGTAACCATGTCACAGGGACTTGAATCTGACAATTAGAGAATCTATATGAAAGAACTACACAGCATTGTATGCGTAAAAGCTGTACCCAAATCGGAAGAAATTCGGGTTGACCGGGAAACTCATCGGTTGAACCGTGAAGGTGTGCGCACCGAAATCAATCCTCCGGATATGAACGCCATGGAGATGGCCCTTGCTCTTAAAGACCGCTTTGGGGGGAAGGTCAGCATACTATCTATGGGGCCGCCTCTCTTTGAACAATACCTGCGCGTGGCGCTGGCCATGGGAGCGGATCATATCTACCTGCTCAGCGATAGGGAATTTGGAGGGGCTGACACTCTGGCAACAACCTATACCCTGGCTCAAGGTGTAAAGAAAATAGGAGGCGCGGATCTGATTTTCTGTGGAGAGGAATCTGCTGATGGGGCCACAGGTCAAGTACCCCCGGGGTTGGCAGAATGGCTGAATATAAGCCAAATTACAATGGTGAGTAAGGTAGAAGTGAATAGGGATAGGGGAGTCGTACAAGGACGAAGGGAAATCACTGGAGGATATGAAATTCTTGAGGTACCCCTCCCAGCCGTAATATCCGTTAAAACCGCCTCAAATGAACCCCGCTTCATGGATTATCAGATTAAAGATTGGGCGTTTAACCACGAACAATTGACCGTATGGTCAAAAACAGAGTTGGAGGTGGACGAGGAATATATTGGAATAAAAGGGTCTCCGACGATCGTATCGGGACTTGAACAGGCTGAGGCTCGCGAACGGAAACGCATATACCTGGAAGGAACCCCTTCAGAAATTGCACATCAGTTGGTGACAATCCTGCACGAGGTTTTATAAATCGTATACACCCCATGTGAAAAAACATGAAGCTACAAGAAATCCTTCAAAAAAATATCAAACGAGTGCTTCTGACTGAAGATGAGATACAAAGGCGGGTAAAGGAACTTGCCGATGAGATTTCACGTGATTACTCCCAGGCAGAAAAAATATTGATGATAGGCATCTTGAAAGGAGCGTTTATCTTTTTAGCTGACCTTTCACGCCAGATAAATATTCCCCACAGCGTGGATTTTATGGCCATATCCAGCTACGGGAAGGGGGCGACTTCAACTGGGGCTGTACGCTTTGTACTTGATTTGCGGGAACCGATTGAGAACCAGCAGGTCGTGATCGTTGAAGATATCATAGATACAGGAGCTACACTCAAATACTTATACAAAATATTGCAAAGCCGACAACCAGCCTCTTTACGAACCTGCGTTTTACTAAAAAAGCAACGCCAGCAATTGGATGTCCCCATTGACTACCTGGGATTTGAAATACCAAATGTATGGGTAGTGGGATATGGGCTGGATTATGCGGATACATTTCGCACCCTACCATACATAGCAGAACTAAAGCAAGAAATATATCAGGGCACTTGATAGATACATATCCCTGAGTTCAAGGCATGCTGTACCAAAATATGCACTATCGGGGAATGAAAACGGGGGTGTTACCTAGAAATAATATTATAGTGGTCGAGGGGGAAATCAGACGACTACCTTGATGAATAAGCCACCCTCACTTGGTAAGTATTTGTGTCACCATACCTGGAGGAGTGATGAAAGAGAAAGCAATCAAACTAACCAAGCCAATAATCAAGAGTGATTTTTCTGTCGAAGAGGCATTACAGAAAAGAAAGTCTCTGCGTTCGTTTCCAGACCAACCTATTACCATGATTGAAGTATCCCAATTGCTCTGGGCTGCGCAAGGTATCACCCACTCAGGAACATATCGGACGGCTCCCTCTGCTGGAGCTCTATTCCCTCTAGAAGTCTTTATCCTCACTGGGAAGGTTTCAGACCTGCCCAGCGGAGTATACGAATATCTGCCCCACGATCACTCGTTAATCAAGCAATTGGAGGGTGACAGAAGGAAAGACCTTTGGAGCGCAGCGCTAAGACAAGATTCTGTCCTGGAAGCAGCTGCCACAATGGTTATCACCGCTATCTACGAACGGACAACGGTGAAATATGGAAATCGAGGGAGGCAGTACGTCCACATGGAAGCGGGATGCGTGGCTCAGAATGTACACCTACAAGCTGAAGCCCTGGGTCTCGGAACAGTGTACATCGGTGCCTTTTATGACCAGGAAGTGAAAAGGGTTCTAAACCTGGAAAAAGAACAGGAACCTTTATGCTTGCTGCCCATAGGCAGGCAGAGATAAACAAACTTTTAGCACTTTCATCTATATAAAGGAGAAAACCTTTCATGGCACGGCTGCATGAACACCAAGGAAAACAACTACTAAAAGAGCACAAAATAGCTGTCCCGCGAGGGGGTATCGTCCAGACCCCTGAAGAAGCGAGAAGGCTGGCTGTTGAGATAGGGGGTGAGGTGGTGATCAAAGCTCAGGCCTGGGTCACAGGTCGTGCAGGTATGGGAGCCATTCGTTTTGCCAGCACCCCCGACGAGGCATTTGAGACTGCCAAGACCCTACTTGGGATGAAAATCAACAACCTCATCGTGGACACTGTTATCGTCGAGGAAAAGATCAAAATTCATCGTGAGTTTTATGCAGGAGTAATTGTAGATGACCATACCCAGGCTCCGATGATGATTTTCAGCAGCCTGGGTGGAACGGGGATTGAGGAGATTGCACAAAACCATCCCGAAACGGTGTCTCGCAAGACGATTGACATCCGCACCGGCTTGCAGGAACATCAGGCGCGAGATCTGATCCGTCAAACTGGCATACATGGTAAGCTGCAATTAGATCTGGGCGAGTTGCTCGTCAGGTTGTATCAGGTCTCTCGTGCCTATGATGCTCGGGCTGCAGAGATTAATCCTCTGGCCCTCACAGAGGACGGAAATTTGGTTGCCGTTGATTGTCGTATCACCATTGATGACTACGCCATCTACCGGCACCCGGAGTTGGGCATCGAGATCGCGCGTGAGTTCGACCGACCACCGACGGAACTTGAGAAGATTGCCTGGGAGGTTGAGAGGAACGATTACCGGGGTACTTTCTACTTCATCCAAATGAAACAGGACTTCCAGAAAGGGGATGGGGTGATCGGTTTTCATGGCGCAGGGGGTGGTGGTTCCATGATGAGCATGGATGCGGTTCTCAACCGGGGATACTCATTAGCGAATTTTGTTGATACCAGCGGTAACCCTCCAGCTTCTAAGGTGTATCGGGCGGCAAAAATCATCCTTTCTCAGAAGGGTATTGATGGATACTTCGCCTCGGGCTCTGGAGTGGCTTCCCAGGAGCAATTCCACTCCGCGCGTGGTCTGGTGAAAGCCTTTATTGAAGAACCTCTCACGGTTCCAGCGGTCATCCGTTTAGGAGGGAATGCCGAGGAGCGGGCGATTGCCATCCTGAAACGCGCTCAACCCGAAATCCCTGCTCCGGTGGAAGGTTACGGAAAAGATGACTCTCCTGAATTCTGCGCTGAACGGTTAGACATCTTGATCCGGTCGTACCACCCCCCTGCCAAAAAGCCTGCCCCCTTGACCCGCCCTGAACCTAAAAATCCCTACGCTTTTAAAACCATCACGGGGGGCATGGTAGTCTTCGATCATGACGCCTGCCGGGAGTGCCCGACCAAAATCTGTGCACAGACCTGCATACCGGGCATCCTCAAGCTGGAAGAAGGTGTACCTGTGCTGAATATATCTCTCGAGGAGGCAGCTAAAGGGCGTTGTGTCGAATGCCTGGCGTGTGAGGTAGAGTGCTACTTCGAGGGCCATCGAGGAGGAAGAGTGATCTTACCGATCAAAGGATTGGAGAACTAACCCACTATCCCCAAAATTGGAGCAACCATGTCCATTTTGATTGATCAAACCAAAAGAGTCCTTATCCAGGGCATCACCGGGCGTGAAGGGATGACTCGCACGAAGTTGATGCGCGAATATGGAACCCAGGTCGTAGCTGGTGTGACACCAGGGAAAGGCGACCAGGATGTTGACGGTATTCCTGTGTTCGATACGGTGCAAGAAGCCCTGGAACGCATCGGTCATATTGATATCAGTGTGATCTTCGTGCCTGCACCCATCGTCAAGAACGCGGCCCTGGAAGCCATTGACGCCGGAGTTAATTTATTGGTCCTCATCCCCGACCGCGTCCCGATCTACGATGTGTTGGAGATCGTTGAAGCGGCTAACAGACGAGGCTGTCGTTTCGTAGGGCCAAATACGTTAGGAGTCCTTTCACCAGGCAAAGCGGTGTTGGGCATGATGGGCGGTCGTGCGGCTTCAGCTCGTGAATGGTTTTTCCCTGGCCCGGTCGGAATCGTATCCCGATCAGGTGGAATTACTTCCTCCATGGCATACTACCTGGCTCAGGAAGGTATTGGTGCTACTACCCTGGTACATGTCGGCGGGGATGTCATCGTTGGCTCTCCCCTACCCGACATTGTACGTTTATTTCAAAACGACCCAGATACAAAAGCCATTGTACTATTTGGAGAAATTGGAGGCAGCCAGGAAGAACGCGTCGCGGATCTGGTGGAGGCAGGCGAAGTTACCAAACCTATCATAGCTTTTATTGGCGGGAAGGCAGCCAAAAGCGGCACTCGCTTCAGCCATGCTGGCGCCATCGTGGAAGGCAGCCGCGGCACTCACGAAGGGAAAGTGACAAGGTTGCGTGACGCCGGAGTTTCTGTGGTGGATGCCTTCGGTGAGCTACCCAGAGCGACAAAAAGAGTGCTGGAGGAGCATGGGATCATAAAGTGGAAAACCTGTTTATGATTGGAAACGGAGAAATCAGAATGTCTGATACACACTGGAAAACCAAAATAACTCAAATCAAACCAAATGAAGTACGCCTGCGGGGTTATCGCATTGATGAGTTGATGGGCAAGATCACTTTTTCTGAGGCGATTTATTTGACGCTGAAGGGTGAACTCCCCTCCCCGGAAGTCGCTACTATAATAGAAGCTATCCTGGTTTCGTCTATAGATCACGGGGTTACACCCCCTTCGGCTTTAGCTGCTCGCACAGTGGCATCCACAGGAGCCGACCTCAACGCGGCTGTGGCTACTGGTATACTGGCGATCAATCGTTACCATGGTGGCGCCATCTATGACTGTATGGGTATGATCCAAGAGGGTTTACAGCGCGTGAAGGAATTGGGCAAGCCGGTTGATACTGTAGCAGAAGAAATGGTAGCTGAATATCGAGCGGCAAAAAAACGCATGGCCGGAATTGGCCACCGCATCCATACAAACGACCCCCGAACAGCAAAACTTTTTTCGATGGCCGAGGAGTCAGGCGTGGCAGGTGAGGGAATCCAAATGCTTCAAGCCCTTGAGGAGGCTCTTGCCAAGTCTGGAAAAAGCCTGCCAATCAATGTAGATGGGGCTATCGCGGCTCTGTTAGTTGATCTGAACATACCCCAAGGTTTGGCTAATGCCTTTTTCATCATGGCACGCGTCCCAGGGTTGGTCGCCCAAGTCTATGAAGAACAAACCACCCAACCCCCCATGCGTAACATACATCCCCTGGATCACGAATATGATGGTCCAGGCCCTCGAGGTTTGAAAAGGTAAACAACAGATTATCCCGTTATCCGAACATCATTACTAGCAATTTCATCAGGAGTAGAACATGGATGAACTTACCAGATTGATTCCCGAATTAAACGAAATAAAAGACCCTGACCTGCGGGCTCGTGTCAGAGCTGTTTGGCAGGAGGCCATGGAGATTGGGGGTTGGAGCGTTGAGGACCTGAGTAAAATGCCCTACACCCTGCTGGTGGAAAACGTTGACATCACTTTTCCCCAACACGTCAGTGTGGTCTGCCGTCTGTGTATTGCTATGGAAGAAGTTCTGAAAGATGCCTATGGCGACCGTTATGCGATAGATCGCGACACCCTTATCGCCGGCGCACTATTGGCCGATGTAGGCAAGCTGGTCGAATTCCGACAGGTAGACGGCAAATACCAATGGGCAAGCATGTACCAATACCTGCGCCACCCCTTTACTGGCGTAGGGCTATGTTTTAAACATGACATACCTGAAGCGGTTATGCATGTAATTGCCACCCACTCTTGGGAAGGCGATAAGTTTAAACGCCGTCCCGAATCGATCATCTTCCACCATGCTGATTTTACTGATTTTGACCTGACTAAATTTGAGGGTGGTAAATAGAGAAAATCTGGAGACGTTTTATGACACAACCCCAAACTTTCGCTCAAAAAATACTGGCTAAAAAAGCTGGCCTCTCTCACTCAATCCCAGGTCAAATCGTCGAAATCACCCCTGACGTGGCTCTCTCGCATGACAATACGGCTCCTATCCTTGGGACTTTCAAAGAAATGGGCGGTACACAAGTCTATAATCCGGATATGCATGCCATTATCCTCGATCACGCCACCCCAGCTCCCACCACTAAACATGCTGAAAACCATCGAATCATCCGTGAATTTGTAAAGGAGCAGGGTATTAAACACTTCTATGATGTAGGACGCGGTATCTGCCATCAGGTGCTCGTGGAGGAGGGATTGGCTCTCCCTGGGGAAATCGTCCTGGGCTCCGATTCTCATACCCCCCATGCTGGGGTAATGGGCGCTTTCGGCACGGGGATCGGCCGTAGTGAAATGGCCTCCATCTGGGCAATCGGCCAACTCTGGCTGCGCGTTCCTGAGAGCTTAAAGATAACCGTCCATGGACAGTTACAACCAGGCGTGACTTCCAAAGATTTGGTATTAAAAGTTATTGGGGATCTGGGAGCGGATGGTGGCCTGTACATGTCTGTAGAGTGGCACGGGGAGGCCATAGAAGCCCTCAACCTGAGCCAACGCGCTGTCCTGACCAACCTGATGGCTGAAATGGGCGCCAAGAACAGCTACATACCCCCCGATCAGGTAGTCTTCAACTATTTAGAAGCCCGTGCCAAACGCCCCTATAAGCCCATATTTCCTGATCCTGATGCAAACTATGCTCAAATCGTGGAGTACGACGCAGCTACTATAGAACCGATGATCGCCTGCCCCCACACAGTTGACAACGTAAAACCCCTTTCAAAGGTTGCTGGTATTCCTATTAACCAGGCTTTTTTAGGCACCTGTACGAACGGACGTTTGGATGACCTGGCTGCAGCAGCAGAGGTGCTGAAAGGACAAATCATTTCTCCCCAGACACGCATGATCGTCATACCCGCTTCCTCACAGGTATACCTGGAGGCTATGAGAGCTGGCTACCTCGAGACATACATCGAAGCTGGAGCGGTCGTAGAAAGTCCCGGTTGTGGCCCCTGCATGGGCAATCATCTAGGCGTCCCAGCAGTGGGAGAGGTGACCATCAGCACAGCAAACCGCAACTTCCGAGGGCGCATGGGCACAACCGAGAGCGAGATTTACCTTGCCAGCCCCATCGTCGTAGCCGCATCGGCAGTGGCAGGTAAAATCGTTTACCCGCGGGACTTACCATGACGACCATCATCGCTTCCATTGGTTTTTATGAGCGACAAATTCTAGCAGCGAGGTAACTATGGATAAAATCATCACAGGTCGAGTCTGGAAATACGGTGACAACATCAACACAGATGTCATCTTCCCTGGCAAGTACACCTACACCGTCAGTAATCCAAAAGAGATGCCTCAATATGCACTGGAAGACCTGGATACCCGTTTCGCCAAGGAAATGAAACCAAATGACATTATTGTGGGAGGCAAAAACTGGGGCTGCGGTTCTTCCCGTGAGCAGGCAGTTACCTGCCTGAGTGAAGCAAAGCTTGGCGCTATTATTGCCAAGTCGTTTGCCAGAATTTACTTTCGTAATTGTCTGAACAACGCCCTACCCGCCCTCACCTGTCCAGAAGCCGTTGATGCCATCCAAGATGGTGAGCAAATTGAGGTTGACCTGGCTAAGGGAGAGATCCGTTGTGCCGCGGGGACCTTTACTTTCCCCCCATTACCCGAAGCGGTAATAGGAATCTTTGAGGCAGGAGGGCTGGTAGCGTATACACGCAATCGTTTGGAAAGAAAGAGTTGACCACAGCATATTAAAATACACATACAAACATAGCCAAAAAGGAGACCCACACATGGCAAAATTCCGCATAGCCTGGATGCCCGGAGACGGCATTGGTGTTGACGTTATGGACGCCGCTCGCATTGTGCTTGATAAACTGGCTTTGGACGCTGAATATATTCCCACAGACATTGGCTGGGAATTTTGGTGTAAAGAAGGTGAGGCTCTACCTCTCCGCACCATAGACACATTGAAAACCTGTACCTGCGGATTGTTCGGGGCCATCACCTCCAAGCCCAAAGAAGAAGCGACCAAAGAACTAATACCCGAATTACAGGGTAAAGGTCTGAGCTACCGCAGCCCCATTGTACGCCTGCGCCAGTTGTTTGACCTGTACACCAACTTACGTCCGTGTAAAGCCTATCCCGGCAACCCACTAAACTATCGCGACGATATTGACCTGGTCGTCTTCCGCGAAAACACTGAAGACCTCTATAGCGGTGTGGAGTATTACCCTGTAGCCAGTGAGTTGCGCGCAGTGATGACAAAATATTCATCCGCCATGGAACGTTTCGGGAAAGTACCGGCTGACGAAATGGCCATGACCGTGCGGATCATCACACGTCATGGCTCCGAACGGATCATCCGTCGTTCCTTTGAATACGCCCAAAAGTACAACTATCCTACCGTCACACTGGTAGAGAAACCCAACGTGCTGCGGGAGACTAGCGGCCTGATAACCCGTGTAGCCCGAGAAGTGGCTAAAGAGTTTCCCAACATCCAGTTATGGGAGACAAACATTGATGCTCAGATGATGTGGTTGTTAAAGAACCCCGACCAATACGGTGTGATGGTCACTAGCAATATGTTCGGCGACATACTCTCTGACTTGGCTGCCCAACTGGTTGGCGGGCTGGGCTTCGCTGCCAGCGGTAACATCGGTGATGAATTCGCCATATTCGAGCCCACCCACGGTTCCGCGCCTAAGTACGCCGGACAATATAAGGTTAACCCGAACGCCATGTTGTTGGCCACCAAACTGATGCTCGACTGGCTGGGTGAGACAGATTTGGCAAAGGAGCTAGAAAGATCTATCGCATCTGTGGTCGCTGAGGGCAAGGTGCGCACGTACGATATGGGAGGAGATAGCTCGACATTGGATGTCGCCCAAGCAGTAGCGGATCGTTTGTGAGGAAAAGCTGCATGACAAAATGAGTAACCAGGGATCGGGTAACAAGTATCGCATTCATGGTTACTCTTCCCTAGATTTCTGCCCCCATCCAAAGGAAGATAAATGACCTCGATCAGTAAACGAATGTCTGAGTTCGCCCTTCACCTGCAATACGAAGATATCCCCCCTGAAGCTGTGCATGAAGCCAAGCGTTTTCTACTAGATAGCATGGGTTGTGCCCTGGCTGCAGTCCATAGTGAGGATATGCAAGCCATGTTTCGTTTCACCGAGAAACTTGGGGGTAAGCCCGAAGCCACGGTCATCGGCACCGGTCTGCGTACCAATGCCCCTAACGCGGCACTGATGAACTGCCTGCTCACCCGCGCCCTGGACTACAACGACATTTACTGGGAACAAGACCCCTCCCATCCATCGGATATCATCGGCACTGCCCTGGCAGCCGCGGAAGCCAACGGTAAAAATGGCCGCGATCTGTTGGTAGCAATTTTGATCGCATACGAACTGGAGATGCGCTGGTGTCATGCCGCTGATCCTGGTATCCGCGAGGTAGGTTGGCATCATGCCACACTTACCCAATTCGTAAGCCCTTTAGTGGCAGGACGGATGTATGACCTGACACTCGATCAGATGGTGGCTGCCATGGGAATCGGCGGGAGCAGCCACTTCACCCTGGGAGGCGTGGTTGCTGGTCACTTAACCAACATGAAAAACACCGCCGACCCACTTGCGGCTCAGGCAGGTGTGATCGCCGCTCTGATGGCACGTGAGGGGTACACAGGTCCTGTCGAAGTTCTTGAAGGCAAAGAGGGATTATTCGAAGTACTTAACAATGTCGAATGGCGGCCTGAATGGCTGACAAAGGGGTTGGGCGAAGAGTTCATGATCACCCGTTGCGGCTATAAGGCTTTCCCCACTGAGGCCTTGACGCACCAACCCATCAGCGCAGCACTACAAGTGTGCCAAGAACATGGCATCTCTGCGGAAGATGTCGCTGAGATCCAGGTAGAAACCACCACCCGTGGAGCTGACATCCTTTCCGACCCCAGCAAATACAAACCCACCACCAAAGAAACTGCGGACCACAGTTTGCCATACGTGATCGCCGCGGCGGTTGCCGATGGCAATGTCCTCCCCAGTTCATTCAGCGAAGAAAAGCTGAAAGACCCACGCATCTGGGAGTTGCTGGGTAAGATCAAAGTTGTAGCTGACCCCGAAATTGACGCCCTGTTCCCCCGGGTGAAGCGCGCTCGAGTGTGTATCACCACCCAAGGTGGAGAATCCCATTCAACGCAAGTTGACCACGCCAAAGGCTCTCCCGAAAACCCAATGAGTGACGAGGAGATTATCGCCAAATTCTGTGCCAATGCAGAGGATGCGGTAGCCTCCACCCGTCAGGATGAAATTATCCGGGCAACATGGAACATGGAAAAGGTAAAGAACCTGGGCGAATACATGCAGCTATTGGTGGCCGATTTGTAGACATTAAAAGATATATTGGCTATGCGCAGCCTCCTGTCGAGACTTGATCCGGTTCAATTTCCCGGTCAGGTCTCGACGTTCTTAACCTGTTTCGCATGCCCGCCCTCCCTGACCCTCCCTCGTCCTTCAACACACCCCTTAACCTGCCCCCTTGACTTTATCTCACCTCCCAATAACTACGCTACCATCCACAGCAACGTTACCCTAATAAAGCTGGCTTCATCCTGCCAAAATAATAACCCCCAATGAGGGTATAATGCTCTTACACGCTTCCTTACATAGGGTCACAATCCCAATACAGAGCTAGAGAAAAATGCCCTGGCAACACACCTCATATATTTTGCCTCTGTTATTCTCCGCTGTCATTCCCACAGTTCTTGCACTTTACATTGGACAACATCAGCACGCCCGGGGTGCAATTTCCTTCATGATACTCCTGTTAGCAACCCCCGAATGGACCCTGGGCTACGCCTCGGAGCTGGGAAGCGCGGGACTCTCGGCACAAATTTTTGGGGCTAAGGTTGAATAGCTATTTGATCTGGACTACTTCAAGGAGGTTAACGACACCCTGGGACATAGCACAGGAGATTTATTGCTACAAATTGGTGATGTAGATAACGCCACTGACGCCACCACAAAAGTGTTAGAAGCGTTGAGAAGAACTTTCCGGGTTGAGGGCTATGAATTTCAAATATTTGTCAGTATCGGCATTGCTCTCTACCCAAACAACAGGGAAGATCCCGAGACACTGATCAAGAAAGCCGACGCTGCCATGTACCGAGTAAAAGCCTCTGGAAAGGACAACTTTCAATTTGCATCCATCGTAGACTGGAGAAACCATGCCCTCACCGCTGATGCCCATTGATTACCAACAATACCGATCGAAAGAATTTCACCCCATCGAAACGAATATCATCGTAGAAACACCCGTTTCGCTGACCGTCAACGGCGAAATCTGGTTATCGTTTATGTGTACTCCCACGGAACTCGAGGCACTGGCAGCAGGATTTTTATACAACGAAGGTATTTTGCAATTCCGGGACGAAATAGCTGAATTGCGGGTATGCCCTTCAGGGGATAACGTAGACATCTGGCTCAACCACACCGTAGAACGTCCCCAGCTTTGGAGACAGACCTCCGGTTGTACGGGAGGGCTCACATCCACTGACCTAAACATCATCAACCCATACGATAACAACCATGGCGGGCTCACCCCCCAGGATATATTCCGCTTAATCGGAAACATTTACCAACAAGGGGAACTATACCGGCAGGCTGGAGGGGTACACACCTCAGCATTTGCCGACAGAACGCATGTTTGTGTCCTGGCACAAGACATCGGTCGCCACAATACCCTGGACAAAATTGCTGGCCGCTGTTTATTGGATGGAATTGAGGTCAAACTTGGTGTCATAACCACAACAGGACGGATCAGCTCAGAGATGCTACAAAAAGCCCAGCGCATTGGTGCTTATTTCGTCATCTCACATACCTCACCCACCTCCCTGTCCATTCAACTGGCTCAAAAAGTAGGGATAACCCTTATCGGTTATGCACGCAGAAACCAATTCAACGTCTATACACACCCGCACAGGATTGACACCCTCACAGCCTCTGACCTTACTCAATCGCACACGCTAGAGGTACTCAATGCCTAGTAAAACACTCATTCATAAAATCACAAACCCTGAAATCCTCAAATTGGCGGAAAGTCATTTCCGAGACAAAAGTGCTATCCTGGAGATATTCCAGGAAATCCAGGCCAGACACGGGGGACTTAATCAAGATGTCATCCTGGATGTTGCCCGTTCCCTCAATATCCCAGCACAACGAGCTTTTGGTGTGGCCTCGTTTTACAGCATGTTATCCCTATCCGAACAAAAAAAGCCCACTATCCGTGTATGTGATGGGCCTCCCTGCTGGTTGAAGGAGGCAAACCAAGTCCATAAAGACCTCAGAACCAAATTAGGGGATGAATGGCACATCGAACGGACAAGCTGTTTGGGGCTGTGCGATCGTGCACCCGCGGCCTTAGTCGAAGACGAGCAATGTGGCCCGCTAACCGGCAAGGATGTTTCAGAACTCCCAAAGGGTTGGCGGGGTGAGAGACGGGACTATTCAAAGCCCCTGCCAGGTGAGGTGCGTGTTCTGCTGGCCAACATCCAAACTATTGACCCGCAATCGCTGGACTCGGCCTTAGAACACGGAGCTTATCAATCCTTGCAGAAAGCCCTGAAAGCCAAACCAGAAGATGTCATCCAGGTGGTTGAAGAGGCTGGAGTGCGGGGTCGGGGTGGTGCTGGCTTCTCCACGGGCACAAAATGGCGTTTTGTTTCCCGCCAAGCACGAATGCCTAAATACATCGTGTGCAACGCCGACGAATCTGAACCGCTGATCTTCAAAGACCGCGTTCTGATCGAAAGTAATCCCCACCAACTACTTGAGGGAATGGAGCTGGCTGGTTATGCAGTTGGAGCCAGCCAGGGATTCATCTATATTCGGGGTGAATACCAACCCCAAATCAAGATTTTGAAACATGCGATTCGGGAGGCTGAAGCGCATGGGTTCCTGGGTGAAAACGTCTGTGGGACCGACTTTTCCTTCCACATACACATCCACAAAGGCGCAGGAGCTTACATCTGCGGGGAGGAGACCGCCCTGCTGGAGTCCCTGGAAGGGAGGCGAGGCGAGCCCCGCGTACGCCCTCCCTACCCTACCGTCTCAGGCTACCGGGGATATCCGACGGTAGTCAATAACGTGGAAACCTTCTCAACCATCCCTCCTATCATCATCCGGGGCGCAGATTGGTATCGCTCAATTGGAGATGCCTCTACTCCAGGCACAAAGTTATACACCCTGACTGGACACGTTCAGCGACCCGGCTTGTTCGAAGCTCCGTACGGTATAACCGTGAGGCAGATCATTGAGGATTTTGGCGAAGGGATGCATTCCGGCTCTAAATTTCACCTTGCCCTGACCGGCGGCGCGGCAGGAACCATTGTGCCACCCTCCAAGTTGGATGTCCCTCTCACTTATGAATCCGTATCCCAGGGTGTGTCATTAGGTGCCGGTGGTGTGCTGGTCTGTGACCATACCATATCTCCAGCAGCCGTGTTACGCCAACTGCTCCATTTCTTCGTCAATGAATCTTGCGGGAAATGCGCCCCTTGTAGGATTGGAACCGTATTGGCGCTTGAAATCCTGAACCGGGTTGTGGCCGGCAAAGCCAAATCCTCCGATTTAGAACAGCTATCCCTGTTTGCCGAGGTGCTCCAGAAAGACTCGTTCTGCGGCCTGGGACAATCCGTGGCTTTGCCCATCAAAACCACCCTGGAGAATTATGAACTCTTATAAAAACAACCCAGAACCAGAAGCTCATGAAAACGTTGACTCTATTGGTTTATCAACAGAAAAATCCTATCGGAGGCAGTCAGTATGTCGGTGAACATCATCATCAATGATCAAAGGATCAACGCCCGAGAAGGACAAACAGTGCTCGAAGCCGCACAGGAACACGGTATTGAGATACCTACCCTGTGCTACCATAAAGACCTCTCTCCAGTCGGCTCTTGTCGTTTGTGTATCGTAGAAGTCGAAGGATGGCGAGGTGAGGTCGCCTCGTGCACACTTGCGGTGAGCGAAGGGATGGTCATCCGCACCGAAACCCCGGCTCTTGCCCGGTCCCGCAAGATGATCCTCGAATTGCTGCTGCTCAGTTACGTGGACTCAGGATACACTACCTCCAGCCACGAAACAGAATTCATGCGTTGGGTGAATCGCTATAAAGCGCGCCCCTCCGAGGGCTTTGAACCCCAAAAACGGTACGTAGTCAACAGTGACCCCAACCCCTTTATCTGGATAGATTTTAACAAGTGCATCCTATGTACGCGCTGTGTGCGTGCCTGTGCTGAGGTACAGGGGCGTTTTGTGTGGGGTGTTGGGCAGCGCGGTCACAACACACAGATTGTCGCTGGAGCGGATACAGCCATGCTGGAGGCTCGGTGTGAATCCTGTGGGGCTTGCGTTGCTTACTGCCCAACGGGTGCCTTAGACAACAAGATGTCCATGCCATTGGGAAAACCTGACAGACTGGTCACTACCACCTGCTCTTACTGTGGCGTGGGCTGTCAATTCAATCTAAATGTCAAGGATGGGAAAATAATAGGGGTCACCTCCAACCCCGAAGCGCCTGTAAACGGAATGCGATTATGTGTCAAAGGTAGATATGGTTACGATTTTGTCCACCACCCAGACCGTTTGACAAAGCCCAAAGTACGAAAATATCTGCTTAACGGTAGCAAGCGGAAATCCGGTACGGACCGCGGGGAATTTGTCGAGGTGAATTGGGATACCGCGCTGGACCTCGTCGCTCGTAAGCTGTTAGAAGTCAAAAAGGAGAGCGGCTCTGATGCCGTAGGTTTGCTCACCTCAGCGAAATGCACAAACGAAGAAAATTACCTGATGCAAAAATTCGCCCGGCAGGTGATAGGCACTCATAACATAGATCACTGTGCCCGTCTCTGACACTCTCCCACGGTGGCCGGTCTGGTCGCCTCATTTGGGAGCGGTGCCATGAGCAACACCATGGCAGACATTGCCGAACATGCACAAGCGGCCTTCCTCATCGGGTCAAACATCACCGAGCAGCATCCCGTGTTCGGTACTCAGATACGTCAAGCCGTGCTTCAACGGGACATGAAGTTGATCGTGGCTGACCCACGCAAGATTGACATCACCGAATTTGCCACCCTACATCTGCGCCAGGAGCCGGGTACAGATGTCGCTTTGTTGAACGGGCTGATGCATATCATCTTGATGAATGGCTGGCAGGATGCGGATTTCATCGCCGAACGCACGGAGGGTTTCGAAGAATTCAAAGAAACCATCCAGAAATACACACCGGAGGTTGTATCCCAAATCACCACAGTGCCCATCGAAGACCTCTTTCGAGCGGCTGAGATATTGGCCTACAACAAGCCAACCGCGGTCATTTGGGCAGTGGGCATCACCCAACATACCACCGGCGTCCTCAACGTGATGAGCCTGGCAAACCTACAAATGCTGCTGGGAAACATGGGCATGGCCGGTGGGGGGGTGAATCCCTTACGTGGACAAAATAACGTGCAGGGTGCCTGTGACCTGGGAGGCCTCCCCAACGTTTTTTCTGGTTATCAACGGGTCACCGACCCAAACACGCGCGACAAATTTGCTTTGGCCTGGGAGCTGAACCCCCAAACATCCTACAAAGACCAACCGGGGTTAACCGTCACTGAAATGGTGGACAATACCGCGACAGGCAAGATACGGGCGTTTTTCATCCTGGGTGAAAATCCGGTGATGAGTGACCCGGATTCCAACCACGTGCAGGAGTGCCTGAAATCCTGCGAATTCCTCGTCTTGCAGGAAATTTTCCCCTCCGAAACCTCAAAATTCGCGGATGTCTTACTTCCTGGGGTTTCCTGGGCCGAGAAAGATGGCACGTTCACGAACACAGAACGGCGTATCCAACTCGTACGCCAGGCAATTGACCCACCTGGCGAAGCGCGCCAGGATTGGGAAATCATCGCCGAACTGGCCCAGCGTATGCTGGCCCTGGAGAACCGAAAACCAGTTGGTCCACAAGCTGGTTGGGCATATGCTTCTCCGTCTGAGATCATGGCCGAGATTGCCGCGGTCACTCCTATTTATGCTGGCGTCAACCACCCCAGATTGGAGAATAGCGAACAACTTTACTGGCCGGTCAGCGACATAGACCATCCGGGTACGCCCATACTCCACGTGGGAAAATTTTCACGCGGGCCGGGTAAATTTCATCCTTGTGAACACCTCCCTGCCGAGGAGCTCCCCGATGCAGAATACCCCTATTTCTTGACCACCGGTCGGACCCTCTATCACTGGCATGGTGCCGAAATGACCAGACGGTCCAAGGGGCTGCTGGAGGTATACCCCGAATCCCTGATAGAGATCAGCCCCGAAGATGCAGCCAAGATCGGATTAAACGGACAGGATAAAGTACGCGTAATCTCCCGGCGTGGGGAAATGAAAGCCAAAGCCCTGATCACCGATCGCGTACCCCCTGGATTGATATTTGGCAATTTCCATTTCCCCGGAGAACAAAACGTCAACAATCTGACCATCAAAGCCCTCGATCCCGTAGCCAAGATACCAGAATACAAAGTTTGCGCTGTAAGGGTGGAGGCGGTGGAAGTATAGAAAGCGGGTGCACAGAGTCAAAAAAGCCCAGCGTGAGTAGCTGGGCTTTTGGATTGCCATTATGGTCGCTTAGAACAAACCGACCACACGCTCAGTCCTCAGATCAATGTCTACATCATAGAATACAGGTCGAGTAGGCAAACCGGGCATAGTGCTCATGGTTCCTAAAAGTGGGTACAAGAAACCGGCCCCTACCGAGGCACGAATATCTCGGATAGGAATACGGTAACCCTTGGGTACACCCTTCAGGGCAGGATCATGACTGAGGCTGAGGTGTGTCTTGGCCATACACATAGGCAGTTCGTCGAAGCCCAAATTCGTGTACAGTTCCACTTTCTTTTCAGCCAGAGGTTCGTAATCCACACCATCGGCACCATAGATTTCCTTGCAGATAATCTCGATCTTTTCCTTGATCGAGGTGCCCTTCAAGGGATAAAGGAATTTGAAGTTGCTGGGTTTTTCGCAGGCTTTGACCACTGCCTCAGCCAACGCTATGGCACCCTTACCACCCTCCATCCAGTGCCAGGAGACAACCGCATCTTCAGCGCCTGCTTTCAGGGCAGCATCCCGCACGAACTCAACTTCCGCTTTGGTGTCGGTGGCAAATGAATTTACTGCCACAACAACGGGAATGCCGAAGCGTAATACGTTTTTGATGTGGGCTTCCAGGTTGCACAAACCTGCGCGGAGCAAATTCAGGTTCTCTTCGGTGTAAGCTGGGTCAAGGGGTGCCCCTGCGGTAACTTTCGGGCCACCACCATGCATCTTCAGCGCTCGAACAGTAGCCACCAGCACCACACAGTGAGGGATCAATCCAGAAGATCGGCATTTGATATCGAAGAATTTTTCCATGCCGATGTCTGCACCAAAGCCCGATTCGGTTATCACGTAATCTGCTAATTTCAGGGCAATCTGGTCTGCGATAATCGAACTGTTACCGTGAGCAATATTGGCGAAGGGTCCAGCGTGCACAAACGCGGGCGTGCCCTCCAGGGTCTGCATCAAGGTTGGTTTGATGGCATCTTTCATCAGCACGGTCATAGCCCCTGCGCAGCCAATATCTTCCGCGGTAATGGCTTCACCTTTCTTGTTCGTCCCAATGACGATACGACCGAAGCGCTCCCGCATGTCTTCCAGGCTGGTAGTCAACGCCAATATGGCCATAATCTCACTGGCCACCGCGATATCAAAACCGGTCACACGGGTATCCCCTTCCTCTTGAGGACCCTGACCGATGGTGATCTGCCGCAGGTGACGATCGTTGGTATCCACAACCCGACGCCAGGTTACGGTTTGCGGATCAATATCCAGACGCACAAAGCGATGGATCTCCTCTTCGGTAAGATCGTTTGGACCCGTCTTCTTTATCCCCAACTTCTTCAAACGCTTCAACATAGAAGGGGCAAACTCACGGCTGCCATCCTTTGCCGGAGGACACAGACGCCTAAAGAGTGCTTCATCTGACTGGCGAGACTCATGGTACATGCGGGTGTCAATGGCTGCTGCCAGCAGGTTGTTGGCCGCCAAGATGGCATGAATATCGCCTGTCAGGTGAAGGTTGAAATCCTCCATGGGGACAATCTGGCTGTAACCACCTCCGGCTGCGCCACCCTTGATGCCAAAGGTGGGACCCTGACTGGGTTGACGGATGCAGGTGAAAACGCTCTTACCCAAATGAGAACCCATAGCCTGGCTCAAACCCACGGTTGTGGTTGTTTTACCTTCCCCCAGAGGAGTGGGAGTGATGGCAGTGACATCAATGTACTTCCCATTGGGAACATCCTTGAGGCGCTCAAGAACTTCCAACCGTACCTTGGCTTTGTAATTTCCATAAAGCTCAAGCTCTTCAGGAAGCAAGCCAACCTCTTTGGCCAATTCCATAACTGGCTTAAGCTTGGCAGCTTGGGCGATGTCAATATCTGCAGGTACCGGATCTAAGAGTTTCATTTGTACTGGTTTTACGGGTTTTTTCTTAAATGGATTAGGCATAGGAAAACCCCTTTCAAAGAGTGGATGATAAGGATACAGACAATTTACCGTACCATTGTATAGTCAGAATTATACCCACAATCAAGGGACAAATGTCCTCACTTGTTGTGTAAAATGTCACAATATGCGAAAAGTGACAACTATCACAGTAAAATGGGGACACATTTCCCTTGCGACCATGTTCACTCTCACTGAATATATGATGACGAGTCAAAGAAAAGGAGGAGTTCAATCTTGTGTCCTTGAGACACTGAAGCTACAATTGTTTCCCGTATACAACCATCATCATCCTATTTAGTCGAACATTTTACCGAGAGGATAGTGCCCATGAAAACTTCAAGCTTTGATTTGCCTGCAATGTATGGCGACCATCACGTGTTAGAAGTAAGACGGCTGTTGTTCGAGTTGCCTGGCATTCAAGAGGTTTATGCCAGCAGTAGTTTCCACTTGGTTGAGGTTGACTTCGATGAGTCGAAAGTTTCAGAAGACAACATCAAAGCCAAGCTGAAAGAGGCCGGGTACCTGGGAGAGTTACCCTCCCCAACTGAAGGGGGTACGGAGAAAGTGAGTAAGTATGGTAAAGGCGCTTACTTCCGTCACTCCGCAGCCTATGAACAAACCGGAAACGTAGTCAGTTTCGCCCAGAAGGTACCCTTTTCCGGTCGGGCGTTATGGCCATGTCCTGGTCTTGAGCCTATAAAGATTAAAGGTAGCAAACAAGGAGAATAGTAATGCCGAAAAGAAGAACCCCTGAAGAACAAAGCACGGATCCAGCAGCCCAGCAAATGCTAATCCTGGCTGAGGAGCTAGGCATCAGTACTGCCTTCACCCGCGCGGATGATTTAACCCCATGCAATATTGGCGCCGCAGGCATGTGTTGCAAGATTTGCGGGATGGGTCCATGTAGGTTAACCAAGGATGGTCAGACAGGTGTATGCGGTGCAACCATAGACACCATCCAGGCACGTAACCTCATTCGTGCTATCAGCGCCGGTGCCGCGGCCCACTCCGACCATGGACGTGATATGGCTTTCCTGCTAAAAGCCACTGCCAACGGCGAAGCGGAAGGTTATATGATACGGGATATAGCCAAACTCCGCATTGTTGCTTCTCACTATAACATCCCTGTTGAAGGTCGGGCACCCGAAGAAATTGCCAATGAACTGGCTGACCTTTACATCCATCAATTTGGTCAACAAAAAGGTGAGATTGCACCTGTGAAACGTGCTCCCAGCAAACGTCAGCAATTGTGGAAAGAACAGGGTGTAATCCCACGCGGAATTGACCGCGAGGTGGTCGAGTGCCTACACCGAACCCACATCGGCGATGATCAGGATCCCGTACATATCCTCCAACACGCCATCCGCACTGGATTGGCTGACGGTTGGGGCGGCTCCATGATTGCCACAGATATCTCCGATATTTTGTTTGGTACTCCAGCCCCAATTCTCGGGCAGGCCAACCTGGGCGTTATTAAAGAGGACATGGTCAATGTGATCGTACACGGGCATGAACCGAGCCTGAGCGAAATGATCGTGGCTGCCTCCCATGACCCGGAAATTATTGACTACGCCAAGAAAGCGGGGGCAAAAGGTGTCAACCTTTCCGGTATCTGCTGCACGGCCAATGAGATTCTCATGCGCCAAGGTATCCCGGCAGCAGGAAACTTCCTGCACCAGGAACTGGCCATCTTGACCGGTGCAGTTGAAGCCATGGTTGTAGATGTACAGTGCATCATGCAAGCACTGGTTTCTCTGGCCCAGAACTTCCATACTAAAATCATCACCACCTCACCAAAAGTACGTATCACAGGCGCAACCCACATCGAGTTCAACGAGCACAAAGCTTTGACCATCGCCAAGGAGATTTTGAAAGCCGCCATAGATAACTTCAAGAAGCGGGACAAATCCAGGACGCGTATCCCTCAGGTTAAAGAAGACCTAGTCCCCGGTTTTTCTCACGAGTACATTAATTACATGCTGGGTGGTTCCTATCGGGCATCCTTCCGCCCCCTCAACGATGCCATCATGAGTGGACGCATACGCGGTGTGGCAGCTATCGTGGGTTGTAATAATCCCCGCTCCAGCCAGGATTACCTGCACAACTATGTTACGCGTGAGTTGCTCAAACAAGACGTGCTGATTGTACAGACAGGATGTGGTGCAATTGCCAGCGCGAAACTCGGCCTCATGCTTGGTGAAGCCGGGCTCGACCAGGTTGGTCCAGGTTTGCGTGAAATCTGTGAAACAGTAGGTATACCCCCGGTACTTCACATGGGCTCCTGCGTAGACAATACCCGCATCCTGACTGTATTGACCCAAATGGTGGAAGAGGGCGGTCTGGGTGACGATATTCACCAGATCCCTGCTGTTGGCCTGGCGCCTGAATGGATGAGCGAAAAAGCCCTGGCTATCGCCACCTACTGCGTGGCTTCCGGTGCATACGTCATCTTCGGAGGCTCATCCCCCATAAGCGGTATGCCTGATCGCGTCTCCGATAGTGACATCATCCTGCGATATATCAGCGAGGAATGGGAAAAAATTTACGGTGGTAAATTGGAGTTCATACTCGACCCCGATGAAATGATCAAAGCCACACTTGCGCACATTGATAAAAAGCGAGCGGCCTTAGGACTGCCTGAGTATGACCCCGAAAGATTCGGTCAAAGCGGCGACGCTCGCATGTTGAAACTCGAAGAGCTACCGCTACCCCAGCGCCGCGAGGCGTTATACGGCGTAGCTGCGGATTAGGAGGAAACCAGCCAATGTCTCGTTATATTGCAACCAGAGCTATACGTGGAGCCAATGCACTCGTCACTGAAGCAGAGCTGATGCTCCAAAAAGCTATAGAGGAAAAAGGTCCCGATACGCGGGTCGAATTTCCAAACACAGCCTACTACCTCCCCTTAATCCTCGGCATGACCGGCCAAAAAGTGGATACTGTTGGCCAACTCAAACCGATACTAGAACATGCACGCTCTCTGTTACATCCCATGCCTTCCAAGAAGCAATGGACGCCATATTTAGGTGAGACGCTCGACAGCGGTATGGCCACCCTATTGGCCGCTGAAGCCATCGAAGCCATCCGATTTGCGTATGGTCTGCAACCTGAACCTCTTCCTGGCTTCAAATTAACCGGTGGTACAGCTTTCACTAGCCCAGATAATGGGGGTGCAGAAAGCGCAGATGGTCATCTCAATGGTCCTATTGATGACATTCAACTTCGCTCCTGGGGTATTCAGCTTGTGGATGGCCGCATGCCCGGCTTTGCCGCTATCGTTGGCTGTGCTAAGTCAAACGAAGTGGCTGTAAAAATCGTGCGCGAACTTCAACGCCGCAACATCCTCACTTTCCTCTCTGGCAATGTCAACGGTCGCAGCATCATCCACCAGCTACACGAAGAAGGAGTCGAACTTGGTTATGACACCTACACGGTTCCGTTCGGCACCGACACACTGAGCGCCATCTACGCCCTTGGCTTTGCCACACGTTCCGCCTTAACCTTTGGAGGTATCGAAGCCGGGAAGGCACGGGACATCCTGCTTTACAACCGAGAGCGTGTGTTCGCCTTCGTCCTGGCTTTAGGCGAGGTGGACGATCTGAAATACGCCGCGGCTGCTGGAGCGATAAACTTCGGCTTCCCGGTAATCGCTGACACCGTCATCCCCGAAATCTTGCCCACAGGTATAACCTCATACGAACACGTCGTCAGCATGCCCTTCAAGGAAATCGAGGGCAAAGACGACATGGAACGCGCCGAACGTTTAGTGCAGAAATGCATCGAGGTGCGCGGAGTCAAGGTCAAGGTATCTGAAGTGCCTGTACCGGTTCCCTACGGTTCTGCTTTCGAGGGCGAAGTTGTACGTAAAGTTGACATGCGCATCGAATTCGGCGGCAAGAATTCCCGCGCTTTCGAATTCTTGCGCATGGCAGACTTGAACGAGGTCGTGGATGGGAAAATAGAAGTCGTTGGACCCGGCATCGAAGGAATTGAGCCCCAAGGCTCCATGGACATGGGAATTGTGGTGGAGGTTGCTGGCCGGAACATGCAAAAAGACTTTGAACCTGTACTGGAACGGCAAATACACTACTTTATCAACGGGGCTTCAGGCATTCAACACATCGGCCAACGGGATATTGCCTGGATCCGTATATCCAATGCAGCCGCAGATAAAGGATTCAACCTCGAGCACTTCGGCAAGATTCTACACGCTCGCTTCCACGATGATTTTGGCGCCATCGTAGACAAAGTACAGGTGACCATCTTCACTGAACCCAAGAGGATGGAAGAGCAATTGAAAACCGCTCGTGAGGCCTATGACTTCCGCAACAGACGATTAACCGACCTCACAGACGCATCTGTAGATGAGTTTTATTCCTGTACCCTATGCCAGTCTTTTGCACCCAACCACGTATGCATCATTAGTCCAGAGCGACTGGGTCTGTGTGGAGCTTATAACTGGCTGGACTGCAAAGCCTCTTTTAGCATCAACCCCACAGGACCCAACCAACCGATCAAATTAGGCAAGTTATTGGATGAGAAGAAAGGATATTGGGAGGGTACACTGAACTATGCTAAAATCGGCTCCCATGGTCAAGTCGAGGAAGTGGCCATCTATTCCATCATGGAGAACCCCATGACCGCCTGTGGTTGTTTTGAATGCATCGTCATGGTCGTTCCAGAGACCAACGGGGTTATGGTGGTCAGTCGAGAGGATACAGGCATGACCCCGGCAGGGATGACCTTCAGCACCTTGGCAGGAATCGCTGGCGGCGGTATGCAGACCCCTGGCGTTATGGGAGTAGGCAAATTCTATCTTCTCAGCCCCAAATTTATCTCCGCAGATGGAGGTTTTAAACGCATTGTTTGGATGAGCGGTTTCCTCAAAGATTCCATGACTGAAGAACTCAAGGAAGTTGCCAAACGAGAAGGCGACCCAGAATTAATCAGCAAAATTGCTGATGGTCGCAATGTAACTTCGGTTGAAGAATTAATGACCTGGTTGGAGGAACATAACCATCCAGCCCTCCAGATGGAGCCAATGATCTAATCCAATACACACCCTCACACATGGCCCTCCCTTCTTCGATTGAGGATGGGAAGGTCATGTGGGGAAATAGGAGCAAAGCCTATGCCGATCGAAATTCCCAAAGATTCCTGGCCTGGTACTGTAAATATTGTAACCATAGGAGCAACTGCTGAGAACGGGGGAACTCGCTCCCGCACGGTCACAGTTGGAGGCGAAAAAACACTACCATTTTTACACTTTGAAGCGGAAATTCCCTACCCTCCAGTCACCGCTCTAGAGATCAAAGACCGACGACCCGACGATTGGTCGCCCTTACTCCTGGAAACCTGGGGGGAGGTTATGGATAATCCGGGAAGCTGGGCAAAAGCGGCCGAGGAGGCTGGAGCTGACTTACTTCAACTATCCCTCAGCCTGACAGATAAGAACGGGAATCCCACAACTCCGGACACCGCGGTAGCTGCGGTCAAGGACGTGTTGAAATCCAGCGGTTTACCTCTTATGGTGTTTGGCCCAGGACAGGCCGAAAAAGACAACGAGCTGTTAGTACCTATAGCGGAAGCGACCAAAGGGGAACGGATTGTGCTCGGAATCTGCGAGGATAAAAACTACCGTACCATCGTCGCCACGGCTATGGCGAATGATCATTTGGTCAGCGGCCGTACCCCCATGGATGTCAACCTGGCAAAACAGTTAAACATCCTGATCCATGATATGGGCCTTCCCTTGAACCGTATTCTGATGGATCCAACCACGGGTGCGTTAGGATACGGTATTGAGTATGGTTTTTCGGCCATGGAGCGTTTACGCCTGGCAGCCTTACAAGGGGACACAATGACCCAACTTCCTATGATCGTTACCCCCGGGTTTGAAGCCTGGAAGGCAAAAGAAGCCAAGGTAGGTGAAGATGTGCCAAAGGCCTGGGGAGATTGGTTGAACCGAGCAATCAATTGGGAGACAACCACTGCCATCACGCTGATGGAAGCCGGAGCGGATATCCTCGTCTTGCGCCATCCTGAAAACGTCCGTCGTGTAAAAATGGCGATTGACGAACTGATGACCATCCCGCAGACAGCGTAGCAATAACAAGGAGACAGATGTATGGCTCTATCGGGAATTCAAATTTACAAACTTCTTCCCCAGACGAACTGTAAGGATTGCGGTTTCCCAACCTGCCTGGCGTTTGCCATGAAACTGGCTGCCAAACAGGTTGAGTTGGCAGCCTGTCCACACGTCAGTGAGGAATCCAAAGAAACACTCGCTGAATCTGCCACCCCTCCTATCCGCCTGGTCACCCTAAAATCAAATGGTCACGAAGTCAAAGCCGGAAACGAAGTTGTGCTTTTCCGCCACGAGAAAGCCTTCTACCACAAGCCAGGACTCCTCATTCGCCTGCGCGATGATTTATCCACAGAAGAACTTAAAAAGAGAGTATCGGCCTTAGAGGCATATGCTGTCAACTACGTGGGGATTAGCTTAACGATTGATGGCTATGCAGTAGAAGCCACTTCAGGAAACGCAGAGACCTTCACCTCAGCTATAAAAAACCTACGGGAGATCAGCAAACGTCCCCTGATTTTGATAACGAAAAATGTAGATATCCAGGCAGCAGGGTTGGGTTTGTTAGAGGGTGAAAACCCCTTACTATATGCTGCCGACAACGACAACTGGGAAGCCCTGGCTGACCTGGCAAAGAAACATAACGCCGCTTTAGTTGTCAGTGGAAGTTCACTAGAAGAGGTAGCTGAACTGACTGAAAAGATCAAAGGCAAAGGTGTCGAAGACCTGGTTATAGATCACAAAGCCCGTCGTTTAAGCGATTCGCTGATGTTCAACACCCAAACTCGACGCTTGGCGCTAAAAAAGAACTTCCGACCACTTGGTTTCCCCATCATATCTTTCCCGGGTGATACGGACGATTCGGCCAAAGAAGGCATCTTGGCAACTCAAGCTATTTCAAAGTACGCCGGATTTATCGTCCTGGACACTTACTCTCCGGAATTCATCTATCCGCTCCTGGTTCTACGCCAGAACATCTATACCGATCCACAAAAACCAATTCAGGTTCAACCTGGAGTGTACGAAATCAACGATCCCAAACCCGAGGATCCTGTACTCGTAACCACTAACTTCAGCATTACATACTTCAGTGTGGCTAACGAAGTTGAAGGGTCTGGACTTCCTGCCTGGCTGGTGGTCACTGACGCTGAGGGCATGAGCGTGCTCACGGCTTGGGCAGCAGGCAAGTTTGACTCTGAACGGATAGCCAAGGACGTTACCCGTTTCAAAGTTGCAGAAAAGGTGACTCGCAAACTACTCGTTATTCCTGGTCATGTAGCTGTTCTTTCTGGAGAGTTAGAAGAAGAACTGCCCGACTGGGAAATTCGTGTAGGTCCACGGGAGGCTGTTGACATTCCTGCATTCATGAAACAGGCTCTCTAACCTGAGGCTGCTTATGTTGGACGGTCTTTCGCTTGAAGTAGAAATGTAAATGAGTGACCACCGGGTAATCTTTGATCAAGCACCAGAGCCCGTGAACGTTCCCACGGGAACATTACTGGTGGAGGCTGCCCGCGAGGCTGGTGTAGAGATAACGCAACCCTGTGGTGGTCAGGGGCGTTGTGGTCGCTGCATTGTACAGGTAACTGAGGGCGATATCCGTAGAAGAAGCACACTTCGCTTATCCACAGAAGACGTAAACCAGGGTTACGCCCTCGCCTGCCAATCCGTTGTGGAGGGAAACGTCACGGTAGTTGTCCCACCTCAGGAAAAGGTAGAGCGACGACTGACCACCGATCGCACAGTAGCGGAGGTAACTGTCCCTGAGGGGTATGATCCCAACACCGATCAGACCCTCCTGCGGGTCAACTTGACACTGCCTGAACCCAACATGGAGGATCAGAGGGATGACTGGAGCAGGATAAAGAACGGGTTGCGTCAAGAGACCAACATCGAAGAGATTCGCATCTCGTTTCCCTTGCTCCGCCACATTGGTCAGGTGTTACGAAGAGGCGAATGGCAGGTTACTGCCATTCTGGAGAGGAATGTGTGGGATTGCCCCGAATGCCCAACCCGCCTCATCGAACTCTTGCCTGGTCATACCCCAGAGAACGCCCCGCTGTGGGGGTTGGCCATTGATATCGGGACTACTACAGTGACCGTTTGGCTGGTCAATCTGCTAACGGGAAAAGTGCAGGCACAAGTAGCAGAATATAACGGGCAAATCGCTCGGGGCGAGGAC
Source organism: Chloroflexota bacterium (assembly GCA_040758495.1). Taxonomy (GTDB): domain Bacteria; phylum Chloroflexota; class Anaerolineae; order Anaerolineales; family JBFLVL01; genus JBFLVL01. The sequence goes on from JBFLVL010000004.1 coordinate 121,317, forward strand.
ATCATTTCAAGGATTGTTTACGCAAGCAAAAATGGGGGTGGAGAAGAAATGCGCAGATTGGTGTTAGGGACGGTTAATCAGTTGATAGAAACGGCTTGTCTGCGGGGCCAGGCAATGCCTCAAAACATCTACAAAGCTACCATTGCTGGAAACAGCACCATGATACACCTCCTGTTGGGCATTTCCTCAGAGAGCATCCGTTTATCACCCTTTGTCACCACCATCAACCATATCCCCACTTTGCGTGCTCAAGAAGTCGGGCTTGATATTCATCCTGAGGCCAGTGTGGATTGTCTGCCAGGAGTCGCCAGCTACGTAGGTGCAGACATTACTGCCGGTGTGCTCTCATCGGGTATGGATGACACGGATAAAGCCACGTTGTTTATGGACGTGGGTACCAACGGAGAGACGGTTCTGGGTTCACATGATTGGTTAGCCACCTGTGCATGTTCTGCGGGTCCAGCTTTCGAGGGAGCAGGCGTACAATTTGGCATGCGAGCGACAAAGGGGGCCATAGAAGAGGTATGGATCAACGGTGAGACCTACGAACCTTCCTATCGGGTGATCGGTAACACCAGTCCGCGGGGTGTATGCGGGAGTGGTCTGATCTCTTTGTTAGCGGAGGTGTTCCTAACCGGAGTGGTAGACAAGGGTGGAAACTTCAACAAGCTCCTCGACACCCCCCGAATTCGGCAGGGCGAGCATGGCTGGGAATATGTTATTGTCTGGGGGAATGAAACCCAACACGGCAAGGATATCGTTCTAACCCGTGTGGATATTGACAATTTGCTTCGAGCAAAAGCGGCCATTTATGCAGGCTTCACCGTCCTGGCAGACAAAGTCGGCATCCCCCTCGGAACCGTTGAACAAGTATTGATAGGAGGGGCCTTTGGCAAGTATATAAACGTCGAGAAAGCCATTCAAATCGGCTTATTTCCAGATATGCCCTGGGATCGATTCTCTTTTTTGGGCAACACATCCGTACAGGGAGCGTATCGAGCGCTACTGGACCACAAAGCACGCCAACGGATAAAAAACATTGCCTCACGGATGACGTACATTGAACTATCAGCAGATAACACATTTTATGACGCTTTTATGTCTGCGCTGTTTCTTCCGCACACGGATCTGACACAGTTTCCATCAGTTGAAGCCGCGCTAGACAAGGAGGGCAGCTAATGTATATCATAGGTGAAAACATCCATATTATTTCCACCAAAGTTAAAGATGCTCTTACAGAACGCAATGCGAAATTTTTCCAGGACTTGGCTGTTCGCCAAGTGGGTGCAGGGGCAAAAGCCCTGGACATCAACCTCGGTCCCCGCAAGAAGGACTGGGCAGAGGTCTTCCCGTGGATAGTGAAGACGATCGAGGCGGTCACCGATGTCCCTCTGAGCTTTGATAGTTCAAATCTCGAGGGAATTGAAATGGGAGTTAAAACAGTAACCAAAGCCCAACCCATCATCAACTCTACATCGGCTGAACCGGAACGTCTGGAAAAAGTCCCCCTCGTGGCCAAGAAATACAACACCAAGCTGATCGCCCTCACCATGGGGAAGAGCGGCATTCCCGTGGGGGCTGAGGAACGCGTGACCATCGCACTGGAGACGCTCATCCCCAGGATGCAGGAGATTGATTTCCCCATAGCAGACCTGATTCTCGACCCGTTGGTGTTAACCGTCTCTGGATGCCAGGAGTATTGTCCCGAGCTGATCGAGGCTATCCGGACGCTGCAATACGCATGGGATCCACCTCCGGCAATTTCGGTTGGTCTGTCCAACGTATCCAACGCCGTCCCCCACGAGAATCGTCCCCTCATCAACCGGGTGTATTGCGCTATGTTGATGGGTGCCGGCTTGCAAATGATGATCGCTGATCCCTTAGAAGAAAAGCTCAACGAAACTATCCGCATCATCGAAGAGCGTGACGAACGTACACCAGTTGGGCGGCTCTATCTCAAGCTGCACGATCGCATAATGAACATGGAAGAACCCACCATTGAAGACGTAGACACCAGTGACCCAGAACAAATGGACATCTGGAAGACTGTACAGATTCTGCTGAACAAAGTCATCTATGCGGATGCCTATCTCGCATAGGAGCTTGATAAAACCATCCATGCGATCGGTCATATCAACATCTAATCTTATTCTGTTTTACCCTTTAACCAAACCATAAATCCAATTAGGAGGAAGTATGGCGAGTAAAAAACCTGTAGATATCGAGAAGTTACTGGAGAAGGCAAAAAAACCCTCGGCTGACGCAATGAAACTTCACCCCTTCTATCGCGGAAAGGTGGAGACTGTGTTAAAGTGCGCGGTCAGAGATTTCAATGATTTTGCTATCTGGTACACCCCCGGAGTCGCGGCCCCCTGCCGTGCCATTGCCAGCGACCCAGAGCTGGTATACGAACACACAAACAAATGGAACACCGTAGCAGTTATCAGCGACGGTACTCGCGTTTTAGGGCTGGGAGATATCGGGCCTAAAGCTGGTTTACCCGTAATGGAGGGTAAGGCTCTACTATACAAATACTTAGGGGGCGTAGACGGTGTAGCCATCATGCTGGACACCAAAGACCCGGACAAGATCATTGAAACCGTACTGATGCTACAACCCGCCTTTGGAGGCATAAATCTGGAAGACATCTCCCAACCGAAATGCTTCTACATCCTCGACACCCTTCGAGAGAAGGCAGAAATACCTGTATGGCATGATGACCAACAAGGCACCGCAACCGTTACCCTGGCAGCACTGATTAATGCCCTGAAGATCGTTGGCAAAAAGATCAAAGATGTGCGTATTGCTTTTATCGGCTCAGGCGCCTCAAACGTGGCCTGCTCTCGCCTCATCTTTGGAAAAGGAGCCAACCCCGCCAATTGTCTGATGGTGGATAGCAAGGGCATTTTAGGTAAACATCGCGAGGACCTGAAGAAAGTCAAAGAGGAATTCGCGGATAAATGGATGTTGTGCCAGAAGACCAACGCCGACGGTATCCAGGGGGGTATAGCTGAAGCCATGGAAGGCGCCGACGTAGTCATAGCTCTATCAAAACCTGGCCCAGGGACCATCAAGCCGGAGTGGGTGAAGAAAATGAACAAAGACGGCATCCTCTTCGCGGCTGCTAACCCGGTGCCTGAAATTTGGCCCTGGGAAGCGAAAGAGGCTGGAGCGCGCATCATTGCCACAGGTCGCTCGGACTTCCCCAATCAGGTGAACAACTCTCTTGGCTTTCCGGGCATTTTCCGCGGTACCCTCGACGTGCGCGCCAGGACCATCACAGATGAAATGTGCTTTGCCGCAGCCGAAGCACTCGCCAATCACATCGGTGATAAATTGGATGAAGAACACATCCTGCCCAACATGGACGACTGGGAAGTCTTCCCACACGAGGCGGCGGCTGTGGGCATGAAAGCCCAAGAACAGGGAGTCGCCAGACTCACCAAAAGCTACGATGAGCTGATTGATCATGCCATGACCATCATCAAACGCTCCCGCGATCTGACAAGCATGATGATGAAGAAGGGTTTTATTAAAGGAGCACCTGCGGATTAGAACTACAGTAGAGTAGGAAAAACCCGCTCATAAACAACTTGGTTCGCCTGTACCGGTCAGAGATACTATTTTTCTATCTCTGACCGGTTCTTCTAAGGATCGTTGTTTGAGAAGGCCACAACAGGTTTTTTCACAATTTACGTTGTGACAAATCTCCCCACAAACAAGTGACATCTGTCTCTTGCTGGCATATCTATAAATGTTTCAATTAGATATAATACAATCAGATAGTTGATATTGATGGGATACCTGTTTGGAGGGCAGGTGAGCAGAGGAAGCGCTGCGTATTATTAAATAGCTCACCACCAGCTTTCTTGACAGGTATTTTGTCAATAAATGTTGGTTTTCACCCCCTCAGCACAACGCATAAGCTAAGAAAGGATTCCCGCACAGCTACATGACTGCCACTCCCATTGATACTGTCGAAGCCCCCGTAAAAATTAAGTCGGAATATAAGCTTGTCGGCTCAGTAATGGTAGTCGGTGGGGGCATTGGAGGCATGCGCGCCGCGCTTGACCTGGCTGATGCGGGATTGAAAGTGTATCTCATCGAACAAACTCCTTCCCTGGGCGGTCGAGTCGCACAACTGGGTTTCATGTTTCCCCAACATGACTGTGTATTGTGCCGAGGAACACCAGACCATGGATATGGTTGTACCCGCCCCTCCATTTCTCCCGCGTATATTCAGAACAACCAGCACCCAAACATTGAATTAATCACCAATACCAATGTGGTTGGCATAGAGGGCCAGGCAGGAGATTTTACTATTGCCCTCCGACAAGAGCCTCGTTATGTTGACCCGAGGCGGTGCATCAACTGTAATTACTGCGCCGAGGTATGCCCCATTGATTTACCAGATAGCTATCAGCAAGGTTTGACCACACGAAAAGCGGTCTATAAAGTATCCGCTCGTGCCATTCCCGATGCCTACGTCATTGATAAAGGGTCGTATTGTGATGATTGCGGTAAATGTATGAAAGTATGCCCCAGCCGCGCCATAGACCTTAACGAGCAGCCCCGTCTGCTCTCCATTGAAGTAGGGGCCATTATCCTGGCTTTGGGGTTTCAGATCTTCGACCCCACAGAAATGAGTGAATTTGGCTATCGGCGCTACCCCAACGTGGTGCACGCCATGGAGTACGAACGCCTGGCAAGCCGATCAGGTCCAACCGAGGGGATTGTCGTGCGACCCTCCGACAAGGAACGGCCACGCTCCATCGCCTGGCTGCAATGTATCGGCTCCCGCGATCAGCAAACCACCTATTGCTCATCCATCTGCTGTATGTATGCCACCAAAGAAGCCATGCTGGCAAAACAGCGTTTGGGAAAAGATATTGATTGCTCGGTCTTCATCATGGATGAGCGCGCCTTCAACAAACAGTACACTGCTTATTTCGAAACCGCACGCCAGCGTCACCGCATTGACTATATCCACTGTCGGGTTTCCCAGATTCACGAGGACCCGCACACTCACAACCTGAGGTTGCACTATTCAACCCCGGATGGTATCTCACACCAGAAGGAAGTTGAGATGGTTGTGCTGGCTACCGGCCTCCAGCCACCCAGCTCGGCCCACCACTTTACAAGGATGTTAGATCTTGAATTGAACGAATACGGGTTTTGCCAGACGGATAAGTTCACACCTCTTCAAACCTCCCATTCGGGTGTATTTGTTTGTGGTGCATTTTCCTCACCCAAGGAGATCGTTGAAACCATCATAGACGGCAGTGGTGCTGCCGCTGAAGCCATGCGCTTACTCAACGAGCGTCTGAACACACATCCCTATTCACACGAACATCCTTTTTTGGCAGCCAAAGACCTACCTCCAGAACGGGACATAAGTGCAGAATCTCCCAGGGTCGGTGTTTTCGCCTGTTCATGTGGAGGAACTATTGGGGAGGTGATTGATGTCCACCATCTGGTTAAGCAAGCCTCCAAATTCCCCAATGTGGTATCGGCTGAGGTTGTAGACTATGCTTGCTTCCCGGATACACTGTCTGCAATTCAGACAAGGATCCAAGAACTTAAGTTGAACCGGATTGTCATTTCTGGATGCAGCAACCGAACCCACGACTCGCTCTTCCAGCGCCTCATCCGTTGGACAGGGTTAAATCCCTACCTGGTAGAGCTGGTCAACCTGAAGGAGCAATGCGTACGTGTACACAACCAGCAGATAGAGCAAGCCAACCGTAAAGCTCAAGAGCTGGTGCGAACCGCCATCGGACGAATTTCTGTGGCGCAACCCGTACACAAAGAAAAACGAAGTTGTATACCCAGTGCCCTGGTAATTGGCGGTGGTCTTTCAGGAATGACGGCTGCACTGGCGGTTGCTGACAGTGGTTACGATGTTTACCTCATTGAACGCTCGGATGTCCTGGGGGGAAATCTACAGGATATGTATTATGTTGCTGAAGGCTTTAACCCTCGCCGTCTAGGCAGAGACCTTATCAACCGCGTTCGCTCCCACCAACACATCGTGGCATATACGAACACGGAGTTGGTGAGGCACAATGGACATGTTGGCAATTTCAGAACTGAGCTGATACGAAAAAGGCCAAACATGGAACCCGAAAGGTTCAACGTTGAACATGGCGTGACCATTGTAGCTACAGGCGGACACGAAGTTCATGATCACCCCTGGCTTGAGCTGCCTCAAGTCATCACGCAACGTGAACTGGAAGAACAGATCATCCACCAACCGGAAAAGATCGCGGCGCTAAAAGATGTGGTGATGATACAGTGCGTACGACCTGAGGGAGTACCAGAGTATTGTTCTCGGGTGTGTTGTACAAACACCATGAAAAACGCCATTCGCATCAAATTGTTCAACCCCAATTGTAAAGTAACCGTACTTTATAAAAACATCATAACCTATGGTTTCCGGGAGGAGTACTATACCGAAGCTCGCAGGCTCGGGGTGGTTTTCATCCGTTACTCCAATGACGAACCGCCTCAAATTCTCAACAAAAACAACCACCTGATCGTCAGGGCCCGCGACCTTTCGTTAAACCGTTGGGGAGAGCTTCGGGCTGATTTGGTGCCTTTGAGTATGGCTATCGTGCCATCCGAAGGAACGGAAGAACTTGCCAAGATGCTACGCGTCCCGTTGGGGAGAGAGAGATTTTTCGAGGAAGCCCAGATGAAATTGCGCCCCATGGACTTTATGCGTGATGGCATTTATCTGGCAGGGATGGCGCATTACCCCAAGTTTATCGAAGAGAGTATAAGCCATTCTTTAGCTGCCGCGGGGCGAGCGTTGACCACGCTTTCCCAGCGTGACCAACTTTACCTCGGCGGCGTAGTTGCGGTAGTTGACCCCGATATGTGCGTAGGGTGTCTGACCTGCACCCGCGTCTGCCCATTCCAGATACCTCAAGTCCTCCTGAAAGAAGGACGTGCTGGTGTGGGTGGAATAGGAGGAGCTGCATACATTGACACGGCTTTGTGCCAGGGCTGTGGCACGTGCACGGGTGAGTGCCCTGCTAACGCAATTCAACTCATCAACTATACGGATACACAAATGATGCTCCAGGATATCGGTGGGTTGGGATGTTGGCTGCCTGAACAGTCACCTGCTGTCAAACTTTAATGTTTCAAAGCAGATGGTTGTTGACCAACCGCTAAGGGATGATAACGAGATAACCGTAATGAAAACATGAGCAATTCAAAACACTTTGAACCTGAAATTACTGCCTTTTACTGTATTTACTGCGGATATATGGCAGCCGATACCGCAGGTGCGTTGAATATTCAATACCCCGCCAACGTAAAGTTCATCCGTTTACCCTGCACCGGCAAGACAGACATCCGATACATCTTAGCAGCATTTGAACAAGGAGCTGACGGAGTGTATACGGTTGCCTGCCCGATAGGAAACTGTCACCACGTACGGGGTAACGAACGAGGCCGTGCCCGTCTCGAACGAGCCAAACAAATCCTGGACGAAATTGGGCTGGGACATGAGCGCCTGGGCATGTTTTTCATGTCCGGTAGCCAGGGAGAGACATTTGCTATGGCTGCCAAGACCATGACAGAACAAATCCGCAAGTTGGGACCAAACCCTCTAAAGAATGGGACAAAAAAACAAAAGAAGGACACCCTGTTATCTGATCCCGATGATGAATTTGCCTTCAGAGGCAGGCCTCGAAGAGCGCGTCCAGAGGAATGACCAACAAGCTTACCCAACACAATCAATAACCATACTTCAGCAAGGAAACCGATGACCCCAAAGAAAGCTACACCGAATGACTCCCTCCCCATTGGCGCTGTAATGGTGGTTGGAGGTGGCATTGCAGGCATGCAGGCCTCTCTAGACCTAGCTGAACAGGGTTTCAAAGTATATCTGGTAGAGAAAGACACCGCCATTGGTGGCAAGATGGCGCAGCTCGACAAGACATTCCCCACCAATGACTGCGCCATGTGCACAATCTCCCCGAAACTGGTAGAGGCCGGACGACACCCCAACATCGAAATAATGACCAATACAGAGGTGTTAGATATTGCTGGGCAGGCAGGAGATTTCCGGGTACACGTCCAACACAAACCCCGCTATGTGGATCTGGAGAAATGTGTAGCTTGTGGTGATTGCGAAAAGGTCTGCCCCATCATCGTTTCCGATACCTTCAATGAAAATCTGGCTCCGAGAAGGGCGGTTTATAAACTATATCCCCAAGCTGTACCAAACGCATATGCCATTACCAAACGGGGGATCGCCCCCTGCCGAGACGCCTGTCCGGCTGGACAGCGCGCACAGGGTTACATTGCCTTAATACGTGAGGGCCGATGGGAAGAAGCGCTAAACGTTATCAAGCTGGATAACCCCTTCCCAGGCATCTGTGGACGGATTTGCAACCACCGATGCGAGACAGCCTGCAACCGGGGTTTGGTGGACGAACCCATCAACATCCGCGCCCTTAAGCGTTTCGTTACCGATAAAGTTTACGAGCAACCACGGCAGCCTGTCGAACCTGTAGAAATCAAATATCCCCATCAACGCGTTGCCATCATCGGCGCGGGGCCATGCGGCCTGACCGCAGCTCAGGATATCATCCGAGCCGGGTATCCGGTAACTATCTTCGAAGCCATGCCCGTTGCAGGGGGAATGTTGCGGCTAGGTGTTCCCGAATACCGTCTGCCAAACGAGATCATCGAGCGCGAGGTACAGGATATTATTGACCTGGGTGTTGACTTGCGTTTAAACCACCAGGTGAATGACCTCGACCAGGTTTTTCAGCAAGGTTATGAAACTGTGCTGATCGCAGTTGGTGCTCACGAGGGTGTCCGCTTACCGATACCAGGTTCTAAGCTCAATGGAGTAGTGATAAACACCCACTTCTTACGAGATATTCGCCTGGGGCGATATGAATCCAACGGTGACAGCAAAGTCGTTTCACCGGACGGTGAAGAATTTGGCCCGCGGGTGTTGGTTCTCGGTGGTGGTAATGTAGCCATTGACTGTGCCCGCACGGCCATACGGTTAGGATGTGAAGTCCATCTTGCCTGTCTGGAAGGAAGAGAGGAAATGCCTGCACATCCATGGGAGGTGGAGGCGGCAGAGGAGGAAGGCATCCACCTCCATCCTGGTCGCAGTTTCGAACAAATATTGGGGGATAAAGGTAATCGCGTGCGAGGCGTGGAGTGCATGAAGGTGTCCTCCTTCAGCTTTGACGAGAGCGGTCGCCTACACGTGGAAAAGGTATCCGGGACCGAACACGAAATACCTTGTGACACGGTGATATTTTCCGTCGGGCAGCGGGCTGGTCTGGCTTTCATCCCCGATGACGCGGGCGTGGGATTGACCACCCAACAAACCATCGCCATCAACCCAAAAACATTTGCGACCAGCCGTGAAGGGTTCTTCGCGGCCGGCGATAGTGTTTCCGGAACAGCATTCGTCATCGAGGCCGTGGCCAACGGTCACAAAGTCGCTGAATCGATCATCCGATATCTGCAAGGCGAACCTCTAGAGCCCCCTCCCCGGCCTGAACTCCCCGTTGTTCAAATGACCCAAAAAGAGATTGAAGAGCGCATTGCCAATAACGAAATTCACCGGCAACCACGCGTCCCCCTACCCGAGCTCCCTATAGACCAACGAATAGATAATTTTGCCGAGGTCGAGGGTGGTTATGACCATGAAAGCGCCCAGGCGGAAGCTTCCCGGTGTCTGGCTTGTGGCATCTGCTCTGAATGCATGTCCTGTGTGCTCGTTTGTGGGAGGAACGCTATCAATCACAATGAGGCCTCCGATACCAAAGAACTACACGTTGGAGCTGTCATCCTAGCCCCGGGATACCAGGTATACAACGCCCATCTTTCAGAGGAATTTGGCCTGGGTCGCTACCCGAACGTTGTCACCTCTTTACAATACGAACGCCTGCTCTCCGCCAGCGGGCCAACTGGTGGACATGTCCGCCGGCCATCGGATGGGGCCAGCCCAAAGCGGATTGCTTTTTTACAGTGTATTGGCAGCCGCGATCAGAACCATGATTACTGTTCTTCGGTATGCTGCATGTATGCGGCGAAAGAGGCCATTATGACCGTCGAACACGCCAGAGCTGAGGCACGCTCCGGAAACGGCAATGCGGATGTCAGTTGCCATGTGTTCTTTATGGATACCCGCTCCTACAGTAAGGGTTACGAGGAATATTATCGCCGTGCTGAACAGAAATACGGTGTACAGTACACACGCTGCCGTCTGAGCGAGGTGAAAGAAAAACCGGACATAAAAAATCTCCTCGTACGGTACGTTTCGCCCTATGAAGGTGAGAATGCCATTGTCGAAGAGGAATATGACCTGGTGGTCCTCTCGGTAGGCATGGAGATATCCGAGGCGGTTAAAAAACTGGGGCGGCAGATGGGAATTGAGCTGGACGATTATGGCTTCTGTCATACAACATGGTTCGACCCGTTGCAAACTAGCCGTCCAGGAATATATGTTGCCGGACCGTTCCGCGAACCCAAGGACATACCTGAAACCGTTACCGAAGCCAGCGGTGCGGCTGCCAACGCCGCTCAACTTCTGGCAGGTGCCCGGCACACGTTAGCTCAACGGAAAGAGTACCCACCCGAACGGGATACAGTGGGTGAAGAGCCGCGAATCGGGGTTTTCGTTTGCCACTGCGGAACCAACATTGGAGGTTACCTTGACGTTCCCAGTGTGGCTCAATACGCCCATTCACTTCCGGGGGTGGTACACGCTGAAGACAACCTTTACACCTGCTCTCAGGACACCATCGCCCATATCATTGAGCAGATCAAGGAACTCAACCTGAATCGGGTAGTGGTGGCTTCCTGCACACCGCTCACCCACGAACCACTGTTTCAGGACGCTATTCGACAAGGTGGGTTGAACCCTCACTTGTTCGAAATGGCCAACATCCGCAACCAATGCTCTTGGGTACATGCCAATGACTGGGAGGGGGCTACCGAAAAATCAAAAGCCCTGGTGCGCATGGCCATAGCCAGAGCATCCCAACTCACCCCACTGAAAACCTCTGAAGTTGCGGTGAACAACACTGCCCTGGTCATTGGGGGTGGCGCCGCGGGGATGAGCGCCGCGTTGACACTAGCAGAGCAAGGCTTCCCTGTCCATATCGTAGAACGGGAAGACAAAATTGGAGGAAACCTGCGGAAATTACATTTTCTCGCTCCTAACCGAGGACGAGGGAATGATGATAAGGGCAGGCAAGCAGAAATCCGCCCCGAGGCTCTGATAAATGACGAGGAACGAGTAACAGATTCAACTCTGCTGGCTGCTGTTAAAAACAATGCTCTTAGATTTCCTCCAGATCTCACTCCCAGAGAATATCTCGCAGAGATGGTTGGGCGCGTGCTAACCCATCCCTTGATAAAGGTGCATTTGAACACACAAATTGTGGAAACCCATGGATTCAAGGGCAACTTTACCACCACCCTGAAACGTGAAGAGCGCACCTTCCAGGTGGATCATGGCGTCATCATCGTGGCGACAGGTGGCACAGAGTACAAAGGGAGCGATTACGGATACGGCAAAGACCCGCGGATACTGACCCAACAGGAATTCGAAGCCCTGTTGGCTGACCCGGAGAAACAGGTAATGGATATTAACTCAGCAAGCATGATCCTGTGCGTTGGTCCGGGGGAGAAATTCTGCAGCCGCGTGTGTTGCACAACAGCACTGAAAAACGCTCTCAAGCTCAAGGAACTGAACCCAAATGCAGATATCAACATCATCTTCCGGGATATCCGCACCTACGGTTTCAAAGAACAGGTGTACACAGCCGCCCGGAAAGCGGGTGTACGTTTCATCCATTATGAATTTGACCGCAAACCCAAAGTCGTAATCCCTCCGTCGGAGGAGAAGTGTGAGCCTTTGCTGGTCAATGTATGGGAGCCAATACTGAATAGAAACCTAACTTTGAAATCCGACCTGGTTGTGTTGAGTATGCCGGTCGTACCCCACAAGGATGCCAAAGATTTAGCTACCAAACTCAAAGTCCCGATTGATATGGACGGCTTTTTCCTGGAAGCTCATGTGAAGCTGAGGCCGGTTGATTTTTCCACTGAAGGCATCTTTATGGCAGGGATGGCTCACTACCCCAAGTTCCTAGATGAAGCTATCGCCCAGGCTCAGGCTGCAGCTTCGCGCGCCGCCATCATCCTTTCACAGAAAAGCATGTTCACTAACGCACGGGTGGCGGTCGTGGACCCGCAAAAATGTGTGGGGTGTCTCACCTGCGTGCGAATCTGTCCCTATGAAGTACCTCGAGTTCAGAGCGAGTTTATTGGTGTTGGTGACATCGAAGGGGCTGCTTATATTGAGGCGGCAATCTGTCATGGATGTGGTTCCTGTGTCTCGGAATGCCCGGCCAAGGCCATACAACTGATGCACTACACCGATGCCCAGACTTTAGCCAAGGTAGAAGCGCTTTTTGAGATGGTTGAGCTCAATCCGACGTCCTCACTGGCGGGGACGTTGACGGGAGCGTAATCTTCAACTATTAAACAAAAAATCACCAGCAGGACACACGAGAAACTTATGGACGACTACAATCCCCAAATCGTAGCTTTTTGCTGTCATTACTGCGCATACGCTGCCGCTGACTTGGCAGGCTCTATGCGATTGGAGTACCCACCTTCGATCAAAGTGGTAGAGTTGCCCTGCTCGGGTAAACTGGATGTGCTCTACGCGCTTAGAGCCTTCGAGGACGGAGCCGATGGTGTGATGGTGGCAGGCTGACTGCCCGGAGACTGTCATTACCTGGAAGGTAATATCAACGCACGCAGACGAGTAGAATACACCCGAAAATTGCTGGAAGAGATCGGTATCCAGGGCAGGCGGCTGCAGATGATCAACGTCTCTTCAGCCATGGGTGGTCAGTTTGCCTGGTCAGCCGCGGAGTTCACCGAAGAGGTCCGGAGGATGGGACCCAACCCACTGCGGCAGGATGGCTTCACCAAGCAGGCAAGAGCAGCCAAACCATTCGAAGGAGAAAAAGAAGGAGACAACTAAGTATCAACGTTTTTTCGCTCTGAGAGATATATACTGATTTCTGGACAAATCCGATTCAAAACGCGCGGTGGTCTGCTATCCTCAAATGTCATATATATGTATAATGCAAAGGATTTCTATCGCAGACAGGATATCTCGCTTGACAAAACAGTAAACAGTTTTTCAAGAAAGCTTGTCATCTATTGGATTGGAGGGCAACATCATGGAAAAAGAAAAATATATCCTTATCGTAGACGATGATCCAGACATACTTGAGGGTATCCTGACCATACTTGAATCCCAACCTTATCGTCTGGCAACCGCCAGAGACGGTGTTAAATGCCTGGAGATGATCAAGCACGAGGTACCTGACTTGCTGATATTAGACCTGCTCATGCCCCGTATGGACGGATGGGGAGTAATCCGCGAGCTGCGTAGTGAACCCAAATACTCCTCTTTGCCAATTATGATACTTACCACGGTTGTCGAAGATGCCAGCCGACGGCGTTACGAATTGGAGACTGGTATGGCCATGGACGTTCAGGACTATGTTCAAAAGCCAGCCAGACCAGATGACCTGATCAAAAGAGTGCAAAAATTTCTAAAATGATAACCTCACAGCAAGAGATTATTTCCGTACGACTCGGACGTTCAGAAATCTTTCATGCTCTTTCGGGACCGGACTTGCTCAACATAGCAGACTTCTGCCATGAGGAGACCTGTCATGATGGACAGGTTGTATTGATGGAAGGTCAGCAGGCTAACACCTTGTTGGTTGTCGAGCGAGGCAAATTGTCGCTGGAAAAAGAAGTTCAGATAGGACGTCATTCCACACCCCGCAACGCCACCATCGGTTATGTCGGCCCAGGACAGGTGGCCGGTTTCTCAGCCCTTGTTTATCCCCACATTTACACCACCTCGGTAATATGTGTGGAACCAACCCGACTGATGGTAATAGATGGCGTGAAATTACGAGAATACCTGGAAGAGCATCCACCAGCCGGTTTTGCGGTCATGGACGAACTCAACACGCTGATCGGCAGTCGCTACCGCCGGGCAACCGATACGCTGACTTATTTCTTGTCCATTGTCTCTCATGAACTGCGCTCGCCGTTGGCAGCCATCGAAAATTACCTGCAGACGATACTCGGTGGATTTGCTGGCGAGCTTACTCCCAAACAGGAACGCATGCTCAAACGCAGTATCCTCCGAGTAATAGAACTGCGCAGCCTGATCGGTGACGTGGTTGATCTCGCCCGTATGCGCCCGGAACAAATTCAAGCGGACTTCGAATGGTTTGATCCGGGAGAAGTAGGTACGGAATCCATCGAGGATGTCCGTTTAGCGGCAGCCGAGAAAGAAATCCAACTAAAGATTGAACCTCCACCTTTTTTTGAGCCAATCGTAGGCGCACGCCGCCGGATGCGCCAGGTATTTTCCAACCTGCTGAACAACGCCATCAAATTCTCCCCGGCTGGCAGCAAGGTCATCTTCAGCGCCTACTACGAACCGGAGGAAGTGGTCTTCACCGTTGAAGACGAAGGCCCTGGGATTCCTGATGAAGACCTGAAACACATATTCAAGAATTTTTACCGAGGCAGCAATGTGGGTGATGCCACTGGTATGGGACTAGGGCTTTCGATAGCCAAAAATATCATTGATGCCCACAACGGACAAATCGTCGTCGAAAATATCACCGATGACGGTGAAGTCAAAGGCTCACGCTTCACCGTCCGTATCCCTCGCAATTTAAAGACCCCTGACATGCTTCACCGCGAGTGGAGGGATGAAATGAACCAATGACGAGTAGACGCCCACCAAAGAAAGAAGTCCAACCCTCTCAACATGCTTCACCTCCTATTGGCGCGGTGATGGTCGTTGGGGGTGGCATCGCGGGTATGCAAGCCGCGCTAGACCTGGCTGATCAGGGCATCAAGGTATACCTGGTCGAGAAACAATCCGCCATTGGTGGGCATATGGCTAAACTGGATAAGACCTTCCCAACAAACGACTGCGCCATGTGCACCATCAGCCCCAGACTCGTAGATACAGGTCGTCACCTAAACATCGAACTGTTAACCGACACAGACGTGCTTGGAGTTGAAGGAGAAGTAGGAAACTTCACGGTAACCCTCAACCGAAGGCCACGCTATATAGACATTGATAAATGCATTGGCTGCGGTGATTGTGCTGAAGTTTGCCCCATATCACTATCCGACCTCTACGAAGAAGGTCTCAATACGAAAAAAGCTGCTTATCGACTCTACACACAAGCTGTGCCCGCGGCATATGCCATCGAAAAACGCGGGGGAGCGCCTTGCCGAGATGCCTGCCCGGCTGGTCAGCGTGCTCAAGGCTATATCGCCCTCATCGCCCAGGGCCGGTACCGGGAAGCTCTTAGGGTAATACAAGAAGATAATCCCTTCCCCAGCGTTTGTGGTCGCTCCTGTCATCATCCTTGCGAAAACAAATGCACGCGGGGAATGGTTGATGAACCCATCAGCATTATGGCGTTAAAGCGCTTTGTGGTGGACTTTGCTCTGGCTTACGGGCGGGAAAAAGCAGAACCCGTCCCGCGCACACGACCTCAGTGGATCGCCGTGGTTGGCGCTGGTCCAGCTGGGTTGACCGCAGCCCACGACCTGGTCAAGATGGGCTACGGAGTCACTGTGTATGAAGCTCTGCCGGTAGCGGGTGGCATGATGCGGGTGGGTATCCCGGCACACCGACTGCCTAAAGGTATCCTGCAACAGGATATTGACGACATCCTGGCACTGGGTGTCGTGCTGAAAACGAACTCCCCTATCAAAAACCCCTCCGCCTTGCTCGAACAGGGTTATGACGCGGTTTGCCTGGCAACGGGAATGTCCTCCCGCGATCATTCTCTAGGCATCGAAGGGGAAGATGCTGAGGGCGTGTTGTCGGCTGCCACTTTTTTACGCCAGGTAAACTTGGGCGAACCGATCACCATTGGGGAACATGTGGCGGTTATCGGCGGAGGAATCACGGCTTTGGATACTGCTGCGGTTGCTCGGCGCCTGGGCGCCGAGGTGTACCTGGCACTGGATCGCCCGCGTGGTGAGTTACCCGCTTACCAAGTGGAAGTCGATTCGGTGGAAGCAGAAGGGATTCACATCTTCGAACGTGTCACCGCCACGAAAATTCATAAAGAGAACGGTCACGTCAAAGCCATCGAGCTGGCGGAAACTGGCAAGGGGATGGTGCGGGATAAAAATGGGATTCGGCGTCCTACGATTAAACCCGAAACCGCATTCACCATTGAGGTTGATACCGTTATTGGAACAGTGGGCCAGCTTTCTGATTTAAACTACCTGGATTATAAGTTTGACGACCTGAGTGCAGACCCGGATACCCTGGCAAGTGAGATTCCCGGGCTATTCATAGTGGGAGGACGAAAAACAGGCGCGAGCTACATCATCGAAGCTGTATCTTTGGGTCACCGGGTGGCCATGTCCATCCACCATTACCTGCAAGGGGAGCCTCTTAAACAAAGCCAGGCAGCGCAACCGGTAGCCAGCCTCACTGCGGAAGAACTCAAGCAAAAAGTTACCAGTGGTGAAATCACCCTTCAACCCAGGGTTGAACCGGCCTTGCTTTCTATGGAAGAACGCGTGACCAGCTTCCGAGAAGTGGTTTTAGGCTTAACCGAGCGCCAGGCTCGCAAAGAGGCACAACGATGTCTGCAATGCGGGATCTGCTCAGAGTGCCTCGAATGTGTGTATGCCTGCGGTGTTAATGCCATTGACCACAACATGGTGAGCAGAGAAGAGACAATCAACGTCGGCGCGATCATTCTGGCTCCAGGTTACCAGGCCTACAATGCCGCCCTTTCGGAAGAATATGGCCTTGGAAAATACCCCAACGTTATCACTTCGTTACAGTTCGAACGGTTACTCTCTGCCTCCGGTCCGACCGGAGGACAGGTATTGCGCCCTTCGGATAGGAAAGCTCCCCGGCGTATCGCCTTCCTGCAATGCGTAGGCAGCCGGGACCAACACCACGACTATTGTTCAGCAGTCTGCTGCATGTACGCTACCAAGGAAGCCATCGTCGCAAAAGAACACCAACCCGAACTAGACATACACGTCTTCATGACGGACATGCGCTCTTTTTCTAAGGGATACTGGAGCTACTTCCAACGGGCGAAAGAAACATATAACGTGGAATACATCCGCTGTCGTATCAGCGCGGTGCACGAAGACAATCCCTCGAAAGACCTGATCCTGCACTATCAAAACGAAACTGGAAAGCCAGCTTCTGAGCAGTTCGATATGGTTGTGCTCTCCGTGGGCATGGAAATCTCCCCATCCGTGCGCGAGCTTGGTCAACGCTTAGGCATTGCACTGGACGATTACGGCTTCTGTCACACTGTGCAATTCAACCCCCTAGAGACAAACCGACCAGGCATCTATGCAGTTGGCCCTTTCCGTGAACCCAAAGATATTCCCGAATCGATCATTGAAGCCAGTGGTGCATCTTCGGCGGCTTTAACCCATCTCAGCCCCTCCCGATTCACACTGACCAGGGTGCGGGAATATCCGCCTGAACGCGATGTGATGGAGGAGGAGCCTCGCATTGGGGTGTTTGTTTGCCATTGTGGCTCGAACATCGCTGGCTTCCTGGATGTTGAGGAAGTCACTCTTCACGCCAGAACGTTGCCTCACGTCGTACACGCTGAATCCAATCTGTATTCCTGCTCGCAAGACAGCATCCAGCATATCAGCGAGCAAGTTAATAACCTTCAACTCAACCGCGTGGTGGTTGCCAGTTGTACACCCTTAACGCATGGACCGCTCTTCCAAGATAGCATCCGAGCAGCGGGGTTGAACCCCTACCTGTTTGAGATGGCAAATATCCGCAACCAATGCTCGTGGGTACATTCTCATGACTGGGACCGGGCAACCGCTAAGGCCAAGGACCTCGTCCGCATGGCCGTTGCCCGCGCGGCATTATTAGAACCCCAACCGACCACAGAGGTACCCGTTGACCACGCAGCCCTGGTCATTGGCGGTGGTGTGGCGGGTATGACCGCGGCCATCTCGTTGGCTCAGGGAGGTTTCCTGGTACACCTGGTTGAACGCCAAGCCGAGCTCGGAGGGAATTTAAGGCACGTTTTCACCAGGCCCCCTACCGAACAGGTCAATGGCAACTTTAAAGACCCACAATCCACGTTGAAACAATTGATAGAAGAAACCCGTGATAACGATAACATCAAGGTTCATTTACAGAGCGAAGTCATAGCCTCGAGTGGGTTCAAAGGTAATTTCACCAGCTTCATCCGGACGGCCAAGGGTGACAAACTGGAGATCTCACATGGAGCCACAATCATCGCCATCGGTGGACAGGAATACCGAGGACGAGAATACGATTATGGTCAAAACCCACGCGTGATTACCCAACAGGAATTCGAGGCCCTCCTGACAGGGAGAAGGGAAATCCTGGATGAAGAGACAGGAGTCCACATAAGCAGGGACAATCCACCGGATTCAGTCGTGATGATCCAATGTATCGGACCGGCTGAAAATTACTGCAGCCGTATCTGTTGCACAACGGCCTTGAAGAATGCACTGGTCCTCAAAGAGCTTCACCCTGACACTCAGGTGGCAATTCTGTATAAAGATATCCGCGCTTACGGTTTCAAAGAGCGCCTGTACACGGAAGCCAGGAGGCGGGGTGTGATCTTCGTGCATTATGATGACGATCACCGTCCCCAGATAGTAGGAGAGAACGGTTTGACGGTTCGGGCATGGGAGGCGTCCCTGAACAGCTTCATTGAATTTCAGCCTGACCTGTTGGTCTTGAGCAACCCCGTGGTGCCTCAACCAGACGCTCATAAGGTAAGTACCCTGTTCAAAGTGCCCGTAGACGAAGATGGTTTCCTGCTCGAAGCCCACGTTAAACTCCGTCCAGTGGACTTTGCCACCGAAGGTGTGTTCATGGCGGGCATGGCTCACTACCCCAAACTTCTCGATGAGTCGATGATCCAGGCACAGGCGGCGGCAGCCCGAGCCGCGCGTGTGCTCAGCCAGGAAACACTAACTGCCGGTGGAAGGGTAGCCCAGGTCAGCGAGAGCCTGTGCACAGGATGCCTGACCTGCGTCCGCATCTGCCCCTTCGGTGTACCCCAGATAGAAGCTAACCTGACCGGTGTTGGAAACATCTTGGGAGCAGCGTATATAGAGGCTTCAGTCTGTCAAGGTTGTGGATTGTGCGCCTCAGTTTGCCCTGCCAGAGCCATCCAATTGAAACATTACACAGATGCCCAAATGAAAGAAAAAGTCAGCGCGTTGATTCAACCAACCAGAGAATGGGAGACGTTGGTGGCAGATACCACTTTTTTATCCCCTGCTGCTAAAGGAGGGTCATGATGACCGACTCCGATTTGCGCCTTGTCGCTTATTGCTGTGAGCACTGTGCCTACGCTGCCGCTGACCTGGCTGGAGGCTTACGCATCCAATACCCCCCAGAGGTCAACATCGTACAGATACCTTGCAGCGGCAAAATGGATGAACTGATCATCCTGCGGGCACTCGAGGACGGCGTAGATGGCGTAATGGTTGCAGGTTGTCTGCCAAGGGACTGCCATTACCTGGAAGGTAATGTAAACGCTCAAAAACGAGTTGAAAGGATCAAGGAATTATTAGTTCAAATTGGTTTTGAGCCCGAGCGGGTGGAAATGTACAACCTTTCCTCCGCTATGGCTAATAAATTCGCCGAAATGGCTAAAGAAATGGTGGAAAAAATATCCACTCTTGGCCCTAATCCGCTACGCAAAGGAAAAAATGAAAGGTGAAAGCGGAAGACGTAATCGAGATTTGAAGAAGCCGACGAAGCAATTCGATTGGCAAAGGAGACTGATTATCCTTCCGATTTTTTCCTTTCCGGAGGTACACAATGATAATTGCAGAGCAAAAAAAACTAAATGAAATTAAATCTCTCATCAGTGATGGAAAAAACATACTGATAGTAGGGTGTGGAACTTGCGTTACGGTATGTTTTGCGGGAGGTTCGCGCGAGGCGTCCATTCTGGCCTCCTCGCTGCGAATGGCTACCAAGCTGGAGGGCAACCCCAAAAATGTCACCGAGGTAACTGTTCAACGACAGTGTGAATGGGAGTACCTGGATCAGATTACAGAACAGATAGAGGGTGCAGACATCATCCTATCTTTGGGTTGTGGCATCGGCGTCCAGGCTATCGCTGAGCACTTTCCCAATAAGTGGGTTGTGCCGGGTCTGAACACCTCTTTTTTAGGCATGCCTCTCGAACAAGGGGTTTGGGCAGAGCGATGTGCAGCTTGTGGCGATTGCATACTGGGGTTGACAGGTGGTATCTGCCCCATCGCTCGCTGTTCAAAAACGCTGCTCAATGGCCCGTGCGGCGGCTCAGAGGATGGACACTGCGAGATTAACCCAGATATCCCCTGCGCCTGGCAGTTAATTTACGATCGTCTGAAAAGTATGGGGAGGCTAGAAACGCTGCTCGAATTGCAGGAACCGAAAAATTGGTGCACCTCTCGAGATGGCGGACCTCGCAAAATAGTACGTCAAGACCTGCGGTTGGTAGAGATGGAGGAATAAACTATGACTGCGGATACAAAAGATAATGGTTTTATGGCTGGATCAAATCTGGAGCATGTGCTCAAAGCCGGGCATTTTGCTGTCACTTGCGAACTTGGGCCACCCCAAAGCGCGGATGGAGAAGTGATCCGCAGCAAATCCAAACTCATAAAAGGTTACTGCGACGCCACAAATATCACCGACAATCAAACAGCTATTGTGCGTATGTCCAGCATTGGCGCGGGAACGATACTTGTGCAAGAGGGACTGGAACCCATCATCCAGATGACCTGCCGTGACCGTAACCGCTTAGCCATACAAAGCGACCTACTGGGAGCGTACGCCCTTGGTATCCGTAATCTGCTCTGCCTGACTGGTGACCATCAATCCTTCGGAAACCATCCTACGGCAAAGAACGTGTTTGATATGGATTCCATCCAGCTACTGAAAATGGTCGCAGACATGCGCGATAAACACATCTTCCAATGTGGGGACGAGTTCAAGGGTCAGGAACCACGTTTCTTCCTCGGTGCAGCCGCAGCTCCTTTCGCTGACCCCATCGAGTTCAGACCTTACCGACTGGCGAAAAAGGTCAAAGCCGGAGCAGACTTCATACAAACCCAGCTTATATACGACATAGGAGCCTTCAAACAGTTCATGGAAAAAGTTCGTGAATTGGGCCTCCATGAACAGACCTACATCCTGGCTGGTTTAGGACCTTTGAAAAGCCCAGGTATGGCTCGCTACATGAAAGCCAACGTGCCTGGCATCCTGGTGCCTGATGAGACTGTTGATCGGATGACTCGAGCCGGTGATCCCTGGAAGGACAAGGAAGAGTTAACCAAGGATGAGAAAAAAGAACGTTCGGAAGCCTGGAAAAATGAGGGGATAAAAATCGCTATTGAGTTGATCCAACAGCTAAAGGAGATTGAAGGTGTCAGTGGAGTACACATTATGGCCATCGAGTGGGAGGAGGCGGTCAAACCCATCGTCGAAGGTGCAGGTTTATATCCACGTCCAAGCCTTGAAAGGGTCAAGGTTTAACGAACCTTGGATAAATTCGGCAGAGGCTAGTTTAACCGAAGCAGGCCAACACCGGTGCTGTCCCCTCTGTAATATCGGTATATGATCGGAGAAATGCATGAGCGATAAAGAGAGAACCCTGGAGAAAGAACCCATCACTATCACATCTGATCTCGCTGAACGCATCAAGGAAGAAATAGGGCAAAACGTTTACTTGTGTTATCAATGCGTAAAGTGCACTAGTGGCTGCCCGGTTGCCGAGTTTTTCGATTGGCAGCCTAATCAAATCATGCGCGCGGTGCAACTCGGTCAGGAAGACATAGCGTTCGAATCACAAACTCCTTGGTTGTGTGCCGCATGCCAAACCTGCACGACCAGATGTCCACAAAATTTGGATATCAACACCATCATGGAATTCCTGACACGCGAGGCACTGTTGCGAGGCATCAAACCACAGGTGCCTGAAGTGGATATTTTCAACGAGGCCTTTCTGCGCGAAATTCGGCTTTGGGGAAGGTCTTATGAGTTGGGGTTGATGGCGGAAATGAAACTCCGCACCCTGGGCACACACAGCATATTTGAGGATTTAGACCTGGGACTCAAGATGCTCCAGAAACGAAAGCTGCCCTTTATACCCAGTGTTACCCGTCAGCCTCGAAAGGTCAAGCCCCTTTCTGGGGCCGCTGAAGCCATTGCTTATTACCCTGGCTGCTCGTTACATGCCACCTCGGTGGAATTCAACATATCCGGCTTAGCAGCTTGTGAGGCGCTGGGGATAAAGCTTATTGAACCTAAAAACTGGGTCTGCTGTGGCAGCTCTCCAGCCCACCGCGCAGATCCCGAATACGCTTTACTCCTGCCGATGAAAAACCTGGCATTGATCGAACAGAGCGGTTTCAAGGAAGTGACCATGCCCTGTGCCGCCTGTTTCAACCGTCACAAGGCAGCCCAATACCATATCCGACATGAGGACGAAGCCAAAGAATCCATAGACGAAAAACTGGGATATACCTATAAAGACAGCGTAAAAGTAAGTACCTTAAGTGAAGCTATCCTCCAGGCGGTAGGGTCTCAAGCGGTAGCAGATAGAGTGGAGAAACCCTTATCGGATTTACGCGTGGTCTGCTACTATGGATGCTTGTTGACTCGTCCTCCACAGATTACCGGTGTGGAGCACTACGAGAATCCCACCGATTTAGACCAACTGATGGCCGCATTGGGCGCAAACGTGTTAGATTGGTCATATAAAACCGTTTGTTGTGGTGCTACCCACTCGTTAACCCGTCCAGATATTGTCCTAAAATTGAGTAGTGACCTCATCCAACATGCCCATGAAACTGGCGCGGACGTCATCGCTGTGGCGTGTCCACTTTGCCATACTAATTTAGACGCACGCCAATTCCAGATGAAATTAGAAAAACCCATGCCGGTGGTATACTTCACCCAACTGATGGCTCTGGCCTTCGGTCTTCCTGAAAAATCCATGGCATTTAATAAAAATCTGGTTGATCCCAGAGGGTTATTGAAAAGTAAGGGGTTATTGTAGTCCTGTGGCAGGCTTCTTACAGGTGGTCACACCCGCTTCGTGCGCGACCACATAGTCATTTCAAGATGAAGGTACATAGTCAAATTCAACACCAGGATTCCGATACTCTGGCTCAACGCCTGGAAGAACTTCACACCGAATTACGTAAAGCTGACCCCTGGATGCTGGCGGACAGAACTGGGGCAACATATCTACCAACTGGAGAAGGTGTAGGAGAGTTTCGCTCATATGTATGGGGCGAGGAGGTCGTCGTAAACGTTCCTGAATATTCCGCTCATAAGGCAGAGAGCGGGGAAGAATTGGACCCCTTCACCCAGACCCTGCTGGCTTATTATTTCCATACCTCTGATGGAAAACGTCCGACAGGACAATGGATTGCTTTTACCGAATTACCAGCAGGGCAGTTCTACACAAAGGCCTTCCAGGGTTATACCGGTCAACTATTAGCCTATACATTTCATAACAATCTGGAATCGTTCAAGCAAGCCGCGAAAACCTTGGGAGGTCGAAAAGAATCCTTGGGGGACTGCTCCTATTCATTTCAAGTTCTACCCTTGGTTAGGTTAATGGTGGCTTGCTGGCAGGGCGATGAGGACTTTCCACCATCTTATCGAATCCTGTTTGACGAATCCATCAGCCATCACTTGCCTACTGACGCCTGCGCTATTCTGGGGAGCACCTTGAGCAGACGGATGATAAAAGCGGAAACAACTTCTGCGTGAGATTACCCTTCCCAGCAAGCTAAAACCCAAGCCTTCATTCGTCCTGCGGGGAAAAAACTACCATTTGGAATATAATTATCCCCCCTGTGGATTCATCAAGAAAGGAAACCTACACGATTATGAAAATCGCAATTAGTGGTAAGGGCGGGGTAGGAAAGACAACCCTGGCGGCGATACTCGCCCAGACCTTCGCTGAATGGGGAAACGAGGTCCTGGCTGTAGATGCAGACCCCTCTCCATGTTTAGCCGAGGCCCTCGGTTTCCCCGCCGAGCTTCGTCAGAAGCTGCAACCCATTGCAGAGATGGATGACCTCATCGAAGAACGCACAGGCGCCAAACCTGGCACAGTTGGGGGATTCTTCACCCTGAACCCACGCGTGGATGACATCCCCGAACGGTTCAGTGTAGAGTACAAAGGGGTGCGTTTGCTGGAAATGGGGTCTGTGGAACTTGGAGGTTCAGGATGCATCTGCCCGGAGAGCGCTATGCTGAAATCGTTGTTCACCCATCTGTTGTTTCGCAAAGATGATATCCTCATCCTGGATATGTACGCTGGGGTAGAACACCTCGGAAGGGCAACTGTGGACTTCGTGGATGCCATGCTGATCGTCGCTGAACCGACTAAACGCAGTCTGGGTACAGCCGCCCAGATAAAGAAGCTCGCTGAGGACATCGGCTTGAAACATCTGTGGTTGGTCGGGAATAAGGTGCAAGGTGAACAGGACGCGGCTTTCTTTCGGGCAGAAACTCCCAATCTCGCCATTATCGGGCTGTTACCTGCAGACCCCAGAGTAAGAGAAGCAGATCGCATGCAAGTCAGCGTGTATGAGTATGTACCTGCACTGCGCAAAGCTGCCAACGATATTGGTAAAGTCCTACAGGAGAAAGTATCCTTATGAGTACAACAATTGCAGTTGCTGGAAAAGGCGGAGTTGGTAAGACTACCATCGCAGCCATGGTGGTCAAATACCTCATTCAAAATTACAGCGGGGCTATCCTAGCCATAGACGCTGACCCCAGCAGCAATTTTCATTTAGTATTGGGCGTAGACTTGGAATGGACAATTGGGGATATTCGCGAGGAGATGCTGAATAAGGTGAAAAGCTCGCTTGCCATGGGTGGAGCGGCCATGGGTTCTCTTAGCGGTGGAATTTCTAAGCGGGAATACCTCGACTACGAAGTCCGTTCCTCCATAACCGAAGGGAAACGTTTCGACCTCATCGCTATGGGAAGACCTGAAGGTCCAGGGTGCTACTGTGCAGTCAACCACAACTTACGGGAAGTGATGGACGCCATCAGCAGCAGGTACAGCTATACGGTCATTGACAACGAAGCCGGAATGGAACACCTTAGCCGGCGTACAACCCGCGATGTGGAACACCTGTTCATCATCAGTGATCCTACACGACGAGGTTTGTTGGCGGCCCAGCGCATCGCTGAACTGCGTAACGAGCTGGATATCAACATCGCCAACACTTACCTGATTTTAAACCGATTGAACGGAGAGGTGCCCCACCCACTGACAGAACTCATTCAAGGTATCCACGTGCCATTTCTAGGTGTAGTGCCAACCGATGAACAACTGGCCGAACTGGAATTCAGCGGAAGACCGTTCGTTGATCTGAGCACAGAGGCAACCTCATACCTGGCCATAAAAAAAATGCTCGATCAACTGGAACTCGAACCCGGATAAACATCTCTGCCATGTAACTCTAATAACAAACCTTTCTATAAAAGTTATTCATACAAACTGTTTAGATTATGTTCTATTGGGAGCATCCAAAAGCTGAGGTCCAATGCGCTGTTTGTGGCCAAACAAAAGCATTGACTGCTGAAGCCCTGGGTATATGCCCTGAATGCGCACATAGTGAGTCCAGTTTGTTACAAGCTCAAAAAGCACATCGCGCCTCTCGCCAAATGTTCAACCTCCCCATAGCCCCGCCGCGTACAGCGGAGGGAGTGCGATGCGTTCTGTGCAGCAGTGAATGTAGGCTTGGGGAACAAGAGCGTGGTTACTGTGGAATGCGCATCGTTCAGGGAGGCAAGCTGGTACATCTTGCCGGAACCCCACAAAGGGGAATACTCCACTGGTATCGAGACCCTCTACCAACAAATTGCGTAGCTGCCTGGGTATGTCAGGGTAGCTCCCAGCGCGGTGACCACAACCTGGCCGTCTTCTATTGCAGTTGTACGTTGGATTGTCTCTTCTGTCAGAACTGGCATTATCGTCAGGTAGACCCGCAATGCAGCCAGGGGATGAGTGCCCAGGAACTGGTGGATTGCGCTAATCTTCATACGTATTGCGTGTGTTACTTTGGAGGCGACCCCGCCTCCCAGATGCCCCATGCTCTGGCCTCGGCGAAGTTGTTTGCCCAGAAACATGTGGCTGTCTGTTGGGAAACTGCGGGCACTGCCAACCCCCGCCTGATGGATCGGGCTGTGCAGCTCTCATTAGAGAGCGGTGGTTGTGTGAAGTTCGACTTGAAAGCATTTTCCGAACCCCTCCACATCGCTCTCACCGGGAGGGGTAACAGTCAGATTTTGGATAATTTCAAGCGAGCCTCTCGTCGCTTCCACGAACGACCTGATCCACCACTCATCATCGCCAGCACACTGCTGGTACCAGGCTATGTCAACACCGCAGAGGTAGCCAGGATAGCAGGGTTCATCGCTGAACAGGATGCGCATATTCCTTATTCCCTCCTGGGTTTTGGACCCAACTATCTGATGCCCGACCTGCCCCCTACTTCAAAGCGACACGCTGAAGAAGCCTTGCGGGCTGCCCGGGAGGCGGGTTTACACAACGTGCATATCGGAAACATACATTTGTTAGGGAAAGATTATTCACCCCTGCCCTCGTAAGGGGGTGAGCGGAACGCAGTCCCGAACGTCAATGAGGGACGGAGTGCAGTCAAAGGATGCTTTGACTAAAAGTAGCTGCTCAGGCATCCCTCGCCCCGGATTGATCCTTCGACTAGCGGGACAAGAATCCAGGGCTGGCAGGCCCCCCATTCGGGGGGCAGGCAAAGTCCGTTCAAACGGACTGACAGCTCAGTGCATTTTTTAACCGGATTTCATCCGACTTTGGTTCTCAGCCTGAGAATTTATTCTCAGGCTTTAGGCTCAGGCGTAGGCAAGCTGAGCAGTTACGACTAAAATACATTCACACCTCTCCTCCCCCCAACTAAAACCGATATAATATAGCTGAACTACACTCAAGCCAAAATCACTACCTGGCTAAAGAAGGATACTTCCTTGAACACCGCGACCCCTGGTCCTCATCCAGAAGAACGCCGCCTGGTGACTGTATTGTTCGCCGATCTTCAAGGTTTCACCACCCTCGCAGACCATTTGGATTATGAAACCGTTGGAGATATGATTCGTGAAGTCTGGTTTGAGCTTGACCAGGTTATTGAAGCCCACAGGGGATACATAGACAAACACATGGGTGACGCCTTCATGGTGATCTGGGGCGCTCCACATGCCAGAGAAGATGATGCTGAGCGTGCGGTAAGTGCTTCCCTGGCTATACAAGATGCACTCAAAAAGTACAAAAGCAAAACCCCTCGCGCTGAAGCCCAACAATTGATGCTGCGCGTGGGGGTAAATACTGGTCCAGTACTGGCTGGTTATGTTGGACTGCGTGGGGAATACACCGTAATGGGCGATACGGTTAACGTGGCTAAACGCCTCGAGGAATCGGCAGAAGCAGGGACAGTAGTAATCAGCGAAAGCACATACCGTTTCGTGCGCGGGGCTTTCCGAATGCGACGCCTCAATCCCATTGAGCTCAGGGGTAAAACTGAACCTATCCAGGCCTATCTGGTTGAAGACATCCTTTCCCAACCCAGCATGTTACGCTACCGCAGCTCAGGTGGTCTGGTCACCCGGTTGGTAGGACGTGAAACCGAGTTACTGGAATTAAAAAAGCACTATAAACAAATGCTGGATACAACTCAACCACGCCTGGTTTTGGTTTCCGGGGAGGCGGGGTTGGGAAAATCACGTCTTTTAATGGAGTTCACCAGCCAACTTGAAGTTGATGAACCCCACCTAACCCTGATCTCCGGCCGAGCGTTGGAGCAGATGTCTAAAGTGCCCTTCTACCTGTGGAAATCCCTGTGGCATAGCCGCTTCGGAATCAGCGATGACGACCAGGCAGATGTGGCTCGCAAGAAATTCTTGAGAGGCATCCTGGATTTATGGGGCAAGAAGCTTGGTCCTACACCGGCGTTAGAAGCCGCACACTTTATCGGTGACCTGGCAGGTCTCACATGGCCTGATAGCCCATATCTTGCAGGCCTGACCGAAAAAACACAAACCCGGATCAATAAAGCCTTTTCCCTTACCTCCGAATTACTCCAACGCATGAGCTCCTCAGGGCCACTTGTACTACTCTTTGATGATCTCCAGTGGGCAGATGAGGGCAGTATGAAGCTGCTCACCTACCTCACTACTACCCCCACAACTGAACCATTGCCATTGTTATTATTAACCGGTGCGCGACCAGATATTCACCGCTACTACCCGAATTTGGTTAACAATGCTCATGTAATTCAATTAATACCTCTAACCCTCAGTCCCAAAACGATGTCCGAAGCTTACCCTGGCTTACCAACCATGTCACAATCTGTGTCCTTAGAACTCATTCAAAGGGCGGAAGGAAATCCCTACTTCCTGGAGGAAATGGTAAAAAGTATGATGCTCTCAGGTCTGCTAGATGCAGATTTATCCAGTTTGGATATGGTAGAACACCTGCGTTACCAGCTTCCCCAATCCCTTACCTCATTGCTGCAAGCCCGGTTGGATGCATTATCCTCAGATGCCCGTGGTGTCGCCCTGCTTGCCTCAGTGGTTGGTCGTGTTTTCTGGCAAGGGGCAGTGATCGCGGCAGCAAAACAAGCCGTCGGTACTACCAGTATTTTAAAACCCACCAAGCAAGGACTGGTATCCCAGATAGAAAAGGGTTTAGTAGAACTCACCGTCTCAGAGATGGCCTTCCCTGGTGCAGCCAGCACCTTCTCTGGCGAGAAACAATTTATCTTCAAACATACACTGCTACGTGATGTGGCCTATAGCCTGCTGCCTCACAAATATCGTAGACAGAGTCACCTGGCCATCGCCAAGTGGCTCATGCCTCGAGCGGGTATTGACTACAGCGCAATAATCGCAGATCACCTTGAACGGGCTGGCGAAATCGAAAACGCCATCACGTACTACCAGAAAGCCCTAGCCAACGCCATGGTGCGCGGCACAGTAAAAGAAGCTGCCTGGTTACGCTCACACATCCAAGAGCTTCATCGCTTAACCCAGTAAGGGTAGCTTATGGAAGGCATAACCCTAAAAACCCGTTGGAACGGTTGGGGAAATCCTGGCATTGTGATGGACTTGCCCCCCAGTGCGGAAGCGTTCCTCCGGGAGAGGCTGGGAGAATTTACCCCTTACCCTGACGCGAAACTGGACGAGATTTTAGCCTGCGTGCCGAAATCCCGACTTTTATCTCATCCTCGGATAATCACTGACCCCGAAGAGCGGCTACGACATGCTCGCGGTCAAAGCCTCCCCGATTGGGTGGCTCTGCGTTCGGGACGCATACCTGCTTTTCCAGATGGCGTCGCTTACCCCTCCACACCTGAGGATGTGCGCTTCTTTATTGGCCTTGCCCAGAAATCCAATCTGCACCTCATACCGTACGGTGGAGGCACCAGCGTCGTCGGTCACATCAATCCACAATCCGGCAACCACCCCGTGCTTACCCTTGACCTGCGTCGCATGAACCGTCTGATTGACCTGGACGAAACCAGCCGTCTGGCCACCTTCGAAGCCGGTGTGGTTGGGCCGGAGCTTGAAGCGCAACTAAAGGCGCACAACTTCACCCTAGGTCATTACCCCCAATCCTTCGAGGCTTCTACCCTTGGAGGTTGGATCGCCACCCGATCAAGTGGGCAACAATCCTATTATTATGGCCGCATCGAAGACCTGTTCGCCGGTGGATGCATCGAGACTCCGCGCGGGAGGGTCATCCTGCCTCCCTTTCCAGCCAGTGCTGCGGGTCCCGATTTAAGGCACCTTTTCCTGGGTTCAGAAGGGCGCCTGGGGGTCATCACCCAAGCAAAAATTCGCGTCCGCCCCCTTCCAAAGGTGGAGGCTTTCTTTGGGGCTTTCTTCCGGGACTGGGAGTCAGGCATATCCGCAGTGAGGTCCGCGGCTCAAGCTGCGCTTCCCCTCTCCATGATGCGGCTCAGCGATCCACAAGAAACCGAGGTTAATCTACAACTCTCAGGCAAAGAAAAGCTGGTCAGGTTTGCAGATCAGGGTTTACGTCTTTTGAGATACGGTTCCGAACGCTGTCTGCTGATCTATGGAGTGTGTGGCGACCAGCGTCAGGCGTTGCAGACCAAACGACAAGCTGAAGCCCTCTTTCAATACTATAGAGGTTTACCCACAGGTTCAATGATTGGGGAAATGTGGCGTAAGAGCCGATTCCGCACCCCCTATCTACGTAACACGCTCTGGGAATTGGGTATCGCCATAGACACACTGGAAACTGCCCTACCATGGATCAATGTCGCTACAGCCGCCGAGGCCATCAAGGTTGCCATCGTCGAAGCCGCGGCTGCGGTTGGAGAGAGCGTCGTGGTCTTCTCACACCTGTCGCACGTCTATCAAGATGGGGCCAGCATCTATGTCACCTTTCTCTTCCGCCGCGCGCCTGACCCCGATGAGACGCTCGAGCGCTGGCGCGCCATGAAAATTGCCGCCAGCCAGACCATCCTTGCTAACGGCGGAACCATCAGCCACCAGCACGGGGTTGGGACCGACCACGCGGTATACCTGGAAGCCGAAAAAGGCACCCGGGGTCTGGCGCTCATTGAAGCTGCCTGCCAGGCACTCGACCCTGAAGGCCTCCTAAACCCAGGCAAACTCCTCGCCTCGAACACAAACATACGAACATGAAAAATCCCACCTTCTGGAACAACGATTGGCGCCAGCAGACCTGGTCACGCCTGGATAAACCCTGGGATGTGGTCATCGTTGGGGGAGGTATCACAGGTGCAGGGATACTCCGCGAAGCCGTACGTTCGGGATTGTCCACATTACTCGTAGAAGCTCACGATTTTGCTTCGGGAACCTCCAGCCGTTCTTCCAAACTTGTCCATGGAGGTCTGCGCTATCTCAAAAACGCTCAATTTCGGATCACGCTTGAATCCGTCAGCGAGCGTGAACGCTTGCTACGGGAAGGGAGAGGTTTGATCAACCGTCTGGGGTTCCTGTACACCAATATGGAGAATGATCCCTTCCCTGGTTGGGTATTTCGCTGTGGATTGGTCCTTTACGATCTGATGGCGAAACAGTGGAGTCACCGGCACTACAACACAGAAGATATGCGCCGACTCTGTCCTCTGCTGACCTCATCCAATTTGCGAGGCGGATACCGCTACTTCGATGCGCTGACTGACGACGCCCGTCTGGTGTTGCGGGTGATACGCGAAGCGGTGCGTGATGGAGGCACAGCTCTCAACTATGCCCGCGCAGAACGGTTACTGCGTAAGCGGGATGGCGGGGTGTGTGGGGTGGCACTTACAGACACCTCCCCTAATGGAAAAGGGCGGACGATAGAGGTTGAAGCCTCAATGGTAGTCAACGCTGCGGGTGCCTGGGCGGATACCCTGCGCAACCAACTGGGAAAGGATAACAGGCTGCGCCCGCTACGTGGAAGCCACCTGGTATTTCCCTCTGATCGGATACCACTCAACCGGGCTATCAGTTTCTTGCACCCCAAAGATGGTCGTCCTGTGTTCATCATCCCCTGGGAAGGAGTGACATTCATTGGCACAACTGACGTGGACCACCCAGAGCCTCTAATCCAGGACCCTACTATTAGCAGTGCAGAGACAGAGTACTTATTAACAGCCACTCAGTATGTTTTTCCAGAACAGGGGATCACCTACGATGACATAGTTTCTACATTCTCAGGTATTCGAGCCGTCATTGGCACTGGAAAAGCTGATCCCTCTAAAGAATCCCGCGAACATGCTGTGTGGGAAGAAGATGGACTTCTCACCGTCACAGGTGGAAAATTGACCACTTTCCGGTTGATGGCACAATCTGCCCTTATGGCCATGCGCGGAAAATTTCCTCATGCCAAAAGCATTGATCCAGACTGGCCTATTCTTGATCCCATATCGGAAAGAACACCTGCAACTGAGGATTTTCCTGCGCTCGACCCCACCGCCCTCCTGCGGCTGTTCGGCCGGTACACCAGCGACACTACGGATATACTGGCCTCGACCACCCCAGAAGAGCTAACCCCCATCCCTGGAACACCCTACGTATGGGCAGAAATGCGATGGGCTAGCCAAGCCGAGGGAGTGATCCACCTTGATGACCTGCTTTTACGTCGTCTGCGGCTGGGGATCCTCCTCCCCCGCGGTGGTTTAGACCTGATCAACAAGATAAAGGAAATAGCCCAACCTGAGTTAGGGTGGAACGACCAGAGATGGGCAAACGAAGTTAAGACCTACAAAAAACTGCTAGAAAAATCCTACAACCCTTATATATAATCCCCGTTATTTTTTCAGGATGGATTTTATTTTTCTTTTCACCTCAGTGACTTTTATCCCCATGCAGATTGACCATTCTCTGGATAAACGACTATACATGCGGTCGTAGGTATCCTGTTCTCCAGGGTTCAACCTCCCTGTTTGTAAACGCCAATAGAGATCACGTACTAATTGAGCCGTAGATTTTACGGATCCTTCAGACATTAACTCCCCTATCTGTTGCTGGCGTTCTTTATAATCTTTGCTAAATTCCAACGGAGGTTGTTTCAACAAGGCTATGGCTTTGCGCATCTTATATTTCGATGCAACCGGTCGTATTCGTGGATTTTCCCCCTCCTCCACTGGCACCCAAAAGGTGCTGTTCCTGGCTTTCACTTTATAGAAAAGGACCTCTTCATCACCCAAGGTCTTTTTCTCTAAACGTTTTACCTGTCCAATCCCATAATTCCGATGTACCAGCCAATCACCCCTGGCGAACTGTGTCTTCCGATTGGTCACGTCATCATCCTTTCACTAAAAACGCATAACACCCCAAATTAAAAATGCTTCCGATCTTGCTCTTCCTGGCAGTGGATACATAACTCTGCATGAGGCAGTACTTTTAACCTCTCTACATTGATCATATCGCCGCATCGCGTGCACAAACCATACCTGCCTTCTTCCAGACGTTGCAGCGCGCCCTCTATCTGCTCTAATTTCTGTTCATCCTGCTCTTTGAATACCAACTGGCGCTCACGTTGAATAAAGCTGTTTGCCAAAGCTGAACTGTCCTTATCGTTGGAAGCATCCGCTACCTCTCTATCGGCCAGGGCATTGATGCGTTCCAAGATATAAGTGCGTTCTCCTATAAGCATCTCTTTAATTTGCTTGATTCCTTTATCATCCAGTCCAATCTTTACCTGCTCACCCATCTCACACCTCGATGAACTTATTAAACGAAGACCTTCTTGTCATCAGGCTTCTAACCTTTCGAAAACGTTGGAAAATTAACCTAACCACATCTATTGGTGATACCCGCAGGGGGAAGTAATCTTACCCTTGACTATACGGCTGTTTTCTCCGCTTGGCGTGACACTCACCAACAACTTTCTGCTAACCAATTCAGAGAAACTTTCATCCAATATTATAATATATCCTAATACCATCCGGGTGAATCTGAAGCGGTTGTCTCACCATGCTTCTCGAGGGTGCCCCCAGGGTTGCGTGCCCTGAGAGGTGGGCTTTGGTTAACCTCGAACCATACCGTCAACTTTTTCCCCACACTACGACGTGGTAAGATACTAATCACTGAACTCGACCTGGTTTCTGGTTTATTTGGAGGACATTATGAGCGGAATCGTGTGTGCCATTCGTGGAGGCCCAAGCAGTCAGCCCACAATCCAAACAGCCATCGATCTGGCCAAATCTACAAACCTTACCGTTCATTTTCTATATGTTGTCAATATCAATTTTTTATCCCACACCAGCAGCAGCCGCGTAGATTTGGTCTACCACGAGATGGACCGCATGGGGGAATTCATCCTATTAGTCGCCCAAGATAAAGCCCAAGCTCAAGGAGTACCATCCGATGGTACTGTTCGTCATGGAAAAGTTGGAGACGAAATTGTCGCCCTTGGTCGTGAAATAAAGGCGGAGTATGTTGTCCTTGGACAGCCTCAATCCGCGGACGATAAAGATATCTTCACCCATGACCACTTGCAGAAATTCAAAGAGAGGATCGAAAAGGAATGCAATGCCAAAGTAGTATTGGCTGAAGGAGCACACCCATGAACAGATTCTGGGGATGCTCATCCCTTCTTTTTCTGTTGTGCATTGGAGGCTCCACCCTTCTCCCACCAGCTATAACCCGAGCGGCTGAAAGCTCCCCCCAACGTGTGATCATCGGAACGATATATGACTCGCAAGGCAACCCGATAGAGGGCGTCAGCGTTATTGCCCACGCAAGCCAGGCTAGCAACACCCTGGCCGAAGCAGAAACGCAGTCCAATGGGATATTCTCTCTCGAACTTCCCGAAGAACTTCCCCCAAACCTCAGCCTCACCATCGAAAGAGCCCATTTCAAATCCGAAGAGGTCCCCATCCAAACCTCAGATTTATCCACCCTGAAAAATGGCGGCATCATTGCTTTGCCGGAAATTATTTTGGATAGGCATATCGGTATCGCGTTCTGGGTTGCTACCGTTATCTTTATCATAATGCTCGTCCTGATCGCTTCCGAGAAATTCCATAACACCCTGGCAGCCCTTTTAGGTGTTACCCTCGTCTTCGTCGTGAGCTACCTGGGACGTTCGGTGTCTGAATCCCTGTACATCTACGACTTCAAACGCGCCCTCACGTATGTTGACTGGAACGTTATTTTTCTGATTCTGGGGATGATGATCTACATTGCCATGGTCGAAAAAACAGGCATCTTTCAATGGACTGCTCTTTGGGCTTATCGCATATCCCGAGGCCGTTTATGGCTATTGATGCCTGTCCTGATGCTCTTTACAGGCATTGCTTCAGCATTTCTGGATAATGTAACTACCATGTTACTGATGACACCCATCACGGTACAAATTTCCCTGGCCATGGGGATCAACCCTATGTCTTTGCTCATCCCTGAAGTCATGGCTTCGAACGTCATCGGTATCAGCACACTAATTGGTACGCCCACGAATATTCTTATTGGTTCTTATGCTCACATCTCATTCTCGGACTTCCTAAAAAATCTAACCCCCGGAGTGCTGCTCGCTTTCCTGGGTTTAATTATCTACAGTGAATTCACCTACCGGCGCGAGCTAAAAAAATCCAGCAACATTTCAACCACTCTGCTCGAAAAATTAACCGAACATGGACGCATAACAGAGCCTCAACATCTGAAGAAGGCTGGCTGGGTAGGACTTGGGATGATCATCCTGTTCGTGCTTGGAGAAAAAATCCATCTGGTCCCAGCCGTGACAGCACTCTTAGGCGCTACCACCTTGTTGGTGTGGATTAAACCTGATCTCGAAGAAATGATCGCTGCAGTTGACTGGACCACCCTGGTGTTCTTCCTCGCCCTATTCATGGTCGTTGGAGCCATCCAGGAGGTTGGTTTGGTGAGCATCATCGCCGGCCTCATCCGAAAACTTATCGGTGAAAACAAGATACTCGCCATGTTTGTCGTCATCTGGGCAAGCGCCTCGCTCTCGATAGTGATTGCCAACATCCCTTTTACGGCGGCCATGCTCCCCGTGATCGGATATTTGACCAAGACGATACCTAGCGTTCATACCAAGGTGCTGTTCTATTGCCTGTCTGTAGGCTCAGCATTCGGAGGCAACGGCTCACTGATTGGCGCATCTGCGAACATGGTCACTGCAGGTATTGCTGATAGAGCCGGTTACCCCGTCACCTACATGTATTTCCTCAAGAAAGGCTTGCCTGCTTTGATAATAACTGTTGCCCTGGCGAACATCTGGTTACTCTTACACTTCTTCTAAACCCAAACAGCAAACCAAACAACCAAAGCTAGGCCAAACCCTCACCCCTGATTCTGTTATTCTTTGCACCTGGAATCTGGGTCAAACTGGGATGGCCAAACTTACCAGATCACGGGGGTAATATGTCAGTCGCTCGATTCCCTCAGAGGTAACGACAACCGTGTCAGAATGGCGGAAGCCACCCAGGTCTGGGACGTACAGACCAGGTTCAACAGTAAAGACCATGCCAGGTTCCAGTTCCGTCTGGTCACCAAGGTCTAAAAACGGCGATTCATGATAGCGCAGCCCAATCGCGTGTCCAACGTGGTGTTTCCAATAATCCATCAATCCATGTTCTTCATAAACCACACGAACAGCCCGATCCACGTCTGCACAGGTCACGCCGGGCCTCATGGCTGAAAACGCTGTATCCTGAAGAGCCAGCATGTGGTCGAACATGCGCTTTTGCCCCTCGGTTGGGGTCCCCAACACCATCGTCCGCTCAAGCTCCGAATTGTAACCCCACACTGGCGCGCTGGCTCCCGAAACGACCACATCTCCAACCTGGAAGGTGATGTTGTTCGCCAGCGCGTGAGGGATGGCTGCATTCCGCCCGATTTGACCCCGATACCCTGCGCCAGCACCCTCGGAAAATGGGCTTTGAGCTCGATAAATCGGTCCTATGGTGTCCAGCATGATCAGGTTAGCCTCCATGCTCGCCCGTGCGCTAACTTCGGTCTCCGAAGCTCCCACTCGCGTGTACCGTTGAAGCAGCATGTGTGCCAAGTTCCCCCATTTCACACTTTCTCGTATCAATGCCAGCTCTGCCATACTTTTAACCATCATCTGAGTCTCAACGAAGCGCGCTACTTTGATAGCTACTCCGTCGGTCAACTCCGTCAGGCTTGGCCCGTGGTAACCTAAAATCCACGGGTAGCCATCCGTATCTACACCGAACCGACCGGCAATTCCCATTTCCCCCAAAAGTTCTCGGAAGGTTTCCATAGGATGTTTCTCTGCAGGGTACTCCACATAATAAGCCACCCGACCTATGCAGGCGTTTGCCCGAGCATGCTCCAATTCCAGACGGGGGACAAACAACGCCTTCTCACCCAGCGCGCTCATCACGAAAGCAATTGGCCTCTCAGTAGGAATGAAAGCAAAACCGGTGTAGTACAGGATGTAATAATTATCGAACAACACCACGCCACTTAGATTTTCAGCTTCCAGGTGGGAAGCCAGGTTATCTGCTCGGGCCGCAAATTCAGCCTCCGGAATTTGAAGTGTTGACTGCATCTTCTCTGAATCCTTTCTTTGACATGATCCCGCTAAACGCTACCCTAACATACCTGCTCTTCCCACACGCGAAGCCCGTAACGCGAGATAGAGATCGGTATGTTCTGGTAGCACGGGTTTTCCTCCTGAATGGCCTTCAACATCGCTCGCTTATCGGAACCCATTCGACCACACAGGATAGTAACCGAACCTCCCTCCCCACCTGCACCATTAACCTTCCACCCCAGAGCGTTGAAACGTTTGGCAACCCCAATAACCCCATCGGCATCTTCGTTGACCAAATCCGGGTGCAGTTCCCGCTGGGCTTCTGTGTTACTGACCATCGTTTCCCCAAAAGCGACCAAATCCCCTGCCAGGAGCGCATCCCGCGCGGCCTGGGCAGTTGAGCGCAACAGTTGAAGCACCCTCGCTGTCGGACCTATTTCTTGGAGAGTGCGGATCACTTTGTCATGCACATCCGACGAACGGTGAGCCGCGCCTAGATAAATCAACACCAACCGGCGCTCTATCTCCCACCACAGCTCATCCGAAATTTCTAGCGGCGTAACAATCGCTTGTGGGTAAGAGGTTATTTCGATGAAATTGATACCTCCAAAAGCCGAACACAGTTGATCTTGAATACCGCACTGCTGTTTGAGCATCTCCGTTTCGAGGGATTGAGCCACGTAGGCTACCGGGTAAGGGGATATCTGGCGCCCATTCAGCCTTTCCAGCGCGCCCACGAGCGCAACCGAAACTGCTGCTGAGGTCCCTACGGATGCTCCTGAGGGGGCCTGGCAGAAAACGTGCACCCGAATAGCCACATCCTTTGGCACGCCCAGGCGCTCGATGGCCGCTTCTAGCAACGGATGACGATACCACTCCTTGCTTCCTGAATGCCAGACATAGCTATCACCGTAATTTTCCGCACAAATCACTATTCGGTCTTCTACATCCTCGGCACGATAGACTGCCATCTGTACTTCAGCGTAGGGAGAGACAGCGATGTTGAACACCTTGCCGTACTTGGCAAACCAGGTATCCGTCCAGCCCCCATTATCGCAAATACGGATGGGGGCCAGGCTATTTATTATCTTTCGTGGCGGAAATTGCTCAAGTTGCTTGTTCATATAATTTCCGAAATCTATAAGCTTCACCTCGGGTCGCCGACCAGGACGTTGGCTGAGCTCGATGACCTTGGTTGGCCTGAAACTAGCATGAGTGACGAAGTACTTTAAAAATGATATACTTCCCTGCGCATTCAGAGAGGCTTACACAGTATACAACACATCAGGAACATGCACGAACTTTCCGTAACAGAAAACATCCTGGAAATCGCCTTACGTCATGCTAACAATAACGGTGGAAAGCGGATAAAAAACCTTTACTTGGTCATCGGTCAGCTTTCCACCATCGTAGATGAATCCGTACAATTTTACTGGGATATCATTAGCAAAGAAACCATAGCAGAAGGAGCACGTTTACACTTCAACCGCATCCCCGCTGAAATGCTCTGCCTGGACTGCAATCAGCGATACAATCCCCCAGCAGGCCAATTAGCCTGTCCCTCCTGTGGTGGTGCCCATGTACAGGTAACCGCGGGTGACGAATTTCAACTGGAAGCCATTGACATTGAAACATAGCCGGATGTCCTAACTATTCAAACAACTCTTGAACAAAGTATGTCCAACCAAAATCGTCGCATCTCGATCATTGAAAACATCCTCAGCGCAAACGACCGTTTGGCTGGTGAAAACCAATCCAGGCTGGATGCTGCCGGGATTTTCTCCTTAAACCTGATGGCCTCCCCTGGCGCCGGTAAAACCTCCCTCATCGAACGCACCATCGAAAGCCTTACCAACCATTTCCGCCTGGCCGTGATTGACGGGGACATCGCCACCAGCATTGACGCTGACCGCGCGGCTGCTGCAGGGGCTACCTCAATTCAGATTAACACCGGCGGTGAGTGCCATCTGGATGCTGTCATGCTTCACACCGCACTAGCTCAGCTCAACTTAGAGGATATAGATATCCTCCTTGTAGAAAACGTGGGCAACCTGATCTGCCCAGCAAATTTCAAGCTCGGCACTCACTACAACATCCTGATCGCCAGCGTACCGGAAGGGGACGATAAACCCTACAAATATCCGGGGATTTACCGTGGCGTGGACGTGCTCATCATCAACAAAACTGACCTGCTGCCTTATGTGGATTTCGATATGCAATATTTCCAGCAGGGCGTAGAAATTCTCAACCCTGGTTTAGTAACCTTCCCCCTATCTTGCCGCACAGGAGAGGGTGTATCTGCCTGGATTGAGTGGGTAAAGCAGAAAGTCAAAGAAATTAATGAGTGAAGAGCTTATTGGTAGCCGCATCCACATCAGTGGTATCGTTCAAGGAGTCGGCTTTCGACCATTCATCTTCTCATTGGCTCAGCGATACAGCCTGTCCGGTTGGGTGTGTAACACATCCGCAGGTGTTGACATAGCCCTGGACGGGCACCCCCAACATCTGGAGGCTTTCGTTGAGGCCATAAAAAGCCAGGCCCCGCCTCTCGCCCACATCGAACAGATAGAAATCACCCCAAGTCCACCGAACGGTTTCACTAAATTCGAAATCCTTCACAGCCAGGAACAAGCAGGTGAGTTCCAACCCATATCACCTGATGTTAGCATTTGCTCAGATTGTCTCCGGGAACTGTTCAACCCACATGATCGTAGATACCGATATCCTTTCATAAATTGCACGAATTGTG
Organism: Chloroflexota bacterium; assembly: GCA_040758495.1. GTDB lineage: Bacteria > Chloroflexota > Anaerolineae > Anaerolineales > JBFLVL01 > JBFLVL01. The sequence goes on from JBFLVL010000004.1 coordinate 161,247, forward strand.
GCCCCCGCTTTACCATCATTACCGATATACCCTACGACCGACCGAAGACAACCATGGCTCCTTTCGAGATGTGTCCGGAATGTTCCGCTGAGTATGATAACCCCCTCGACCGTCGTTTTCATGCACAACCGGTCGCCTGTCCTCGATGTGGTCCTCACGTCTGGTTGGAAAACAACAACCTCGAAGAAAAATCAACAAATGCCTCAGGCCATGGATTTCCGAAAGACGAAGAAGCCATCCAACAAACTCGCCGCATGCTCAGCCATGGGGACATAGTCGCCATCAAAGGTTTGGGCGGTTTTCATCTCGCCTGCGACGCTACGAATACGGAAGCCGTAGCTGAGTTACGACGCCGTAAGCTGCGCGTCGATAAACCCTTTGCCCTGATGTTCCCCGATATCAAAACGGTCGAAAAACACTGCTTTCTGAATGAGGCTGAATGTGAATTGCTTGCTTCGCGCCAACGCCCAATCCTAATCCTCTGGCGGCGTCCCTCATCAACTATTTCCCTCCAGGTTGCGCCACTCCAGGACACCATTGGCGGGATGCTCCCTTACACCCCCCTCCACTACCTGCTGCTTGAACCTGAACCTGGTTTCCCCGAAGCGCTGGTTATGACCAGCGGAAACCTCTGCGAGGAACCCATCGCCACCGACAACGCTGAAGCAAGCCAAAGGTTGAGATCCCTGGCCGACGCTTTCTTGATGCACAACCGCGACATCCACACACGCTGCGACGATTCGGTGGTACGGATCAGGAGGTCAGCGCCTGAAGTACAGGTGAACTACTCGCAGGCTGCCATTTACCCCCTGCGCCGCTCCCGGGGATACGCCCCCTTCCCCGTCCTGCTTCCCCAGGAAGCCCCACCCTTACTGGCCACCGGCGCGGAACTAAAGAACACCTTCTGCCTGGCACGGGGTCGTTACGCCTTTCTCAGTCAGCACATCGGTGACATGGAAAACTACGAAACCTTACGCTCTTTCGAGGAGGGTATCCGGCACTTCGAACGTCTCTTCCGCGTGCAACCCCAGGCCATTGCCCATGACTTGCACCCGGACTACCTGGCTTCTCGTTATGCCCAGGAACGCGCTGCCCAAGAGAGGCTGCCCACAATCGGCGTCCAACACCATCACGCACACATCACCGCATGCATGGCCGAACATGGCCTTAGAGCAGATCATCCTGTCATCGGTTTCAGCTTTGATGGAACGGGGTATGGTGACGACGGAGCTATCTGGGGCGGCGAAGTCTTACTTGCAAACTACCGGGGATACCAACGTGTCTATCACCTGGATTACGTACCCCTCCCCGGGGGTGATGTAGCCGTACGCCAGCCATGGCGCATGGCTTTGTCCTGGCTGCACAAATCTAATCTCGAATGGGAGGCTTCTCTCCCACCCGTCAAACATGCTGGCGATCATATGGCCGTCATCTACAACCAACTACGCACCGGCCTGAACGCTCCTCTCACTTCCAGCATGGGGCGATTGTTTGACGCCGTTTCCGCACTCGCTGGCGTACGACAAGAGGTAAACTACGAAGCCCAAGCAGCCATCGAATTTGAAGCTCTGGTGGATGCGGATGAACAGGCAGCCTACCCATTCACCCTCACCTCCTCAACGATTGACCCCACCCCGGTCATCACGAGCATCGTCACTGACATCCAGCATGCTCAACCGACCCCTAAAATTGCAGCTCGCTTTCACAATGGACTGGCACAACTGGTAGCCAAGATTAGCTTGACCATCCGCAGCCGTTTTTCGGTGAATGAGGTTGCCCTGAGCGGAGGTGTCTGGCAGAACATCACTCTGCTTGAAAAAACCGTACCCCTTCTCCAAGAAGAGGGCTTCACGGTTTACATACACAGCAAGGTGCCAGCTAACGATGGCGGCCTGGCGCTGGGACAGGCCATCA
>JBFLVL010000004.1:163260-166046 GCA_040758495.1 Chloroflexota bacterium
GGTGTCTGGCAGAACATCACTCTGCTTGAAAAAACCGTACCCCTTCTCCAAGAAGAGGGCTTCACGGTTTACATACACAGCAAGGTGCCAGCTAACGATGGCGGCCTGGCGCTGGGACAGGCCATCATCGCTGCTCATTACATGAAGGATCAATAAGGACAAGGAGAATGTGTTTAGGAATCCCTGGAAAAATCATTGAAGTTTACAGCCACGACGACCTCAAAATGGGGAAGGTTGATTTCGGAGGTGTGGTGCGCGAAACCTGCCTGGCTTATGTACCCGAAGCCAAGGTCGGAGATTATGCCATTGTGCATGTCGGCTTTGCCATCAGCTTGCTCAGTGAAGATGAAGCCAAAGAAACATTGGATTTGCTTCAACAAATATCCAACTTTGACTCAAATCCCGAAACTGAGACAACCCCAGCAAACCAATCATGAAATACCTAGATGAGTTCCGCAACCCCGAGCTGGTAAAAGGGACGATCAAAGAAATCCACAAGACGGTCACCCGTCCATGGGTGTTGATGGAAATCTGTGGGGGGCAGACTCACTCCATCATGCGCTACGGTATTGATCAGCTTCTACCTCCGGAGATTGAGCTGGTGCATGGCCCCGGATGCCCGGTGTGCGTAACCCCGCTAGAGATGATCGAGAAAGCTCTGGCCATCGCCTCTCAACCTCAAGTGATATTTACTTCCTACGGTGACATGTTACGTGTACCCGGTTCGGGACGAGATTTGTTCTCGGTACGGGCAGCAGGCGGTGATGTCCGTGTGGTTTACTCTCCGCTAGATGCCTTGAAAATCGCCAGGGAGAACCCCAATCATCAGGTGGTGTTTTTCGCTATCGGCTTTGAAACTACCGCACCCGCCAATGCCATGAGCGTTTTGCAAGCCAAAGCCCAGGGTATCAACAATTACAGCATGTTGGTCGCCCATGTGCGCGTCCCTCCTGCCATCTACGCCATACTGAGTTCACCCACCAACCGGGTGCAGGGTTTTCTTGCCGCTGGACATGTGTGTACAGTGATGGGGTATTGGGAATACCAACCCATCTCTGAACAGTACGGTGTCCCTATCGTGGTGACTGGTTTTGAACCCCTCGACATCCTCCAGGGCATATTATTTGCCCTCCGGCAACTTGAGTCCGATCGGGCAGAGGCTGAAAATGCTTACACCCGCTCAGTGACTTTTGAGGGAAACCAACCCGCGCAAGAAGTAATCCGTCAGGTATTCACTGAATGCCACCGGAACTGGCGCGGTATCGGCACGATACCCAACAGCGGTTGGACTTTGAAGCCCGAGTTCGCCCACTACGATGCTGAAAAGCGGTTCGATGTGCAAGCCATCCACTTGCAAGAATCGCCCCTGTGCATGGCCGGGCAAATTTTGCAGGGGTTAAAGAAGCCTCACCAATGCCCAGCGTTCGACAAAGAATGCACCCCTGAACACCCCTTAGGTGCAACCATGGTGTCCGCCGAAGGTGCCTGCGCAGCGTACTATAGATATGGCAGGTATTAATCCATGATCTCCGCACTTGAAACTTCGGAAGTCCCCAAGATAATCGCACTAGAATACAAAGTAACCTACAATGAACGAATCAAACCACCTACCTCCAATGACCGGCCCTGTCTGCCCCCTCCCACTGCCACACATTGAAAAAATCGTTTTGGGTCACGGCAGCGGCGGCAAAATGATGCTTGACCTGATCTCAACAGCCTTCCTGCCTCCCTTTGATAACCCAACCCTACGCGCGGGCGATGATGCCGGTGTGGTCACCCCAAACCCCTGCACCCAAATGGCAATCAGCACGGATTCACACGTCGTCTGGCCACTGTTCTTCCCAGGAGGCGATATTGGCAAACTAGCCGTATGCGGCACAGTGAACGATGTTGCCATGATGGGGGCTACACCGTATTACCTCACCGCGGGTTTCATCCTAGAGGAAGGCCTGGATTACGAAATCCTGGCTCGAGTGGTTGCCTCCATGCAGGCAGCCGCCGAAGAAGCCGGGGTACAGATTGTTGCAGGGGACACAAAAGTAGTTCAAAAAGGGAAAGCCGATGGCCTGTATATTAACACTGCCGGGGTGGGCATGATGATCCCGGGCACAGGTATTGGTGGCGCGCAGGCGCGGCCAGACGATGTGGTCATCTTATCGGGTCCCTTAGGAGACCATGGCATCGCCGTGCTCAGCGCACGCGGCGAATTGGGCTTCGAAGCCGACATCCAGAGCGATATTGCCCCTCTCAACCATCTAGTTGCTGCCATGTTGGAAGCCAGCGATCAGATTCATGTTTTGCGTGATCCCACCCGTGGTGGGCTGGCGACCAGCCTGAACGAGATCGCCCGTCAATCACAAGTGGGCATTGTCATTGAAGAAGGCAACATACCCGTTCGTCCAGCGGTAAACGCGGCCTGCGAACTGCTAGGTTTTGACCCTCTGTACATGGCAAACGAGGGCAAGCTGATCGCCATCGTTGCTCAAGAGGATGCGGATGCCCTTCTAAAAACGATGCACAGCATACGCTACGGCGAAGAAGCTGTACTCATCGGAAAAGTCCAGTCAGAACCACCCGGCCGTGTACTGATGAAAACCGCCATCGGCAGCACCCGCGTGTTGGATTTGCATTCTGGAGAGTTGCTGCCCAGGATATGTTAATTTCAATTCGGAGGAAACCATGAGCAACCAGTCTAATTGGCTAGAGCAGGGTGAACGACCACCCTGGATATCGGAAGCACGCTGGAACCTGCTACCTCCCGAAGAGCGAGAAGACATCATCGCTGA
>JBFLVL010000005.1:0-161404 GCA_040758495.1 Chloroflexota bacterium
GTTTCGGTAAGCTTAACAACGTACTTTGGTTTCATTTCCTTGCTCTCCTGATCAACTGTTTTTTGTTGGTTGATCAGGTAGCAAGATGCGTGCCATCTTTATGTTTTATGATGGACGATCTACTAGTACAGAATAGCTTAATGAGTAAAATTGAAAACTCTTATTCTGAGATTAGAAATGAGGAGGATATCAAAAAGCAAAGCAAACATCTCAAGAATCTAATATTAAGTGGTGATATAAGCAAAAGTACGGCTTTGGAAATAGCTTCATATCTCAAAAAACAAAATACCCAATATGTATCGATAAGGTCTTCGGCTGAGCTTGAGGGTAGTTATAAGGCATCATTTGCGGGTATGTTTGACACATATCTAAATATTGAAAGCGATATCGATTCAGTCTTAGATCTCACCAAGAAATGTTGGGCCTCAGTATTTAATGAAAATACACTTGTATATCAGTTTAGGATGGGGGTAATGTCATTAGTTGGAATAGCCGTAATTATTCAGGAGATGATACCCTCAGAGATATCAGGTGTTGTGCGTACAGTTCATCCTTTGGATAGTTCCTCTTTAGTGATTGAAATGTCTTATGGAATTGGTGACATTATTGTCAAAGGTCTTGTTCAACCTGACACTTATGTCGTCGAAAGAAATACTCTAAGGATATTAGAAAAAATCATAAGCAATAAGAATATAATGAGCATATGCAAAGGAACAGGTTTGGAAATAATTGAGGTTCATAATGAACTTGCTAAAAAACAGGCAATTACTGATAAAGTAATAAGGGATGTGGCGCGTACTTGCTTAATGGTTGAAAAGGTATTTGGCTATCCACAGAACATTGAAGTGTGTATTTTTAATGATAAAATTTGGTTGCTTCAGTCTAGGCCCGTAGTGGGAGGGAAAAATGAAGATAAAAACTATTCTATTTGATGTCTGTGGTGTGCTTGGGGATGCAAGGGGAACAGTTCCATGGAAGATAAAAGTCGCAATGGAGGAAGCCAGCCTGTGCGAGAAATATGGTATTGGCTTCACTGATCTTATGAAAGCGTACTGTTCAGGGGGGGTTGATAGGTTATGGGTAAAGCATAAAGTGCAGCCACAAGATATAGAGATTTACTTTTCTACATGGGATAAAATCCCGGAATATCCTCCGGGAATGGTAAAGATGTATCCCGAAGTACCATTTGTCTTTAACAGAATAGGGGCGAAGGGAATTAGTATTTCTCTTCTTACAAGATTGACTAGGGACAATGTTTACAACTTTTTGAACGAAATAAAGGTAAGGGGTTATGAGGGTGACATAAGATCTGAGATTAGAGTTTTTTTTCCAGAAACCGATGATGTTCGCAAAAATGATCGACTATTTATTGAGAAAGTATTGGTTAAGGCTTATCGGGAAACCAGCGGTCAAAGGGTATATATTGACGATAGTTTAGACAGGGTCGCGAATTTCAAACAATTAGATGATTCACTCATAGCCATAGGGTCAGCAAGAGGATTTTATAGCGTGGAAGACCTTAAAACAATGTTCTATAGAAAAGAAAACCGAAGTTATTCTTTTGAGAATTTTGAAGTGGAATCGGAAGCAATTGAGAAAGGTTATTCTAGGTTGTTTGATCACGTAATAACTAATCTGCATGATTTGGAAGGTTTAATTGATAAACCTTGAGAGGCGATGTGAGATGAATAGTACACACGCGAAACTCCTTCTCAAAGGAATACCAGCGAGTCCAGGCTTGGCAGAGGGGCATGCATTAGTAATTAAAGATGCAAAAGATCAAAGAAAAACCCAAGGGTATATACTAGTAGCCCCTTTTGCCACCCCTCTTCTTATACCTGCCATCCTAAATTCCAAAGGGATAGTTACAGATAAAGGTGGACTACTGTGTCATGCAGCAGTCGTTGCGAGAGAGTTTGGCATCCCTTGTGTCACAGGTACAGAAGACGCGACTAGTAAGATAGAGGATAATATGGAGTTGATTGTAGATGGGACTAAGGGATATGTCTATAAAAGATGATACGCTAGATAGATTATTTACGGCCGTTGCGAAATCTTTACATGGGGAGCCCCCGTTTTTCATTTGGCCTGCGCCGTATTCCACGCCTGCAGAGTGTGAGTTCTATCTGGCCGATGAATTCCTTCAAAGTTTCTACAATGACATTGCCCAATTAAATCAACAAGGATATAGTCTAGAGAACATAGCCAGAAAATTCAAATTCCCTTCCAGAATAGCTCAAACGCTTTGGCCATTTGGGCATACGGTGGATGTAAATGAGGAATTCAAACAAAAGCTAATAGAGCTCTCGTACACGATCATCAAACTTCTCTCATATTATAGAGAAGATCCATATAATTCTGATGGGAAAAATATCATATGGTCGAGCAATCAAATAAAGTCGTTTTACTCAAATAACATAATGCATGAAAAAGGGAGTGATTTCTTTGATAAGTCCAAATTACTAATTTCGAGAGTAGAAGGTACTCTTTGGATGTACTCGGAACTCTTATACTTCAGTATTCATGAAATTTGTAAAGAGTTCCATGGACCATATCAGATGTCAGATGGCAGGATAGTTCTTGTTAGAGAGTATTATGACCTAAAACCCGGTTTTTGGGAATTTACAAAGGATTTTCCTTGTGAAAGCGTTCGAGTATTTGAAATATACCAAAAGGGCACGGACATTTCTCTCGATTTCTTTGGCAGGTTGACATCGACGCAATCTACTATTCATAACCTAGAAGGATTTTCATTATCTATAGATCAAGAACCAATAATTGACTATAGCGAAATCAAGAAGATACTCAATGATATCGTTCAGATTTCTTCATTAGGATCAGAACAATTGCAGCGGCTATCTAGACTCGAGATAATGAACAAATTCATACAGTCATATTACTACTTGCTAAAACCATTGAAAGACGAACTGGGAAAAAGTTGGGAGCCTCCGGAATCGATCATGAAGGATGTTGAGAATGATCGAAAGAAAGAATTTATCGAACAAACGTATGAGAAGTTTAGGGAAATTTCACAGTTGCACCCGAACGAAACCATTAAAATAGTTTCAGCCATTTTTGATCCAAGGAAACGGTGAGGGCAGGTGAGTACAAATGAGATTAAAGCCATAGAAGCGTTCAAAAGACGGGAAAAACTAGGTTTACTCTCAATATTTCCAGTGCAGTTAATAAGAGAAGTATCGAAGGTTAATAATTGTTCTTACAAGAACTTAATCTTTCTCCCAGCAGGAAAAGCCCAAGACGACATCCTTGAAGGAATATCTAAGTCTCTAGAAAAACTGTGGTTAGATCATTACCATTTAGATGAGTGCTTTCGAATATTCTCTTTATATAAAAAGTTCGAACCGCTTCTGTATAAGGACTTGTTCTATCGGGATCATTTCATTCATCAGTATTTAGTTTTCTTGACAGGAATACCAATAATCTACAAATTCCATCAAAACATCAAATCATATTTATCAAAGGTTGATAGCATATCTGAAGATTTCGTTGACTTAGGAAAGAGTTGGTTGCTAGCATCAACATATCATGATATTAGTTACCCAATTCAACGCATGGACGATTGGTTAAAGGCCTTCTTCGTCGATTTCCTGAACTTTGAATTAAATCCAATAACCATAGACATGACCTCTGTATTGATGGCGAAAGACTATCTAGATGATCTGCTCATGTTATCTGGATTTTCATACAATATCTATAAGAAATTTTGTCCTGTGCTAGATCAAGCTTATATATTTAAATTATTGGTTGAGAAGTTGCATAATAGAAACCATGGAGTACTATCATCTCTTATATTATTGGATAAATACAGTGAGTGTTTTAGGGAAAGGCGCGGTGACTACTTTCGTCTTTTGCTATATTCCCAGGTATTACCTGCGGCATTAGCTATTGCATTGCATGATTCAAACGTCTGGGAGGAAGAATCAATTTCTAAAATAATCTTTGAAGAAGATCCCATCACATTTATTCTGATGTTTTGTGATACTGTTCAAGAGTGGGGGCGCCCGATTGTCCCTGCAAGTATCTACCAACCTTCTCACATCCCACTGATGACTAACTATAGAATCGACAAGGATAAGGTCACAATAACGCTGACTTATGATATTGTTGAAGAAATTACCTTAAAAAATGGAGAAAGGTCAAGCACTCTTGAGTTAAAGCATGATGAAATTTCTTCTTTGTTCAGTAAGTTAAAATCTTATTCTATAGATTTTGAAATTGTCTTAAAATCAACTGATTCAGATTTTGGAGTCAGCACATATACAAAGAGTTCTAAGAGCACTGCATCATAGCCTGTAGGCAGAAGACTTGCGATATTCCGCAGGCGATTTCTCTAGACGGCCTATATCATCTTTCGCTTAACTGGTAGTAAACAAAACCCTTCTTGTGTCCACTCAAGCCCACATTCCGCACCCCAAAGTAGCGGTTTTCGGAAATATCGGTTAACCTCGGGGTATGAACCCCGAAGCGAGATATGAAACCAAGCGCCTCGATCATCTGGGTATCGTGGCTGGCATCTGTCATGAAATCAATCTGATGGAGCAAATCAACCGGGCAGTTGGTGCGAGCGAGCGCAAAGTGAGTTGCGGCGCAGCGGTTCAGGCGATGGTGCCGAACGCTCTGGGTTTCACCAGCCGGGCGCTGTATCTGATACCGCAGTACATGCACAACAAACCGGTTGACCTGCTGATCGGGCCGGAGCTGGTGGCCGAGGATTTCAATGACGACACGCTGGGGCGCAGTCTGGATCGGCTCTTTGAAGTGGGAGTGACGGAGGTCTTCGCCAAGGTTGCCGCCCATGCGCTGCAGATATATGGCATCGAACACCACTTCTATCATCTCGACAGCAGGTTTTCATCTGCACGGGCAGTACTCGGCGCAGGAAGCGGACAGCCAGATGATTGAAATCACCTATGGCTATTCCAAAGAGCAGCGGCCAGATTTGAAACAGGTGGTTCTGAACCTGATCACCGGGCACCTCTCACAACTGCCGGTCTGGATGGAAGCCTTGAGCGGCAACAGCAGCGACAAAGACAGCTTCCCAAAGACGGTACAGGCCTTCTGCGAGCAAATGAAAGCCGGGCGAGAGGTCTATTGGGTGGTCGACAGCGCCCTGTACAGTGCGGCCAACCTGCAGGCTCTGGGTGAAACTCGCTGGTTGACCCGGGTACCCGAAACCCTGGCGGAGGCCAAACGGCTGCTGGCCGAAACCGACCTGAGTCAGATGACCCCGTTGGCAGATGACTACGCTTATTTCGAGTGTCCCAGCAACTACGGCCAGATCGCCCAACGCTGGCTGGTGGTCTACTCGCCAGCGGCAGCCCAACGGGAAGAAAAGACCCTGCAGTGCCAGGTCGAGAAGGAAGCAGTGGCAGCCCAAAAAGCCTGGCGCATGTTGGCCGGACAAACGTTCAACTGCCAGGAAGATGCGCAAGAAGCGCTGGCGGCCTTCCAAAAACGCTGGCAATACCACCGAGCCAGGGCGGTTGCCACACCGCTCACCCGCTACCCGGGTCCTGGCCGTCCGGCAGAAGGAGCGACCCCGGCCGTGGTCGGATACCGTCTCCAGGGAGTGGTGAGCCTGTCAGAAACGGCCTTGGAAACCGCCCGCCGTTCCCTGGGCCGCTTTGTCCTGGCGACCAATGAACTGGAGCCGGAGAAACTCCCTCCCGAAAGCATGCTTTCGCAATACAAAGCCCAGGGCGTTTCAGTCGAGCGGGGGTTCCGTTTCCTGAAGGATCCGCTCTTCTTTGCCGACAGCCTATTTCTCAAAAATCCGGGACGGATCATGGCCCTGATCATGATCATGGTGCTCGCTCTACTGGTATATGCGCTGGCGGAGCGTAAATTGCGGCTGCGGCTCGTCGAGGTAGGGCAGAGTGTTCCCAACCAGGTCAGAAAAGAGACTCAAACACCGACCATGCGCTGGATTTTCCAGTTGTTCGAAGGCATTGACCTGCTTATCGTTTGGCAAAATGGCATCGTCTTGAACCGCCAGGTGCTCAACTTACGCCCGCTCCACCGGGCCGTACTTCATGTGCTCGGCCCACCGGTCGAAAATTGCTATTTGCTCACTTCTTAAAGTGCGGAATGTGGGCTGTCAGCAAGGGATCGGTCCTTTTTCATCCAGGTGATACGACCAGGGGCTTTTATGCGGTCCTCGAGGGAGTTGTCCGTGTTTACAGAGTCTCCCCCGAAGGAAAAGAGATCACGTTACAGATTGCTGCGTCCGGGGACATTGTTGCTGGGGCAAGCGTCTTTATCGACGCCTACGAATGCTTTGCGGAAGCCTTGAGCGATAGTAAGGTCTATCTAATACAAAAGGACGCGTTCTTGAACCTGATCCGGGAGAATATCCGCTTTGCCGTAGCGTGGATCGAGGGTCTTTCCCACGAAGTCGTGCACCTTCACGAGAGAATCGCGGAGCTTTCCCTGAAATCCCCCAGGGCACGGATCGCGAGTTACGTGCTGCTCCTTTCAGAAATGCAGCACAGTGTATCGGTCAGCCTTCCCGTGCATCGAAAATCCATTGCCACGCTTCTGGGGATGGCGCATGAGACATTCTATCGTACGGCAAAGGAACTGGAAGACGAGGGGTTGGTGCGGTTTGACGGACAAAAGATCGAGGTCGTGAATCGCGCCCTGCTAGAAGAACTTGTGGAGTGATCTTCGAGGAGGAGAACGAACGCCTGCAAGAGCGGCATCAAAGGCAAGCGCCTCCTGGTAGGCTGGCGCACATATCCAATTGTGATGTGTACGTCCCGATTAAGGCGGAGGTCGGAAGGGAATGTGAAGGGGGGTGAGGATTGTGTGTAGAGCAGGGATCTTGGGGTAAAATCTGCCGTTTTTTGCTAGTACCCGGACAACAAATTTGCGATGGGTGAAGTTGCTGTACGCAAAAGGATACTTCACCAATTAAAATCAATTTGGACGGGCACTAGATGCCCATTCAGGATTTTATCTTTCGCAGGCGAGCCAGAAACGCAAGCGCTGCGGCCGAAAGTCGTCGATCCTTGTGATTGACAATACTCAAGGTGCGTTCGGCGTGTAGTCCTTGCCCTTCCAGGATTACCAACATCCCTTGAGCGACCTCCAATTCGATTGCGCGTTGGGAAACGAAAGAAAGGCCCAACCCTGCAGCAACAACCCGCTTGACCCCCTCACAACCACAAATCTCCAAGGAATTCTCGGGTGCAACTCCGATCTTCTCCAGCATCTCGCCCATTCCCTCACGGGTGCCTGAGCCAGCCTCCCTGAAAATGAACGTTTCATCCATTAAGTCTGCGGGCGAAATATTTTCTTTCCCTGCCAGAGGATGGTTGGCCGGGGCGATCAATACCAATACATCTTTCTCGAAAGGTTGTACCTGTAATCCCGGCTTCATTTCATAACCCTCAACAATACCCAAATCAGCCTGGTCACTCAGGACCATTTGAATGATCTCTTGGCTATTACCCAGGTGAAGCCTGATTTCCAATTTGGGATACTGCTTCCGAAATCCCGCCAGGAGTGGAGGTAACAAATAAACCCCGGGTGTACTGCTAGCTCCCAGCCGCAGATATCCGCGTTCCAAACCCTCCAATTCGTTCAGAGCGCGGCGCATCTCTTCCACTGTTCTGAACAGCCGCTCCGCGTGATCAAAGACGATCCTCCCTGCATCCGTTAGCGCCACACGTCCGCCCATACGATCAAAGAGGGATATACCCAGTTCACCCTCCAACTGGCGTACATGTTTTGATATGTTGGGCTGGCTCGTATGCAAGTCATCCGCAGCTTCTGAAAAACTCAGACGCCGTGCCACCAATTGAAAAACATACAGACGATAAAGATTGACAGGTCCAGCATTCATTCGGATTTCCTTCTTTATAACTAAAAGGTTATCAATATGATAAATGAATGACTATTGTATTATAAGACTTCTCCACATACAATGATTGTCATCACAAAATAGTTATCGAATATACCTGACCATGATTTATCAATCTCCTTTCACCTCATCTCATCAACTCAAACTGACCTCCTTCTCTCATGGCGCTGGCTGAGCTTGCAAGATCGGTCCTCGCGACCTGGCGCAGGTGCTGCGCTACCTACCCACCCCCGAAGATCCCAATATCCTCAATGGCTTCCACACCTTGGACGATGCTGCGGTTTACCGTCTGGATGCAAACACTGCCCTGGTACAGACGGTAGACTACATCACCCCTGTCGTAGATGACCCCTACTTCTTCGGGGCCATTGCAGCTGCTAACGCCCTCTCTGATATCTACGCGATGGGCGCACAGCCCATCCTGGCCCTCAACCTGGTGGGCTACCCGGTTAAGACTCTGCCAATGAGCATCTTGGGAGAAATCCTGCGCGGTGGAGCAGATAAAGTGGTCGAAGCGGGGGCTTCTCTGCTGGGCGGTCATTCCATTGAGGACCACGAGCCCAAATACGGTTTGTCCGTTTCCGGGGTGGTGCACCCTGATAAAGTGATCACCAAGCATGGTGCACAACCCGGCGACCGGCTTGTATTGACCAAACCTCTGGGTATCGGGATCATCACAACCGGCATTGACCGTCAACTAGTGGGAAAAGAAACTGCCCAGGAAGCAATTGATTGGATGTTAAAACTCAATCGGGAAGCTTCCGAGACTATGCAGCATATCGACCCTTCGACTGGGCTCAGGGCAGGCGTCCATGCTGCCACCGATGTGACCGGCTTTGGGTTGCTGGGACATCTACGTGAAATGCTGTCAGATGGCGAAATAGGGGCTCGCATCGAACTGAGTAAAGTGCCCATCTTGCCAGCAGCCTGGGATTTGGCGGCGCAAGACTGCGTCCCCGAAGGCTCCCACAACAACCACCGCTATCTTTCCGACTATGCAGATTATGCCTCTACCATCAGCCCTGAGCAGGAGCTGGTATTGTGCGACGCGCAAACATCGGGTGGCCTGTTGATGGCTGTTGCCCCAGACAGTGTAGATGGCCTGCTGGAGGCGCTGGCCGATACGCCCACTCCAGGGATTGTGATTGGCGAATTCGTCTCCGAATCTCCCGGCCGGATTCAGGTAATGCCCTGACACTCGCTCAGCGCGCAAATCGAATTCAACGGAGCAAAAAAGAATGGAAAAACTCGTCAAAAACTATCTTTTCATCATCAACAATGGCCCCTACGGGGATGAACGTCCCTACAACGCTCTGCGTCTGGCGCTGACTCTGGCCAAACGCCAGGAAGCCAGCGTGCGGGCCTTCATGACTGGCGATGGGGTGCAGTGCGCTCTTAGCGGGCAGAAAACTCCTAATGGGTATTACAACGTCGAGCGTATGATTTCTTCACTGGCCCGGCGTGGCGAGGTAGCCACCTGAGGTACCTGCATGGAGGCCCGCGGGATCGGGCCCGAAATGCTGGTCGAAGGCGTGCAGAAAGGCAGCCTGGATCTGATGGGTGATTGGACCCTGGCAGCAGATCAAGTTATCGTCTTTTGATGACAGAAGATATTTGGGACGAACTTGCCCCTCACTATGACGACTGGTTTGAAACACCGGCAGGCGCGTTTGTGCTGGGGGCTGAAATCGCCGCCCTGTTGCACCTGACCGGTGACCTGACCGGGCTGCGCGGGCTGGAGGTCGGGTGCGGCACGGGACAATTTGGACGGGCCTTTGCCAGGCAGGGCGCCTGGATGGTCGGCTTGGACCGCTCTCGGTCCATGTTGGACGTCGCCGCAAGAACTTCGGCAGATCACTTACGCCTGTGCCTCGCCGATGCGGAACGACTGCCATTTGCAAGCCAAACATTCGATGTGGTTCTGGCCGTGACGGTGTTGGAATTTATCCCCAAACTTTTATCGGCCCTGGCAGAAATGTGGCGTGTACTGCGGCCGGGCGGGCAGATGTTGGTAGGCGTTCTGAACGCCTGGAGTCTGTGGGCCCTTACCCGAAAACTGTTGCGCGAAGAAACGCCTTACACCTCGGCACATTTTTTCAGCCTGTCCGAGCTTCTGCGCCTGCTGAGAAATTTCGCGCCGGCTCGTTGGCGGGGCGCGGCGTTTCTACCGCCGTGGGCGCGGGGCCAGCGCATGGGCTGGTGGTCAGCTCTGGAGAATGCCGGGGCGCGCTGGTGGCCAATCTTGGGCGCCTTTCTGGTTGCAGGAACCGAAAAACCGCGGGAGGCGAAAAGATGATCCATTGTCAGTTTGCCCTCTATACCCTGCGCACCGCTCAGATAGAGGAAGTGCTAGAGGCTGCCCTGAGCGAGGTTTCGGCGTCAGGATTTGAAATCAAGGTCGGGAAGATGAGCACCGAGCTGCAGGGCGAGGCAGCACAGGTATTTGCGGCGCTGCAAGCTGCTTATCAGCGGGCCGCGCAAATGGGCCAGGTGGTGATGACTGTCACGATTTCGAATGCCTGCTGACGGAGAGCGTTTGATGAATCCGGACGAAATAAGGCCGCGTTTGCTGGCAATATCCGCTCACCCCGACGATGTGGAGTTCACCAGTGGTGGCAGCCTGGCGCGCTGGGCTGATGAAGGCTGGATTATCCACCTGATCGTCTGCACCGATGGGAGCAAAGGCAGCCAGAGCAAGGAAGATGACCCGCAAACCCTGGCTGCAGTGCGACATGCAGAGCAAGAAGAAGCTGCCCGCGCCCTGGGGGTACGACGCCTGATTTGGCTTGGATATCCGGATGGAGAGTTGGCGCAAGCGAGTGGATTGCTTGAACAATTAACCCGTCACATCCGCCTGCTTCGTCCTAACCGATTGTTAGTTTGGGACGCATGGAGACCTTATCAGCTTCACCCGGACCACCGAGCTGCAGGTCTCGTTGCAATGGATGCCGTGCTGGCTGCGAGAAATCCCCACTTTTTCCCAGAACAACTGGCGGAAGGCGTAAAACCATATCAGATGGAGGAAGCTTATCTTTATGGCAGCGATCAATCAGACCAGGTCATCGACATCACCGCCACTTTCGAGCGCAAAATGGCCGCGATTGGGTGTCACCGTAGCCAGGTGGATAATCCATGTGATCTGGCAAAGCAAATGAGTCATTGCAATCAGGGACATGGGAAAAAGAACAATTACACCTATGCCGAAGTATTCAAAGTGCTACGGCCATTCTGTGATACTTGATGTTAATTATTTGGTTCCGTGAGAACTGATCAGGTTTAGCAATGCAACGAGTCGTTCACCTTTATATCGATGATGGCCTGTGTCAGGCTTGCCACCGTTGTCTGGCAGCGGAGGCTTGTAAGGTGAGGGCTCTGGTCAGGTTTGATCTGGATGACCCACCATATCTGGATATGAGTCGTTGTTACGATTGCAGGTTATGTATTCTAGCTTGCCCTTTTGATGCAGTTCTATCAGGAAACGGTAGTACTTCGCTAAAAGGTTAGAGTGCGATATGTCAGAGGAAGAATTAGACCGGCGCATCCTAGAGCATCTGGAGCCATTTACCATTATTTTGGACATCGGCTGCGGTGATGGTCATCTGGTTAATGCACTCGTCGCCCAGAAAGGATGCAGGGTTATTGGCCTGGACAGCTCGGATCACGGCTTTGTCGAGGCCAAAATGGCTGCTCACAGCCACCTTGTGGACTGCGTTGAATGTGACGCCTGCCAGATCGCTTTTCGGGATGGGCATTTCGAGGCGGTCATCCTGAGGTTTTCATTGCACCACATCGAAGAAACGCAAGCAGCGCTGAAAGAAATTCACCGAATTCTGGCGCCAGGGGGAAAAGTGCTGGCCGGTGAATGGCTGGTGGAAAAAGAAGACCAACCCCGCGATGGTTGCTATCGTTTTACCCTCGCGGAAATCGAGCAGTTGTTGCAGGAGGCTGCGTTTCATCAAGTAGAAATCGATCAGGTCGAGACTAATATTGTATTGGCGATAGCGGTAAAGTAGTAACTTTATAATAATAATAAAGGAATAAAGCGATGAAATCGAAAACTATTTTAATTTTAGGCGGTGGTGTGGGCGGCATCGTCACAGCCAATGCATTACGTAAGAAATTATCTGCCGAACACCGTGTGATTGTGGCGGAAAGGAATCCCGAACATGTTTTCAACCCCTCGCTACTATGGGTTATGGTTGGATTGCGACAACCACAGCAAATAACCAAAAAACTGGAGCGTATGCTCAATCATGGTGTTGAGTTGGTCCAGGCTGAGGTGCAAGCCATTGACCCTGATGGGGGACGAGTGGAAACCAGCCACAGCCATCTGGACTACGATTACCTGGTGATAGCCCTGGGCGCAAGTCTGGCTCCTGAAGACATGCCTGGCTTCAAGGAGGCAGCCTATACCCCCTACGATTTGGAAGGTGCTACTGGCTTGTGGAATGCGCTGCAAACCTTTGAGGGTGGCCGTATAGCTGTATTAGTTTCATCCATGCCTTACAAGTGTCCAGCGGCTCCCTACGAAACCGCTCTGCTGTTGGATGATTACCTGCGACGACGAGGTATCCGTGAGCGGAGTCAGGTGGAAGTATACACATCTGAAACGCTACCGATGGGCGTAGCCGGACCAGCTATGGGGAAGGCTGTGGTGGGCATGCTGGAGGCGAGAGATATCCGCTTTTACCCAGAATTGAAACCAACCGGAATTGATCCAGAACGCAAGGAACTGATCTTCGACGACAACCAAAAAGTTCGGTTTAATCTCTTAGCTGGAGTGCCTCCACATAAAGCTCCTCGCGCAACAAAAGAATCTCCTTTTTCCAATGAAGCGGGTTGGATACCGGTAAATAAGCATACTCTTCAGACCGGCTACGAAAACATTTACACCATTGGCGACGTGGCTACTATTGCTCTGACGAACGGTAAAGCCCTGCCTAAAGCGGGTGTTTTTGCCGACGGGCAGGCACACACCGTTGCCCGGCGTATTGCGGAGGATATCAAAGGAATTGGTTCACAAGCAGAATTTGATGGGCTGGGCTTTTGCTGGATAGAGACCGGCAACGGCTCGGCGGGCTTCGCCAGCGGTGAATTCTACGCCGAACCTGACCCAATTGTTCCCCTTCCTCGCTCGGGTCGTTTGTGGCATTGGGGCAAAATCCTCTTTGAGAAGTATTGGTTGGGGGACGGACTATCCCGGAATGTGTCTCGCTTCGGACTCAAACTAGGGGACAAGGCATTGGGGATCCCTGTGACCATCCAGGAGTAAATGCAATGGTTGATCAACAGTTATATGAATTCCATGCCAACATTTGCAAGGCACTCAGCCACCCCAAACGCCTGGAAATTCTCGACCACTTAAAAGATGGTGAAAAAAGTGTAAATGAGTTGATGGTCTTGGTGTGTGTCGATCAACCAGCCACTTCTAGATATTTAGGAAGTTTACGCCATGCAGGACTCGTTGCAATGCATAGACGGGGTACAAACATTTATTATGAGTTGGGTGATCCCAAGATTGTTGAAGCATGCGAAATGATGCGCAGATATTTGTTAGAGCGAATTGAAACGATGGGTAAATTAGCACAAGTTGCAAATACCTAATCCAGATAGATGAAGGTCTAACCCCAATCCGTGTTTGGTAACTCCACAGAGCGGGGGAAATGTGATAGGATAGCGCCCACTCCCTCCAAAGAAGGATCATTGCGTCTACGAAAAGACAATCATTCTGATGGTTCATAGTCTTTGTTGTCATCTTGCTGTTGCTTGATCTGTCGCGCTACAAAAAGCTCTTGAAACTCCTTGCAAAACCAAAGACACCGCGAAAGCCCCCAAACTGCGCGTGATGAAACCAAAAAATGAAAGGGATTGTCCGTATTGCCGGAAAGCTCGTGCATAGGAAAAAGAGAATAAGTACGCAAAACCACTTCTGCTCAAACCTGGATTGTGAGTATTACTTGATCAAAGACGAAAATATCCACGCGCTGGTTGGATTTCGGGGCTTCTTGAGACATAGTGACTCCAGTTGATTATAGTTCTTTATCCCAAGTTGCTTCTATCATAAGCGTACCTCGCACAAAGAACTTGCAAGGCGAAATAACGAAGTGAGTAATTCACCTGTTCTAAGTGATCAGATAGATTTTCTAACAGCTTTCTCCACTCATGCAGTTTGATATCCCTGTAGTTCATTGCGCCTGGTTGTTTGACAAGCATAATAGCCACTCTGGATTTCTTCGCTCCCCACCAGATCAGTAATTGTAATCGTCTGTGCCAACTTCAAATTATTGAACTGCTTCAGAACTGCTGGACAGAGAGGTGGTCTGAGTATAAAAAACGCATGTCTGATAATAGGGTGAGCTCCTCTATTGCCATTTCGGCTACTGCATAAAAAGCTTCTCCCCTGCGCGAAAAGTTAGTGAAGTACATAAATCACAAGCGGTAGAAATTTCCCTGCTGCTTGTGATTTTAGCTTGATAGTTACTGTTTTAGTTGAAAATTGTCTAAAAGCAGTATATTTCTGCCGCCTACGTGCCGCCTACATGCCGCCTACGGAATTTATAACCATACACCAGCATACCCCGTTCATCCCCATCTGAGCGCAGGCGTCGAGTCACCATTTCCACCGGTGTACCAATCCGTACGGGCTCATCTCCCACATCTGTTAGCTGGGCGGTGACCAGGGGGCCTTCTGCTAATTTGACCAGTGCCACTGTGTATGGCACGTATTCTTCATACCCCTCGGGAGGATTGTAGACCGTAGTAAAGGAATACACCTCCCCTCGACCGCTGAAGGTGTAGAGACTTTTGGCTTCCTCTCCACACTTAGGGCAGATGTCCCGTGGTGGGAAGAGCTTGGTTTCACAATGAGAGCACACCTCTCCAATAAGTGCGTACCGTTGTTTCTTTAGACGCCAATGACGAGGAATTTCCATCCATCTACCTCCAATATTTAGACACAAGTGTATTCCGATAACCTATCAGAAACTATCAAAATCATAGGCAGTCAACTAATCACTATATACGTCCAGAATGTGAGTGGCCACCGTAGAGGCAGGACCGCCCAAACACTGCACCATGGCTGTACGGGCCTCCTCCACCTGGTTTTCACCTGCCTGCCGCCGCAATTGCAGCGTGGCTTCCACAACCTGGTACACACCTGTCGCCCCTCCGGGGTTGCCGCGGGCTTTCAACCCCCCAAACGTAGATATCGGCACTTTCCCTTGCAGGCCGATGGCTCCATCCTGAGCCAGTTGCCACCCCTGCCCACGTTCCGCGAACCCGGCAGCTTCTAAAGCCAGCGCAGCGTATATGGAGTAAGCGTCGTGCAACTCAAACACATCCACATCGCTAAGCTCACAAACGGCCTGTGCCAGAGCGCGCTCCACGGATAAACGGGCCGCAGAAAATGTCAAGGGTTCGGGACGATCATGCAAAGCCAAGGTATCGGTCACCACGCTGGAACCCACAATGCGGACCAATGGCTGGGGATAATCTGGAGGAAGCAGCTCAGGACGCGTAAGCAACACCGCGGCAGCACCATCTGCATCCGGAGCCACATCGAACATATTGAGCGGTTCGCAGACCCATTCCGCTCGCCGGTAAACTTCGGCCGATATGGCTTTACGAAACATGGCGTTCCGGTTATAGGCTCCATTAGCGTGGGCGACAAGAGGAAATCCGGCAAACACCTCGTGGGAGACACCATACTCATGCATATAGCGACGCATAAGCAGAGCAGCCTGTACTGTAGGCGTCAACCCCTGCTCGGCTTCATAGTCACTGTCAAGTGCGGTGGCAATGGCACGTTCAACAACCGCACCAATCTGGTCGGTCATCTTCTCAACGCCCACGACCAACACTGCATCCACAGCCGAGGAAGCCACAGCCAGATAACCCATACGAAGCGCAATCCCCCCCGAAGCACCCCCTGCCTCAAAAGCCATCGCTTCGACACCGTTCAACCCGGCAAAATCAGCCACCAATGCTCCCAGGTGGGCCTGACGAGAGATGATGGGGGCTAACATGTTGCCCACATACACTGCTTGAGGCCGCAAACCACTCGCATCTTTCTGCGCCGATTCGATGGCCATCAAAGCCAGCTCACGCAAAGAGATTTCCCAATGTTCCCCTACCGAAGTCTGACCAACACCGGCAATAACAACCTCAGACATACATACTCCTATTACCTGCTACCCATCCAACAACCTATAGTGTATTCTCTCACCTCAATACCAGCTTTCCTCGCATTCGGACATATTGGGCATAATCTATCTCCGTCCGCCGAACAATGTAATCCCTGGTCTTGGGAGCTTTATCCCGACGCTTCGGAAGCTTCTCGGTGACTTCCAGGGACATGGCATCGGACCCTGCGCCGGAACCAAAGGAGGTCATCAGAATACGGTCTCCGGGCTGTGCCTCATCCAGGATGGCTGCCAGACCGACGATGGCCGCGGCAGAGTACGTATTGCCTATTTCCGGCGATAACAGGCCAAGCTCAAACTGTTCCTTTTTAAAGCCTAAATCCATCGCTACCCGTTGTGGGAATTTGGTGTTGGGCTGGTGAAAGACGGCATAACGGTAATCCTCGGGAGTGGTGCCCAATTCACGCATTAAGGTCTGGGTGGCTTCAGTGATATGCTTGAAATAGGCCGGCTGACCCGTAAAGCGCATGCCATGTTCTGGGTAGCGTTGATAGGCACGCCGAAAGAAATCCGGTGTGTCGGTGACATACGAATACGTAGCTTCAATGCGCGCTAGGGATTCCTCCGCCGGCCCCAGGATGAAGGCCACACCTCCGGCAGCCGCGGTGTACTCCAAAGCATCACCTGGCCGTCCTTGGGCAATATCCGCGCCGATGGCCATGGCATAACGCGCCATGCCAGAGCCCACAAAACCCATGGCCGCAACCATGGCTTCTGTACCCGCTTTGCAGGCAAACTCCCAATCGCCTGCCTGCACATCTGGGGCTGAACCGATGGCTTCGGCCACGATTGTAGAGGTGGGCTTCACCGCGTAGGGATGGGACTCAGACCCCACCCAGATAGCCCGGATTTCGGACGGGTCTACCTCACCGCGAGCCAGTGCATTTCGGGCAGCTTCGATCGAAATGGTGACCACGTCTTCGTCCAATCCCGCTACTGACTTTTCTTTGACCGGCAGCCCACCCGTGCCACCTGTCCAGATACGTGCTACTTCAGAGGCCGGCAAACGGTAACAGGGAATATACGCTCCGTAACCCACGATGCCGACCGGTTTTTCCGTTTTCAACAAACGCGAATCATTCATCCTTTTTTGCCTGCTCCTTCTCCCAAGAGGTTAACAATTCCCTGGCACGTTCTAATTGGATGGCACCCTCCTCCACCAATCGCTGAGCCAGACGAGGAACCTGATCTCCCAAAGCCCCCGCGGCAATGGCTACCTGGCGGGCATGCAGGCGCATGTGTCCGCGCTGGATACCCTCGGTAGCCAGGGCGCGCAAAGCCGCCAGGTTTTGGGCCAAACCTACCGAGACAATGATTTCGGCCAATTCCGCCGCGGTGTTGACGCCCATCAGTTTTAACGCAGCTTTCGCCGTGGGATGTACTTTGGTCGCTCCTCCGATGATCCCTACCGCTAAGGGCATCTCCAGCTTACCTGCCAGGTTGCTCTCCGCGTCTTTTTCCCAGGTGCTCAGGGAGGTATAACGCCCACTCCGCGCAGCGTAAGCGTGAGCCCCGGCCTCCACCGCCCGCCAATCGTTGCCCGTGGCAATCACTACGGCATCCACTCCGTTCATGATGCCCTTGTTGTGCGTGGCGGCTCGGTAGGGATCGGCGGCAGCAAACGCCCAGGCCTGGATAACGCCATCGCGCACCTGCTCCCCACGGTAATCATCGAAGGCCAGTTCCTTCACTGGTATCGTACATTCCGCTCGCGCCAGACGGCGGTCCGCCAGGTTGGAAAGGATACGTAAGTGCACTCTCCCGCCAGTGAGGGCTTCGACGTGTGGCGCCAGGCGCTCACATGCCGTGTTGACCGCATTCGCTCCCATGGCATCCCGCACGTCGTAAATAAGGTGCAATACGAGGAAGGGCCCGATGGGTGAATCGGGGATCAGGCGTACTTCCAGGTGGCGCGCTCCACCGCCCAACCGTTCAAGCAGGGGGTCTGTGCCCCTCAACTCAGAAAGCAACAGTTCCTCGTTTTCCACCAGTTGCTCATAAGCTGAACGTACATCCGCCACGTCGAGAACCTGGATTTGGCCGATCATCTCCGGGGGGCCGGCCTGGGCGCGGAAACCTCCCCCGGCGCGTGCCAGCCTGGCCATGAAGGAAGCCCCGGCCACAACGGAGGGCTCCTCAATCGCCATGGGCACGAGCACCTCACGACCGTTGATCATAAAATTGACCGCTACCCCCAGCGGTAGCGCGTGGGTCCCGACCACATTTTCGATCATATGGTCTGCCTGGGATGGGCTGAGGGGGTGCTCACCCGTCAAAGCGGAGAGTTCATCCGGGGTCAGCACGCCCGCGCGGGTCAGTTCCGCCTGTCGTTCTTCCAGAGAAAGGCGATAAAATCCAGGTAAGCGCGAATTGTCCAACCGAGTAGTCATCATCAGATATTGACCTGACGAACAAGGTTCAAATGCGCATGATAAATAAAATCGCTACCAAAAACTATCAAATCCAGTAGAATGAGGACATGCAACCGATCACCAGCCGACAAAACCCCAAAATCAAACTGGCTCGAGCCTTACGGGAGCACAAAGAGCGTCAGCGTAGCGGGTTGTTCGTGGTCGAAGGCATCCGGCACGTGGGTGAGGCCGTCCAGGCCGGCGCAGGGGTGGAGTTCATCCTCTACGCCCCCCATTTGCTGACCAGCGAGTTCGCCCTTCATCTGATCGAAGAACAGACCGCACGCGGGTTGCCATGTTATCCCATACCGGCAGAGTTATTTAATTATCTTGCGGATAAGGAACATCCCCCAGGTATCCTTGCCGTCCTGAGGCAACCGAGCCTGTCCTTACAGGCACTGTCACCGCGGAATTTTGCCTGGGGCGTGACCATTATCGCTCCCCAGGACCCCGGCAATGTGGGCGCCATCTTGCGCACCATCGAGGCAGTAGGCGCGGACGGCCTGATCCTCTTAGAAGACAGCGTGGACCCTTACCACCCCACCGCAGTGCGCGCTTCGATGGGAGCCCTGTTCTGGAAACCAGTCGTCGTGGCCTCCTTTACGGCGTTCGCCGATTGGGCCAAAGAACATAAATACCACGTGTATGCTTCCTCCGCTCATGGCGATAAGGATTACCATGAGGTGAAAAGATACCCGCGACCCTGCCTGCTGCTGCTGGGCAGCGAACGGGAAGGACTATCCCCCGAACAGAGAGCCATCTGCGAGGAGGTCATCCGCATACCAATGCACGGCAGGGTTACCTCCCTCAACCTGGCGGTAGCAGCAGGAGTGTTGTTGTATGCCATGCTCGAACCCCCTGGAGGTTCACCCACGCTTCACACGACATAAGGAACCCGGATGAAAACACCCACCGACAACATGCAGGTCTCTGAGGACACAGTACTCCAACCCGGAGTCTACTTTCTACCTAACGGTATCCACCTCGCAGAAGACGGGATCACCCTGGATGGCAACGGAGCGTTGCTTATTGGGCAGGGTAAACGGGGCCGCGGTGTGAGCCTCCAGGGGAAAAAGGGCATCACCATCAAGAACCTGAGAGCGCGTGAGTACTATCACGGCATCTGGGCGCAGGACTGCCAGGGGCTGACGATCGCCAACTGTCACTTCAGCGCCACGGCAGAAGTACCGGCGAACAGCATCTTTTTGGATATCTGGCTGCCTGCGGAGAGGACTTACGGTGGGGGCATACTGCTTTGGCAGGTGGAAGACGCCCAGATAAGCGGCAATGACCTGAGCCACCAGATGAACGGGCTGCTTACCTACCACTGCCACCACCTGAGGGTGAAAGAAAACCTGGCGAACTATTGCAGCGGTTTTGGCTTTCACCTTCACCACACCTGCGACAGCCTGTTCGAGGGGAATTACGCCGACTTCTGCTGCCGGTATCAGCCACGGGAAGAGGGGATTGGCCACATGGGCGCCGATGCGGCCGGTTTTCTTCTTGTCTACCATTCCTGTGGGAACATTTTCAGAAGAAATCTGGCGCGCCTGGGAGGGGACGGTTTTTTCCTGGCCGGGTTGACACCTCAACTGGAACCCGCTCCCTGCAATGACAACCTGTTTGAAGGCAACGACGGTTCCTACAGCCCCAACATCGCCTTTGAGGCCACCTTCAGCCGGGGGAACATCTACCGGGATAACCGGGCCGACTACTGCAATTACGGTTTCTGGCTAGGCTTCTCGCGAGAGGGGGTGTTAGAAAACAACCGCATGTGGCGCAACCGCCAGGCAGGTATCGCCACCGAGAACGGATTCGATTTTCAGGTCCGGGGGAACACCTTTCAATACAACAACCACGGGATTCTGCTCTGGTCAAAACACATCCCCGAATTTACTCAAGCCGTGCCAGAGAATACCACCAGCTACGATTGGGTTATCGAAGGTAACACATTTATTGGCAACCGCAAAGCCATACGGATTGCCGCCGATCAAGACCATGGCATCAGGCCTCACTTGGTAGAAGGCAAACCAGCCCCACCAACTCCTCCTCCCTTTCATCACACCATCCGTAACAACCGGTTTGAGGAAAACGTAGTGGAAATCGAGGAGGAAGGAGTAAAAGACAGCACACTGGAAGGTAACGAATAGGACGGGATTCACATCTCGCCAACACACACCATGCTGAAATGGTACCACCGCCTCATCACCCGTGAGGCTCTACAGGAGCGTTTCAGCCCGCGCGCCCTGAGAGCTGTCATCCGGGCTAACCTTGCCCAGGATAGACTTGGGCTGCAAATCCACCACCCAGAATACCATTTTTATGATAATGCCTTTCCTGCCGGCTGGGCATACGTCGCTGCCCAGCAGGCTCTGATAGTACCCGCTCTCGAAACAGGACACGCAGGACAGGCATGGGAGGCTTTTGGACGTGTGGTTCACTCCCTGCAGGATTTCTACTCCCACAGTAATTACGTCTCTCTGTGGATAGAGAAATACCGACACGCCTCCCTTCCTGCCCCTCACGAAATAGACCCATGCGATGCCAGAATTTTCAACAACCCCGAGCTTTGTTCCGGGAAGGTCTACTACCTGCTGGAAGTATTTAGCCTCATCCCCGGTCTAAATCAGATGATCAGCCCGTATCTACCCCCCGGCTCGCACGCCAGACTAAACCTGGATGCACCCGTTCGTGGACCAAAGTTTGCCTTTGCCTTTGTCGCGGCTGTCAAGCGTACGCGCCTCGAGTTCGAGCAGCTAACCGCCACATTCCCCTCGGAATATCTCGCAGCTTTCACAGATAGAGGAGGAAACTCCCATCTAGAGACAATAGATGAACAGGCAAGAAGCCAGCCATGGCCTGAAATATCCGCTGATTAGCTGTTTCCAAGGCCACATTTGCCAGTCAGTCAGAAGATCAAGGGCGGACTTGCCTGACCTTTTTTATCCAAGATTCGGGGCGCACTACATGGGGTACCTGGTTTGAATAGAAACGATGCGTACAAAAAGAAAATCTTCCTTCCACCCATTGAAATTCAACAGTCCGTAGTTAGCCACATCGAGCACGAGCAAGCCCTGGTCGCATCCAACCGCCAGCTCATCGAGGTCTTCCCGGCCAAAATCGAGGCCGCGATTGCGCGGGTGTGGGGGGAAGGTTGACATGAACAATGTGGAGAAACAATTTCACCACGCCATGATCGGTGCAGCCGATTTTGCAAATTCCCATCGCTTCGGATTTCGATTCCGTAAAATGATCGAAGCGCATGGCGCAGTAGAAGCCGCTAAACGTCTGCCTTCCACCTATGAAGTTCAAACTGGTCTCTTTCGTTTATGGGATTTGAAAGCGCTGGATAAGTCAATGGAAGCGCTTGTGATTCAAGAACGATTTCAATCCTTGTTCACAGACGATGAGATCGTTGAAGCGAGAAGAAGGTTGGATGAATTAGATTATTTCAAGAAATAACATCAACGGCGTGCGCGCATCCGCATTGCGTCCCCCGCCGTAGGCGTGCAGAGCACGGGGGAATCCGCCACATCTGGCGGCAGATATGGAAATCTGCCCTACATTTGGCTGCAACCGAAGTAGGGCGGACTGCCAATCCTCCACTACATCAAACAGAAACAAACTAATTGTACCCTTCAGCCTCGAAAACGGGCTATAATCAAAGAGAATAGGACTTACGTAGATTGAGGAGAAACTATGTCACCGAAAATAAAAAACCTGAAAGAACGCGCCTCACTCAGGATATACACCCTGGGCGAGGAGATCGTTCACAGCATCACCCACGGGATTGGAGCCGGATTGAGCATTGCCGGGCTGGTGGTGTTGGTTGTGCTGGCTGCGAGGCGTGGAGACGTTTACCAGATCGTTAGCTTCAGCATTTATGGGGCCATGCTGATCCTGTTATACCTGGCCTCGACCCTGTACCATGGCTTTCAACACCCACAGGCAAAACAAGTATTCCAGATCATAGATCATGCTTCGATTTACCTTCTTATCGCCGGCACGTACACGCCTTTCCTGTTGGTTGGCATTCGGGGCGTATTGGGCTGGACGTTGCTGGCGATCATTTGGGGCCTGGCTGTGATAGGTGTGGGCTTCAAAGCCTTGGCCATCCACCGATTCGAAAAATTATCGGTGCTGGCCTATATCCTGATGGGTTGGTTATGCGTAGTGATGCTAAAAGAACTATTGAGCAATATCCCCATTGGCGGATTGATCTGGCTGGCGGTTGGCGGGGTGGTTTATACCGTGGGGGTGATTTTCTACGCCCTTAGAAAAATCCCCTACATGCACGCTATCTGGCATCTCTTCGTGCTAGGCGGCAGCATTTGCCACTATTTTGCGGTGCTCTTGTATCTGGCCCCGGTTAGCTAGGTACAGGATTGCATAAGTTTGTCCCTGGTTTGCACACCGGCCTGAAGCGCCGGTGCTGTCGAAAAACACCCAAAAACGCCTTCCAGCCCCGCCTGTTAACGGCGGGGCGGCTCACGCATGTGTCCCTGTGGGAGTGGAAAGCCGGAACACATTTCCGCAATCCGGTACTAAGGCCCCTCACCAGAACAGTGAAAGGAGTAACCGTGCAAACTCTTGACCCTTCTGAAGTGCGCTTTTTCAGCGGCAGCTCCCACCCGCAGTTGGCGGCGGACATTGCCGCCCATTTGGGCGTGCCCCTGGACGAAACGCGCATCAGCCGTTTCAGCAATGATAATCTGTATATTCAACTCGGCGCCAGTGTGCGTTCACTCAACGTCTACATTGTGCAATCGCTCAGCCCGCCGGTAGTGATCGGTGGGGCAATTGTGGTACCGATTGGGATGATCCTGGGTGAGCGCACCCCTCCTGAAATCTTAGATATACGTATCACTGAACAGATTGCCATGCAGGCGGTGATGCAAGCAGAGACGTATTTGGGGAATCATCCTAAGGATGTAAGCCAGGAAAAAATTGGTTACGATATCGAGAGTTTTGACCCCCACACGGGGCGATTGCGCTTCATCGAAGTCAAGGGACGTAAAGCTGGCGCTGACACGGTCACGGTGTACCGTACAGAAATTCTCTGTGGCCTGAATTCCGCAGAACAGTTTATTTTGGCGCTGGTAGAACTAGAGAATGGGAAGCCCGCCCGACTGCGCTATGTGAGCAACCCCTTTACCAGCGAGCCCGACCCTGGAGCAGTAAGCATGAATTATAATCTGGCAGATTTGATCGCTCGCAGCGCTGAACCTTCCTAAACTCTGGAAGAATCATCCAAAGTCGCAGAATCGCGATCTTGTTTGCCTAAATACATGCTAAAATATGTATTGAAATACATAGAAAGGAGCATGAGACCATGCAACAAATTGTAGGTGTTACCGAATTACAGCGCCGCTTCCGCTCGTTTTTTGAACAGGTCGTGCGCAAACGTACGCCGATAGTGCTGACGCGCGGCTCGCGCCCTGAAGCCGCGCTGATCCCCTATGAGGATTACCTGCATTTTCAGCAGATGCAGGAGAACGAAGTGCTGGCGCGTTTCGACCAGGTCTGGGATCGTCTGGCTGAGGTCAATGCAGAGTTCAGTGATGAAGAAATCGCCGCCGATATCCGTGCGGCGCGCCAGGGGTAGCTGATGCGGGCTGTCATTGATACGGGTGTCTTCGTTAGCGCTCTGATCCGCCGACAGGGCACCACCGGGGCAATCTTGCGCGCCTTGCGGGATGGCCATTTCAGCGCCATCTATGCCACCGATATGTTGGTGGAAATCATCGATGTGTTGGGACAGGAGAAGTTCCAGAATAAATACCACATCCACCCGGATGATATCAGCGCCCTGATCCACCTGATCCGCCTGCGCGGGGAATTGGTAATCCCCAAACAATTGGTAAGTGCCTGCCGCGATCCGCAGGATGATAAATTTCTGACAGCCGCCCTGACCGGCCGCGCAGATTGTATCGTCTCTGGCGATGCGGATTTGCTCGATATGCAAGCGTTCGAGGGGATCCCGATCTTGCGCCCGGCTGAGTTCCTGGCCCGTTTGTGACCCCACACCAATCCAAATATGCCCCCGATCCCATGACCACTTACCGCAAAAAACTCATCGAAGTCGCCCTGCCCCTGGAAGCCATCAACGAAGCCAGCGCCCGAGAGAAATCCATCCGCCACGGACACCCCAGCACGCTGCACCTGTGGTGGGCACGCCAACCGCTGGCCGCCTGCCGCGCCGTGATCTTCGCCTCCCTGGTGGACGACCCCGACGACCCGGACGCCCCACCCGCCTTCGTTGCCGCCTGCAAAAAACTGCCCGCAGGGAAGAACACCGCCGACCACGACACCCCCCGCCAGCGGCTGTTCGACTTCCCCGTCGGCTTCCATTCCGCGTAGTCGAAGGACATCCCATTGTCATTCATCCTGAGCGGAGTGCCGTCGGGCACGTAGTCGAAGAACATCCCCACGCATTTCCCACACCGCGCTTTTACTGGCAAAATCCCCCTCTTTGTTGTATCATTGATTAAAGAAAAAACTTGTCCGGACAACCCCGGCGAGGCAAGGCCTCAGCGTAACGGGGACGCTTTGGCACACAGATTTTAACCAGATCGCCCGACTCCGCAAGAAGTCGGGGGTTTCTTTCTTAAAAGTAGCTGCTCAGGCATCCCTTGCTGGATTGATCCTTTGACTAGCTCACCTGTGCCTGCGGCACTGGCGCAGGCAGGACAAGAATCCAGGGCTGGCAGGCCCCCCATTCGGGGGGCAGGCAAAGTCCGTTCAAACGGACTGACAGCTCAGTGCATTTTTCAGTCGGAATTCATCCGACTTTGGTTCTCAGTCTGAGAATAAATTCTCAGGCGTCCCAAGACATTTAAATAAAGGTGAAAACAATGTCAGACCCACAGTTGATCCGAAAGCTCTCTTTGGTAATCCTGTTAGGGTTGCTTGTAGCTTGTGGCGTCAGACCCAGCGAGGGTTTGGTACCGGCTCAACCCGCTGCTAAAGAGCCGCCTTTGGGAGCAAGTGAAGTAACCATCGAGGGATTAGAACCAGCACAACCCGCCACCTACGAGCCATCCTCAGCAACAAGTGAAGCAACCATCAGTGTCCTGATATTGCGCGTACCCATGGGCGACGTTCCGAAGGGTGCAGTCATTGATGTAGCTCAGATTGAGCAGTCTTTCAAGGAAAGTTTTCTGAGTGGATTCCCAGGTGTTACCCTGACCTCGCTTTCCCTCGATGACGGAATTCTTATTTTTACCTTTTCTGGAGCTGTGACACAAGAACTTTGTGAGCAGGTCTATGAGGCTTTTGGTGCACCAAAGGATTGTCCAGAAGGGTTACCGGTTGCTGGACCGACCACTGGAAGTGAAGCTTCAGCCACTGTGCCCTCTCCGACAGCCTTAGCACCCATACCTACGCCCGATATCACTTTAGCAGCAACCAGTGTGGAGCGGATTCTGCCAAGCGTCGTCTTGATCCAATCGCAACATGGTGCAGGCACCGGCTTTTTCATTTCCAACGATGGCTATATCCTGACAAACGCGCATGTAGTCGAAGGAAGCACTGAATTCGAAATTACCCTTTACGATGGACGCAGTTTCGACGGACGATTAGTGGGCCAAGTCGAAGGGGGAGGAAAAGGAGATGCACCTGACGTAGGCGTATTGAAAATAGAGGCCTCTGAGTTAGCAGTGGTCGAATTTGGCGACCCTTCTACATTAACATATGGCACGCCTATTTTGACAGTAGGCCATCCAGGAGGCTATGGCTATTGGCTGGCAACTGGTGGTAAGTATCTAGGGAGGCAAGGCAAGAACATTGTCGCTGACGTTCCCAACGCGAAAGGTTCCAGCGGCGCCCCCATGTTCACGCAAAATGGTGAAGTGATTGGCCTGTTGTGGGGTGAGCGAGGGTTGGCAGTAGAAAGTGAGGTTCCCCACCCTCCTGCCACAATCGATATTGTGTGGAGCTTTGAGGAGTTTCAGAGTCGGCGTGAAAACCTACCCAGCTCCTGGGGCGTGGCCATTGACGAGGCGCTCTTCCTGGCCGAAGCAATTATCGCCCGTCAAGGTAACGTACGCTATCAAGAGTTCTTATCGCTGCCCAACTATACTGTGGTTGGAGACAAACTGATCATGACAATCCCCGAGACCTCGGTGGACATCCCCTCTTTTACCGAGGCGATCAACGTCACTATTCTCAGTGGTTTCCCAGGCTTTGAGATTAAAGACATGAACATGTCTTCTAACCAGGTAACAGTGACCTTTAATAAGTTACCCCCCGAACAAGCGCTGACGGCCATTCTGGAGTTTTTTGCAGCAGCGGCTGTTTTTGAGCCCACTCCACCCATCGATCTCAAATCCGCGGGAGCGCCTCAATCCTACCCATCTCCACCCGAGGACGATGCCGCTGTTACAGTCGCTTTAGAGATCACTCCCAGTGTGGTTGTGCTTAATGTCATCGGGGCACGTTTCGAATCGGGCGGCGAGGCCACCGGATTCATCATCTCTTCTGATGGCTACATTCTGACAAATTCGCACAATGTCAACGACGTGGAGCCACCCTTTGAAATCACTGTCACTTTATTCGACGAGCGCATATTTCCAGGCGTTTTGATCGGTTATGACCTGAACCAGGATCCAGATGTGGCGGTTATCAAAATTGAAGCAGTTGATTTACCGGTTGTCGAACTTGGTAATGCGGCAGACCTTGAAGTGGGTGAAACACTCGTTGTAGTTGGAAATCCAGGTGGCTATAGTCACTGGATCGTCACTGGCGGAGAGTATTTGGGCAGGGTCGCTGGTGATTTGGTGTGCAGCAACTCGGGTAGTGAGGGCAGTAGTGGCTCCCCAGTGGTCAATTTGGATGGCCAAGTAGTCGGGTTGCTGTATGCCGGACAAAGCACTCCAGACCTACAGGTCTCACGTACGCTGGATGAGATCCTCTGGTCCTGGGCTGAGTTTTGGGCACTCACCAGTCATGGCCTCCTGGCAGTGCCAATTAGCGAAGCCATGAACATCGCCAACCAAATCATCGCCACAGGTGGCAATGTGCCATAAGAAATATTCTGTCCCAAGAAACTTTGGTGATCAACTCATCTATGTCTGCTGATGCGGAGAATTTCGCTCCAGCCGACTTCCCTTCGTTATCCATCTTGAGCTATTATCACGCTCGCGACGATATCCCGTCGTCCCACATCCCCTGCTCCCCAGACTATCAGACTGTAAGACTATAAAAGTACCCCCAAAACTCCTGCCCTCGATAGGGTAGTGCACAATCCCCCAACACATCCGGCCACGGCGGTGGAAGCAGCGAAAGCTGGCACAAGAGATAAGGGAGAAACGAGTTGGAAGCCACCCGCAGCCCGGAACGCATTTTGATCCCCAAATAGTTGATAAGTTCCTGATTCAGATGGTATATAATTCGCTATAGGTGAGTAATAGACAGCTCACAGACGAGTCCAGCCCTGTATGGTTGGCATCGCTCTATTATCTTGTTTTTTATTGTTGTCTGTGTTCGACGTACTCCTGACAAATGATTGCTATGGCTTCGATGGGCAGATAAAGTGACCGAGTAATGAGGGCAACAAGGATTCTAAAATCACCATCAAATTTTAAGCGTAAATGTACGATTGTGTTGAGTGCCTGGGCTGTGTACCTGGCAGTATTCAGCACGTTCTATAGATTGATAGGAATGATGGCGCCAGCGCTGGCTGCGCTCCCTGTCATTTTGACTGCCTGGTCTCTAGGTATAGTACCAGGAATCATATCCGCCCTCTTAAGTTTCTTACTAAATATATTAATGCTCATGGTACTTCAACCCTCAGGACTGCAGGGCATATTCACGGGCACCGGCTTAACCAGCTCGATTTTGAACCTGATCATTGGCTTTTTATTCGGGTGGATGTCTGATCTTCAGGCACAGATCAAAAACGAACTTGCGGAACGAAGACATGCAGAGCAAGTTTTGCAGCAATCACAACAACTACTGGCCAAGACCTTTGCTAGTCTTCGGGAAGCTCTTTTTCTTGTGGATGCAAACACCAATAAAATTGTTGATTGCAATCCCGCCGCATCAGATGTATTTGGATACCACCGGGAGGAGATGGTAGGTCGCACCACCGCCTTCCTGCATGTTGATCAGGCAGCCTTGGAGGAGTTTGGAGAGCGTCTGTCCTCTGACGTTGAAAAAAAGGGCTTTTTGTTCCTGCCTGAGTTTAGTATGAAGCGGAAAGATGGTCAGGTCTTCCCAACCGAGCACAGCGTCATGCCGCTTAATGATAAACAAGGTAATCTAGTCGGGTGGGTAAGCGTAGTGCGCGATATCAGCGAACGCAAGCGTATGGAAGAAGAGCTTTGGAAAATGAGCATCCACGATGTTCTGACTGGGTTGTACAATCGCCGTTTTTTCGAAGAAGAAATGGCTCGATTGGATCGCGGACGCCGCTTCCCAATCAGCATTATTATAGGCGACCTGAACAACCTGAAAGAAACGAATGACCGCGACGGACATGCTGCTGGTGACGCCCTGCTTCAGCGTACAGCCCAGGTGTTGACCATAGCCTTTCGCGTCGAAGATATAATCGCTCGGATAGGTGGAGACGAGTTCGCTGTGCTGCTGCCCCATACCAGCGGCCCCGCGGCAGGGGAAGCCCTGCGTCGCCTCCGGTGCACAATACGAGAACACAATGCCGCTCACGGTGGCATACCCATTAGTATCGCTCTCGGCGTCAGCACCGCTGAAAAAAATCTTACATTAGCAGAAGCGTTCAAAGAAGCAGACGCGCAAATGTATAAAGATAAACATAGCTTATAGGGTGTTGTCCTTCAGCGAATTTGACACCCCCTGAGTGTTCACACTCAGAGAGTGCTCAGGGAAAATGTCACCCCTTGTGTGTTTAAAGAACTCGCCCCGAACACTCTCAAAAAAGATCGCCAGCAAGTTCTGCTAATTTGCCACGCTGATCAAAGCATAACATTTCAGGAAACCCTTCCACAGCGACATCGCCTTGTCCGAGGCAAAAAAATAAGGCACAAATCCATCAGAATTTATGCCTATAAGGTCATGCCCCCAAGGGGATTCGAACCCCTGTTTTGGGCTTGAAAGGCCCACGTCCTAGTCCCCTAGACGATGGGGGCCTACCCTGAGCCTTTTAAAATCTCAAAAGGAGAAGCAAAGGGTCTGCCGCGAGCGGGGCGATTTTACCATTCGCTATTGAGATGGTCAAGCAACACTAATCCAGGGGTAATGCCAGGGTGAACAGGTTGGTGTCAAGGTTGCGTTCATACCAAAGTTCACCACCCAGGCTGCGGGCCAGTAATCGCGCCTCGGCAAGAGAAATTCCCGGGCCACTGTGCCTGGGCATCTCGCCGGCATCCACATCGAATGCTTTGCTCTCGGTGGCCAACAACGCACGCCCGGTGTCACTGATGGTCAGCGCCACCCACTGGCCATCGGGCAACTTCAATTTATCTGGAAGTAATAGCGCTGTGCGTGGCTGCCCCTCCAAAACTTGAAATTGAAAACCGGTAAAAAGCACTTCTCCCTGCCCCTGGCTGCGGTGCAGCGTGTTGGTCAACAACGATTCCAACAATTGACGCAGACGCAGGTGGTTGACACTGATGGGGGGAAAGTCACCCGACAAATTGGAGCGCAAATGCAAACCCCGCGCATCGGCAATAGACCCAAACGACGTGATCACATCTCGCACGACCTTAGGCAAACTTTGGGTCTCACTATCGGAGGAGAACAGCGTAGCAGTGCTCACCAGTTGTTGTAAAGTGACCAATCGTTGGCGCATTCGCCGGAGGCTCTGTTTCCCGTCTTCAGCAATGGCTCCAAAAGCGTCCCCTAACCAGGCCTCCACTTCATTGGCCAGGGAGATCAACCCCTCGCGCAATCCAGGCGGGGGCACCACCACCGCGGTCCGTAAGGCTCCCGTCTTTCCAGATTTTAGCTTTCGCAGCTCCCCCGTAGCTCGGGTTAAACGCCTCTCCAACTCTTCCACCAGCCGCGCCTGCTGGATGGCTACCGCAGCCCAATCGGCCAAAGCCTGCAGCAACTCCCTGTGCCACTCACTAAAAGCCCGATCGCGCTGCCGGTTATACATAGCTACCAGACCGATGTTGTTCGTACGCACGCGGATGGGTACGGCCAGTGTTGCCTGAACCAGGTAGCCTGTCTTTACCTTCAGCGGGTCTCCTCGATGTGGAGAACGGCGGTTAAGCGGTTTGCCAGTCTGCATGACTTGAGCCAACAAACCATCTTTGGAAGGCAAGTAAGTGACCTGAGCGGTCTGGGAGCCGGGCATACGCGCGGCGCGTAACACCAGTTGCTTCGTCCCATGCGAAATCAAATACAAACCTCCCTCCTCCGCCTGGGTCAAATGCACCCCCGCCTCGACAATCCGCTTCAAGATCGAATCTAGGTCCGTCAGCGCAGCCACCTCACGCCCCACCGAAGCCAATATCGCCAGTTCTATGCCACGTTGGGCGACGTTTTCGTGCAGGCTCTGCACCTGAGAACGCAACGGCCGTGTACCACCCCGCTGTAATATGTTGCGATGCACCTCTGCTATGGAGGCCACCAGATCAGAAGGGGAAAAAGGTTTGGGTATAAAATCCTCTACCCCCAATTGGAACATCGAACGCAAATGCTTCACCGGCAAATGGGGGGACAGGACGATTGCCGGAAAGGGGACCCCGGCAGCGCGCAAACGCGTCAAGCCATCAAAGGGTTGATTGCTAACCTGATTGATATCCACCACTACCACCGACCCTAGTGGTGGGTCGCGTCCGATCAAGGAAACGTCAAAACCCGCGGGTTGAAGAACCTCCTCGATTAATCGTTCCCCACTCTCAGGAATATCTGTGATGACCATCACACCCACGGTCATACAGTCCTCCTAGACACACAGGTCTGTTCATCCAGCTATTTCTCACCATTCAGCGCAGTGGTTTCGACACAGCTCAACCCAGGTCTTGATCTCGATACGCTCTTCGACTGCGAGCCTTCGGCTCTCCGCTCAGAACCACTCGATCGGCGAACTGCATAACTCCTGTCAATGTTACATGTACTACAACCGAGCCGAAGGAGCCTGGGGAGCGTCCCTGCCAGCTCGGGCTTCACGTCCTGTTGGTCTGACAATAAAGTGTTTCAACAGCCCCTGCAGCCAATCTAGTGCACGCCCATCATATTCCCGGTACCCGCAGATGTCACACACCCATGCCGGGAAATTGGGTACAGTGATGAAATCGTCTTTCAGCCAGGTGTAATAAGTAAGGAGGCTTAACCGCATCACTCCCGTCTGGCATTCTTCACACGGGACCTCATCCACATCCTCACTTACAGAAGTTCTAATCTGGAGACGCATCCCAACCATCCTTTAAGGAGCCGCCACGGCAATCGCCGAGTGATCAATCATTCCCCAGGATTGCAGTGGCCAATAGATAAACACAGCCCTACCCACAATATAATCCATAGGCAGGGGACCCCAGGAATGTGAATCGGAGGAATTATTGCGATTATCTCCTAGCACAAAGAGCGTATCGGCGGGAACTGTCCAAACACCCTCGTAGTGCGGAGGAGCAGCAATATAATCCTCACTTAAGACCATGGAGTTGACCTGCACTGTACCATGGGCGATCGAAATGTCATCCCCAGGCAACCCGATCACTCGCTTGATATAATCCTGCTTGGGGTTACCAGGATAATGGAACACAACAATGTCTCCACGTTGTGGCTCGCCCAGCAAATAAGAGAGCTTGCTTACCAGGATGAACTCACCATCGTGGAGGGTGGGTTCCATGCTGTATCCATCCACCCGGATGCGCGCCGACACCACATTGACTGATAAAAACAACAAAAGGGAGAGCAGCAACGTTTCTAATACATCCAAGAAAAAACGTAAAATGGATGGACGTCCATCACCCACTTGTTCAACCAGAGGTACTGTGACCTCCTCTAAGATGCGATTACTCTTTTCCATAGGTAGAAGGGATTATATAACCGCTTGCTTAGCGGAGCAAGGGCACATCAAACCTGATCCGCTCCCAAACACCGAGCCACGCGTACCGGATTTCTGCCTGGTTCGTGTTCCTGTACAGGTATAATCATCCTGGCATGAAGGCTCCCCCGACACTTCTCTCCCCCCATACCACTACCAATGGAACCATAACCTCAACACCCACAAGGGGTTGGAGATTGTCCATAGATGCCGGTCCTCCCGGTCGCTATCGTCTCGCCCAACTAGACGATTACAGCACCTTCAAACGTCAGCATTTTCCCTGGCAACCGCCCCTCACCCTCCAATTGCGTGCTCGTTCCAGCGCAACGGAAATTCTTGGCACCTGGGGATTTGGTTTATGGAACGATCCCTTCAGCTTATCACTGGGTTTCGGCGGAGGAGTTCGACGGTTACCCTCCTTGCCTAACGCGGTCTGGTTCTTTTTCGCCTCTCCTCCCAATCACCTGTCCTTCCGGGATGATGTTCCCGCCCATGGCTACCTGGCGGTAACCTTCCGTTCCCCCAACATCCCCGCTCCCATTTTGGCGCTGGGACTGCCAATCCTGCCTTTTCTGAACATCCCTCCCTGCGCGCGGCTGTTCCGTCGCCTGGCCAGTAAAATTATCGCCCAGGCCACCACCCAACTCACGCTAGACCCCACCCAATGGCATACCTATGAACTTGATTGGAAAACAAACGAAGTCATCTTTTCAGTGGATGGTAGTTACGTCCTGCAAACCTCCGTGGTTCCCAAATCGCCCCTGGGGCTTGTGATTTGGGTAGACAACCAATACCTGGCTCTGCCTCCCGGTGGTCGTATGGGCTTTGGCACCCTTCCCACCCCTTTGGAAGCCTGGATTCAGATCGAAAACCTGCAGGTAACCGTGCCTGCTTGACAATCGGGTTACACACGATTACAATCTGGCAACGCTGACAAAGCGCAGGCCGAGATAGCTCAGTCGGTAGAGCAGCGGACTGAAAATCCGTGTGTCGCCAGTTCAATTCTGGCTCTCGGCACTTCTCGGCCAAAGTTATTGTGCCCAAAGGGCCGGGTATGCGGGCGTGGTTCAGTTGGTAGAATGTCTGCTTGCCAAGCAGAAGGTCACGGGTTCGAATCCCGTCGCCCGCTCTAGAGAATGCTGATTGATGAGGGCTGAGGACTGATGAACATCCATCAGCTATCGGCTCCACAATCAGCAATCTTTATATGGCGATGGCGACGTGGCCAAGCGGCAAGGCAAGGGTCTGCAAAACCCTGATCACGGGTTCGAATCCCGTCGTCGCCTCCTGAAGTGAAGATCCGTCGAGTAAAGGAAATTCGACGGATCGCTTTTTTAAGGAATGGCACGGCGCGCCAGATAATCCACGCGTCGATTATGTTCATCCCAGGCATGCCCGCGCACCCAATGCCAGTTGATCTCATGCCCCGATATGGCTGCATCCAACGCCTTCCACAAATCCACGTTCGCCAACTTTCCACCCTTCCTGCGCCAATTGCGGGTTTTCCAGGCAGGTAGCCATTCCATGACTCCCC
The DNA here is from genome assembly GCA_040758495.1 of Chloroflexota bacterium. Taxonomy (GTDB): domain Bacteria; phylum Chloroflexota; class Anaerolineae; order Anaerolineales; family JBFLVL01; genus JBFLVL01. The sequence continues at coordinate 34,004 of JBFLVL010000005.1, forward strand.
GCTGGAGATACTGCGAATCGGTGTAAAAATCTACACTGTGTGGCTGGTCCAGAGCTTCCAGCGCACGTAAAGCCGCCATCAACTCCATGCGGTTGTTGGTAGTCTGCGCCTCGCTGCCCGTGATTACTTTTTCTCTGGAGGCGAACATCAATAAGGCTGCCCACCCTCCTGGGCCGGGGTTATCCAGACAAGCACCGTCGGTATAGATAACCACATAAGGAAGTTTTTTCATTTGATGTGTTTAGCAGAAAACCGGTAAGAAAACCACTAAAATACAGGAAAAGGGGTGGGCACGATACCCACCCCTTCGCATTACTAAACCAAGCAGAGAAATGTTGGTTTAATCTTCAGCCCGCATCGCGGCCGCTTCGACGTCCAGGTCACTCAGCAAGCCCGGGATCTGATCGGCCATAAAATCCGGCTGGAAGATCAAGGCAAACATATCGCGAGCCGTATAGCGTACACTGCTCCATGAGGGCCAACGCGGCTCCGACTTTCCGTACTTGATCAACTCGCGGGAGGCAGCCCATTGAGGATTGGCACTGATGTATTCACCCAAAAAGTCCAGCGCGCTGGCACGAGTGGGATAGTAGGCGCTGGCCTCGATCCATCTCGCCAGATTCTCTGGCATGGTGAACCACTTGATGAACAGGAAGGCTCCCAGTTGTTCAGCTGGTGTTGAGGTGACCAAAGCATAGGAAGGACCGTAAACGTTCATCACCGGCTCGCCGGTTACGGACGGGAAAGGAATCACAGTCCATTCATCGGGGTTGCCAGCATCTGCGAAGGCACCCACCTGGTAGGGAAGACCGGCAATGCTGCTGGTGTAGAACAAACCCTGGCGGGTGGCGAACTCAGCGTTCGGGTAGCTCGACTCGGGGCTCCAGGCACAACCCTCATCATACAACGACTTCAAGAAGGTGAGCGCTTCAATTGCCTCTGGGGTGTTGAACGTATATCCATCCTGGTCGGCAATTTCACCACCAAAAGCCCAGACCCAACTTGCGATCGTGGAGGCATCCGGGTTGATGAACCAACCACCCGTGCCGTCGTTGTCGGGATTATCATCTGCGTTGTTGGCCGCTGATGACGCACAGGCCTGTTCTTTGAACTCCTCCGGGGTCATAGGCCAGGAGTCAAAGCCCAATTCCTGCGCCCAGGTCGAGTTGTAGAACATGAACTGCAGAGAGCGCTGTACAGGAATACCTGAGCGCATGCCATCAATGAAGTCCTGCGACCAGAACTGGGGATAAAAATCAGCGATCTCTTCTTCCGTGTAGCCGAAATAGGGATCGTTCACATAGTCATTCAGGTCAACCATCACCTCACCAGCCATATGCCAGGAAGCAAACTGGTTGTTGTATCCCACGACGAGGTCAGGCAGTTCTCCGGTGTTAATGGCTGCATTCATGTTGGTGAACATTTCGCCATAGCCACCCTGGTCATATCCTACAACCGTGATGCCATATTCATTGGTGGCATTGAATTCATCAATCAAGGCCAAAAGGGCATCGCCTACGCCACCATGCCAGACATGCCAGAACTCGACCTCGACTCCCTGCAGGTCCTCCAGGGTCACACCAAATGGACCAACGATCGGGGGACAGGGATCAAACTCGCAATTATTGTCTGGATTCCTGGCCACAAAACTGCCATCTGGGCACTCCGTAACATCCTCAGGGCATACAACCCCTTCGGGTTCCTCCACCTCCTCTTCCACCTCTGGCGGTGGCACCGGAGATGGAGTTGGGGTGGGAGTTGGTGTTGGTTTGCACGCTGCCAGCACCATACTCAACATAAGAACTACTAGCACTACAATAGACGTTTTCTTCATGATTGTTCCTCCTTAAGATAAGATTATAGATTTGTTGATAAGTTACAAGCTGACGTACTTGCAAGGTAATTCTAACACTTTTCAAGGCGCAGATAAAATTTTTAATGTGCCACCTCCACCTTAAAAAAATTTCCGCCTCAACCATTAACCCAGGGTTGACACTTTATCCCTTTAAACCGGTGCGGCTGATGCTCTCAGTGAATTGCCGCTGAGTCAGGAAATACAGGATCAAGATAGGGATAATCGTCACTACGGCACCTGCCATCTGTAAGTTCAACATAGACCCAGCTTCCTGGTCTACGAAGTTGAACAGACCCACGGCAATAGGCCGCCAATCCGGCTTTTTGGTCACCAACAGAGGCCAGGCTAATGAGTTCCAAGAGTAAATGAACGACAAAACGGTGATCACCAGGATAGGAGCTGTTGAGAGGGGTATCACCACCTGCCAGAGAAATTGCCAGTGGCTGGCACCATCTATCTGGGCAGCATCGAACAGGTCATCCGGTATTTGAGCAAAGAATTGCCGTAATAAGAAGATCGAAAAAACGCTGCCCATAAAAGGTATGGTCAGTGACGGCCAGTTATCGAACCATTGTAGAGGGGTGATCCGATCCAGCCAGGTGATAGTGATGAAGTTGGGGATCATGGTCACAATACCGGGAATCATCATGCTGCTAAGCAAGAGACCAAAGATGACATCTCTACCCGGGAAGCGCATGCGAGCAAAAGCATATGCTGCCAGAATGCTGAAGAACAACTCGCCAGCCAGGATAATTAAAGTGATTTCAACGGAATTGATGAGGTATTCAGAAAATTTTCCTTTCTTCCAGGCGAACAAGTAATTCACCACCCCACCCCGGAATACTGTGTTGCCTATCACCCAATAGTCATCCGACCCTTCGGCATACTCCCGCGCGGTCATCCTGAGCTCACGCCTCTCCAGCTTGGTCGTCTCTTTGACGAAGTCAGGCACACCTTCACTCAACAGCATATCCAATTCTTCCGCTGTATACTTGAACACTTCTAAAAAAGGTTGACTGGTAACCAACTTACTGGTGCTCAACGCCTCACTGGTGGTCATCAACGAGGTAGATATCATCCACATAAAAGGGATTATGGAAATGACCGCTCCAACGATCAACACACAGTAAATCAACAACCTGCCGAACCGATACTTATAAATGGTAAATACAGGGTTCATCTTCATCGGTTTACCCATAAAACACGCGTGAGCCTTGAATCTTGTTGTTGGCGTAGGTTAAAACCAGGATGATGGCAAACAGCACGAACGCCATAGCTGAGGCATACCCAAAACGCGTGCGTAAAAAGAACTCGTCAAATATCGCCACGCTGACCGTGTCCACAGTTCCTAACGCCATGACGTCCCGCATAACGTAAATATGGTTGAAGGCCTTAAAGGTGCCAATTACAGCAATAAGAGAGAGAAAATAGGTCGTCGGTGAAAGCAAGGGAAGGGTGATATAACGGAAAATTTGCCAACGGCTGGCCCCATCAATTGCTGCCGCCTCGTTGATCTCATGGGATATGTTGCCCAGCCCTGCCAGATAGATAACGGTATCATAGCCTACATATGTCCAGATGGAGAAAATAATAATTACCACCAAAGCTAGGCTGGGGCCGGCCGCCCAGCTTGGTACCTCAACTCCAAGGTATGACCCCAATATGGTAAACACACCCCGGGGCTCGATCAACCATCTCTGATGTTCACCACCCAATAAGGTGATAAGAGCATTCACCGGAGAGGACGCACGCGGGCCGAACATCAATCGAAAAACCGCGGCGCTGGCAACGGCCGGGGTAACGTAGGGCAAAAAATACACTACCCGGAAAAAATCCCTGCCGCGCACATTCTGGAACAATAGATACGCCAGCACCAACGCAATGCTCAACTGAAACGGGATGGTCCCCGCAGCATAGAACACGGTCACTTTGAGACCTTGCCATACGTTCTTGTCTCCGGACTGGATCACGGCGGGGATTTCACCCACCAACAACCACCCCCCAACGATCAATAACAGAGCAACGAATCCTCGCCAGATAAACGCCCTGTCCGACTCGTGTTTTACTGCCTTGCTCCAAAACTTCCACGCCACACCTAAACATAAAACCCCCGTGGAGATAAGAACAACCTGGACACTCACCAGATTCCCCTCACCTGTCTCCATGGCAGCGTGTATGGCTTTGACCATCTCCGTGTAGGTAAACCACCCTACGATCACAGCACCAACCAGACACGACCAGGCCACCGTCATCTGATTGAGATAGGTCACCCTGTGTGGGGTGCGGATGAAACGCCACAATATCAACGTCAAGACCAACGCTAAGGCCAGCAAGCACACCCAATTCCAGAACGCAGAAACCACGTGGTCAGCGCGTAACGCCTCCCCCAGCAACTGAAGGAACAACTCACGCGACCTCTCCTGCCCCCGGACTTTATCCGCTATGGCTAAAACCTCGGGGATTAACAAGAACACATAACGCAAAATGAGCAATATACCCCCCGCGTTGAGCATCCCAGGCACAAGCAACGCCCAAGGCTTTTCATTGTGCTCTTGAGCCTGAACCACACAATCCCGTATCCTGCGATATGCGAAGTATACTAACCCCACAACCAGCGCAAAGAACAGCACATACGTCAGAGCATCAATCGCCTTTACGTAGTTCTCCAACCCGAGAAACGGCCCTTGCTTGATCTTCCACTTATGCAGACTGACATAAACCGCAAAAATAACCGGGAAAATGCCGAAAACAAAAATCAGCAACATAGCAGGCGTGATCATCAAATACGCGGTAAGATATTCGCGCAAATCACGTCCACGCTTGCCAGACCAGAAAGAAAGCACGCTTGCCCTCCATTGCCAGTGATGTTATTTCGGGAATTATATCAAAGGTAACGAAAGAGAATAAACATGCCAGACCTGACCGATGAAATCCTCCTTGATCTGAAGACCAGGCAGCTTCCTGGATTAGGTGAGAACGAGGGTTGGCAACTCCCCGATACTAAGGGGTTCTCCCTCCAGAATCTCCCCTCCAGCATTTGCCACCTGCTCAACGTACCGGAAATCCGGGGTGCGAGGCTACATTCCCGCATTCTCTCGTCCCTGAAGGGTCAGTCTCGCTGTCTCGTAGCTATCATAGTAGATGCCCTTTCGCTTCACTGCTTCCAAAACTGGGTAAACGACGGAACCGCGCCCATATGGAAACAACTCCAATCGGAAGGGGTACTTGCCCCCCTCACCTCCCTGGTGCCCAGTACAACTAGCACGGTGTTGCCCACCCTGTGGACCGGATGCAGCCCCGCTGAACACGGCTTACTGGGTTACGAACTGTGGTTGAAAGAGTACGGCATCGTGACCAACATGATCACCCAAAGCCCGATAACTTTTAAAGGCGAAACTATCAGCATGGAAAGAGCAGGGTTAGAACCGGAAAAATTAATCCTTGGCCCTCTCCTGGGGTCCCATCTGAAGGATCACGGCATAGAATCCCACGCTTTTCTACACTACACCATAACCCGCTCCGGCCTTTCGCGCAGCTTCCTTCACGATGTAGAACTACATTCGTATAGCACAGCCACAGACCTCTGGATAACCCTGCGTAAATACCTCGAAGAAAAAGCAGACAAACAGCTGTTCGCCTGGGTGTACTGGGGTGCGTTAGATGGCCTTTCCCACCGCCACGGTCCAGACGACGAACGTATCCCCGCCGAGTTCGCCCTTTTCAGCACTGCATTTGAACGGAGTTTCCTTTCCAAACTCAGCGCAAAAGCCCGAAATGATACTGTGTTGATGCTCAGTTCCGATCATGGTCAGATAGCCACTCCTCCCAACAGACTCTACGATCTCCGTAACCACGTGGACTTCACCCGCCGTCTACACCTCATGCCCACGGGCGAAAACCGGCTTATCTACCTGTTTGTTAGACCTGGGCAAATTGCTGCTGTGAGCAAATATATTGAAGAAACCTGGCCAGACCAGTTCAGGGTCATACCCTCGGTAAACGCCCTACAGACTGGTTTGTTCGGCGACGGACTTCCTCACCCAAGAGTGCTCGAAAGGATTGGTGACCTCATTCTCATCCCTACAGGTAACGCCTATCTATGGTGGGCAGAGAAAGAAAATCCCCTTCATGGGCGCCATGGAGGCCTCTCTCCTGATGAAATGTTGGTTCCTTTCCTGGCGGCTCACTTATAACTCCCCAAAACATCTGCCTGGAAAACACACAAGCCACCTTCCCACCGTAACCCATGTAGGACCATCAGGCAAATCATCCCGGGTTTTCTCGCAAACGGCGAAAAAAGTATGGTCTCCTTCCTATGCGTTGATGCTGTAGGATTTGTCATTGCGAGCACATTCGCTAAGCTCAGTGTAGACTCCGCGAAGCAATCTCCCTGGAAGTTGGGGATTGCCTCGTCACTGCGCTCCTCGCAATGACACAGGTCGGTGATACGAAAAACCTCCCTCAGGTTTCACTAACCCACGGGAGGTTCGACCTCAGAAAGCCGATGGTTATGGCAGGAAGTTCAATGGATTGACCTTACCCCAATCTGCATGACGCAGTTCAAAGTGTAGATGCGGACCGGTGGATTGTCCCGTGCTCCCCATAGATCCGATGATAGTCCCCTGGAACACACTCTGGCCACACCCCACAAGGATGGCACTCAAGTGAGCATACAACGACTGCCAGCCATTCCCATGATCAATAACGATCATATATCCATAACCATAATTGCTCCATCCCGAGTACACCACCACGCCCCCATCGGTCGAGTAGATGGGATAACCCGTATCCCCACCAATGTCAATTGCCGGGTGGATCACAGGGTCATAGTGATAGCCAGAAATGAACCTGCTGGTTGTAGGCCAGATGAACGTCCCTGTACCCACGGCGCCTTCGTAGATTTCCCCACAGAAACCCGGACCGTAAGTTGAAGCCACGGCAGGGTTCGTCCGGGAGATGGGAGGCGGGCCCCAATCCCGAAGGGGGCGCGAGCCTCCTGGCACGATCAGGTACACGCCTGCCTCCAGAGTTGGATTGTCCACATCAAAATCAAACGGGTCTAAATGGTTCCCTGGCCATTCAACGATCGTCAGAGGGTCTACGCCGTAAAATTCTGCCACTTTGCGGAAATTCTCCCCTTCGCTCCAACGATGATAGATGCCATCTACGGGCAGGATATTCAACACCTGACCAGCCCTCAATATATGAGGGTTATCCGCTAACACCTCATAATTACCCCACAGGATGGTCTCTGGACGTAAACCATATTTATCCGCAATGCCAAAAACCGAGTCGCCAACCTCAACTGTGTAGGTAATCACATCCACCCGAGGGCGGGTCGGTATCGTGGTATGCAACAAGGCTAAACGTGGGATCCCCATTTCATAGGGCTCCATTACATCCTCTGCCTGAGCCAGAGGGGGTAGGGACACAGTTGGAGTAGGAGTGGGCAAATCAGCCGCCTGGACATCGGGTTGAACACTGGCCACACCCCTAGTTGGTTGTTTACTCAAATACAAACCGCGTAACACCCATGCCATCACCAGCACAAGGATGATCGAGAAAATATGGGTAAGGGTTTTGAGCACCGGTTTAGCCAAACCTGCACTGGTAATAACCTCCCAGATATTGGTCAACCAACTGGTTTCCACTGTCTCAGTATCTGGGGAAATTTCCTTTTCCTGGGTCTGAATATCCGTCTTAGCCATGATGAATTTCGCTATCCTGTTCCAAAAGTGTCGTTAATACGCCCGGCTCTACCTTGTTATGCTCCTGCAGGAGCAGACCGAACCACAGTAGCTAAAGGTACCACTACCCAGTGGAAGAAGATAATAACATTAGCGTAGGAAAGCGTCAATCATGCCTTCCAGAACAGATTTTCGTCCGCTGGAAACTTGGAGGATGACATTGGTTCAAACACTTGAAAGAGCCAGCTTATCCGCGGTAACGTGAGAACGGCAACCTACTTCAAACTAATCGGTGAGTGCAATAACTCTAATAACAGCTTTACTGCCTGCTGCACATCGCCAAAGTCAACCATCTCTGAGGGGGCGTGAATATACCGACAGGGAATAGAAAGACATCCCGCGGGAACCCCCGCCTGTGTGATCTGGATCGCCTTGGCATCTGTAGTGCCACGTTCGAGCACCTCCATTTGGTATGGCAGCCCGGCTTTCTTAGCCGCTCGTACCATCCAGTCAACTACACGTGGGTCTGATAACATCCCCCGATCACGTACTTTGATGGCAGGCCCCTTACCCAGAGCCACATCCATCTTGGCTTCCTTCGGGGTATCACCCGTCCTGGTCACATCAACGGCCAAGCCCACATAGGGAGAGATTCCAAATGCTGCTGTGGTGGCACCACGCAAGCCCACTTCTTCTTGCACACTGAACACAAAAACAACTTCGTGTAGGGGGGTTTTTAAACACCGAAGTGTTTCGATGAGCGCTGCCACGCCGATACGATCATCCATCGCTTTGGCGACCAGCCGATCTCCCAAATCTAAAAAAGGACGCTCAAAAGCAGCTACATCCCCAACATGCACAGGGCAATCTTTGGGACTGCTGGCGCCAACATCAATGTACATTTTTTCCAGGGGTGGCACTTTGCTCTCATCAAGCATCCGTTCAGCTCCTATGATCCCCAGTGCACCATTTAAAAAGCGTACACGACCACCAAGGCAATTGAACGGTCGTACACCTCCGATATTCGTAAAGCGTACAAAGCCATTTTCGTCCACGTGTGTGGCCATAATCCCAATTTCATCCATATGGGCAGCCAACATAACCTTACGCTCATCAGATCCGCACTTTCTCACCAACAGGTTCCCAAGTGCATCCACTTTGACCTCATCAGCAAAGGGTTCAACCATTTTCCGAACAACGGCACGAACCTGAGCCTCATAACCCGAAGGCCCAGGGGTTTCCACAAGTGTTTTGATGATGGATTTCATTGCCTTCTCCTAAAGTAAGCAATCACGTCATGTCAGCGTTTTCGAAGTTATGCGCCTTAAGGCGGCGTAAACCAGGTTCAATGTCTGCTTCCAATCTTCTAAACGGACTAGGGAAACAGGTGTGTGCAGGTACCTGCCAGGCACAGATATGGAGACACTTGGGATGCCGGCGCGTTGCCTTTGGATTGCACCAGCATCTGTGCCACCCCCGCCAGGTTGTCGGAATTGGTAGGGTATCCCTTCCTCCTCTGCAGTACGTACGAGGAGCTGGATCAAGCGTGGATCAGAGATGGTCCCCCCGTCAGCAATGTATATCGCCGGTCCTGCTCCCAGGCGGGTATTGTATCGGGTGTTTTCTTCTCCATCCCATGACGGCAGATCAAAGGCAGGAGTACAGTCCAGCACAAAAGCCAAATCTGGGTCGAAGGTATAGGCAGCCACACGGGCACCACGCAATCCAATTTCTTCCTGAACCGTAAAAGCAGCCAGGAGGTCAATGTTTGTTGGGGCATGGGTAACCAGTTCGATCAGGGTTGCCACTCCAATCCGATCATCAAACGCTTTGCCGCACAGGTTTCGACCCAGACGGAAAAAGCGTGTGGCAAACGTAGCACGATCACCAACCTTGACCTTGGAGTCTTTCCCCAAACCGATATCAATCCGCAAGGATTTTATCGAAATGACTTTGCTTCTTTCTTCGATTTCGGTCAGATGAACGGGCTTGACACCGATTACTCCGGGTATCTGCTCACTGCCAACTAGAACAGGTTTACCGACCAACTGTCGGGCATCTATTCTCCCTACAGTATCAAAATGGAAAATGCCCTCATTTTCCTTATGGGTGAGTAAAAATCCCACCTCATCCATGTGAGCAGCGACCATCACCCGTGGTCGGTCTTTTCCCTGGCCGCGGCATGTGACCAATACATTCCCAAGCGCATCAACAATCACATCATCGGCAGCACTCCTAACCTGTTCCAACACCACCTGACGTAACGCACCTTCATCTCCAGAAACGGCACATGCGTTGGATAAACGCTCTAACAAGCGAATTTGAGCCGCGGCTATTCGCGGGGCACTGGATTTTTCCTGTGTCATGATCTTATCTCTCTGTTTATTTCGCATTAGCAATCCTCGATTACATTAATCCATGTTTACCTTATTCATGAAATCCGGTCCTAAACGAGCGATAAACTCGGCCAACAAACGCCCTGTACGCTGGATGTCCTTCATCATCACCATCTCAACAGGAGTGTGCATGTAACGCAAGGGTATACTCAGCAGCACCGTGGGGATACCCTCGGCAGTTACTTGTAGAGCTATGGCATCTGTACCTGAATGATGAGCGAATACCTCTACACTGTAGGGTATCTCCAGCTCTTCGGCCAAAGTTTTAAAAGCCTTGAATAAAGTCGGGTGGACATTGGGCCCCCAACCCAGGGTCAACCCTCCACCCAGCGGAAATGTGCGATGATCATCTGCTCCGGGACCCCGACCGTAGGTGACATCTACAACCACAGCCACATCCGGGCGTAACTGAAAGGCAGATGTGGCTGCTCCGCCTAAGGTCTCCTCTTCCTGTACAGTAGCGACCACCCAGACATCCCATTGGTGGACACGCTGGGTAAGTTCCTGGAGGCAATGGGTCAGAGCCACAATGGATACCCGGTTATCCAGCGAATGCCCAGCAATCACCTCTCCACTAAGCTCCAAAGGGGGCTGGGCAAAGGATACCAGGTCGCCAACTCGCACCAAACGTGCCAGGCGCTGTGCGGTGAGGCCTGTGTCAATCCACAAATATTCTATGGGCACATTACCGTTGTGAATCTCGGTCGGCAACAACCAATCGGGTGGCATGACAACCACCCCGGGTATATCCTGGCGGCCATGCACAGTAACCAGTTGACCGGGTAACACGCGGGCATCCACACCCCCCACCGATGTCAGGCGTAAAAATTCTTCCTCCAAACCTTTGACCATCAAACCAATGGCGTCCATGTGGGCAGAAATCAATACGCTGGAACGCGGATCGGGTGCCTCACCACGCCGAAAACCGTGCAGGCTACCCAAGGGGCTGAGGGACAATTTCTCCACCAACGGTTTCCATTGGTTGGCTATTAAATCGCACACTGGACTCTCGTGACCAGATAACCCTGGTGCGGATATCAACTCTTTCAAAAAAGGGGTGAAGTCTGTCATGTAGTCTCCATTCAGGTTCAGGTGAATGCTCCGGGATTTTTTTACTACGGATATGAAGTGGCTGGGGTAGGTGTAGGGGAAAGAGTGGCCTTTTCTGTAGGCCGGGGTGTTGGTGTACTGGTCATCGTGGCTGTAGGCGAAGGGGTAAGAGCAGCTTCCAATGTGGCTATCAATGGAGAGAGAGGCACAGGGGTGCGCAGTACATCCAGAGCCTGCTTCACCTTTTGTATCCAGACTTCCCGCTTGGGTAAGCGTACAACTTCACTACCCGAACCAGGCACTTCCCAGGTTGTAACACTGCCCTCATCCAACCGAAAGTAAAACACCCTCTGCGGATCGAGTAAGCGAACAGCAAGGGGTATATAGCTCTTCAGATCGCTTAACTTCAGATTGGTTTGCACACTATCCTCATATTCTAAATATAGAGAAGCAATATCCATTAAATTTTCAGGAGTGACAATCTTTTCAAACAGGGCGCGCAGAACTTGCTGTTGTCGTTGTTGGCGCTCAAATTCGTTTTCGTCTATTAATGTACTTACATAACAATAGGCCTTCTTTCCATCCATGCGGATGTCACCCGCTGAAATACCGCCGCAGATTTCCGGCAGACCAGTCTGGACCGAAATGGTTAGCCCTCCAAATGCATTCACAAGACGAATGAATTGGTTTTGATAAACAAGCACCCAGTGCGTAGGACGCAGACCTAGATTGTACTCCAGGGTAAGGGCTAGTAACTCAAACCCGCCGCGGGCATACGCTGCACCCAACCGTTGCATTGTCCAACCGGGTATGTATAGATATGCATCGTAGGGCAATGAGATCAGACTGATCAACCCATAACGAACGTTAACCAAAGCCAGTATAAAAGTTTTCGTCAATCCCTGAAATGGGGCTTGCTCACCAATTCCCATCAGAACGAAAATCTCAATGTCCTCTGGCAAGGACTGTGGCGGAACCGGTGGAGGAATAGGCATAGGGGGTTTACGACTGGGCGTGGGGTAATCCGTCAGGGGCGTTGGAGTGAGTGTGCGCGTGGGCACCAAGGTATCAGTTGCGGTTGGAGATATCGAGGCCGTAGAAGTAAACGCAACTGTTGAGCTTAAGGTTACCGGCTGAGCCGCGATAGGATATCCCTCCACCGGCGTAAGGTCAGATTCCCCGATCTGACCACACCCCACCACGAGAAATCCTGTTGCCACCATAGCGAGCAACAAACATCCATCTTTTAAATCACACATATTCAACAAACCCACTATGGATATGGTATAGCTGTAAATGAAGGGGTGACAGTAGGAGGTGGTTGTGTTGAGGTCTTAGTGGCCGTCGGAGTAGAAGTTGGCGGCCTGGGTGTTTGCGTAGGGGTGGCACTGGCCGTTGGTGAGGCGCTTGAGGTGGGTGAAAGGGTGCTGGTTGGCGACAACGTTCTCGTCGGTGTGGGGCTGGGGGTAAAAGTCCCCGTGGAGGTAGTTGTAGGTGTGGGGGTAAAGGTTAAGGTAGCAGGCTGAAAAGGCGTCGGTGAACCTGTAAGCTGGAAGGTTGGCGACATGGTAGGGCTAGGAGTATCAGAAGGGGTGAGAGTAGGAGACCCAAATAAAGGGGTGATCAACGTTGAAGTTGCTTGCGGGGTTGGGAATGTCAATCGAGGTGTTAGTGAAGGAGGCTGAGTCCATGTTGCTGGCGGCGACGGAGGAGAGGTGAGATACCCACCCGTATCAGGTGCCATCCAGGCGGCTAGAAACCCTGCAAAGTAACAAGGCAACGTAGCCACAATGATCATAATCAGGGCTACCCGTAACCGTACCGCGCCACTCATTGGAATACTCATTCACCGCCTCTCCCAAGAACAACCATGATAATAACATCAGGCCATCGGAGAAGCAAGTCGCCATCTTCACCACCCACCTTGGCTTCCTGCTGTCCTTAAACCATGTTATCATCGAGTCCATGACTGCGGTTACGGCTTCCGTTCTCACTCCTTCAGCCAAACAACTGCGCCCATTCGACGTTCGGCGCGATCTGATGGCCGTGGCTAACTTGATCGCTGATTGTTTTGCCCAAAGCCTGGACGCGGATGGAAAACGCTACGTCCAGCAAATGCGTCGTGCGGCCAACAATCCGAGCTGGCTCTGGTGGGCAGCCCTCACCAAGGATGATACCAACGTCCCTCTTTGGGGTTTTGTGTGGGAAGAGGACGGAAAAATCGTTGGAAACCTCAGCCTCATACCCAAATATAGCCTGGGCGAAAGGCGATACCTTATCGCCAATGTGGCGGTAGACTCTGCATACCGCCGTCGCGGCATTGCCCGAGCGCTCACCCTCGCCGCTCTGCAACACCTCCAGCAACAACATGTCCATTCGGTCTGGTTACAAGTGCGCGAAGACAACCTCTATGCATACTCCCTTTACCTTAGCATGAACTTTCAAGAGCGCACACGGCGTACGCTCTGGCACCTGCCCACCAAAGGAGCCGCCCGCAAACCCCCGACAGATATCCTCGTGTCACCACGCCTCCCCAGCGACTGGAAAAAACAAAAAACCTGGTTGTTGAGTGCTTATCCTTCCGAAATGATTTGGTGTCTCCCTCTCGATTGGAAAGCCATACAACCCGGATTAACGGGGGAACTCTACCGTTTGTTCACCCAGAACTATCCCTATCATTTAAGTGCCAGAAGAAAAGACAAGTTGTTGGGCATACTTACCCGCCAAAGAGGGGGAAGTACATTTGACTACCTGTGGCTGGCCGCCTCTCCCGAAACCGAAAGTGATGCCCTTGGCGCTTTAGTACCGACGATACAACAAACCCCCTTAAGCAAACAAATTCTCTCCTTTGACTACCCCTCAGGTAGAGCTACGGAAACTTTACTCGGAATGGGATTCCAACCACAACGCTCACTCATCTGGATGAATTACAACCTCGAGTGATTTCTGCAGAGAAACACCACCCTGTCAAATCTTCCTTCTTCGGGATAAATGTTACTTTAAGCGTTGTCCAGCAGCCTGCTATTTTGAGCGACTTGGCGCAGTACTGCAATCATGTCATCCGAGTCGAGGCACTTTGTCAACACCCTCTTTACTCCCACCTTTTCCAACTCCATCCGCAAAGCGGTATCAGCAACCGTGGTGAGCACAACAACGGCTGTCTCAGGTACTTGTTGGGTGATCTGCTGAAGGGTATACATCCCCAAACCATCACTCATCATTGGGTCAATCAACAACAGGTCAGGACGTTTATTCAATGTGCACTTGAGAGCCTGGGTATTATCACGCGCTTCCCCCACAATGATAAAATCAGGCTCCCTATGTAAACGGGTTACCAGTTGTCGGCGTACGTCTGAGAACTCATCAGCAATGATAACGCGTATTGCAGCCATAAAAAATTTGCCCCAAAACAAAATAGCAAGCTCAGTGTAACAAAACTTATAAATAGCTTAAAGAGACAAATGTCCCAGGGCTGAAGGGACAAGTCTCATGTTAGGTTATATCCAGATATGCCTGGGGTTAGGCCCTGTAGGCTTTCACAGTCCAATGATCACGCGTGACTGCCCCCAGAAGGGGTGTGAGCGGAGGGTCACAAAGTTCGCAGCTCAAGTGGGGATCATCCGTCACGGTTCAGGCGTGGATGGTGAGTCAATCGTGGTATATACGTCAGTGATCAGCAAGTCGTAATTGCCAGCGGCTTGGGCGGCTTTCATCTGCGCCTGGCGTGCCAAGTTGGTAGCATCTGCGAGAATGCGCAAGGCTTCTTCGGGATTGTGGAAACCCATACTGTTTTCAGCCGAGACAAAGTCCCAACGGAACTGTGCCTGCCAATGCAGGAAGCGCGCTTCCTCCAAAAGGTCTTGATTGACCTCGGGAAGTTGAGCGGCAGCTTCGATAGCTTTGATGGCATCAATGATGGCATTCTCAGCGGTGATCTTGATTGTATGCACCTGATCTTGAATGGTACAGACGCGTGCAACCACATAATTCACGTCGGTATGGCACTGACCGCAGGCCTGTTCGGGGAATAACAATGGGCTTTTTACGTCATGGCTGGAATATTTCACCGCACCGTCGCGCAGGTAGGGCATATGGCAATCCGCGCAGGCCACGCCGGCACTGAAGTGGGTGCTTTCAGCCGTGTAGAACTCGTATTCCGGGTGCTGAGCTTTCAACATAGAAGTCCCGGTATCGGGGTAGGTCCAATCGCTAAACCCCAATTCCTCGTAGTAGCTGAGGATCGCCTCCACGCGTGTGCCATCCGCCCACGGGAAAGTAAGGTATTTGCCTTCACCCGCGAAGTAGTACTCGACATGACAATTCGCGCAGACCACTGTACGCATCTCCTGGCGAGTGAGAGTACGCCAGTCTATGCCCAGCTTCATGAGGGCTTCTTCCAGAGCCGGGTTAGTTACGATCAAGCGCATCGTTCCGACCTCATGGCAATTGGCACAGCCGATGGGCTGATCAATCTGTTGACCCAGTTCGCTGAAAGGCGTCTTATCGAACGCAGCCATGCCCATCTCGGTCCACAACTCGGGGTTGTTGGCAGACTTACACGAGTAGCAGGTGCCTGGGGTCTTCTCGTCAATGCGTTTGGTCTCGTTTACGTCGGTCAGGCTGTTTAAATGACCTCTTTCCTCGTTGTAGTCCTTGCCAAAGCCATAGCCCGCAAACAAGATGACCTGACGTGGGTCCTCGGTCAGGTGCGAAAATTTTTCTGATCCGCCATAGGTAGTGCGTGTATCATTTGTCAGGGTCTTCAGGAAGGAGGAATATTCATTAGGAAAGTTAATACCCCATCTGGACGAGTCGGGTTCCATTGGCGCGATGTCTACCAAGGGCTGAAATCCTCGTTCCGGAGCAGGTCGGCTCTGGATATAAAGCAGCGTGCCGACCAGCCCAGCGCCAAGCAAAACGATGATTCCTGTCAAGATCAGGTTGGTGGTTCTTTTCATTTTTCCTCCTCCTTGTGCTGATAGGGTAACAACGAGATGCCGCGCTCGCCATGGGCAGTTGAGCGATGACAGTCCCAACAGTAGGTGTCAAAGGGCATCAGACCACCCAGGATAATATCCACGGTGTCCTCATGGCAACGAATACAATTATCCTGAACAACTTTGAGTGAGGATTCTTTAGCACGGATGGCATCAGGAATATTTCCAAGAAGAAAAGCTGAGACATGATGGTAACCTGATAGCGCCTTCACGTAGTACTTAGGGATGAGCGCATGGGGTGTGTGACAGTCCGCGCAGACAGTCCCTCCGTGATGAGTGGCGTGAAACCAGCCCTCGTAGACCGCATCCATCACATGGCAGTTGTTACACGTGGTGGGATCATTTCCTAGGTAGGCGGTGAAATCGGTAACGTACATCCCCACCCCGATGACTGCCAACAGGGTTAAAATTCCGATCATTAACGGAAGCTTCATATAACAGACACTTTATAAAAAATATTCAGGTGAGTAAATACTCGTTATTGATGATGTAAGGGAAAGCGCAGGGTCACGCAAGTGCCTCCATCGGGTCGAGGAGATATATCCAGGTCTCCTCCCAAACCCTCTGCGCGCAACTGCATGTTGATTAATCCCTGACCACCAACCCGCATCTGTTCACCCCTCATCCCAATGCCATCATCAGATATGGATAGCACCAGGATATGATCTTGCTGCGCTACCTTTATAAACACGTTGCATGCGCGGGCGTGTTTGCGCACATTGGTTAACGCCTCTTGAGCTATATGCAACACCTCTACCGTATGTTCAGGATTTAGTACCTCCGATTGCAAACCATCCAGCTCCAAATGCGTACTCAGAAAGCTGTTCGCTCGCAAATCGCGTTCCAGCTCAATCAGCCCACAGCGCAAGTCATTACCCTGAAAACGCTCGGGGCGTAAATTCAGTATGTAGTTTCGTATGTCACGGATGACCTCATTTAACCCCTGCAAAGCCTGAGCAATACGCTCCTTTTCCTCAACCGCCCTGTAAGGGAGGTTGTGCCTCGTATCGTCCAGCATCAAACCGATGGCATACAATGATTGGATCACGCCATCGTGCAGATCCATACCAAATCGTTCGCGTTCCTGAAAAATGGCTAATTGCTGAGTTTGTCGGTAAAGCTGAGCGTTTTCAATGGCGATAGAGGCTTGCGTGGCGAACATCTCCAGTACTTCTTGATCTCTCTCGGTAAACTCACAATACTCACGGCCATCACGGCTGTTCCTCGGCAACTTATTCGCCAGATATAAATCACCGATCACCTTACCTTTAGAATGTACGGGAACTCCCAATAGCGAATATATGGGAGGATGGTTAGGGGGCAGACCCACGGCCCGCGGGTCGTCTGCTATGTTCGAAACGCGGATGGGTTTACCCTCCCGGATCATGACACCCAACAACCCCCGACCTGATGGGGGTTTACCGACGCGTGCGCGCTCTTCCGGAGTAATCCCGGAGGTGATAAACTGCTCCAGGTAATCCCCCGTCTCACCTAGCATCCCCAACGCCCCATACTTAGCACCGATCAAGCCTCGAGCCAGTTCAGCAACTTTTTGCAGGACAACACTCAATTCCAGTTCGGTCGTCAACGTCAGGGCTGCCTGATGCAGAGCCGTTAGCTGCTCGGAGCGTTGTCCTATCTCAGCCTCACGTTTCTGTGCCAAACGAAAAATAACGGCGGAAAATCCCGCCGATATCAAAACCACTATCATCACTGCAATAACTTCTAGGCTCAAATTAAGTTGCCCCCCAAAAAGCCAATCCCGCAACCCGACAATGGCAATTAAAAAGCTAAGCGGTATCATCACCGTTAGCAATTTCAACGCTCCAGAGCTCATCCAGCACCCTTCACCGTGCTATAATCTATTACCTTGATTATATCATCTCCTCTTAGAGGGTGAACCATATGCTGCGAATTCTACTCGTGGACGACCATGAGGTTGTACGCTTAGGACTGAAGGCCTTACTCTCACGACATCCGCACTTCGAGGTCGTCGCCGAAGCCAGTGACGCCAACGAGGCCATCCAAAAAGTTCACAAGTACAATCCCGACGTGGTAGTAATGGACATTCGCCTGCCCGGAAAAAGCGGCGTTGACGCCACGCGCGAGATTGTATCACAACGACCCAACACCAAAGTGATTATCCTCACCTCCTACGCTGAGGACGACATGCTCTTTGAAGCCATTGCAGCCGGCGCTTCCGGTTACGTGTTGAAACAAATCGGGAGTGACGAGCTCATCAAAGCGCTGGAGACAATAGGCAAAGGGGAAGCCTTGCTCGACCCAGCCCTGACACAACAGGTCTTCGAGCGGGTGCGCGAGGCCGCCCGCAAAGCCCACGATGAAGCTTTCGCTGCCCTGACCAATCAGGAACTGCGTATCATGTCCCTGATATCCAAAGGGAAGACCAACCGTGAGATCGCTGAGGCTGTTTATCTCAGCGAAAAAACCGTACGCAATTACGTGAGCTCCATTTTGAGCAAATTAGGACTTTCCTCTCGAGCCGAAGCGGCAGCATACGCGGTTCGCTACCGTATTCAGGACCACCTTCCCCCCCATTAACCCAACTCCTAATTTCGGCGTGCTTCTAACCCCTGGCGGAGTCTGCTCTTTGGCAAACCCCGGGGATCTGCCATTTACCTGTTCAAACGCCAGAAATTTACCTTGCGACAATACTCACACTTCGATCGGGATAGCAGGAGGTCAAACAACGGTAGCAAGCACAAATTTCCGTTTATAACCCAGCAAGATTATTGAATGAAAAAAGAGGTGTCCCCGACCACCTTTCAGGTCGCGGACACCTCCGATAAACTCCTCACTGACTCTTTGTTAGCTCAGAAATCAGACAGCAGAATCTCAATCCTCTTTACTGCTGAACGACATATTCGCCCACATTTCATACATCCGCCAGCGCACATTGACATCTTCCTGGGCTCTCTCCAGCAGCTCTTCAGCAACATCTGGCCTGCTCAAGGCCAGCATGGTGTACCGCTCTTCATTGTAGGCATAGTTTTCGAGTGGACTAGAAGGCGGCTTGGAATCCAACTGCATTGGGTTCTTACCCTGGGCTATGAGATCGGGGTTGAAGCGGAACAGTGGCCAATAACCAGCCAGCACGGCGCGTTTTTGCTGCTCCAGTCCATACTTGAGATCCAATCCATGCATGATACAGTGGCTGTAAGCAATGATCAAAGATGGCCCATCATACGCTTCTGCTTCGAGGAAAGCCTTGACGGTTTGGGCATCGTTACCGCCCATGGCCACGCGGGCAACATACACATTGCCGTAGGTCATAGCTATCATCGCCAGGTCTTTCTTGGGCAGGGGTTTACCACCGGCCGCGAATTTCGCCACTGCAGCTCGCGGGGTTGCCTTGGACATCTGCCCGCCGGTGTTGGAGTAGACCTCGGTATCTAAAACAAGAACATTGACGTTGCGCCCGGAAGCCAGTACATGATCCAGACCTCCGTAGCCAATATCGTACGCCCAGCCGTCGCCTCCAACAATCCACACGCTCTTCTTTACCAGGGCATCTGCCACACTGAGTAGGTTGCGCGCTTCAGGAGTGTCTACACCCTTCAGTCGCTCTTTTAGAACCGTAACGCGCTCTCGCTGGTTAAAGATACCCTCTTCGGTAGACTGGTCAGCGTTGAGCAAGCCTTCGACCAGTTCCTTTCCAATTTGGTCTGATAACCGAGACACCAGCTCGCGGGCATACTCGTTCTGCTTATCGAGTGTCAGGCGCATACCCAAACCAAACTCAGCGTTATCTTCAAACAGGGAGTTCGACCAGGCGGGCCCGCGCCCTTCAGCGTTGAAGGTCCACGGTGTAGCCGGTAGGTTTCCACCGTAAATGGAAGAGCAGCCCGTGGCGTTAGCCACAATGGCTCGATCACCGAACAACTGGGTCATCAACTTTACATAGGGTGTTTCACCGCAGCCTGCACAGGCACCCGAAAATTCAAACAACGGCTCAAGCAATTGGACATCTTTTACCTGCTTCAAGTTAAGTTCCTGTCGCCCAACATCGGGTAGCTGCAGGAAGAAGTTCCAGTTATCAATCTCCTGCTCACGCAAGGGCAGCAGCGAGCGCATGTTGATCGCCTTCAGGCTGGCATCTTCCTTGTTTTTTGCAGGACAAGCTTCCACACACACACTACAGCCCGTACAATCTTCGGGCGCTACCTGCAACGTGTAGACAAAATCTTCAAATTCCCGCCAGCGAGCAGGGGCTGAGAGAAACCTCGAGGGGGCATCTTTCAATAACCTGGGGTCGTACACCTTTGCCCGAATCACCGCATGGGGACAGACCAGCACGCACTTGCCACACTGGATGCACACCGCCGGATCCCATACCGGTATCTCTAAGGCGATATTGCGCTTTTCCCACTGCGTGGTTCCACTGGGATAGGTACCATCTTCAGGCAGGATACTTACCGGGAGATCATCACCTTCTCCAGCAATCATCTTACCCGTTACTTCCCTGACGAACTCTGGAGCCTCAACTGGCACTGGCGAACGGAATTCCAGCGTGCTCGTGACCTTATTGGGAATCTTCACTTCATGCAGGTTGGCCAAAGCATGATCCACGGCCGCGTAATTTTGCTGGACAATCTCTTCTCCCCTTCTCCCGTAGGTCTTTTTAATGGCCTCCTTGATTTGGGCGATTGCCTCGTCCCTGGGAAGGACGCCGCTGATGGCAAAAAAGCAAGCCTGCATAACAGTGTTGATGCGACCTCCCAGACCAGCTTCTTGTGCCACTTCATAAGCGTTGATTACGAAAAAGCGCATCTTTTTATCTATCATTTGTTGCTGGATTGGGCGAGGGAGGTAATCCCAGACCTCATCCCGACCATAGGGGCTGTTGAGCAAAAAGGTGGCTCCAGGTTCAGCCAGTTTCAACACATCCATGCGTTCTAAGAAATGGAACTGGTGACAGGCTACGAAGTTCGCCTTGTTAACCAGATAGGTGGAATGAATCGGCTTGGGACCAAAGCGCAAGTGGGAGACCGTTTGGGCTCCAGACTTCCGCGAGTCGTACACAAAGTAGCCCTGGGCGTGGTTCTCAGTTTCTTCGCCGATAATCTTGATGGAGTTCTTGTTCGCCCCCACGGTACCATCCGCCCCTAAACCATAGAACACTGCCCGAACTGTCTTCGGATCTTCAATAGAAAATTGAGGGTCATAATCCAAGCTGGTGTGGGTGACGTCGTCATTTATACCAATGGTAAAGTGTTTCCTGCGTTTTTTCCTGGCCATCTCATCGAAGATGGCTTTGACCATGCCAGGGGTAAACTCTTTCGAGGAAAGTCCATAGCGCCCACCAATAACGGCTGGTCGGGTATCAAACGGGGCTTTCCCGCTCTCCATGATTTCCTTTATCGCCGCGACAACATCCAGATAGAGAGGCTCTCCTATGCTGCCAGGTTCCTTGGTGCGATCCAGAGCCGCGATCACCTTTACGGTGGATGGCAAGGCTTGAACGAAATGCTCAACCGAGAAGGGGCGGAAGAGGCGCACTTTAATGACCCCCACCTTCTCACCTTTTGAGGTGAGGTAATCTACTACTTCGTGCACAGTCTCGGCACCTGAGCCCATGATCACCATCACCCGCTCTGCATCCGGGGCACCAACATAATCAAACAGGCGATATTGGCGACCAAGTACTTCGGCAAAGTGATCCATGGTCTCCTGGACGATTTCCGGGCAGGCCAAATAATAGGGATTGACCGTCTCACGTGCCTGGAAGTAGACATCGGGGTTCTGGGCAGTGCCGCGGATAAAGGGGCGGTCGGGGGACAGAGCCCGCTCACGGTGTTCCCGTACCAACCCATCGTTTATCAATTGGCGGATATCCCTATCTGAGATCATCTTTATCTTGTTGACTTCATGCGAAGTGCGAAAACCGTCGAAGAAGTGTAAAAACGGAACGCGGGCTTTCAAGGTGGCTGCATGAGCAATTAATGCCAGGTCATGAGCTTCCTGAACCGAACCCGAGGGCACGAGGGCATAACCAGTGGCACGCGTGGCCATGACGTCACTGTGATCACCGAAGATGGACAATGCCTGGGCGGCGATAGAACGCGCGGCTACATGGAATACTGTGGAGGTCAACTCTCCGGCAATTTTGTACATGTTAGGGACCATCAGCAACAAACCCTGTGAGGCGGTGAACGTGGTGGTCAGCGAGCCAGTTTGCAAAGCCCCATGCACAGCACCGGCTGCTCCTCCCTCGCTCTGCATTTCCACTACCAGGGGCACCGTGCTCCAGATATTCGGCTTGTTCTCTGCAGCCCATTGATCCGCCCACTCTCCCATGGGAGATGAAGGCGTAATGGGATAAATGGCAATCACCTCACTCACGCGATAAGCAATAGAGGCTACGGCCTCATTCCCATCAATGGTTATATATTCTTCACTCATTACTTTACCTCCAAACTTGCCTTCTACAACTCAACAAATACCATCCATCGTTGTCTCACTATATGGCAAAAAACCAAGAGAGTATTATATCTGAGTTTTTCATCGCTGCTCAGCTAGCGTATAAAGAAAAGCCAATGTAATTATGTCCATTTAGTATCCTATTGCCATACCGAAACCTCAGGTGACGATTGTCATTGATTCGTTATGAGATTTGTCACCAAACTACACGGGGCATGATAGACCTGTTTAGATGGGCAAGTTCATTTCCCTATTGCCAAAAGCCAGCTTCTGGGTTCACAGAAACAGGGTCATTTCCCCTTTTTCCAGAAGCTTATGCTTTCAATGTGGTAGGTTTGGGGAAACATGTCAAAGGGGGTGATCTGATGGAGGAGATACCCTCCGGTGGTCAAACGACGGGCATCGCGTCCCAGTGTGGCTGGGTCGCAGGATATATAGACCAGTTCATCTGGTTGGAGGGATAGGATAGCGTCCAGGTTCTGGCGACCAAGCCCAATTCGGGGCGGATCTACGAGGACAATGTCCGGATGCAGATCAAGGTGAGGGAGCACGTCTTCCGTTGAAGCCTGGTATAAGGTCACATGGTCAAATTCATCCAGATTGCCAACAAAATCATCACAAGCTCCCGGGTCCGATTCGATCCCAATCAGGTGTCCCACATGGGGAGCCAGAAAAGCGCTGAACAAACCTACACCACAATACGCCTCCACCAACACCGTATCAGGTTTCAAATCCAGGTTCCCCAGTAAATGAGCGACCATCTTCTCCGTTGTGCCGGTGTTAACCTGAAAAAACGAACCCGCAGATACGCGAAACATCCTTTCCCTGATTTTCATGACCGTGTAGCTATCCCCTGCCAGGAGGAGAACACCTTCGGGCGTTTTGTACACCGCCGAGAAGGGTAAATCCAGATGAAAGTCAATCGTGGAAGGATCGTTCCCCTCACACACAATCAGTACCTCATCCTCCACCCCCAGGCGCAGCCCTACCCGTTCCAGACCGGATAAAGGTTGAATGTCAAGCAGAGGCCAGACTTCGTTAAGCATATCTTCGGGTAAATGACATTCCCGAACAGGTACAACCACGCGGGAGCGAGGGGCCTGAAAACCCAAACCTCCAGTAGGACAAAGATGAAACTGAATATGATTGCGGTAATTCCAGGACACAGGAGAGGAAACGGCAGATTGTACAGGAGGTTCCCGCAAACCTCCTATGCGTTCAAGTTGGTCGGTCAGGATGGCGGTTTTGGCCACCAGTTGATGAGGATAGCCCATGTTTTGATAATGACAACCACCACAGTGGGTGAAATGTGGACATCGCGGTTCTATCCGCTCTGCCACTGGTTCGATAATTTCCAACAACTGCGCATGCACATACCGTCGCTTTTCTTCTACTAATCGAATACGCGCTCTTTCCCCTGGCAGGGCATAAGGCACAAACACCGCGCGTCCATCTGGCAGGCGACCCAAGGTTTCACCACTATAGACCAACGTCGTCAGATCAACTTCGTACTCAGGGGATTGAGTTACTGCCACTACAAATTAAGAGGGACGCCGGAACTTCCGGGATATCTCTCCCAACCAGTGGGTGAGGGAGTGCCACCAGCGAGACCAGAGGGGGACGGTCTGTGGTTCGGGTTCTGCCTCCTCTTCCGGCCAAGGGTTCATATCGAGCATCTTCAGGTAAGCATACTTACCGAATAGTTTCACTGTAGCCAACACAGGTGCTGCCAGAAGCAAGCCAACGAACCCTAACAGGTTGGCAGCTATAATAGCCGCTATCAAGATGCCGGCAGGATGTACGCCCAAGGCCCTTCCCATGATGCGAGGTGTGACTAAATTGTCAAACGCCTGATCCACAACAATGGCTGTGAGCAACACTGCCCCAACATATCCCATGGGCACAAGGCCAAAAGCGGTCGTCCCCTGAAATATGACCACCAGACCAGTGGTTATATACGTTACCAACGGGCCCACATAAGGGATGAACCTGGCTAAACCCGCTAATATGGAAAGGGGTAAAGCAAAGCGAACCTGGAAAATGGACAGGACTACCAGATAGGGGAAAATAGTGAACAAGGTCAAGAGCACTTGCCCACGTAAAAACGCATTCCATATGCGGGTTAATTCCTGACTCAACCGACGGATGTCTTGGTTATAAACGGGGATATCCACACTCAACATCCGATCAGGTATCCCTTTGCTCTCTGCTAGCATGAAATAGGAAACCAAAAGGACAAAAGCGGTCCACCCGAAAAGCCGAACAGCACTACCAGCAATCACCCCGATTAAACCGGTCAATTGACGTAACAGGGGTTGGATAGAGGCAAGCAACTGTTCTGTCAGAGTACTGAGATCGAATTGACTGAGATCCAGCGTAAACGGGCCAATTGTATAGACTTCGTTAGCCAGCTGCGTTGTCAATGTGGGTAGTTCACGCAGCGTGCGTTCGACAAAATTGATCAGGCTTTGCAGTTGCTGGAACAAGGCGACACCACTTATGGTGAGACCTCCCAACAAGAGCACCAACAAAAGAAGATAAACCAATCCCACAGATAATCGCCAGGGTGTCTTAAGCCATTTTACCAGCGCCATTGCCAGGGGATGGAAGAGATACGCCAGGATAATGGCCAGCAACAAAGGCCCGATGATTACCCGGAAGCGGATCAACAATGCAGCCAGTACCGCTACGGTGGTCAGACCGACGACCAATTTGGTTGTCGAGCTCCATCTGGGAGAAGAGGTTTTCGATTTAGTGGGGGTCATTTCTGCTCAGGTTTTTTCTCGGAGCGGCTACCGCGACCTAAACGAACACGCTGCCACCAGCGTGATTCTGGCAATGGTAGAGGCTGTGCTTCACTTTTGGGGAATGGATCTTGATCTGTCAGGTTGGCGTAGATGTAACGAAATATCACTCGTGCAGAAGAAATCGTCGGGGCAGCCAAAACAATTCCTAACACACCGGCAATAGAAGCGCCCACTACGATCCCCAATATCACTACCAGTGGTGGCAGGTGCACACTACGACCGATAATGCGCGGGATAAGATAGTTAAGATCAAATTGTTGGAAAACGATATGCAATCCAATCACCAACAACATAAATGCCCAATTGGGTAGAGGTAACCAGGTAGAACCTAAAAACAACGATAATAATGATGCAATGGTCAACCAAATACCATGTCCAATGCTAGGTAAAAACTCAAACAACCCGGCCGCTGCACCCATGGCCAGGGCAAAGGGCAAACCAATGATTAAACCCACTATTGAAATCAAGGTTGATACTACGAAAGCAAGGATCAACTGCCCACGGAAGAATGCCGCCCAGATGCGACCAATTTCCAGACGCAGGCGAATAAAATCCTCCCGATATGCAGGGGGAACCAGACTATCCACCCAATCTCTCAGCGCTGAAGAATCTTTGATGAGATAAAACGAGACCACTACAATAAACACCACCCATACCAGTGAAGAAATCACCTCTACAGCAAAACCCAACGTGTGTCCAAACACTGGTTCTATCAAATCGCGAAGTGACCCTTCAATTTGCTGGAGAATGACAGCCCCATCAATCGTTCTGCCAGCTAAGGTAAATTCATGGCCCAGCAATTTTTCTGCTTCACTCAAGAGGCGCTGTAAATCCAAATTCAGTCCCGCAAACTGGGCGGTCAGAGGCTTGAAAAGAACAACCGGCAGGGTAAAAACTACGCCTAGTAGCAGAACATAAACCAAAGCGGTAGCCAGCCCCCGAGGCAAGCGCAGACGCGGTTGCAACAGATTCACCAAAGGCGATAACACATAGGCTACAATTGCTGCCAAAACCAATGCTGGCACGACAACGCTAAAACGGAAAAGCAACAGTATTCCCAAAGCCAGCAGTAACAAACTTACCACCAACTTTGTCTGCGTAGACCACTTCGGACGATTACTCATCTGATAAACATCATCCCAACCTGAGGACCTGCCTGCTCCTTACGGTCAAGCACCTATCATCTGTAAATGCGGACTAACGTAACACAAAAGACAGGATTACCAGTATGAGGATGAAGCTCCCAGCCAGCAAACCAATTTGTCGCAGGTCTTTGGCAACGTATGTATAATCGGGTTCAAACTTTACACCACTCTGACGAAGTCTCTGCGAATCTACAGCCCTCCTCGTGATTCTCTTCTTTTTCTTGCTCAAATTATCCTCCACAAATATTTACTCGCTGCCCTCCAAGATTGTCTGGACGACAATGCGTTTATTATCCACCATATAAGGGTAACAAGAAATCAAGGTAACAACTGGCTCTGTAGTTGCAGCCAAAACTTCCACGTACGTGGGTTCCACCAGCTTGGTCTCAGTTACCCGATAGATATAAGACCGTTGGTTGGTATACAAGATGATCTGGTCACCTGGAACGAGCTGATCCAAATACCGGAATATTTCTCCAAAGATATCATTGTGCGCTGAAAGAATCACATTCCCGTTTTGACCTGGGTTGGCACTTCCAACATGCTGACCAACCCCCTTCTTTAACTGTTCCCACCCGTCCCCTTGGACCACTGGTGCGTCAACCCCTATGGTCGGGATGCGAATACGGATGGCCTGCTCTGGTCCTGGTGTGGGGATTGGCAAACCAGCAAAGGATTGAACCAGAGGGCGTAAGTGTTCGGGGATTTCGGCCTCGTTAGGACGGGCTCCACCAGGAGAGGTTGGTGATGTGTGACCTGAGGGCAGCACGATGGCCACAATCAGAGGCGTGGGTGTCAAGGTTGGCTGTTCTAAAACAGTGACAACCTCTTTATTTAGTTCGCGTACCAGTTTCACGCCGTTGTAAACCAAAACGAACAAACCTACAACTGCTAAAACCTCCACGGCCAGCAGAGCACGATCTAACCACTTCTTGTGCTGAGATCGAATTCCTTTCCTCTCCCTATCAACCGTTTCAGATGGCACGTCCGAACGCAAATCATCCAGCGTGCTGCTTTCTACATCCGAGGCTAATATGACCACTCGCCCAGTCTGTCGAAAGCGCTCTAACCGACGCTGACGGTCTGCACGCCGTTTTTCCACTAGCAAACGGCGTAACTCCTCAACAGAGAGGTTATCTGGATTAACTTTCTCAGACATGTGGGGGATTATACCGTAACCCTGCGACTATCCTACCGACCTTTTTCACCATACAGGAAAACCTGGTGATCTCCCTCCAAGGGAATATACCAAAGTATGGCTTGTTGTTTATGGATCCAAACCACCCTTTACTATCAACAATGGCCTGACCATGTGATCAACGATCTGGGCTGGAACCTCATCCAGGAACAGGCGATTAGCGACGCGCTTCAATGGGCTACCGATTACTGTCAAACCAAAATCTGTAAGCTCATTAGCGCGCAGGATTTCCTCTGCTATAACACCGTGACGCAGCTCCAATCTGGTTTCCACATTCAAGGAGCCAAGCGTTTCCGCGTCTTTTTTCAACTGCCGGGCAACTGGTGTGTCGCTTTGCAGAAACTCTGCCAAGGTTTCCTCAACCTGGGTAAGCCCGGCGTACATATGCGGTGCCGCTCCTGAGCAGTGGAGTAAAGTCACCTCAGCCTGAAGAGCCTGAGCTAGTTTTGCACCAACAGCTACCGTGCGTTCGGAGGCTCTATAACCGGCAGTACAAATGAGTACGCGATCCACATATTCTTTCGGACGTCGTACCAACAAAACAGAGGTGTTCGCCTTTTCAACCATCTGCCTGGCCACAGACCCCACCAACAAAACACCTAAAGGGGGGTGATCACGTGCACCAACGACGACCAGGTCATACTGCCCGGTTTTAAGCTCTGCAAGAATTTCTTTGGATGGTAAACCGTTTCGAACCAACAGGTTCGAGGGAGACATAGATAATAACTCACTGGTTCGAGATAACAGCGCCTCCCCAACTTCACGCCCTTCTGTTTTGGGTCGAACTGTCAACAACACCACCTCGGATTGTAGTGCAGAAATGATCAATTGCCCGAAGGCGACCACTTCTTTGGTATGAGGCGTCTCGCTGACACACAGTAAAGTTCTCATCAAAACGCTCCTTAAAAATGGACAATGCCAGTTCCGGAAAGTAAACGTACGGTAACGAAAATGGCTCCAACAAACGGCAACACCGAAAACAGCAACCGGATGCGAGGCCCAGCGAAAAAGCGTGTAGAGACTGCACCGATTTGCGCTCCAAGAGCTGCCCCCGTATGCATCACGAGCGCCATCAAGACATCCACATTACCCTTAATGGCATGTGTGAGGGTGCCAAAGGCAGCCGAAATGACAATCTCAAACAGGTCAGTACCAATGGCTACATGGGTGGGCAAGCCTAACACGTATACCAGTAAAGGCATACGTATGAAACCACCACCTACACCCAAAGCTCCAGCCAGCAGACCAGAGATAAAACCTACTAAGAGAACACTCCACAAAGATACGGATTTGATGCCTGAATTCGGAAATGCCAACATAGGCGGTAGCCGGAAGCCATGGACACGACGAGATAAGCCAGTAAAACCAACAACTTCGCGCGCAGACAAGCTCTCGGTACGGATAACCCGAACCGCGCGTAGACTTTCAAAAGCCATAAAGCTGCCAATAATCAACAGGATACCAACATAGGTCCAGCCGATAACTAGATCTACCTGTCCAATACGTTTTAACCTCTCAACAATTTGTGCTCCCGTTTCAACCCCAATGATTGTCCCCGCCACCATCACCAATCCTAACCTGACATCCACGTGTCCCAACATACGGTGCCTCCGGGCGGCCACGATGGACTTTCCCGTCATGTGCGCCAGGTCCGTACCGACGACGAAATGCATCGGCACCCCCGCCAGGAACATCAGCGGCCCGGCCAGGAAACCGCCTCCCACGCCAAAAAAGCCCCCCAAGACCCCCACGAGGAAACCAATCCCCACCAGGTATAACGGGTTTACAACCACACCAGCAATCGTAAATTCCATAACACTACTCAAAACGTTGGAGACCAAGCCTGTTCAGCAGGAAAGATGTCAGGCTTTCTAACAAAACGCCTTGCGCAACGATGAGAATCAGAGCAGCAAAACCATATAAAGATAGATGATTATCGAATAGATATTTCAAGGGGGAGGCCAACAGACGCAACACAAGGAAAAAATACGCCATCAACAGTCCACAATATACGACTAACTCAATAATAAAATTGTGGATTAATATTCGAACACTGACATGGGGTGGACGGTTTTTTCTACCAGTCATAGGGACATCCCAAAGATTTAAAAAGGCGTGATAATCTCAGCTACATCACGGAAATACCCGCAAAGTATACCTGAAAACAGGGTGGTAAGTCTTATTACGGTGTGACAGTTATGGCCTCTACTGTACATCCTAAAAAAGGACAATCTGTCAGGGTACGGTTGCCAGAAGATATTCAACCGCTGACCATACTTAAGGCTTAAATGGCCAGAATAAGGGTAACACGAACAGGAACACCCCCAGAGTCACCAGTGTAAGCGGCAAGCCAACTTTTATGTAATCTCTAAAGCGATATCCACCTGGGCCTAAAATTAACACGTTCGCCGGGTGAGCAACCGGACTCAAAAAAGCCGCCGATGCAGAAACAGCAACGGTCATCATGAGCGGGTAAGGAGATATACCCAGGTTGGAGGCTGCGTTCAGCGCGATGGGAGATAAAAGTACTACCACAACAGGGGTGGGTATAACCTGCGTAGCCAGAGCAGTTATAATGAAAAGAGCTGCGCTGACCGCCAAAGGCCCAAAACCTCCTACCGTGGCAACAAACCCCTCAGCAAGGTAACGCGCAGCTCCTGTCTGCTCCATGGCGATCCCCAGAGGCATCATACCAGCAATAAGGAAAACGGCCTTCCATTCGATATAGTGATAGGCTTCATCCATATTCAAACACCTGACCAAAACCATCAGAGCCGCTCCGATTACAGCCGCAATGTATATTGGTAACCAACCCAGAATAACCGGCAACAATACGACTACCATCACCAGCCCGGCCATCGGAGCCTTTTCCGTTATTGGTCTCTCCTGCACTGCTTCCGAGAGCATTAAAAAATCTGCATCACGGCTCAACATCCTTAACCTGTCCCGAGGTCCGTAGAGCAAAAGCGCATCCCCGAAACGTAGTGCCACATGCGCCAGATTAGAATAACGAGCCCGCCCCTCACGCCAGATAGCCAACACACTCAACCCATACTTCTCTCTAAAGTTCAGTTGATGCAAAGTCTTGCCCACTAACGTTGTGTGGGGGGATAACACCGCCTCTACCAACCCATCCTTGTCTGACTCCAACATGGTTAAGGTTGACCTTTCAGCATGATTGATTTCTAACTCCTGGAGTTTCTGCACTGCCTGGAGGCGTTCAGCATTTCCTTTCACCAGAAGCGTATCATCTGCCTGCAGCTTATCTTCGGCAGTGGGCATCAGATGCGTAGTACCCTGACGCACGATACCCAGCACGGCCAGCCCAAACACCTCTGAAAGACGGCTCTCTGCCAGGGTCTTGCCGACCAAACCGGAAACCGGAGGGACCCGAACCACCATCATGCGTTCATTCAAATGGTAAATATGAGCCTGTTCAGTCTGGGTTGCCAGGAAATCCGTATTGTGAAGCAATGCTTCGATATAGGTTTTCGGACCCTGCACCAGCAAAACATCCTCCGGTGCTAATGGCAGGTTGTCGAAGCTGTCGCGATATAACTGGCCTTCGTGCCAGATAGTCAAAACAATCCCTCCATAGCGGCGACGAAAATCGAGTTGCCGCAACGTTTGGCCAATGAGCGGGGAATGGGGAGGTAAAGCCAATTCAACTATGCTGACTTCATCGGTGACCAGGTCCTCGACAACAATCTTCTCATCTTGAAGCAACAAATGTTGCTGATGGTTCAACTCGCCCAACCAATCGAGCCGTCCAGAAACCAATAATTGGTCACCTGACTGAAGGACCACCTCAGATCCCGGAGATAATCGTGTGTGGTCATCACGGATGATGACAACCACGTTCAATCCAAAAATTGACCCTAATTTACTTTCCTTGAGCGTTTTCCCACTCAATGTCGAATCCGATGGCAAACGTAACAGGTACATCCGTTCCCGAATGTCATACAGGTCAGTCAATTCAGGCCTCTGTATATCTTTGGCAATATCTCGCACGGGCAACAGATGACGGCCTATTAACGCCATAAAAATAACCCCACCTATCAAGACAGCCAGACCAACCGGGGTGTAGTCGAACATGCGAAAGGGACGTAACCCATTCTCCATTAACGCATTGCTGACCAGAATGTTCGGCGGGGTGCCGATTAACGTGATCGCCCCTCCCAATAAAGAACCGAAAGCCAGCGGCATCAATAGTTTTGAGGGTGGGTGACCAGTCCTACGGGCAATATCCATGATGACCGGCAACAACAACGCGGCCACACCAATATTGTTCATGAGACCTGAGAGCAATCCTGCGGTCAGCATGATAAGGGCAATCAGCCTGGCCTCCCCTACCCCTGCAACCCGCAGAATGTGCCGCCCCAGCATATTAGCCACCCCTGCTCTGGCAAGCCCGCCGCTGAGGATGAACACTGCCCATACAGTCACCACGGCGGGATTGCTAAACCCCGAAAGCGCTTCGGTGGGCGAAACCAAACCGGTTATTGCCAGACTGCCCAACACCATCAACGCCACCAGGTCATAACGTATTCGTTCACTGACGAACAACACAACAGCGAGTAACAAAATGACCAATGTCGTGGCTATTTGGGGTGTCATTTCTTTTTCATCAGCCGTAACTGCCCAACCTGAGAACCAAAGTCGGATGAAATCCGACTGAAAAATACACCGAGCTGTCAGTCCGTTTGAACGGACTTTGCCTGCCCCCCGTATGGGGGCCTGCCAGCCCTGGCGAGGGATGCCTGAGTAGCTACCATCAGTCTTTTAATGGCTACATTTCTGTCATGAATCGGTCTGTAACCCAGACAGGATTATAAACCACCATCAACTTCTGCAATTAACCTCTCACACACATCCGCGAACTTTTCTGCCAACCTGGTTCTTTCAAAATGCTTTTCCACATAACGGCGCCCTCTTTGGCCCATCTCAATTCTCAATTGCGCATCGCACGCCAATATCCGTACAGCCTCTGCCAGGGAGGTGGCGTCTCCTGGAGAAACGGGAATCCCTGCCCGAGCTGCCTCCACCACCTCTCGGATCACCCCCTCCATGGCCAGGACGATCGGGCGCCCGGCTGCCAGGTAATCAAATATTTTGTTGGGATACACAGTTGCGTACAGCGGGATTGGCCTCAATATCCCTACGCAGATGTCGGCAGCTCCTAAAACCTGGGGCATTGTCACTTTAGACACGGGAGGAAGAAAATGAAGGTTTTCCAACCCCATCTGTTGCGCACGTTCCATCAAAGAGCTCTTCTCTTTACCATCCCCGAGCAACACAAACTGGATTTCGGGTTGGTTGCGCAATTTTTCAGCGGCTTCCAAAACCACACCCAGATCGTTAGACATGCCATGAGCACCGGCATACAAAACCACGATTTTGCCCTCCAAACCGTGAGCGCGCCGGAAGTCCATCCCCTTATATTCAGGGTGGAACATCGTGGTGTCGGCTCCGTTAGGTACCAGCTCAACCAGCCGCCCTTCGCGTCCCCGCACATGCTCAACAAAACCCGGTGAATTGACAACTACCGTGCCCGCGCGGCGGTAGAGAAACCTTTCCAACCCCTCAGAGACCCAAATAAGGAACGGGTTTCTCAGCACCCCCACCGCCACAGCAAATGCCGGCCATAAATCCCGCACTTCAAATAGAAAAGGCACCCCCTTCAAACGAGCGAGCAGCCACGCGGTCACCCCTTGAAAGATCGGCGGGGAGGTTCCCCAAACCATATCCACTTCCCGCACACTCCATCCGATAAAGAAAGAAGAGAACATAAAGCTGAAAAAGCTGAACACCCGATGGACAAAACTGCGGTGTATGGCAGGATAGGTATAGGCACGCAGCACGGAGATGGCTTCCCCATAGCTCTGTGCTTCTACCCAAGATAGGGACTTTCCCCGCGTCTTTCCCGTCAAGTAGCTGACCTGGCTGGCAATTACCGTAACCCGGTGCCCTCGCTGTGCCAGGTGTTGGGCTAACTCAAAATGGCGGGTTCCGCCGGGTTCATCGAGCGCCGCAAAGGCCTGATGGATGAGAAGAATGTGCATGGTGAACGGCAGGTCAGGGGAATCTCCACTCGCTGAGAAATTTTATGGGCAAATCGCCAGCTACCTTCACGGCAAATGACAGCGCCGGGATTTTGCATCCATACGTGGGAGAAACCCATCCCTGGATAGGTGAGAACAGACCATCCCCGCAGAGCAGTTTGCCCGCGCGGACGATTTGATATTGATGGCTCTTAGCGGAGGCCCGGCGAAGGTTGGCTAAGTATACCTGGACATTCAAAGAAACCCAACCGTACGGCGAATGGATCCGCAGCTCTAATCCCTTATCGCCCACCTTTTCTAACTCCCAAGACCAGTCCGGGAGTAACCAGTGGAGGCGAAGATCAACGGGAGCCTGGTGCCTGGTGACAGGCAATAGCTGATCTTCGACCAGCCAACGGCCATCGTTATGGGCAGTGACAGCACGCTGATGAAGGACTCCTAATCGGCGATATCCATCGTGCTGAGCCACAATGCGTTCCCATAAGCCATCTGGAGATCGTTCACGACCCAGGAGTTGCCCCTGTGCCCAATCCAGGTAGAGGAAACGCCCTGCTCGGGTCATCTGTTCCCTACCGTCCACGGTGATCGTGTTGTGGACTGCTGTATGGGTCAGGGCATTATCCCAGGGAGGCGAAGCGTTGTATAGGTACGTTCCCGCGTCCCGGGCGATGTTCAGCCCGCGCCACCACAAGTCGAGGTGTAATTGGTCAGCATGACCGGGGCGGTCCGTAAAGCGTGCTACTCGGAGGTAAGCCCATGAGCTACTGGAGGCATTCTGTAACACCGAGGGGGTGGTTACGGGTGAAGGGTGATCAGTGACCAGTGATACCTGTTTATTTAATAACCCTGAATGACCAAACCAAATCGCCATCTCATCCCACACCCCCGGGTCGAAAGCCGATTTCCCCAGAAAGGCTGACGAAGCAGCTTGCAGCACAGGACGGTGATCGTGAAAGGAAAGCACGGTCAATGGCAGAATATAGGCTCCGTCGTTAGGCCCAAGGTTGGGAACGCAACCGGTTGGGGGATCGGTCAGCGCCAACAGCCAGAGGGTAGCATTTCTCAATTTTCGGCGCCAGTCGTCAGATTCTGTTTTCGCATTTGATACCCGATGGCTATCGGCTGACATCCAATTCACCCACAATGCCGCCTGTAGCAACAAGCGTTGGTAGTTGGTGCTGTGCTGAACGTAGGTACCATCTTCGGCTATCTGGTTTTTCAACGCCCAAATAAACCAACGCCAGCCCAAATCCCGCCAACCGCGAGCCCTTGGGTGATCAGGCAAAGCGGCTGCGGCTGTGATCAACCCAACTGCCTCTATAAGCAGGTGGTTGTTGTTCTGAGCGCGGGCGTAGATCAATGTGGGTGGGATGCGGTTAGCATGAGCAGCAATGGCTCTCCCCAATCGTAGAATATGTTCAGGAGGAGAAGAAGGAGAACCGCAAAAGACCTGAGCAGCAAAGACAAAGGCAAGTATCCTCAAGGCCACCTCTTGTCCAGATATCCAGTTCGGTCCCTGATTGGTGGGGTTCGCTTCTAGGAAGGTCTCGAAGTAGCGCCAAAAGGTTTCCGGGTAACGATCCTCACCGCTCAGGAGGTAGGCACGCCCCAGGGTGTAGACCCAACCAAACCGAGCCGGCTCCCAGGTAAACTTTATATCGGTATGTTGGGAATCGGGTGTTCGAGAATTGGAGAGAGGTGTTTTCCCCCTCTCGTAATCCGTCCAATGGCATAAGGGCTGTGCAGGGGCTAATTGCAACTCCACCGCAGGGCCACCAAAGAAGCGGACTTTGCCAGCCACAATCTCATCCGCTTCAACCATGATTTCGTTAATATGCTCCCCCAAGACACGTTTTAATTCTTCAACACAAGGTGGTGTGAGTATGTGATAGACGTTGTACTGCCGATCGGGTGCCTCAACCGCTGGATCAACGCCCTTACCCCCTGACTTTCCGCCAACCGGTGTCCGCCAGCGCAGATAACCTGTCCGCAATCCCAACTGGTAGAGCGTGTAAAGCCCCAGTTGTCTGGGGCCAAGTTCACGCAGGGCTTTGAGAACAAGAGATATCCTTCGAACAGTGTCCATCAATATAAAAAGAACAGCCCGGCTAAATAGCTATGGCTTGATAAGTGTATGATTTTTCTCAACCCCTACTCGCACACCGCTGCGCAGCGCCTCCACAGCCGCAAAGGTGGCCTGATGTACACCAAAGATATGCTTGTAAGGGATGGGCGGTGGTCCACCAGAAAGGATGGCTTGGGAAAAGGCTTCCCATTCCGCGCGGTGGCCCTTATTCTGTCGCAGGCGTGAGCGCACCATCCGACGGCGTCCATCTTGCACCAGCTCTAGCGAGCGGAAATCGTCCAATACGGCGATGCGACCTCCGGTGAAGACCTCCACCCGTTCCTTGGCGAAGGTTCGATCACCATTCGCCAGGTAAGCGACGACCCCTAATGAGCCATCCACAAAAGTGAAGTTGAGGAGGACATTATCCTCCCGGTAGCGTCCCGCATCCGGCAACCCCTGCGCGGTGACCGAAATAGGCGGCTGACCCACCAAAAAGGTCAGGAAATCCACAAAATGGCAACCTTCCCCGATAATGCGCCCCCCACCAATTTGGGGGTCGTGCAACCAATGGCTCAGGGGGAGATACCCTGCGTTGACGCGGTAATGCGCCACGAGGGGTTCTGGGCTTTCTGTGATGAAAGCTTGCAGGTGTTGAGCCAGAGGGGCAAAGCGGCGGTTGAAACCCACCATGAGCAATGACTCGGAACTGGAACCCAGGGCTTCTTCAATGCTCGATAATTGCTCCCGGTTCAATGCCAACGGCTTCTCGACAAACACATGCTTACCCACCTGCAACGCAGCCACAACCTGCCGGGCGTGGAGG
The DNA here is from genome assembly GCA_040758495.1 of Chloroflexota bacterium. Lineage (GTDB taxonomy): Bacteria > Chloroflexota > Anaerolineae > Anaerolineales > JBFLVL01 > JBFLVL01. The sequence goes on from JBFLVL010000005.1 coordinate 70,533, forward strand.
TGATGAGGGGTAAGGACAGCAACAGTATTGATCTCAGGATCACTTAGTATTTGCTCTTCGTTGCTGGTGGCGTAGCGAAATCCGTACTTGCGCGCCGCGTGCTGCGCGCTCAACCCTGAAGCCGAAGCGATGCCGAACAATTCCACCTTATCCATCCTCTTTAGAGCAGGGAGCATGACCGCGCTAGCAAAGTTACCCGCGCCCAGCACGCCAAGCTGCACCTTCCCCACAGAACGCGATTCACGCCCTGCGTATCCTATACCGACTGTCTCGTGTGGCTTCTCGGACTGGCCGGGATAAGTGAGCAGTACACCCAAGAACGGTTCCTCTGTTTTCCCACCAATCAGCTCATACGCTTCGGGAGCCTGTTCGATAGGGAAGCGGTGAGTAATCAGAGGGCTGACATCCATTTTGCCTGAAGCCAGGAGCTCCACAACCGCCTCCAGGTTACGCCCCTCCGTCCATCGCACATAGCCGATGGGGTAATCCTCTCCGCCTTCCTCATAATTGGGATCATAGCGCCCCGGACCGTACGAGCGAGAGACCAGGAAAGTCAGTTCCTTCTCGTAGTACAGTTTGCGGGGAATGGACATCCCCACCGAACCCAGAGCGATCACTCGCCCACGATCGCGGGCGATCTCCCCGGCCAATTCAACCGGATCGTTCGAGGGTGTATCCGCACAAATAAGGACGATATCCATCCCGCGCCCGCGGGAGGATGCCTGGGAGGCAGATTCTGCTTGCTTGCGCAAGCAGGCATGAATTCCCGTCCTTTGCGCCAACGCAACGCGTTGGGGGTCAAGATCAAATCCCAAAACGGGACATCCTGCGATTGAGGCGATCCTGGCTGTCAATAACCCCAACAAGCCCAAACCGATAACGGCTACCTGTTCCCCTAACTGAGGTTGAGCTAACCGGAAGCCATGTAAGGCAATCGCGCCTAAGGTAACAAAGGCCGCCGACTCGAAGTCCACATCATCGGGCAAAGAGGCCAGCAGGTTCTGCGGCACGATGGCGTACTCAGCATGGACGGCGTAACCACCCCCGGCACAAGCCACACGGTCGCCCGTTTTGAAACCCTGCAACCCCTCGCCCACTGCGACGATCGTACCAGAGGAGGAATAACCTAGCGCCATGGGCCGATCCAGGCGGTTGAAGACCGTCTCCACGGTGGTGAGCAACCCCTCACGCCGAGCTTTTTCCAGCACCTGACGCACCAGGTCAGGACGGGAACGGGCTTTACCCACTAGGGATTTCTGGGCAAAATCAACCAACATGCGCTCAGTGCCCACAGAAACCAGGGAAGCAGCCGTGCGTACAAGTGCAGAGCCTGGCCTGGGCTTCGGAACGGGCACATCTTCGATATACGTCTCACCAGTATGCAGATTTTGGAGCAATTGTTTCATTTTAATCCCAGGCATGGATTAGTTTCTGGAGAGAGTATACCGCAAGTTAACGCTTCAGCCGATAGTGATTGAGGATAATGTTATAATCCCAACTCTCGTGCAAAGACATATCCCTAAAAAAGGAGCGATGACCTTGACCGACACACGTGTTGAAAAACTAGCCCAAATTCTTGTTGATCATTCCACCTGGGTGGGGGCTAACGACCGCATTCTGATTGAGGCAACCACTGCGGCAGAACCCCTGGTGCGTGCGCTGTACATAAAGATTCTGGAACGCGGTGGGTATCCCCACTTGTTGCTAAACTTTCCCGATGAAGATGAGGTGTTCTTTGCCCACGCCGAAAACAGTCAATTAGATTTTACCCCCACCTTCACAATGCTGGCTTACGAAACGTTTGAGGGGCGCATCCGGATTAAATCCGAGACGAACACCCGAGCTTTGAGTCAAGTGAAACCCAGCCGACAAGCCCGGAGGAGCAAGGCTCTGGAACCTATACTCAAAACCCAAATGCAGCGCGGGGCGGATGAGTCCTTCCGATGGGTGACCACTATTTACCCCACTGAAGCTTACGCCATGGAAGCCGAGATGGGGCTACAGGAGTATGCCGATTATGTTTACTGTGCCTGCCACACGGATGAGAACACCCCTGACCCCCTGGCATACTGGCTGGGTGTGAAGAAGGAACAGGAGCGTATTATTCATCTTTTTGAAGGTAAAGATCAGGTTGTGCTGCGCGGACCAACCGTTGATCTGAAACTTTCTATAAAAGGACGGACATTTAAGAACGCCTGTGGAATCAACAACATGCCCGATGGTGAGATATACACTGGTCCAGTGGAGAATTCCGTCAATGGATGGGTACACTTCACCTACCCGGCAATCTACCACGGTCGAATAGTCGAAGGTATAGAACTCACCTTTGAGAACGGGAAAGTGGTTAAAGCCAAGGCACAGAAGAACGAGGAACTCCTGCTAGAGTTGCTCAAGAGCGATGAGGGAGCAAAATACGTGGGCGAATTTGCCATCGGTACGAACTTTGAAATCACACGGATAACCAAACAAATCCTGCTCGACGAAAAGATCGGGGGGTCTTTTCACATGGCACTGGGCCGAGGGTATCCAGAGACCGGCAGCCAAAATAAGAGCGCCATCCACTGGGACATGATCTGTGACCTGCGTAAAGAGTCGGAGATCTCGGTGGACGGAGACGTCGTTTACCGCAACGGAGAGTTTGTGGGGTAATAGCCTTCCGTACTATATCCCTATTGGTAAGAAAAAAGAAACCCGCCCTCTTTTAGATACAGGGCGGGTTTTACATGCCTACAACCCTCGTGCCAGGGAGAGGCAGCCCACTCTGCTTAATTCATTTCCAATCCGCCCGGGCTGTTTGGCGACCGTGGAGGTACTTATCCACGGATATGGCAGCCACCACCCCGTCGGCTGCGGCAATCACCGCCTGTTTGATGTGTTCACAGACGATATCACCTACAGCAAACACGCCGGGGACGCTAGTCTTCATTTCACGATCTACAACCAGACAGCCCTCTTGCGTGGTTTCGAGTTGACCCATCAGGTAATCCGTTATCGGTCGGTTACCCTGGGTGTAGATAAACACGCCGTTCACTTCTAGCGTTTCTTCCTCCCCACCTCGCGGTTGGATGCGTACACCCTTTACGGTTTCATCACCTACGATTTCCCTCACGCGTGAGCCCAGGTATATAACTACCTTCGGATGGTTGGTCACTTCTTCAACCAGGTGCGGACGAGCCTTTAACTCCGGTGTGGGGACGACCAGGAAGACCTGTTCGGCAAACTTGGTCAGAAAAATGGTTTCCTCCAGCGCTTCGTCGTTGTTCCCTGCTACAGCAACCTTCTGGTCACGGAAGAAAGCACCATCACAAGTAGCACAATAACTCACTCCCCTTCCCAAATAAACCTCTTCGCCGGGCAGCGTGCTGGTGCGCCCCATTGATCCGGTAGCTAAGATGACGGCTCGAGCGTAAAACGGTTTGCTCCCCGCCATCACCATCTTGGGATCAGAGGAAAAATCCACACCAACAACCTTGTCGGTCAAATACTCAGCCCCGAATGACTCCGCTTGCTGGCGGATAATCTCTACCAATTCTGCACCGCTGACCGGACCGGGTACACCGGGATAATTGTTAATCTTGCCCGTTATGCCCAGCGCACCAGCAGTCAGACCCTTATCAATGACCAGGGTTCGCAGGTCTGCGCGGGCGGTATAAATCGCCGCAGAGGAACCCGCTGGCCCCCCACCGATAATAATTACATCATAAACATCCGCTGGTTCTGCCCCCAAACCAGTTAATCGTAAACCTTCCATATTCTTTACACCTCATCACCTTTCAGATTCATCCAGCCCCTGCTTTCAATGCTTCCATCACTTTCGCTAGCACCACCTGCTCGGGAACCGCACCCTCAATAAAAAAGCCTTCGTTGATGACCGTTCGAGGGACACCCATTACGTGGTACTTATTGGACAGATGCGGAAATTCAATCGCTTCGACCATGTCGGCGCGAATGTAGGCGCTTTCCATGGCCATTTGATGCACCAGACGAACTGCCGGCGGGCAGTACGGTCAGGTAGGGGTAATGAAAACTTGAAAATGTACCGGCTTGTCTATCTTGGCCAGTTGGTCTTTCGTCGCCGGCGAGAGACCCGAATCTCCTAACGAAACCATAAAAATATCCTCGATCAACGAAGTGAACTCGTACCCCGAGGGAATGCCAAAGAAGCGTATGCCGTAATCTACCGGCCTATCCCCATCCGCGGTAATAACCACAGCCGGGATTTTGTCAATCCCGTAACGCTTGGAAACCCCCTTCCCCGGTTCAAACATGGTCACTTCGGCTGCCAGTTTTTCCGAAAGGCTGGCCAGTTCCTCAATCAACATGCGCGTTTCATGGCAATACTGGCATTCTCTCTCCTGGGTGAACATCAACAGCTTAACCGGACGCTGTAACTTTTCAGCAAACAGCCGCTGTAATTGGATCTGATCACTTTCAGAAATCAAAGACATGGCAATCCTCCTCTTCTGACGATGGTTGACATACAAGCCTTCCACATTTTACGCGTTTTTATGACTGGCCTCAAGTGCTGGGCAAGAAGGAGCAGGACTTGACACCGCAAAGGAGAGCGAATAAAATTATCAATAACAATTCTCTATAAATAAACTTTATCATTATGCCAGAAACAACCGAACGTCAGACCCGCTTAAAACAAGTGGTGGCCAAATTACGTGAACAGGGTCACCGGATGACACCGCAGCGCATGGCGGTGCTGGAAATCCTGATTGACAGTACACAACACCCCGGCGCCGAACAGGTCTACGAGCAAGTGCGCAAGGACTTTCCCATGACCAGCCTGGCGACGATATATAAGACATTGATTGTGCTCAAAGAAGTGGGTGAAATTTCAGAAATTGTGCTCGCCGATGGTAGCAACCGTTACGATGGGAACATCCCCCACCCTCACCCACACCTGATCTGTAACCACTGTCACCGTATCATTGACGTTGACCTCAACGACTTGAGCACCTTACCCCAGGTGGTGGCTCAACAGACAGGCTATCAAATAGTCAGTCATCGGCTGGATTTTTTTGGGATCTGCCCACGATGTCAGGAGGAGGGGTGATGGCGCACCTTGCCAGGGTGGAGAATCACTTCCGGGGAAACGAAGCAGGCAGAAAAGTGAAAGCGAGCCTCGGAGCCCTTTCTGGACTGCTTCTAATCCATTGACACACAACTCACCCTGAGAAATATCAACCAATTCCCATTTTTAGCAGTATCAAAAAACCCAACAAAGGAGAAACACATGTTCAACGAAAAAATCCAAAAAGAAACAAACGACCAGATTCAACGCGAGATCGAATCCGCCCATATTTACCTATCAATGGCTGCCTATTTTGACTCGACCACCCTGCCCGGATTTGCTCAATGGATGAAAGCGCAGTTCCAGGAAGAGTTATTCCATGCCTTCAAGTTTTACGACTTCGTCAATGACCGTGGTGGACGGGTTGCACTTCAACCCATCGGTCAGCCACCCGTTGAGTTCACGTCTCCCCTGGATGCCTTCGAGAAAGCGCTGGCCCACGAACAAAAAATCACCAGCCATATTAACCATCTGTACGCCCTCGCCATTCAGGAAAAAGACTACGCCACGCAGCAGTTCTTGCAGTGGTTCATAGATGAGCAGGTCGAAGAGGAAAAAAGTGTTGGCGAGGTGGTTCACACACTGAAGATGATCGGAGACAACGCTCACGCCCTGCTCATGCTGGATAGAGAGATGGGGCAGCGGCAGCCTCCAGTCGTAACCGGAGGTGGAGAATAGGCAGCAGCTTACCTGCCAATCAGGTCTGGTACCTTCAGCCCTTTATCTAACTTTTTCATAAAGAGGTAGTTATGGATCCGGTAACACTTGCTCGTATCCAATTTGGCCTGACAGCCGCTTTTCACTTTCTCTTCCCGCCAGTATCCATTGGTCTGGCTTGGATCATCGTCTACATGGGCTGGCGCGCTCTTCGCACAAATGAAGAAATGTACGATCAGATGACCCGTTTCTGGGTCAAAGTATTGGCCCTGATCTTCGTGGTGGGCGTAGCCAGCGGGATAACCCTGGAATTCCAGTTCGGTACCAACTGGTCTACGTACTCCCGTTTCGTTGGCGATATCTTCGGGTCACCTCTGGCCGCCGAAGGAATTTTTGCCTTCTTCCTGGAGTCAGTCTTCATGGGTATCCTGGTCTTTGGTCACAAGCGCGTGTCCAGGAAGCTTTATTGGTTTTCTACGCTGATGGTAGCTCTGGGCTCCACCCTTTCGGCTTTCTGGATTATTGTGGCCAACTCCTGGCAGCAAACCCCAGTCGCCTACCAGATCGTTGGAGAGGGCGCTTTCCGTCGCGCAGAACTTACCAATTTCTGGGCAGCGGTGTTCAACCCTTCGACCTTACCCCGCTATCTTCACACCATCATAGCTTCTATTCTTACTGGTGGGTTCTTCGTCGCGGGTTCATCCGCTTGGTACTTGATAAAAGGACGCCACGAGGAATTCGCCCGTCGCTCGTTACGTATCGGTCTGGTTGTGGTAGCCATCTTCTCCCTGCTGATCGTGGTGGCGGGTCACTTTCACTCTGTACAGGTAGCCGAAACCCAGCCTGCCAAAATGGCCGCTTACGAGGCGCTGTTTCAGACCCAACAGGGCGCCCCCATGGTCATCTGGGGCTTCCCAGATGTTGAGAACCAGTCCCTGCGCTTTGGCATCCAAATTCCCAAACTGCTCAGCTTTCTGATTGACTTCGACCCCAACAGCACAGTAATAGGGTTGGATCAATTTCCACGCCAGGAGTGGCCGCCGATCGGTCTGTCTTTTTATCCTTACCATATCATGGTCTTACTCGGCGGCTGGTTTATCCTGATTTCCTGGCTGGGCATCTTCCTGGGAGAACGACGTTTCGCAAACCAACTCTTCTTAAAAGCGCTGCTTTTCTCCCTTCCCCTGCCCTGGGTAGCCATGGAGTTGGGTTGGATGGCCACCGAGTTCGGTCGCCAGCCGTGGGTGGTGTATCAGCTGCTGAAGACCAAGGACGCTGTATCCGTAGTGGTGCCTGCCTGGCAGATTCTGCTGACGATCATATTGTTCGCCCTGCTCTACACTTTGCTGCTGGCCCTGTTCATCTTCCTTCTCAGGCGGATGTTCCTAAAAGGGCCTCAAGAACCCAAGGAGGTGACAACATGAGCCTGGCAACCCTGCAAATTATCTGGTATGTGCTGATCGGCATTCTGATCAGTGGATACGCCATTTTGGATGGCTTCGATCTGGGAGTCGGTGTGCTCTCCCCTTTCGTGGCCCGAAATGAGCAGGAACGACGTCTGTTGCTCAAGGCCATCGGTCCATTTTGGGATGGCAACGAGGTGTGGTTGCTTACTGCGGGCGCGGCACTTTTTGCCGCTTTTCCTCATGTGTATGCTACCGTTTTCAGTGGATTTTACCTGGCCCTGATGTTGCTTCTCTTCGCCCTCATCCTGCGAGCTGTCTCCTTTGAGTTCCGTCACCAGATGGGGGTGGAAAAGTGGCGCCGTATCTGGGATTGGGTCTTCTTTTTCGGCAGCCTTATCCCTGCTATGTTAACCGGCGTAGCCCTGGGGAACGCTGTACGGGGGGTGCCCTTGAACGCCCAAATGGAGTTCACTGGGAACTTTTTCACCCTGCTGAACCCCTTTTCTCTGCTGGTAGGTCTTACGGGTCTGGCCATGTTCCTCACTCATGGGGCCATATTCCTGATGGTAAAGACCAACGGTGCGGTTGCTGAACGGGCAAAGCGCTGGGCGTTAAACGGATGGACAGCACTCCTCATCCTGTTTTTATTGACTTCTATCGTGGGTTACATCTCTGCCCAACATCTTTTCGCTAACTACATACAAACCCCCATTGCCTGGGCAGTGCCCTTTCTGGTAGTTATTTTCCTGGCAGCCACGCGCAACAGGACTGAGAAGGAAAATCCTGGGCGGGCATTTACCTTCTCCGCTCTCACCATTACCGGGTTAATAGGCGTCCTGGGAATTGCCGGTTTTCCTTTTCTCGTTTATGCTCTCAACACCATGGAACATGGATTATCCATTTATAAAGCCTCCGCCTCACACACAACCCTGATGACCATGCTTATCATTGCCCTGATTGGTATGCCCATCGTGATAGCTTATAGCGCCTATGTGTATTACATACTCCGGGGCAAAGTCCAAGTCGAGGATGAGGGCTACTGAGCGGCAATAAGAAGGGTCCGAACGGTCTTCAACATCCACAACAGGTTGACCAGGAAGAGATATGAAATCCTATAAAGGTTTAGTTGTTCTGGTGGTAGCGATAACTGTATTATTGAGCGCCTGTGGCAGCCCCTCGCCCCAACCACCAGCCTCACCCCAACCCTCATCCCCTACAGATGGAAGTACACTCTTGCAGGAACGTTGCACTGAGTGTCATAGCCTGGCTCGTGTAGAACAGGCGCAAAAAAACCTTGATGAGTGGGAAAGGGTAGTTAATAGCATGATTAACAAAGGGGCACAGTTGAACGAGGACGAAAAAGCCCTGCTTATCGAATACCTGGCTGAAACCTACGTACCCTAAAAACAGGTACTGCTAAAAAAACACTGGCAATCCCACAGGTTTAACTACGCCCGCCAAAAACCTCTCCAGGTCGGGCGCACATCTTCCTCGGTGATAAAAGCCTCCGGATCCACCTCACGGATGATCCTCTCTACCAGGGAGGTGTTTTTTCGCAATACATCACAAGTGAGCATAGAGACCATCCCATCTTTCCCCCTGGCGGGGATTTCGGTCACCGCGTAACCGGCGTCTCGCAATTTTTGGGCAATAGCAGCACCACGACGGGGGCTGACCACACGCAGGTGTTTATGCCCGACTGCTATCTTGCCCTCTATCAACATGCCCACCACACAACCGGTGGCAAATCCCCCCCCATATCCCAACATGTTCAACACATTTCCCAAATCGCGAAACACGGAGGTGATGGCCAGCACAAAGATTAAGGATTGAGCAAACCCCATGACCCAAGCTACTGCCTTGTGACCACGAATGACAAACAGGGTCCGCAAAGTGTCCAGGCTCATGTCCCCCACACGCAAACAAAATATCAAAACTGCACTTAACCATGCAGTGGTTGTGAAGGTCAATTCCATCGTATCCTCGCACTCCTTACTTGTACTTTATGACAATTTCCCGAAACTGTTAGACTGATTACACGGTCGAAAGCCTCGACTGGTTTCAGATACATTCACACAACGTTTCAACGCTAGACCTGACTTTGAGGTTGCCCAAGGGGGTACGACCGCAGGTACCTCCCATTCTTAGCCTTACCTCCCTGCTTGAATAATATGCTCGTTGCCCTACTCGCACGAAAACGCTCTTACTTCAGAGTGTGCCCTTACCATCGTTCTGTATTGCTGGAATATAGAGCGTATCTAAATACTCTTTGACCACGCGCCGCATACAGAAACGTGGAGCTAAGGTGCGGATGGTTTCTTTCATCCGTGCGATCCACCCACCTGGCAACCCATCTGAGGGACGACTTTCATAGTACAGGGGAATGATCTCATCCTCAAGCACCTCGTACAAGCTTTCAGCATCCACTTCATCCTGAATGTTTTGGTCAGTGCAATCCTCGTCTTTCCCTATAGCCCAACCATTACGCCCGTTGTACCCCTCGCGCCACCAGCCATCCAGCACGGAAAAATTCAGCACTCCGTTAAGGGCGGCTTTTTGACCAGAGGTGCCCGAAGCTTCGTAGGGACGCCGAGGAGTGTTCAACCATACATCCACACCCTGCACCAGATAGCGCGCCAGGTTCATGTCATAGTCTTCCAGGAAAACCATCCTCCCACCATTCTCCGCACGTTTCAGCGTACGATATATCTGCTGGATGAGCTGTTTGGCAGGCTCATCCGCGGGATGGGCTTTACCGGTGAAGATAATCTGCACCGGCATGTTCGGTCGGTTGATTAAATCCAGCAATCGGTCTATATCCCGCAAGATCAGATTGGCTCGTTTGTAGGTGGCAAATCGGCGAGCAAACCCAATTGTCAGAGCGTAAGGGTCAAGCAACACGCCAGCAGCCACGACCTGCACGGGGTGAACATTGTCGTACAACCACTGCCTACGGGCTCGTTCCCGAATATAAGCTACTAGTTTACGTTTCAGGTGACGATGCACCTCCCATAACTCTATATCCGGAATCTCCTCAATCTTCTCCCACATCTCAGGGTTATCTGCATGTTCAATCCAACCAGGGCCAAGGTAGAGATCGAACAGATTCCTCAATCTGCGCGCTACCCATGTGCCGCTATGAACGCCATTGGTGACATGGGTTATGGGCACATCATCCTCACGTTTATCAGGCCATACGAAATGCCACATCTTGCGCGCTACCTTAGCATGCAGTTCGGATACCCCATTACGAAATCCAGAAAAACGCAGAGCCATGACAGGCATACTAAACGTTTCACCCCAAGGTTGTTTATTACGAGCCAGGTCAATAAATTGTTCCCGTTCCAAGCCCAACTCAGGCCATAAGGTTGAGAAATATTTATCTATCAACCATAAAGGAAATTCGTCGCTCCCGGCCGGAACGGAGGTATGAGTAGTAAATACGGTGCTTGCCTGGACTTTTTGCGTGGCCTCGTCAAATGAGTGACCAGCAGCAACCATCTCTCTAATCCGTTCTAAATTGATGAACGCTGAATGTCCTTCATTCATATGCCACACTCGAGGGTTGTATCCCAACACCCGTAAGGCACGTACCCCACCTACTCCCAAGATGATTTCTTGAGAAATGCGCGAATCCGGGTCGCTGCTATACAACCTGGCGGTCAACTGCCGATCGGCTTCCGAATTACCTTCCACGTCGGTATCTAAAAGGAAGAGCGGGACACGACCAATGCGGATCTCCCATAGCTTGGCTTGAACTTCTCTCCCTGGCAGGGAAACGGAAACCGTCATTGGTTTGTCGTCCACATCCAACAATGGGATCACAGGCAACTCATTGAAATCAAGATCCATTCTGTGGTCTACCTGCCAACCATCCTCGGTAATGTGTTGCGAGAAATACCCCTGGGTGTAAAGGAAGCCCACGGCTACAATAGGCAAACCGATATCGCTGGCTTCCTTCAAGTGATCTCCAGAGAGTATGCCCAAACCTCCGGCGTATATTGGCAGGGCTTCGTGCAACCCGAATTCGGTAGAAAAATATACAATGGGTGACTCTCCGAGATGGGGATGATGTTCCTTGATCCAGGTCTTATCCGTATGCATATACTCGTCAAATTCCTGAATGGCCAGATCATAAAGTTCTATATAATAACGATCCTGAGCAACGGCATTCAGACGGACGCGAGGCACCCGGCGCAGAAATTTGACTGGATTGTGATACGTCTGCTCCCACAATGCCTCGTCTATGTGCCTGTACAGGCGTTGAACTTCTGGGCGCCAGGTCCACCACAGGTTGTACGCTAACTCTCCCAAGCGATCAATGTTCTTCGGCAAGCTGAAACGGTTAGGAATTACCGCACGGTAGGTGTCCATATGTAGTGTTATTAAACGTATCCTTTCTTCACGGAATCTCCTTGAAGCAGCGCCAATCTTACCACGACCAACAAGGCTTTCCAAAGGAGCCGAGATTCACTACCCCTATATCAGAGAGTTATTCCCATCTGAAGGCTATCTTATCCCGATGTTCCTCTCTAATTACATTTCTAGGAACCCTCGGCAGAATTAATAGCTAGTTTTGCCTCTCGTACACGCCACATTAGCAACCCTGCCAGCAACATGAACACGGCCGCAAATATAAACATTACACGATAGTTCCCTTTGGTCAAGTCGATCAGGATACCCACTATCTGAGGGCCACCCACGGCAGCGATGTTTGAAGCGAAGTAATACAAGCCCGTAAAAGCACCCACCCTTTGGTCTCCACCTACATCATAAACCATGGGCAAGGAATTCACATTGATCAACGCCCAAAATATCCCTGCTGGTATCAGGAAAGAGATCAACATCAGCTTGCTCTGTAAAAACAAACCATACACCAACAGCAGTGTAAGCCCGGCAATACCGACCAGTATCACCCGCTTGCGCCCATAACGGGTAGCCAACAATCCGCTGGGGATGGCAAAAACGACAAAGGTCAGAGCCAAGGTGGATGTCAATGTACTCATCTGCCCTTCGTCTATGCCAAGCACAAATTTGCCAAAAGACGAGATCCACGTCTCCAGAGCGTTGAATCCCAAAAACCAACAGAGGATGGCCAACAAAATCAACAATCCAGATCGATCGGAAGCATTTATCACTTCCCCCAGGTTGACAAAAAATCCACCCCCCTCCGTACGCTTGCTTTCTGGCACCTTGGGTTCACGTAAAAAGAGCACCACCAGCAAAACTGAGAGCAACATCAATAGGCTGCCAAAAGCAAACGGCGTTATGCGTCCAAAGGCATATAATATACCGCCAACCAAAAAAGCTACCACTGCGGCTGCACCTCCCATAAAATTAATCACTCCATTTGCTGTGCTGCGTTGATGCGATGGAAAGACATCCCCCAGCAAGGCTACCGTAGGCGCGCGGAATAACGCCATACCAATATTGGTAAACAGTATGACAAACATCACTCCGATCACCGAGCGTATGGCAGGTATGGCAATGAAAAAAATCGCGGCTATTGGTGCACCGACCAGCATCCACGGTTTACGCCTCCCTAATTTTGTACGCGTGTGGTCAGAGCGTTCCCCTACGATAGGTTGGATAAACATGTTCAGATAGTTATCCCAGGTCATCACAAAACCTACCACTGTAGCGGTGAGCCCAAATTCTTTGAGAAAGATGGGGACATAATTGTTAAAAATAGGCCAGATCAAACTGATGCCAAAAAAACCAAAAGCAAGCAAGAATGTCTTACCGTAAGGGAAACGCTCTTTCATGATTTGCCTCCAAGAATGGATTTAGATTGGTAAGCTGTTCATCGTTCCAACAGGTGAAAAGGATAAGGGGTTTAAAAAGCTGGCTTCAAAGACACCTGCCTAAGCTTCAACGTTATCGTCATTCACAGAATGTCCTTCTTCCAACTGATTTATAAAAACCCGGTCTTCAGGTGAAACGTCAATAAGATGCAACAGGTCAGGTCGTCGTTTCCAGGTACGTAGCAAGGATTGCTCTCGCCGCCAGCGAGCAATGCGAGCGTGATCCCCCGAAAGCAACACCTCCGGCACCTTCCAACCGCGGAATTCGGCTGGTCGGGTGTAATGTGGATATTCCAGCAAACCTATGGAATGCGAATCTTTTTCCGTCGCTTCTGGGTCGCCTAATGCTCCCGGTAATAACCGGGTAAGGGCATCAATGATGATCAAAGCCGGTAGTTCCCCACCTGTCAGTACATAATCCCCCACGGAAATTTCGTCGGTGACCAGGTGTTGACGTATTCGTTCATCCACTCCCTCGTAGCGCCCACAAATGAATGCCAACCGCGGGTGTTGAACCAGTTCCCTGGCAACCTTTTGGGTGAAAAGACGTCCTTGGGGGGTGAGAAGGATCACCGGGCACTCAGGGGGAGCACCGACCACTTCCTCCACCGCGGCAAACATGGGTGCCGGTTTGATGACCATGCCACCTCCCCCACCATAGGGTTCATCATCGGTTAAGTGATGTTTGTCCTTTGCCCAATCGCGGATATTATGTACGGCGACTTGAATCAGACCCTTCTCCTGGGCGCGTTGTAAGATAGAGGCCTCCAGGTAAGAAGTAAACACTTCGGGAAGCAAGCTGAAGACATCCACTCGCATGCCATCATTCTAGCCCCATGGAGAGATATTGGCAAGCGACATAGAAATAAAAATGTGACTATGCTTACACACCTTCCTGGCCATAACCAGCCTTAGGAAGACATGCATAAAAATGCCAAGTTCTTGACGCTTAACCCTGCTCTAAGGTAAGATGCAGACATGTATCTAAAAGGCAGCAACTGGAAAGTGACCAGAAAGAAGCCTCGTCGTTCGAGGCCATGGTACGTCTTCTTCTTTCTGCTACTGATCGGCGCTGCGCTGTATGTGAACCAGAAGATCGTCCCGGTCACTCCCCCGCTCTTCATTCCCACACCCACGGCTACTCGCAGTCCGGAATCGTTCTTAAGCGAAGCAGAGGCATTGTATAAAGCCGGAAAGTTACAAGCTGCCATCCAGGCATACCAACAAGCCATCTTGGCTGACCCTTCAAATCCCAACCTGTATGTAGACCTAGCACGCGTTCAGGTATTTTCCGGAGAATACGAGGCTGCTCTTACCAGTGCCGATAATGCCCTGCTTCTCAACCCTAACCTGGGGATGGCGCACGCGGTACGCGGCTGGGCACTTGACTTTATGGGCGATTTCCTGGCTGCCTCAGCAGCAATCGAACGCGCCCTGGAATTTGATCCCGATAATCCTATTATCCACGCTTACTACGCAGAGGTACTTGCAGATAGTGGGGATTACATAAAAGCGGGGGACGAGTCCCGTCTGGCTCTCGAATTAGGCCCCAACCTACTTGAAACCCGCCGCGCCCGGGGGTACGTGCTCTGGTTGACCGCCAATTACGAAGAAGCGATTATAGAATACAAGGCTGCACTGGCAATAAACAATAAAATCTCAGACTTGCACATGGCCTTGGGATACAATTACCTGGCTCTCGGTGACTACGAGGGGGCAGTCACTACCTTCCTGGACGCAACTGCCCTGAACCCCGATGATCCCAAACCAGTCACAGAAATATCGCGTACATATGCCATCGAAGGACAGTTTGGGAAGGCAGTCCAATACGCCCAACAAGCATTAAAGAGCCAACCAACTAATCCCAGACTTCACGGCAACCTGGGCGTAATGCTGTATAAAAACAATCAGCTAATAGAAGCCCTCCAGCATTTGTCTTTAGCCATCCAAGGAGGCACTACAGAGGATGGTCAGGTAGTAAATGGCGTCCCCCTAGATTACGGACGGGTAGCAGAATACTACTTTACATACGGTCTCGCACTGGCAAAAACCAACCAGTGTGGCCTGGCTTTACCCATCTTTCAAGCGATCCTAGCCATTGTGCCCGATGATGAAATCGCCACCTACAACGCAAATGAGGGGTTGCGTATCTGCCAGGAAAGCCTGACCTCTACACCAACAACTGGTACCCCTGTACCTTGATCATGAACTTAAGCAGTAAACGCCCCACTTTCCACGAAAGTGGACCTCGTTCGAACCCTTACCGGGTGTTCGCGCTGCTTCTCATCACAGCGGCTGGTGTGTGGCTGATACAACAAAAGCAGCATGGTAAAGTGCAACCCCTTTTTATGCCCACACCAACGGCTACTCGTACAGCTAACTCCTGGGCAGAGGAGGGCGCTGCCCTGTTCAATGCAGGGCATCTCCAGGGTTCAATTGATGCATACCAAAAAGCTTTGGTTTTGGACCCCAACAACGCCCAACTTTGGGCTGAACTTGCAAGGATACAAACCTACTCCTCCAGCCTGTTGACCACTAAAGAGGAGCGTCTGGCGCGACTGCAAGATGCGCTTGCTTCCATTGATCAAGCCGTGGCACTGGCCCCTGACGAGAGCACTATTCATGCCATCCGTGCCCTGGTATTGGATTGGAACGCCTCCCAAATCCCTGAACAACGCGATGTGCTGTTGAACGAGGCCGAAGCCGAGGCACGAAGAGCATTACAGCTTGAGAGCTGGAACCCTCTGGCTCTGGCATTTTACGCTGAAGTGCTCAGCGACCAGCAAAAGTGGGCTCAAGCTGAAGGATACGCCCGTCAAGCCGTGGATCTGGCCCCTGACTCCATGGACACACATCGGGTATACGCGGTTGTACTGGAATCATTAGGCAAATACCGTCAAGCAATTGAAGAATACGAAAAGGCTGTCAAGATTAATCCCAACCTCACCTTCCTGTACCTCAGTATCGGATACAACTACCGCCATCTGGAAGTATATGATCGTGCCCTTACTTCTTTCGATAAAGCTGCCAGCATCAATCAACAACTAGGCATCAAAGATCCTTTGCCATATATTGCTATCGCCAAAACATACGCCCAACAGGGAGAATTTTTTATCGCCGCTCGCAATGCAGAACGCGCAGTGTTAATAGACCCAACCAACGCCAACACCTATGCTCAGTTAGGCAGGATCTACATACAAGGACGAAACTACGAGGGCGCCATTCCGGTATTGAAGTGTGCCGTGGAAGGTTGCACAGCCGCAGAAAACCAACAAATACTGCAACAATTACTCCAGAGCTTTTACATTGAAGAAAATATCGGCGGAGTAGACATACAACCTTTACCACTGAATTCGTTAGATGTAGCTTTTTACTATGTCCAGTATGGCTCTATCCTGGCGGCGCTGGACCGCTGTGAAGAGGCACTCCCTTTCCTGGAATTAGCTGGGGCCACCTTCCCCCACGAGAATATTTTGGAAATTGTACAAGAGAGCAAAATGGTGTGTGCCACCCTAAAAGGCAGCCCGCAAATGGAAATCAGTCCCTAGGATATCAGAGCTTTGTTAATCCTGGTCTGCCCCTTGACGATATTTTTAAAGACGGGTATTATACGCCCATAAAGTTAGCACTCGACATCGAAGAGTGCTAACTTATCTGCATGTAAACTCATTTTATCGTAATACTTAGGAGGATTATATGGATCTGAAGCTCAAACCCTTGGGCAACCGCTTGGTGGTTCAACCTATCGAACAAGAAGAGACCACTGCAGGCGGTATTGTACTTCCTGAAACAGCCAAAGAAAAACCCCAGAAAGGGACTGTGTTGGCTGTCGGGCCTGGAGACCGCGATGAAAGCGGTAAACGCATCCCAATGGATATCAAAGTAAATGACACTGTGCTGTTTGCCAAGTACTCAGGTACCGAATTCAAAATAAACAGCGACAAGTTGCTCATCCTGCGGGAAAGTGATGTATTGGCCATCATCGAAAAATAACCAAAAAATGAAATTATATTTATAAGGAGTGAATATCTATGGGTGCAAAACAATTGGCTTTTTCCGAAGATGCACGTCGTCGTCTTAAAAATGGTGTGGATATCCTTGCCGAAGCAGTGGTGACTACTTTAGGGCCAAAAGGCCGTAACGTGGCTCTGGATCGCAAATTTGGCGCCCCGACGATCACCCACGACGGTGTGACCGTAGCTAAAGAAATCGAGCTTGAGGACCCATTTGAGAACATGGGAGCACAACTGCTTAAGGAAGCAGCCACAAAGACGAATGACATCGCTGGTGATGGTACAACCACATCTACCCTCCTGGCTCACTCGATTGTATCTGATGGCCTGAAGAACCTGGCGGCTGGCTCAAATCCCATGCTGCTCAAACGTGGTATCGAAGCCGCCTCAAAAATTGTGGCAGAAGCAATCAGTAAACAGGCAATAGACCTGACTACCAAAACGGATATTGCCAACGTTGCCTCTATCTCCGCTCAGGACCGCGAAATTGGAGAACTAATCGCCGAGGTGTTCGACAAAGTTGGAAACGATGGCGTTATCACGGTTGAGGAGTCCAAAGGTCTGGAGTTCGAGACCGACTATGTTGAGGGTATGCAATTCGATCGGGGCTACATCTCGGCTTACTTCATCACCGACCCCGAGAACATGGAAGCGAACATCGCAGAACCTTACATCCTGGTTTATGATAAGAAGATCTCCGCAGCTCAAGATATCGTCCCCCTCCTGGAGAAACTCGTCCAGATTGGCAAACGCGAGCTGGTGATTATCGCTGAGGATGTTGACGGTGAAGCTCTCGCCACGCTGGTATTGAACAAACTGCGCGGTATGCTCAACGTTCTGGCAGTTAAAGCCCCTGGCTTCGGCGATCGGCGGAAGGCCATGTTGCAGGACATCGCCATTCTGACCAACGCCAGCCTGATCTCCGAGGAGACAGGACGTAAACTAGAAAGTGCTACTGTTTCAGATCTAGGCCGCGCCGAAAAGGTGGTCGCCACGAAGGATGACACCACGATCATTGGTGGTAAGGGTGATCCGAAGGGTATCAAAGGTCGCATTGATCAAATCCGCGTGGAGATCGAAAAAAGCACCAGCGATTATGACCGTGAGAAACTCCAGGAACGCTTGGCAAAACTGTCCGGTGGCGTAGCAGTCATCGGCGTAGGGGCAGCCACAGAAACCGAACTGAAGGAGAAAAAGCACCGCGTGGAAGATGCCGTTTCAGCAACCCGTGCGGCAATCGAGGACGGGATCGTGGCTGGTGGTGGCGTTGCGCTGATCAACGTTATGCACACTTTGGACGATGTCAAAATGGAATTTGAAGACGCCCAGATCGGCGTGAACATCGTCCGAAAGGCGCTGGAGATGCCCCTTCGCAAGATTGCCGAGAATGCTGGCAAGGACGGGTCTGTGGTGCTAGAAAATGTACGCCGTGAGCAGGAAAAGAATAAGAATAAGAATATCGGATTCAACGTTCTGACCGAAACATACGACGATATGATCAAGGACGGCGTGATTGACCCTGCGAAGGTGACACGTGGCGCCTTGGAGAACGCGGCCTCTATCGCTGCTATGATCCTGACTACCGAAGCCTTGATTACGGACTTACCGGAGCCTGAGAAGCCAACTCCTCCGATGCCGGAATACTAAACCACTACAAGCATGGTTGGGGCGGGTGAAAACCCGCCCTTTCTTTAACTGATATGTCGTTGTCTCCACCGACGAAGGCTTCAACCTAAGCTAAGCATTTTTTGCTGATTGAGCGAAAAGACCGATTAACACCACTTATTGAGGGGCGAATATTAATGCCATCAGGGGAGCATCCACGATCCCTTCCCTATAAAAATCAGCCTCTATGAATTGTTGGTAAATAGGACCAACCCGAGCATCTTTAGATTTGCATGCACTTCGTGTTAAAATCCGTCTGGACTTATGTTTTTCATATTTCTTAAAAGCGCAGAAAAGACAGGTAGCAAGATATGACCGATAAAAAATTACGCATTATTCCATTAGGGGGTTTAGGGGAAATTGGTAAAAACATGATGGCCTACGAGTACGGGAAGAACATCCTCCTCGTAGATACAGGCATCATGTTCCCCGAGAACGATATGTTGGGTATTGACTACATTATCCCCGATTTTCAATACCTGCATGATAAAGCAGACCGTGTGCGCGGCATTGTGATCACCCATGGGCATGAGGACCACATTGGAGCCATCAACCACGTGTTAGAGAAAATCCATGCTCCCATTTACGCCACTCCACTAACGCGCGGCTTGCTGGAGGTAAAACTTCGACGTGGTGGCATGTTAGAGAAAACGGACATTACCTCCATTCAAGCTGGTGAAACGGTGGCTATTGGCCCATTCCAGGTTGAGTTCTTCCACGTGTGCCACTCTATCCCCGATGGCGTGGGATTAGGGATAGACACACCCGCAGGACTGATCATTCACAGTGGAGACTATAAATTCGACCACACACCGGTTGACAATTGGCCTACAGACTACGCCAAACTGGCTGGATTCGCCTCCCGCGGTGTGTTAGCACTACTGGCAGACTCAACAAATGCCGATGAACCCGGCTGGACGCTATCTGAGCGGGTGATTGACCAGGCTTTCGACCATGTCTTCAGCAAAGCATCGGGGCGCATCCTTATCGCCTCCTTCGCCTCGCTGGTATCCCGTATGCAGCAAGTGATCAAAGCCACAGTGGCCCAACACCGGAAACTCGCCTTCGTGGGTAAAAGCATGACCGAAAACGCCAAGATGGCTATAAAGCTAGGATATCTTGACATCCCGGACAACGTACTGGTGCCTCTGGAAGAAGCCCTCAAACTGGATCCCAAAGATGTGGTGCTGATGTGTACTGGCGCGCAAGGTGAACCCACCTCCATACTTGTACGTCTGGCAACGGGGATGAACCGCCAATTCGACCTCCTCAAGGGCGACACCGTGATCATCTCCTCGCACCCCATCCCTGGCAATGAGGAGAACGTTTACCGCACGATCAACCGTCTATTCCAGCGTGGCGCTAACGTCATCTATGACCCCATTGCTCCCGTGCATGTTTCTGGGCACGCCAGCCAGGAAGAGATGAAACTCATGCTTCACCTGGTTCAACCCAAGCATCTCATTCCCATACATGGCGAGTTACGCCACCTCAAGCAACATGCTATCCTGGCTCAGGAAATCGGCATCCCTGCGGAAAACATCGCGGTTGTAGAAAACGGACAGGTGATCGAATTTACAGATGGAAAGATGCGCCTGGCTGAGCGTGTACCAGGCGGCTATGTGTTCGTTGACGGCTCAGGGGTTGGCGATATTGGTCCGGAGGTCATGCGCGAGCGTGAAGCCCTGGCACGTGACGGCATCGTCCTCATCAACCTGAGCCTTGATCGCCAGACTGGCCGGCTGCGTGATAAACCCGAGATTATCACCCGGGGGTTTGTGCATACCCGCGATGCCCAAAGTCTGCTGGAAGCAACCGGCCAACTCATTTCCCGCACAATCAAAAAGGGGGATGGAAACATCCATGAAGAGGTGCAACAGACAGTAAAAACATACCTGTACAATGAGACAAAACGCCGTCCTATGGTAATCGTCACCCTTTCGAGGGTCTGAAACCGGATTTCTGCCTGGGATGAGAACCCGCGCGGTTACGCCTCCCAGGCAAAATTTCCCGTCTGGCACCCCCTTCAACTGGTAACCTGGTTCAGGAAAAAAGCGGATTAAAAATCCAGCCACTTAGATTCATTCCACCCCCACTGTCCTCGCAATGGGACAAAGGCAACCGGAGCAAGGGTCTCATAATCCCATTGATCGCCTTTTCGTCTCCATAACTCCAAGGTCTGCCCGTACAACCCACCCACAGGTAAAATCAAGCGTCCTCCATCGTCCATCTGTTGTTTGATCGGCGGAGGTACCCGTGGGGCTGCAGCCGTGATGACGATGGCCTGGAAAGGAGCATGCTCGGCAATGCCTTGTGAGCCGTCGGAAACATGGATGTGGACGTTGTTATATTTCAACTTTTCCATCAACCGAGAAGCCCGCTGGGCAAGCTCTGGATAGAGTTCGATGGTGTGCACTTCTTTCGCCAACAGGGAAAGCACCGCGGCCTGGTAACCCGACCCTGTCCCAATCTCCAGAACCCGCTCCTCACCCCCCAGTTCCAGCACCTCGGTCATGAGGGCAACAATATAAGGTTGAGATATGGTCTGCCGTTTACCAATCGGTAAGGGGCCATCGGTGTAAGCCAGATAACGATACTCTTTGGGGACAAAGAGGTGACGGGGGACAGTACGCATGGCTTCCAGAACCCTTGGGTCGCTGATGCCCCGTGCGGCCAATTGATCCTTGACCATTCGCTCCCGCTCTATGTCATAAGAAGGTCTCTTGCCTATAATCATAGGATTGCATTTGCTATCTGACGGTCTAACTTTCCCATGGGGTAGGAGCTCAAATCCATGGGGGTGACCCACTTCAAATCTGCGTGTTCTAGCTTGCGGGGTTCACCAGACACCAGAGAACAGAAAAAAACATGCAGGGTGACACGGAAGTGAGAATAGGTATGCTGATACACTCCCAACATCTCCCCCACGGAAATATCCACACCCAATTCCTCACGAACCTCGCGTTTTAAGCAGGTACGCAAGTCTTCCTCTGGCAGAGTTTTTCCTCCCGGAAATTCCCACAAATTTCCGAGCAAACCTTCAGCAGGTCGCTGAGCAATCAGCACATGACCATCTCGCTGTAGCACTGCCGCAGTGACAAGATGGTGAGGGATGCTTTTTTTCCTCTGTTTTTGGGGAAGTTCTGCTTGAGCACCTAAAAGGTTGGCCCGGCAGAGATCAGCGAGGGGACAACGCGAACACATGGGTTGACGTGCTGTGCACACCGTAGCGCCCAAATCCATTAACGCTTGATTGTACATTGCAGCCTGGCCAGGAGGAAGATGGCCTCGCGCCAAATCCCATAGCACTCGCTTTCCCGCGGTAGAATGGGTTGGTTCACGAACCTCAAAAACTCGCGCTAAAACGCGACCAGCATTGGCATCCACCGCGGGCTCATCGAGGCCAAAGGCTATAGAGGCAATTGCTCCAGCAGTGTAATCCCCAATGCCTGGCAATCGGCGTAATGCATCTATATCCGTTGGCAGACATCCACCGTATTCTGAGATCAGGATTTGAGCTGCGCGGTGCAGGTTATGGGCACGTTGATAGTACCCCAGGCCCTCCCACACCTTCAATACCTCATCAAGTGAAGTGGAAGCCAAAGCCTCTACAGTAGGAAAACGCTGCATCCACTGCTGAATGTAACGCACAGCCGTGTCCATCCGCGTCTGCTGGAGCATAACCACAGAGACCCAGACAATATAGGGGCCTTCGAAACCTCGCCAGGGAATTTCGCGGGAGCTCTGCCTGTACCAGTCTAACAAACCGGAGGCAAACGATGTGGGTTTCATAGGGTAAATCTCACATCAACATGATCATCAAATTGAAAGAGCTGTGTATCTTCCCCTAAATCTGAAAACTGCCACGCGCACGGATGATTTTATATGAGAAGTCCTCCACATAATCATGTAGTCGTCTGACTAAACTATCCCACTCGTTTGAAGCCAGGGTTTGCTGTAAAGTCGTAAGGTTGGGTGAGAGCATTGCGGCCAGAATCTGGGGATAATCACCATACATGGTGAACCATGCATCGCTCGGTTTCAGACCAATCTTCTGAACTTCAGGGATAAACTCCCGCACGACAAACTCGAAGTATTCCTGTTCTCGTCCTGGGAGTATATCCCAGGTCATGAGCATCTTTACAACCATAACACTGCTCCTTCAGGAACCTTTATACTCCAACACCACTACGTCCGTTTCTTGAGGGACATTACCAGCCTTTACTTCCAATTCAGGTTTTGGTTTTACCTTACCCAAACCCATCTCTTTGAGGAACCTATCAAGGGGCAACAATTTCGTCATCTTCGATTCGGGAGTTGCATAGTGCATTGGGATGACGATACCTGGCTCGATCAGACTCACGACCTCGGCTGCTTTCGCGGCAATCAATCCTCCCCCACCCCCAACTGGCACTAAAGCCACGTCCACAGTGCCCAAAGCTTCAATTTCCGCCTGACCCGGAACCCGGCGCAAATTGCCTAAATGCGCAACAGTAACCCCTTCAATATCAAAGACATACAGGGTGTTGGGCTGTTCATCCTTAGAACGTGCATGACTGTTCGTCCGTACGGCGGTGATGAAAACCCCACCGATTTCGTATTCACCAGGCCCGGTGATGACATGGGGATTTCCTCTCACCCCCTTTACATAGTTATGACCTGGCGCATCGTGGCTGATTGTGACGATATCTCCAGCGAGCTTGAGGGGGAAGTAACCCACGACTTCCGAATCGTAGGGGTCCGTAACCACTGTGGCAAAAGAGCGTTTCGTTATACGAAAACAAGAATGACCGTACCAGGTAATTTTCATTGCGTCTCCTTTTCGTTTCTTGATTATACATCATGTCTCCCTCTGATGATTGGAACCCAAAGCTTCGCCAAAATTAGACTAAGAGGTTTGCGTATACCCCGTAGGCACTCATCTTCCCCTGTAGCCTGGCAACCCTTCCGCCTCCCACGTGTATAATTGTTGAAACAATTTCAAATTGCCATGCTGGGAGTGCAAACCAACCATCTGGCACATACCTCGCTGCACCAGATCCACGGGAGTGACCCATGAAAGATAAATTACACAGACGGATTATCAGCGCCTGGGCGATGTACGACTGGGCAAATTCAGCCTTCGCCACGACCATCATGGCTGCCATCCTGCCAGTGTATTATTCCTCCGTGGCCGGCGCTAACTTGGCGGGAAACAAAGCCACCGTATACTGGGGATACACAAGCTCCATTGCTCTCTTCGTGGTGGCTATCATTAGCCCCATCCTGGGCGCGATCTCAGATTTTCGCGGGGCGAAAAAACGATACCTGACCAACTTTGCCCTCACAGGTATTTTTGCCACAGCTTTGCTGTTCTTCATCGGACGAGGTGACTGGTTGGCCGCCTCCATCATTTTCATCTTCGGTGAAGTCGGCTTTTCGGGAGCCAATGTGTTCTACGATTCCCTGCTCCCCCACATCGCTGACCCAGAAGAGATTGATCAAGTCTCAGCCAAGGGTTTCGCCTTGGGATACCTGGGTGGAGGCATTCTGTTGGCGGTAAACCTGGCCATGATCATGTTAGCCCCAGATGAATCCAAGGAGTTGATGACCCGCCTATCCCTCGCCAGTGTAGCAGTCTGGTGGTTGGTGTTCACCATCCCACTCTGGAGACACGTACCTGAACCACCGCGTCGGGTGTTCACGGGCGAGAGCGGCTTCAACCCGGTACAAGCCGGATTTCACCGTCTGGCAAAGACCCTAGGCGAGATTTCTAAATACCGCCAACTACTGAAGTTCTTGATCGCTTTCTGGCTGTACAACGACGGCATCGGCACGATCATCAAAATGGCAACCATCTATGGAGCTGAAATCGGCATCGGACAGACTGATCTGATAGGCACACTACTTATGGTGCAGTTCGTGGGCATACCTTTCTCCTTTGCCTTCGGCTGGCTGGCAAAAAAGCTGGGCACCAAACGTTCGATATATCTCGGCCTGCTGGTGTACACAGCCATCTCTATAGGTGGTTACTTCATGAGCACAGCTTTGCATTTTTGGCTTCTGGGCTTCGGTGTCGCCATGGTACAGGGTGGCACTCAGGCGCTCACCCGGTCATTGTTCGGGCGGATGGTACCTAAGAGCAAATCGGCGGAATTCTTCGGTTTCTTCAGCGTCAGTGCCAAGTTTGCCGGAATTGCCGGACCGTTTGTCTTTGCACTTGTGGGTCAATTGGTGGGGCACAGCCGCTTGAGCATCGTATCCCTGATCGTGTTCTTCATTTCTGGCGCACTAATACTGAACACGGTTGACGAAGAAGAAGGCATCCGAGTAGCCCAAGCAGAAGAGAAGGCTCTGACCACCTCCATTAACATCCCGGCTCAGAACCTGTAGTAAGATAAGAAGCCGTCCTATCCATATACTACCCCGTCGTCACACGAGAGGTCCTCTTATCACCGCCTAATATCCAGGTAAGATGGGGTGCCATCCCCTGCAAATATGCTCTTATGACCCTTTCTCACACCCAACAATAACCATGGATGCACATACCTCCTTCTCCCTCGAGAAAGCTGCGGCTTGCGGTGAAGCCTCCTATGTCTGGCGGAGCGGACAGGAACGTCGGTTGAAGATGATCTTGCAAGCAGTGGATTACAGGATACAGGGCAGAGTGCTGGATAACGGTTGCGGCGTTGGGATGTACGTAGAACACTTAACCCCTCACGCTGGCGAAATGATTGGGCTGGAATACGACTTCCCGCGCGCCCAGGCGGCTCGAAAACGCACCCCCTACATTATCTGCTCCACAGGCGAGGCACTGCCCTTCCCAGATAACTCCTTCGACGTCATCCTGAGTCACGAAGTGATCGAACATGTCCAGGACGACCGAAAGGCAATCGCCGAAATGATACGCACCCTTCGCCCAGGGGGGCGTCTCGTCCTGTTCTGCCCAAACCGGGGTTACCCCTTTGAAACCCACGGGATATACTGGAGAGGAGGATATCGTTTCGGAAACATCCCCCTGGTGAACTACCTGCCACGCAGCCTGCGTGACCGCCTCGCCCCTCATGTGCGAGTCTATACACACAGGGACCTGGAAGGTTTATTCAGAGGACTGCCCGTACATCCCATTCAACGTACGGTCATCTTTGGAGCTTACGATAATATCATCGCCCGTTATCCGCAGCTTGGACGCCTCCTCAGAGCATGCCTGCACACCTTAGAACGCACGCCGCTACGGATGCTGGGTCTATCTCACTTTTGGGTGGTAGAAAAAATTCGGGTTGGGTCAGCCAGCAGGAAAGAGGTCTAAGGGCTCTGGATTCTCCGCCAATCTAACAATGCGCTCAAAACCTTGGGTGAGCAAACGGTGGATCCTGGCAGCCGTCCTCCGATAATCGGATAACTCTCCCCCTATCGGGTCAGGGATGCTGTACTCCTCACCCACCATCTCACTGAGCAGAAAAAGACGAGGGGCTATCTCCGGAAACTCAACCGTTAATGCTTCTTTCTGCCCTGTCTCCATCGTTAAGATAAGATCGAATTGGCGTAACAGTTCACGGGTTACAACGCGCGAGCGATGATCCTGGATGTTCAAACCAAAATCGGCCAAAACATCCTGGACTGTCTGGACTGCGGGGGAAATCCCTTGAACCCAGGTGCCTGCGGACTCGACCCGCCAGCCATACATTTTGTGCTGGTGAAGGAGGTGTTTTAGCAACGCCATCGCCATAGGGGAACGGCACAGGTTAGCAGTACAGACAATCAATACAGATGGCATACCCTTCTCCACAACAATCAACCATTCATCGGCAGTCTAAAGTCATAAATTCCATCCTCAACCGACCAACGACGACCACAACCGTTACATCTCAACCACGCGGGCGCCTCTTCCAAGGGATCATGTCCACATTCCGGACAGCGAAAAAACGCACCTGCTGCGGCCTGTCCGGAATCCCGGCTCGCGCGGGCTCGAACAAACACGCTGGGTGAAAATTGCCACCAATTGCCGGTCCACTGTGCTACGGAATCCAGATACACGAGCAACCTCAGCGGCACTATCTGTTTTAAAATCCCTAGACGAAAATGCGATACGGTTAATTGCCGCTCAATGATAAAACCCTCAGATTGTAACCAGCTCCGCACTTGCTCAGGATGAAAGTTAAAATGTAGAGGCACAAACTCAACCGGCTCCAGTGTGAATGGGCTCCACGATTGACGTCTCACCAGGTAACGAAAAATTGCCTTCAGGTTGTGCTTGTTGGCATATTCCAGAATGAGAACCGCGCCAGGCAGAAGCGCATGTCGTACCTGTGATATGGCCATAGGGACGTCTGCCAAATGGTGCATCACGCGGATCATCGTAGCTCCATCAAAAAGCCCCTCTACAAACGGTAAATGGTAAACATCCGCAGCCACAAAAATATAACCCGCATTACACCCTAAACGCTCTTGAGCCTGACGCAACTGACTACGGGAATAATCCAGCAGGACGATTCTCTCAAAGCCGCCATAACGCGAGGTGTTGCGTCCTGCTCCTGCTCCGATCTCCAAAAGCAATTTACCACCGGGTGGCAGTAGACGCTGTATTGCCACAGCCTCAACCTGATCTTCGTAAGCGCGATCACCCCGTTCCCAAAACCGCCTTTGATAATCAGAACCCTCATAGTCACAAATTGGGGGATGCGCATTCATTTGACATCGTTACTCAAATTGGAATGATTCTCGCCATGCACACGCGTGACACACGAGAACTGGGCCTGCTTGCTGCACTCAACACCTACAACTCCCCAAACGGATTTGCCAAGGTTGGTTTCAGATGGATTGCTTTCAGTCCGCAAAACACCGATAACAAGATCTAAGCCTCGGTTTTCGGGGTTTTTACTTCCTCCAAACGGCGCGTACCATCATACCCTCGTCCCACACCTCGGTACAGGAAACCCAGTTTGTACATCTTCTCCGGGTCATACACATTGCGTCCATCGAACACCACGGGTTGTTTCATGCTGTTGCGGATCTTTACCAAATCCAATTGTTGGAATTCATTCCACTCCGTCACCACCACGATAGCATCACAACCCTCAGCCAAAATATAGGGGTCAGGCATCATTTCAACGCCTGGAAGCAATTCCCTGGCGTCATCCATAGCCACCGGATCGTAAGCCCGTACTTTCGCACCAGCCGCCAGCAGGTTATTGGCAATTTCTATTGAAGGGGCTTCGCGCAGGTCATCTGTGTTTGGTTTAAACGTCAACCCTAAAAGACCAATGACGGTCCCCTTCAAATCCCCCAACATGTCTCTCAAGCGATCATTTACTATGGCGCGACGTTCTGCGTTGATCTTCATTACAGTATTTAGCAGGTGCGGATGGCGTCCGTTCTTGTCGGCCATGTGTGCCAGGGCCTGGACGTCCTTAGGAAAACATGAGCCCCCATACCCTAACCCCGCGCGTAAGAAGCGCGATCCTATGCGTTCATCGTATCCCATGCCCGCGGCGACCTCCCTGACATCTGCGCCGACCACTTCACAAATATTGGCGATTTCATTGATAAAAGATATCTTCGTAGCCAGGAAGGCGTTAGAAGCGTACTTGATCATCTCAGCGGTGCGCAGATCCGTAATGACGATTGGAGCTCGCAAGGGGAGATGCAGTTGGGCTACCTCCTCCGCCGCATCAGGGTCCAGCGACCCCAAAACGGTACGATAAGGACGCATAAAATCACCAATGGCGGAGCCCTCACGCAAAAATTCGGGGCAGGAGACCACAGAAAAAGGTATGGGTTCAGATTGATTCCGCCTGATGATCTCCGCAACCCAGTCACCCGTCCCCACTGGAACGGTGGATTTATTGATAACGATGATCGGTCCTGTCATATTCTGGGCAATTGAGGTGGCTGCAGCTTCCACGTAGCGCATGTCGGCCTCCCCATCCACACCCGAGGGGGTGCCGACGGCGATAAAGACATATCTTACGTTCTTCATTCCTTCAGCGTAGGAGGTAGTGAATGAAAGACGTCCTGCTTTTACATTACGTTTGACCAGCTCCTCCAGGCCCGGTTCGTATATTGGCATGACACCGCGCTTCAAACCCTCAATTTTTTTGCTGTCAATATCTATCGTGGTGACAGCGTTTCCCAAATCAGCAAAGCATGCGGCGGTTACCAGCCCAACGTAACCCGCCCCCACAACGCATATCTGTTTCATGCCGAGCCTCCAACAAAGGTAGGATTGATCGTACGTGACCGCAATATTACCACATCATCCTCCCTTTAGCAGCTTTGAACCGCAAGGGTGCCGCCACTACGAGCCCATCATATTCATAATGGAAGTATTAGTCATCCCTAACTATTTTCCTCATAAAGCTACCCTCAACCCAAGTTTAAACAATCCCACCTAGGGATGTATAATCAGGGCAATGGATTGCTATCCAAACAACAGACTTTTTCAAGGAGGAAAACGTGTTTTCTCCCAGAACCATCCGCGCTCCGCGTGGTACACGATTGACCTGTAAATCCTGGCTAACCGAAGCAGCCTATCGCATGATCCAGAACAACCTCGATCCGGAGGTGGCAGAGCGTCCTGAAGACCTGGTGGTCTACGGCGGGCGCGGTCAGGCAGCCCGTAATTGGCAGGCATTCGACGCTATCCTGGAATCACTAAAGAACCTCGAAGACGATGAGACCCTGCTGGTGCAGTCAGGTAAACCTGTGGCCGTCTTCAAGACCTACCCCGACGCGCCGCGTGTGCTGATTGCTAACTCCAACCTTGTTCCCCACTGGGCTACACAGCAACACTTCGACGAGCTGGCGGCCCGCGGGCTGATCATGTATGGACAAATGACCGCGGGCTCGTGGATCTACATCGGCACGCAGGGTATCTTGCAGGGCACCTATGAGACGCTGGCCTCTCTGGCCACACAGCGCGGTTGGCCCTCTCTGAAAGGCAAGTTCGTTTTGACCGCCGGATTGGGCGGGATGGGCGGCGCGCAGCCCCTGGCCATCACCATGAACGAAGGCGTCGGTCTCATCGTCGAGGTGGACCCCCAACGGGCACAACGCCGTATGGATATCGGCTACGTTGACATAGTTGTAAATGAGTTGGAAGAAGCCATGACCCTGGTAGAAGAAGCGTTGGAAAACGAAGAACCCAAATCCATCGGCTTGATCGCCAATGCCGCCGACATCTACCCGGAGCTGGTAATCCGCGGTGTGACTCCCGACATAGTAACCGACCAGACACCCGCTCATGACGTGCAAATGTATATTCCCTCCGGATTGGATGTAACTGCTGCCGAACAGCTTCGGCAGTCGGATCCGAAAGAGTACAAGAGGCGTTCGATGGAATCGATGGCCCGTCACGTCCAAGCCATGCTGGAATTCCAGCGCAAGGGAGCTGAGGTCTTCGATTATGGTAACAACCTGCGTCAACGAGCTTATGATGCCGGGGTGAAGAGGGCTTTCAACTATCCAGGTTTTGTGCCCGCTTATATCCGCCCGTTATTCTGCCAGGGCAAGGGGCCTTTCCGCTGGGTGGCGCTCTCGGGAGATAAAGAAGACATCTACAAGACCGACAAAGCCATCATGGAACTCTTTCCCAATGACCAGCACCTGCACCGCTGGCTGAAGATGGCAAAAGAGAAGATACCCTTCCAGGGACTGCCAGCCCGCATCTGCTGGTTGGGGTACGGCGAACGCCTCAAAGCTGGATTGAAGTTTAACGAGATGGTGGCGCAGGGTGCGCTCAAGGCCCCTATCGTCATCGGACGAGATCACCTGGACTCTGGCTCCGTAGCCAGCCCTAACCGGGAAACAGAGGGGATGAAGGACGGCAGCGACGCGGTCTCCGACTGGCCGATACTAAATGCATTACTAAACGCCATCGGCGGGGCTACCTGGGTCTCGTTCCATCACGGCGGCGGTGTTGGCATCGGCTTCAGCCAACATGCTGGGCAGGTAATCGTGGCGGATGGCACACCCGAAGCCGCCAGGCGCCTGGAAAGAGTTTTGACCACCGACCCCGGGCTGGGCG
Source organism: Chloroflexota bacterium (assembly GCA_040758495.1). Taxonomy (GTDB): domain Bacteria; phylum Chloroflexota; class Anaerolineae; order Anaerolineales; family JBFLVL01; genus JBFLVL01. The sequence goes on from JBFLVL010000005.1 coordinate 101,162, forward strand.
TGGTGCGCCATGCAGACGCCGGATATGAACTGGCCATTGAAACTGCTAAAAAACACGACCTAAAAATGCCCTTGCTGAAGTAATCGAACCACATTCGACTCCTCAGAAGCATGTAAATGGCACTCAGCCCCAACGAAGCCACTATTCCCCAACTGGATAAACAACGTTGAGCTCAGTCACAGCCCCTTTACAATTACGCCTTCAGATACTGTATTTCACCTTTACCCGTGTCATACTCAACACTACATACCGAATGGCATACCCTTTCTTAGGGGTTTTCGCACGTTCGTTGGGTGTGGACCTTCAGACCATGTCATTCGCCCTAACAGCACGCTCTGTCGCCGGAGGTTTCGGGCCCTTCATGGCGTCCATTGCTGATACTCGCGGTAGAAAGTTCGGTATGCTTGCTGGGTTAGGCATGTTCATCTGCGGCGTTGTTCTGGTCGTTTTCTGGCCAGTGTACCCAAGCCTGGTTGTCTCCCTGATTTTGACCACGCTGGGAAAATACCTCTTCGACCCATCCATGCAGGCATATCTGGGTGACCGCGTACCCTACGAACGGCGCGGCCGTACAATTGCCGTAACCGAATTTGGTTGGTCACTGGCTTTCATCCTCGGTGTCCCGGTGATGGGTTTCCTGATCGCTCGCCACGGCTGGTTAGCTCCCTTCCCGCTGTTGACTGTGCTCGGATTGTTGTTATTTGCCAGTTTATGGACATTCCTGCCCAATGACAGATCACAATCTGCCTCCTCAATTCATCCAGGGTATGGTAGCAACCTCCTGAAGTCAAATTTTCACATTGTTCTTACCTCCGCCCCTGCGTTGGCGGGACTGGCTGTCGGTTTTCTGGCAACTATTGCCAACGAGTCAGTCAATCTCGTCTTCGGCGTGTGGCTGGAGGATTCTTTTGGCTTGCAGATTGGCGCCCTGGGTGCTTCAGCAGCCGTGATCGGTATCGCCGAACTGAGCGGAGAGGGAATGGTGGCCGCCTTTGTTGACCGGTTGGGCAAGCCACGCGCCCTTGCCATCGGTCTGATCAGCAACAGCCTGGCTGCATTGCTCCTCCCCCTGCTGGGGCACTCTGAAATTGGGGCTCTAGTAGGATTGTTCCTGTTTTACATTACATTTGAGTTCACGATAGTCAGCATCATCCCCATGATGACCGAAATACTGCCGCAAGCACGCGCTACCATGATGGCTTTCAATGTAGGGGCGCTGTCGCTCGGTCGTGCCCTCGGAGCTCCGCTGACCTCCTGGTTATATGGCTTCGGTTTCCCAATCGTCGCGGCTGCAGCAGTTGTGTTCAACATGATCGCTCTGCTATCTTTGCAGAGACTCCAGGCCATGCTTGCCAGCCGCGACTAATCAAGCAACATTAACTCCCACCAGCCAATTAAATCGCCAGGCTGCCTCCCTTCGAGTGGGCTTCTTTACCTCCCAATCAGGGGTAAAATCAACACAAACTGGCCACTGTCTACTACAACATCCCTCTTATGATAATCCACTCCGCTTCCCAACTCCTCACCCTCACCGGCGGTCCGCAACGCGGTCACGACCTGGGGAGGCTCGGCATCGTCGAGGATGGCGCAGTGCTGGTGCGCGGTGAAAAAATCATGGCGGTTGGCAAAACCGCTGAACTACGGGCTAGCTACCCCAACGAATCAGAGTTGGACGCTTCCTGCCGTGTAGTCATGCCCGGCCTGATTGACCCTCACACCCACCCGGTCTGGGCTGGCGACCGCGCCGCGGAGTTCGAAATGCGCCTCCAGGGAAAAACCTACCTGGAAATCATGGCAGCCGGTGGAGGTATCGCATCTACTGTGCGCGCCACTCGATCTGCCTCATTAGATGATTTGTTGAATGAGACCCGCCCGCGCCTGCAACGCATGTTCGCTCACGGTACCACTACGGCTGAGGCCAAAACCGGCTACGGATTGGAGACCGAGACCGAAATCAAGATGCTTCAAGCCTTGCTGACCCTCAACGCCCAAGGCCCCATCGAACTTGTTCCCACTTTCCTGGGTGCACACGCCATCCCTCCTGAATTCAAAGACAACCCCGAGGGTTACACGGACTTGATTTGCACCCAAATGCTCCCCGCTGTCCGGGATTGGTGGCACGCTCAATTCTCCTACACACCAACTATCAGCCTGCCCTTTGTGGACGTCTTCTGCGAAACCGGGGCGTTTACCCTGGCGCAGTCTCGCCGTATCCTGGAAACCGCGCGCCAACTTGGCTTCCCTCTAAAAATCCATGCAGATGAATTTGATAATCTGGGTGGCGCTGCCCTGGCTGCAGAACTGGGGGCGGTATCAGCCGATCACCTGGTGGTCACCTCTCCAGAAGACATAACCGCTCTGGCGAACTCCGACACGGTAGCCGTTTCCCTGCCCTGCACACCGTTCGGCCTCGCCGAAGGGAAATACACACCTGCCCAGGACATCCTCGAAGCTGGCGGCGGCCTCGCTATCGCCACTGACCTCAACCCCGGTACCGCCTGGTGCGAGTCCATGCAGTTCGCCATCGCCCTGGCATGCCGCTACCTGCATCTCACTCCCGCCCAGGCAATTGCCGCTGCCACCGTCAATGCTGCTGAGGCTGTCCAACGCTCCCACTGTATCGGCTCCCTCGAGCCGGGCAAACAGGCTGACCTGATCATCCTCGACGTGCCGGACTACCGTCACCTTGGCTACCGTTTTGGCACGAACCTTGTACACACAGTAATCAAAAAGGGTCACATCTACCCTGTGAAAGGTTGACCATGTCACTAGCACTGGCTGCACCCACCACCGAACAGACCATCCAGATCATCCTCATTGTCCTGGGACTGGCCCTGGCGTGGACGCTGATCCGTTTTCTGTTGCGTTTGGCGTTAAAAATATTCGCTTGCGGATGTGCAGGAATTCTAGCCATAGGACTGCTGCTGTTCTTGTTCCGTTACCTGGACATTCACTAATCCCGAGGATGCCGACGGGTATTTGGATTGCCCGTCCAAATCAAACCCTCAGCCATCCCTGGCATGCCTCTCTCTACCTGCCTAAGGTATAATCCCGTCCGTGACCGTACACGTCAACCTACACAAGTATTCAGGATTACACCATGCCAACCATTGACGAGGCGCGTGCCTGGTATCCAGAAAACGACCCCGTCCACGGGTTTGACCACGTCCTGCGCGTATATCACATGGGTGAATATTTAGCCAAAGTCGAGGGCGCCGACATAGAAATCGTGCGCGCTGCTGCCCTGCTGCACGATGCCTGCGGCTCTGAAACTTCCGGTGGCGAAGAGGGGCGCAGTGACCATCACAACGCCTCTGCAGACTTCGCCCGCAGGATATTGGAAGCCGAAGGCTGGCTTGACGAACGCATCCGAGCCGTTCAACACTGCATCCTGGCACATCGTTTTCGAGATGACCGCCAACCACCCCAAACCTTGGAAGCAAAGGTGCTCTTCGATGCCGATAAACTGGATGTCATCGGAGCCATTGGCGTAGCACGCACCATCGCCTACGATGTGGTCGTCGGTCAACCGATATACGCAGAACCTTCCGAGCGTTTCAAGCAAACCGAGGAGAAAGAGGAGGGGGAAGCCCATAGTTCTTACCATGAGTACCTGTTTAAGTTGAGCAAAATAAAAGAACGGCTGTACACTCCCTCCGCCCGCGCCCTGGCTGAGAAACGCCATGAGTTCATGGTCAATTTCTTCAACCGACTGCGCGCTGAAATAAACCTCCAGGCATAAACCCAGCCGTAATCAGAAAACCAATCCTTCCCTCCCTCTCCACAAGCTGCTTGCACGACTACCCACCACCCAACCGAAGGATGAATTGGAGCACACCAACATGCAACCCACACTGAATGAACTGGTAATACTAGCTCGTCAAGCAGGGGTCATCTTGCTCAACAGCTTTGGAAATCGCCACACCATTAATCACAAAGGTGTGATTGATCTCGTCACCGATGTTGACCAACAATCCGAACGGTTCTTGCTGGATGCCATCCTGGATCGTTACCCCTCCCACAAAATCATTGCCGAAGAGAGTGGTGGTCATACAGGGCACGAAGACCACATTTGGTATGTTGATCCCCTGGATGGAACCGTGAACTATGCTCACGGCGTCCCCATCTTCTCGGTATCCATAGCCTTCGCTGAACAAGGGAGGACATTGTTAGGGGTGGTCTACGATCCCATGCAGGACGAGTGTTTTTCAGCCGAACGCAGCCGGGGTGCCTGGTTGAACGGCAAACCCATCCGAGCCTCCAACACAAAAGAGCTAGACCAAAGCCTTCTGGTTACTGGCTTTCCCTACGATATCCGTACAAACCCAGAGAATAACCTTGACCTTTTTACTGCCTTTTCCTTAAATTCCCTGGGAGTACGCCGTCTTGGTTCTGCGGCGCTTGATCTGAGTTATATTGCTGCAGGACGTTTTGACGGCTACTGGGAAATCCGTCTCAGCCCATGGGATGTCGCCGCTGGAGGGTTAATCGCCGAGGAAGCTGGCGCCATCGTCACCAACCTGGAAGGAGGTCCAGATTATATCTCTCCACCTCAATCCGTCCTGGCTGCCAACCCTCATGTTTACCCCCAAATGAAAGCTCTCATACAGACGCTAACCTAACCCACCTCACCCCGCTTTATCCTCGCCTCCCAAGCCTTCAAGTCCACTCGTGAGGTCATGTCAATGCTCAGAGGGGTGACCGAGATATGTCGTTTAATGCGCAGCACGTAGACATCCGAATCCGGGGGGTAGTTTTGGGGGTCATCCTCCTGAGCATAACCAAGACTGCCTGGCTGTTCCCAGGTGTCGCGCAACGGGCGTTGGGGACGATAATAGCGTTTACGTGAAAGCCGCGTGAGTTCCCAGGGAGTCTGCACCGTCGCCTCGGAAGGAACATCTACTTTCAAAATGTCCACATCCAGGGGCAGGTGACTTCCCAGCAACAACCTCCCAAAGTGCGTCGTGAAATAGGCCGCTACCGAGAAATCCACCTTATCAGAATAGGAAAGGTGGTACTCCTGGGGAGTTTCCAATGAGATAGCCAGAGCAGGCACCTCAAAGCAGGCTGCCTCTAAGGCAGCCCCTACCGTACCGGAAATCGTCACCCCACTTCCCACGTTCTCACCATAATTGATCCCCGAAACGGCCAAATCTGGCAATCTGGGCATAATTTCGAGAACTGCATGTAACACTGCCTGAGCTGGGGTGCCCCCTACAGCGTAAGCTGTCCAGGTGTCCCTCTTTACGGGGATAGGCTCAACCTGGATGATTCCATCTGAGCCTAGGGGAAGACTGCGACCCGCCCCTGAGAACTGGTCCCGTGGTGCAACCACAGTCACATATCCCAATTCGGATAATGCCTCCGCTGCGGCCCACAGTCCGGGCGAACGGATGCCGTCATCGTTGGTCAACAAGATTTGCCGTTTCTCCGATTTCATACCACCATCATTCCCGTACACGAAAATTCAGGTTATCTATACAGTAAATCCTGTTCAACCCTTACCACTCTTCGATGGTCGCATCTCCACCAGCAAGTCATACACTTCCCCTCGCTCCCACCCCGATTCCCTGGCCAACCGTGCTGCCAATGGACTTGGGGCTTCGCCCGCCTTCAAACCTTCACGGATGGCAACCAGCAATTTCTCCTCCATCCACCTTCCACTTTCTCTCGTCGTCTTTCCTGCCACCACCAACGTGAACTCGCCGCGCGGCTCATTTTGGGCGAAATACTCCCGCGCTTCGGTAATCGTTCCCCGCCAGATTTGCTCGTAGACTTTCGTTAACTCACGAGCTACGGCAATCTGTCGGTCGCCAAACATAGTTTCTAAATCGGCAAGAGATTTGTTCAAGCGGTGAGGAGTTTCGAAGAAGATAAGGGTATAGGGCAAGTTTGAGACTCGCTCCAACAACGCACGCCGCTCAGACGATTTTCGTGGCAGGTAGCCGAGGTAGAGGAAGGCATCGCTGGACAAACCAGAGGCGGTCAGAGCAGCAATGGGCGCACAGGGACCGGGGACGGAGCTGACTGTATGCCCCGCTTCCAAGACAGCCCGAACCAACTCATAACCCGGGTCGTTTAGCGCGGGTGTCCCAGCATCCGAGACAAGTGCCACGTCACCCTGGGCCAGCGCATTCAGGATGACCCCCAGCTTGGTCAGCTTGTTGTGTTCGTAGTAGCTGGTCACACAGGTATGGATGTTGTAACGGGAGAGCAGTTTACGGGTCACGCGAGTGTCCTCGGCAGCGATCAAGCCCACATCCTGTAGAAGGCGCAGGGCTCGAGCGCTGATGTCTTCCAGATTTCCTATGGGGGTAGCTACCAGATAGAGAGTGCCCATTTGCTCCACTCTTTCAAAACCAGAAAATGCTCACATAACGGTAGCAAGCACAATTTCCCACCTGTCTTTCCTGTCCAATGAATAGAAAATCCACCTGGTAACGATTCCCATATCAGGTCTGAGAAGATAACTCCTGGGGTTGGGGGCGATGTTCCTTCAACTTCCTGGCTAACTGTCGGCGAGGCATCAACACCCTATGACCACAACTCAGGCACTCCAAACCGATGTCGGCTCCCAGGCGGACCACTTTCCACTCGAAGCCACCGCAAGGATGCGGTTTACGCAACCGGACGGTATCGTTTAACTGGATTTCCGGCAACATCCCGCGGATTATATCACGGGGAGCTTATAGGGCTGGGTGGTATAATCCGACCTTAGGAGGCTATTGGATGCTGGATCTCTCCCCGGTAACATTGATCACCCGCTTGGTCTCCCTGGTGATCGCACTCACCATACATGAATTTGCCCACGCGTGGACAGCGGATCACTTTGGCGACCCCACACCCCGGCAGACCGGCAGGTTAACGCTAAACCCTCTTGCACATCTGGATTTCCTGGGTTCCTTGCTAATACTAGTATCCGGTTTTGGTTGGGCGCGCCCGGTAATGGTCAATACCTATGCACTCAGACGCCACTCATCTGCCGCGTTGATGTGGGTGGCGCTGGCAGGCCCTCTCTCCAACCTGGGTCTCGCTATACTTGGAGCCATACCTTTCCGCTCCGGTCTCGTCTCCCTACCCATCACTACAGGAAGTTTCCTCCCCTCCCCGGGGTACTTACTCCTTGAATTTGGTTTTCTAAACATAATCCTGGCAATCTTTAATTTAATCCCTCTCGCCCCCCTGGATGGGGAGAAAGTCTTTAGCTACCTCGCACCCCCAAACTTGACTCCTACACTTGACAAAATCCGACCCTTCGGACCGCTCATTCTGCTTGGGGTGGTTTTCCTGGGACCTTATCTCGGCTTGGATATACTTGGCTGGATCGTATGGCGTCCGGCATTTTTCTTGCATAATCTACTGATTGGTTGAGCACCGGGCTCTGGACGTACCGCCTCTGACAATTCTGGGTGGCGTCGCGTCGCCACCCTTCCAAAGAAAACTTGGTGGAGGTCAGGGACCTCTCCCCCCCAACATAGCTTGAACCTTTCCAACTCTTTCGCTCTCCGAATAAATCGCGTTTTACTTCGGGGACAACCAAGAGCATCAATTTTCTGACTAAAAATCGAGAATAAACCATGACCATTCAGATCACCATAGTAGGATTAGGACAGTTCGGCACCTCGGTAGGCCTGGCTTTGAGCAAGCACGCCAATCAGTTGCATCGTGTGGGTAATGACGCTGAACCAGCCAGGGTACAAAAAGCTAAGAACATGGGAGCACTGGATAAAATCACCTACAACCTGCCAAAGGCTGTGAGCAAAGCAGACATTGTGCTGCTCTCTGTACCCATGAACGAGGTTGAGAAAACCTTACACCTCATTGCTCCCGAACTTAAGGAAGGGGCAGTGGTATTGGACATGTCCGCGGTCAAAATGCCAGTCATTGCCTGGGCGCAAGAATATCTTCCCGCTGAGCGCCACCTGGTGGGATTGACACCCGTTCTCAACCCACTGTACCTCCACGAGACCACTTCCGGGCAAGAGGCAGCTCATGAAGACCTGTTCAAAAATGGCTTAATGCTCATTGTCACCCCTCCAGGCACAGTAGACGCGGTGTTGAAACTGGCGGTAGATTTCACCCACTTATTAGACGCCGCACCAATGTTTGCCGACGCCTCGGAGGTCGATGGCATAATGGCCTCTTCAGACTTGCTCCCGCAACTCCTGGCAGCGGCTTTGACCCAGTTTACATCGAACCAGGCAGGTTGGCAAGATAGCCGCAAGATGACAGGACGCCCCTACGCCATCGCTACTTCTCCCCTTGCCTTAGACCTGCCAGCAGAGAGCCTGGGACTAGCCGCACTGCTCAACCAAGAGAACCTGTTGCGGGTGATTGACCACTTCATCGCATCTCTACTCACCTTCCGCAAGTGCCTCGAGGACAAAGATGAAAAGGAGCTTGTTGGATGGTTGTCCGAGGCTTATGAACGGAGGGAGAAGTGGTGGGCACAACGACGAACTGGTGAATGGAAAAGCGAAGAGCTACCGAGAGACTATCCTACATTGAGAGAACGACTCGGTATGTTGGTCGGTTTGGGACGCAAAGAAAGCAAGGAAGAAGGGTGAACGAAATATACAAACGGTTATAAAACATTAGGACTCTGAGGCAAAGTTATGCCCTATTACTGTTACATCGTAGAGTGTTCTGATGGAACATATTACACAGGTTGGACAAACGACCCACAACAGCGGATCAGAGAGCATAACGCTGGACATGGTTCTCGCTACACACGCAGCCGACGACCTGTTCAGCTAGTGTACCTGGAAGAACACCCTGGCCGCATGGCGGCCCTACGCCGGGAAAGCGCCATCAAGCGCCTCACAAGGGCTCAAAAACACGCTCTGATAGAACATCATCTATCATCTCATACAAACCATACCCACTGATTAAAGGCGAGGCTCTAAAATGTCATCAAAATTGGACTGGCTTCAAGAAGAACTCAACAACTTAGAAGTAAGCGGTCTCTATAACCGCATCCGCACACTTAGTTCACCTCAGGGCGCCTGGCTGGTAGTGGATGGCAAACGCACCCTCAACTTTTGTTCCAACAACTACCTCGGGTTGGCCAACCATCCCCGCCTGGTGGAGGCTACCCAGCAAGCCATCCGTAAATATGGAGTTGGACCAGGGGCGGTACGTACCATCGCTGGCACCATGGACCTCCATGTGCAATTGGAACAACGTTTGGCAGAGTTCAAGGGCGTGGAAAGTGCCATCACCTTTCAATCTGGCTTTAATGCCAATCTAGGGGCTATCCCGGCGCTGGTGGATAAAGAAGACATCATATTCTCTGATGAGCTGAACCACGCCAGCATCATTGACGGTTGCCGCCTCTCGCGGGCAGAAATCGTCCGCTATAACCACTGTAATCCTCAATCCCTTCAACAGGTCATTAATAAACACAAAGGAAGATATCGCCGCGCCCTCATAGTGACCGACGGTGTGTTCAGTATGGATGGTGATATCGCCCCCCTGGACAAAATCTACGCGATCTCCGAGGAACACGACATCCTTCTAATGGTAGACGACGCCCACGGTGAAGGTGTAATGGGCAGAGGCGGGCGTGGTATTGTAGACCATTTCAACTTGCACGCAAAAGTGGATATCGAGGTGGGCACGCTTTCCAAAGCCTTTGGCGTCGTCGGTGGTGTAGTGGCAGGGAAAGCGAAAATCGTCGAATGGCTGCGGCAACGAGGCCGTCCTTTCCTGTTCTCCTCGGCAATGACCATCCCTGATGTTGCGGCCTGCCTGACAGCAGTGGACATTCTCGAGGAGTCAACAGAATTGGTTGACAAACTGTGGGAAAACACCCGCTATTTCAAATCCGAAATGAAACACCTGGGGTTCGATATCGGTAAAAGTGTCACACCTATTACCCCCATCATGCTGGGAGAGGCCAGTCTGGCCCAAAAATTCAGTAGGGACTTGTTCGAGGCGGGTGTTTTCGCCACGGCTATCGGTTACCCCACAGTACCACACGGGAAAGCGCGCATTCGGGTAATGATCTCAGCGGCTCATTCTAAAGATGACCTGGATAAGGGTTTGGAGGTCTTTGCTTTCGTTGGACGTCAGAACGGTGTGATCCCTTAAACAACCCTCCCCCTGAACCTGCCTGAAGGATAAAAGCTTCCCACAAGTTTGAAGCCTGTGGGAAGCTTTTTAAACTAAAGCGGTCAAGGACATCACCTCTAACATATTATTAATGCGTTCACCCCAGGATGAAACCTGGGGTGAACAACACCAACTCAGCGAAAGGGGGAGAGAAAATATTCCTTCAGGAAGCCTGGCATGTAAAATCCGGACTCACCTGCAAGTTTCCTCTTAACCGGTTAAAAACATATCCTTCATCCCTAAAACATAAAAGGGACAGGTATCCCCTTTGTACAGGTACATTGTCCTACCACTGGGCTTAGATAGGCTCAACCAGGATTACCGTTTAGGCCACATTATTCGCCGTGGTGTAAAAAATACCAACTTTGACATTATAATATTCCCTGAATAAAATGAACGAGGTTGAGGTAATACCTTTTACTCCAAACTGTTCAACAACACCTTCCAAGCTATAGAATATCGGTGATAGCACCAAAGGCAAATATGATGTCCGCTTATCAAGGAGAATGGCAATGAGTGCCTGGGCAGGGAAATATGCTATTGGATTAACGGGCAACATTGGAACTGGTAAGAGCGTTGTTCGAAAAATGCTTGAACATCTTGGAGCCTACAGCATAGACGCCGATACCCTCGGACACCGATCCATGACCAAGGGAGGGCCAGCGTACCAACCCGTCATCGACACCTTTGGAAAATGGGTGTTGAATTCCGATGACCAAATTGACCGCATAAAGTTATCCCGTATTGTATTTTCCAACCCAGAAGCACTTGCTTTGCTTGAGGATATCATCCATCCCCTTGTTATGCAGGCTATAGACCTATTAGTACAACGATCTTTCCGCAACGTCATCGTCATTGAAGCCATCAAGCTGCTTGAGTCCGAATTGCACTCTAAGTGCGATTCGATTTGGGTCACCTACCTCCCCGTGGACATTCAACTAGAACGTTTAATACGGCAGCGCAAGATCAGCGAAGATGAAGCCCGACGAAGGATAAACGCTCAACCACCGCAACAGGATAAATTAAAAGCCGCCGATGTAGTCATCCGCAACGATGGCTCCTTTGAAGACACATGGCTCCTAGTGGTAAAACACTGGGAGAAAATAATTCCGGAAATCGAGACCACCCCAGTCAAGGTATCGGAGATCGAACCCGGTCAACTGTTCGTCACCCGAGGCAAACCACAACAAGCTGGTGAGATCGCTACCTTTATCTCTAAAATGGGCCGGCGCGAAACCCCGATGACCCGCGACGATGTGATGTCAGCCTTTGGTGAGAAAGCCTACATGCTACTTCATCTCGATGGGGAGCTGGTTGGTTTAGTCGGATGGCAGGTAGAGAACCTTATCACCAGAATTGACGAACTTTACTTGAAACCAGGGATACCACGGAAAGAAGCTATCCAAACCCTGATGACTGAGATCGATTCCGCTTCTCATGAACTGCTGAGTGAAGCGGCTCTACTCTTCATCTCTCCTGAAATAGCCAAGGAAGAAGAGATTTGGCAAACTGTCAATTTCAAACCCCGCAGCATCGAAAGTCTAGGAGTGCGGGCCTGGCAGGAAGCCGCGCTCGAATCGAAGCCCCCGAACACAGTTATGCTCTTCAAACAATTGCGTAAGGATCGGGTGCTAAGACCAGTTTAGACAACATGGGCACATACTCGGAGGATGAGAATCACGCCAATTCGAACGGATGCAGAATTATCACATTAGCCTCTCATCTTCCTGAGCCTGAGAATATATTCTGGAGCAGTATCTTGTGATTGAAATAATCACCAAATCGTTAACCAATTTATTGTTTATATTCGAACGTTTCACATGGCTGAGCTTAGTGGACATCTTGTTGGTCACACTAATTTTCTTCTTCCTGTTGCAAATGTTACGCGATACCCAAGCCATGATCTTGCTGCGTGGAATTGTGCTCCTGATTGTTCTTCTCAGCCTTCTCACCAGCATGGTAAACCTGCCCGCATTTTCCTGGTTAGTTGCCACTGCGCTACCCGCTCTGCTGTTTGCCGTTCCTGTAATCTTTGCGCCTGAGATACGGCGCGCCCTGACACGCCTGGGTCGTGGCACTCTACTCTCCAGTCAGTCGGAATCAAAAGGGATTGAATCTACAATTAACATCGTAGTCAATGTTGCCTTACGGTTGTCTGACTTACAATACGGAGCCCTCATCGTTCTTCAGAGAGCCGATAGCCTGGAAGAATACATCCGGACCGGCATACCGATAGAATCGCGCATCTCTCAAGAGTTACTGCTACAAATCTTCTTTCCTAACACACCCTTACATGATGGCGCGGTTATCATACGCGATGTCCACATAACGGCTGCAGCCTGTGTTATGCCCCTTTCCGCCAGCGGCACCCTGAGAAGGTCAGGAGAACGTAAAATGGGGCTACGCCATCGTGCTGCCCTGGGCATCTCAGAAGTCAGTGACGCCCTTGCATTGGTGGTCTCTGAAGAAACGGGCACGATTTCCATTGCCCATGGTGGCCGAATGATGCGCCGGTTGGATACCAATCGCATGAGGAACATCCTGGAAGCATTCTACCTACCTCCCCAACGAGGTGGTTGGCGAGAATGGTTGACCAAACGTATCCCCGGCTTACGTCAAATCCTTGAGGAGTAGCTCATGCTGGCATTATCATGGAATTGGTTGAAACACAATCTGACCGCTTTCTTGTTAGCCTTCGCCATGGCAGTGGCTGTTTGGGTCTCAGCGGTTGTCATGGCTGATCCAGACAAAGAAGAGCTCTTCCCCCGTCCAATTCCAATCCAGATTATTGGTCTGGAACCCTCCCTTCTACTGGTGGGTAGTATTCCACAACAAGCAGAAATTACACTGCGAGCCCCAACTTCCGTTTGGGACCAACTGCTTTCAGACAGTGAAGCTATACAAATCACAGCTGATCTTACTGGACTGGAAGCGGGTACATACATTGTCCCTTTGCAGCCAAAAATAAACACCGAACCGGTAAGGATTATCTCCCTTCAGCCAGACACGATCAGGCTGACTCTTGAACCTTTGACAACACGTGAATTCCCTGTGCACCTGGTGGTCATCGGAGAACCAGCACTCGGATATCAAGCCAGCCCCTATACCTTGACCCCCAACATAGTTACCATTAGCGGCCCGGTATCTCTGGTAGACCAGGTTGCTAAAGTAATTGTGGAACTGCACATCAGTGGAGCTCGTGACACGATTTCAGAATTACTGCAACCCATGGCGATCGACGCTCAGGGAGCACAGATTTCAGATATCAGTTTCAATCCGGACTCGTTACACATCTTACAGCCCATCAAGCAGCTCGGCGGTTACCGGGATGTGGCAGTAAAAGTCAACATCATCGGGCAGGTAGCTAATGGTTACCGGGTAACAAACATAACCATCACCCCTCCTGTCATCACCGTATTTTCTTCAGATCCCGCCAGAGTGAGTGAGTTACCTGGCTATATTGAAACCGAGCCTCTTGATCTGACCGGAGCAAGGGATGATCTGGATAAACGACTGACACTCAACCTTCCAGACGGTATATCGGTGGTTGGAGAACATAGTGTGCTTGTCCGGGTAAGCATTGCGGCAGTCGAAGGCAGTGTGACCATCTCGTTGCCCGTTGAGAGAATAGGTCTAAACCCTGGTTTACAAGCTGTAATCTCCCCTTCCAGTGTGGATGTAATCCTCTCTGGCCCCCTGCCCGAATTAGAAAACTTAACCTCCGCGGATGTTCGGGTGGTAGTTGATTTAACCGGCCTGGTTGAAGGTACATACCAAATCACACCCCTGGTAGACATCCTGTTGGCACACGTGAATGTGGAAACCATCCTACCGGCCAGCATCGAAGTCATCTTATCACCTGCACCTACCCCCACCCCGACAGAAGAGACAGAAATCACCCCTACCCCCACACCATAAACGCGGAAAGCCGCTATGCCCAAACCTATTGTTGCCCTTGTCGGACGCCCGAATGTGGGCAAAAGTACCCTGTTCAACCGACTGGCAGGTAAACGCCAAGCCATCGTAGATGAGGTGCCGGGCACAACGCGCGACCGTCTGGTCACCGAAGTGGAATGGGCCGGGGCAACATTCGACATTGTAGATACCGGGGGCATTGACCCAACCATAACAGGGGCAGGCAAACCACGGGAGCCTCTCTCTATAGGTTCAGCCGATTACATCGAGCAAATACGCGCTCAGGCCATATTGGCGGCTCAAGAAGCCGACGCAGTGCTCTTTATCACTGACGTAGAAAGTGGAGTGACACCTGCCGACCAAGAAGTTGCCCTCATACTCCGTCGCTTGCAGCGAAAAAAAATTAACAAACTGCATCCACCAATTTTATTGGTAGTGAACAAATGTGACAGCAAGGCACGTCGAGCTGCGGCCTTGGAATTTTTTGAACTGGGTATGGGAGACCCTCATCCCATATCCGCTTTGCATGGTACCGGGACTGGCGATTTGCTTGACACGTTGGTAAGTACCTTCGAAGAAGTAAGCAGGGAGGAGGAGAAGGAGGAGGAAGAAGAGACCGTCAAAATCTCCATCGTGGGCAAACCAAATGTCGGGAAATCCAGCCTGCTCAACCGCCTCCTGGGAGAGGAACGCGCCCTCGTCAGCCCCATCGCCGGTACCACACGAGATACGATTGACACCCACCTGACCTACAATGATATCCCCATTACGTTGATAGATACTGCAGGAATTCGACGGCGCGGGCGTATTGAACCAGGTGTCGAAAAATACAGCGTAATCCGTTCACTTCGAGCCATTGAACGATCGGATGTGGCGCTTCTAATGATTGACGTGACCGATGGAATTACCGCGCAAGACAAACACATAGCAGGCTTTATCTTGGACGCGTGGAAAAGCTGTATCCTTTTGATCAATAAATGGGATGCTATCCCCAAGGACACCCACACAATGGCTGAATATACCCAGTTTGCCCGTCAACAACTAAACTTCTTAAATTACGTACCGGTACTATTTATTTCTGCTTTGACGGGGAAACGAGTCGATCAGGTATTACCCACAGCCCTGCACGTGCAGGAAGAACGGCTGGTACGTCTGTCCACAGCCCATATAAACCGCATCCTGCGCGATGCCCTGGATAAGCACCCTCCTCCCGCCCATGCTGGTCGCCAATTGAAAATATATTATGGTACTCAAGTACGAAGTGACCCCCCAACATTTCTACTTCATGTAAACAACCCCGAGCTGGCACATTTCACCTACCTGCGATACCTGAAAAACCGCATTCGGGAGGAGTACAGCTTCCTGGGCACGCCCATACGCCTGGTTTTACGACCGAGGCGGAAACAATCATGAGGCGACTCGCTATAACTTGGCAACCAAGCATAATTACGCGTAGAATTTTGTCAGGAGATACCAGAAAATAGCTAATGGGGGAAACAAACCAGGACTAAACAACTTCAAAAATTGCTTGACTCCCACAGACCACAATGCTATAATTACGCAGAACATGTTGGTACAGGTTGGTACCTGTGGGTTGAGTGTGAACGGGAGTCAAAATGGACAAAAATCGACCGGCTCAGCCTCTCTATAAAATTGTGGCTGAATCCATTTTAAGCCAGATAGAGAACGGCAAGCTGTCCGCAAACCAAAGGCTGCCCTCGGAGAGCGAACTCTGCCAAATCCATTCGGTAGGACGAAACACTGTCCGACGAGCCATCAACGAGCTTTCCAACGCAGGAATATTGAGATCCATTCCGGGCGTGGGTACTTTTGTCGCTGACATGCGATTAGATAAAACCGCTGAATACTTGTTTGGATTCACTCAAGAGATGAGCATTCATGGTAAACAGGTGACCAGTAAAGTTTTGGAGGCTAAGCTGATTAGCGCCGATCCTTTCTTGGCCAGACGATTACAAGTCCAGCTTGGTGCAGAGGTCGTATATCTCTATCGCGTTCGCTTCATGGACGGTGAACCAACAGCCATTGAACGATCCTATTTGCCCCACGCACTGTGTCCTGGTATCCTGGAAAACGATTTCTCTACCCGTTCGCTTTACGAAATCCTTTCTAAAGTTTATGGAAAGAAACCGCACCATGCTGAACAGGAAATCGAAGCCAGTTTAGCCACGCCGGAAGTAGCACGCTTGTTAGGTCTGACACCTCCAGCAGTGGTACTGGTGTTTCATCGCGAAACACGCCTGGCAAACGATCAGGTGATCGAATATGTTGATTCCGAGCTACGCGGAGATCGTTTCCGTTTTTACACCAATCTGCGGCTGCACGCGCTGCACGATGAATTTACCTTTCGGAGGTTGCCCATCCGAAGTGGGTTTCCAACGGCTGGCGCGTCTAACGGCTCCCAGGATCGGTAGCGATGATAGGATTATCTGATTCTGAACTACAAGAAATCATCAACAGGGTGATTAGCCGTACTTTGGGAAAAACGCCGGATGAACTTCAGGTGGACTCGCAGTTACCCTCGTCAGATACTTCATCCCTCCACTCCCCTACCGAGACTGTCTCTGAAACGAAAATCATCGCGCTGGGTGCTGACCATGGAGGGTTCTCCCTCAAAGAAATGCTAAAGAGTTTCCTCCAAGAATCGGGGTACGAGGTCATGGACTGCGGTACGCATAGTTCGGAATCCGTTGATTACCCTGACTTTGCCCTGGCTGCCGCCCGACTGGTGAGCGAGGGCAAAGCCTGGAGAGGTATTGTCATAAATGGAGCAGGAATCGGCAGTTGCATGGCGGCGAATAAAGTGCCAGGGGTTCGCGCGGCCATGTGTTACGACCACGCTACAGCGATAAACAGCCGCGAACATAATGACTCCAACGTACTTACTTTGGGTGCAGGATTGATCGGCTCTAACCTCGCCCAACAGATTGTACAAACCTGGTTGAATACTCCATTTGCTGGCGGCAGACATGCTCGTCGAGTGAATAAGATTATGGCTATCGAGAAAAATAAGTAGAATGACAACGACAATAGTTACCGACCCTCAAAACGTTGAATATATCGTAGAAGTTGTCACCCGCGAAGTCCTAATAGCGTTAACCGACCAAAAGGGATGCAGTGTCCGTCCTGAAGGAGGTTACTGCACCAAAGAATGTGCCGAGGGATTGTGCGTTAAAACCTGTTTTGACCACATTGGTCAAGTGGTCAGCGCAGGCGCTGAGCGCATCACCTCAGGCCTGGGCGGCATTCCCTCCGACCTTGGCTTAGCGAGCAAGATAGACCACACCATGCTCAAACCAGATGCCACCCAGGACCAAATCGCTCAACTATGCTACGAAGCACGCAAATATGGTTTTGCCTCCGTGTGCATCAATCCCACCTTTGTCAAATTATGCGCTGACCTGCTACGCGGTAGTAAGGTCAAGGTTTGCACTGTCATCGGTTTTCCTCTCGGAGCAACTCCCCCAGAGGTAAAAGCCTTCGAGGCTCAGAAAACAATAGATGATGGAGCCACAGAAATTGATATGGTTATCAATATCGGAGCACTTAAAGCCCGTGATTACACACTGGTATCTCGTGATATACGCGGTGTGGTAAACACCTGTCATTCCCGCGGGGCAATCGTTAAGGTGATCATCGAAGCCACATTGCTCACCGAGGAGGAAAAAGTTGCTGCCTGTTTATTGGCAAAGGAAGCAGGCGCAGATTTTGTCAAGACCTCCACGGGTTTTGGCCCTGGGGGAGCAACTGTTGAGGACGTGGCTTTAATGCGCCGGGTAGTAGGCAAAGAAATGGGCGTCAAAGCCGCTGGAGGCATTAAAACCGTAGAGGACGCTCAGCGCATGGTGAGAGCCGGAGCCACACGCATTGGCGCCAGCGCGGGCGTAAAAATCGTTCAGGAAGAGATGAGGAGGAACGGTAATGGCTCAAAGAGTTCATCCGACAACGGAAAAAAGTATTAATCCTTTGGAATCCACTTTCTACATAAGTTTGTTGAAGACATGTTGCTTGCCCGCGTGATAGGTACAGCTATTTCCACAATAAAAGATGAAAAGGTGCGAGGGAGTAAGTTGCTCCTTCTCCGGCAGACAAACCAGGTTGGCGAATTCGTCGGCAAGCCCTATGTTGCGGTTGACCTTGTGGACGCAGGCGTGGGCGATCTGGTTTTGACCGGGCACGGTTCCAGTGCTCGCCAGACCTTTTTGACCAAGGACTGTCCCGTGGACGCAGTTGTGATCGCGGTGATTGATCACTTAGAGGTTGATGGTGAAGTGGTATTTCGCAAAGAGTAAGACAACGATTAGACATTCACCGGAGTAAGTCATGCAGATTGCTAAAGTCATCGGAACCACAATCTCAACCATAAAAGATGAAAAGTTGGTTGGACGCAAATTGCTCATCCTGCGTCAGACGGATGAAACAGGTGCTGCCTACGGCAAACCCTATGTGGCCGTAGATACGCTAGATGCAGGTGTGGGCGATTTGGTCCTAACCGCTCACGGGTCAGGCGGGCGACAAACATACTTAACGAAAGATAGCCCTGTAGACGCCGTGATCATGGCAGTAATTGACCATCTCGAGGTAGGCGGAGAAGTCGTTTACCGTAAAGAGTAACTTGAAAAGCGTAAACCAGTATAAAAAATGAGTGCTCTGGAGAAGGATTTACATTCAATCCAAGAAGCCCGATGGATGGCTCAACAAGCCTTCGAGGCTCAACGCCTTTGGGCAAACGCAACCCAACAACAAGTAGACCGGGTTTGTGAAGCCATGGCTCAAGCAGCCTTCCTGGGTGCTGAGAGATTGGGACGGATGGCTGCAGAGGAGACCGGTTTTGGTGTACCAGAACACAAAAAAATTAAAAACGAGTTCGCATCCAAATACATCTGGGAAAGCATTAAGGACATAAAAACCGTAGGAGTCGTACGTTACAACGAGGAAGACAGAATCTATGAAATTGCATGGCCTATGGGCGTTGTGGCTGCTTTAACACCCAGTACGAACCCAACATCCACGGTGATGAACAAGGTGCTGATTTCTGTCAAAGCGCGAAATGCCATAGTGACATCTCCTCACCCCGCGGCTGTCAAATGCTCCGTCGAGACAACCAGGTTGATGGCTGAGGCCGCAGAAAACGCCGGGGCTCCTCCCCATTTAGTAAACTGCCTAACGAACATCACTCTTCCCGGTACCCATGAACTACTATCCCATAGACTTACTGCCGTCATCCTGGCAACAGGGGGAAGTGAAATGGTGCATATCGCTCACTCAATGGGCAAACCGGCTTACGGGGTTGGGCCGGGGAACGTGCCAGTTTACGTTGACCGCAGTGCCGACCTGGAAAAAGCTGCCCGTTATATTGTCGCCAGCAAAGCGTTTGATTACTCTGTCATATGCGCTACAGAGCAGGCCGTGGTAGCCGACCGCCCAATCGCCGCTCGTTTAAGGTTTCTGATGGAAGGTGAGGGTGCCCACTTTGTATCGGAAAGCCAGGCTCATGCCCTGCGAAAGCTCTTATTCCATCCAGATGGAAGCATCAACACAGACACCGTAGGAAAATCCCCACAGTATCTATCCGCCATGGCAGGCATACAGGTGCCACCCCATGCACGCATCCTGGTGACACAGTTGAACAAAGTTGGCAAAGATGAACCCTTGTCGCGCGAAAAAATGACTACCGTCTTAGGATGGTACGAAGCTGAGGGTTGGGAAGCGGGTTGCGAACGTTGCATTGAGCTGATTAATTTTGGTGGTAAAGGGCACAGCCTAATCATTCACGCTACAGACGAAAAAGTTGTCATGGCCTTCGGTTTGGAGAAACCTGTTTTCCGCATCGGCGTCAATACCATGGGGACATTGGGGATGATCGGCTTAACCACAAACATTTTGCCCTCTTTGACTCTGGGAGCAGGTGCCATAGGCGGCTCTATTACCGGAGACAATGTCAGCGTCTATCACCTGTTCAACATCAAACGTCTGGCTTATGAAACCTCGCGACCACCTGAAATGGCCATGCGACCTGGCACAACCCCAGCCGGGCCAATATATGCTCCTCATCCAGGTGAAATCCAAGCTATTGTAGAAGAAGTTGCCAGAGAAATACTAAGGACGACATAAAACAAGATAAGGTAACTCAAACAAAATACCCATCTAAATTCTGACTAGGAGAGAAACATGGTACAAGATCTTGCATTTATCGCTCTAGGTATGGTTGAAACCCGTGGACTGATCGGCGCGATCGAGGCTGCTGATGCGATGGTCAAGGCGGCCAACGTAGTGCTGATCGGCTCGGAATATGTCGGCGGCGGGTACGTTACCGTGATGGTGCGCGGAGATGTTGGTGCAGTCAAAGCAGCCACCGACGCTGGGGCAGCCGCGGCAAAGCGCGTCGCTGAACTGGTTTCCGTGCATGTGATTCCGAGGCCTCATGAGAATGTGGAAATGATCCTGCCACAGAACACTAAGGGAGGCTTCGGTGGTCGGTCAGGAGGAGAAAAGAAATAGAAGCGCGGGAATGTATCACCAGACCTGATTTCCTCCACACACTAGCCCGCGCAGAGCAAGTCATTCGCAAGGCGGACGACCCGCAGCTTCCTCCTCTTGATACTATCCCCGATGGACGTCTGTATGTCGGGGTTGACCTGGGCACTGCCTACCTCGTCCTGGTTGTGCTCGATCAAAACCAGAAGCCTTTGGCTGGCGAATACCAGTTCGCTCAAGTCGTACGTGACGGGTTGGTCGTGGATTACGTTGGTGCCATAGACCTGTTGGGCAATATGAAGAGAAGGGTTGAGCACCGATTGGGTAGAGAATTGAAGTACGCTGCGAGTGGCTTTCCACCTGGCGTTCCACTGGTGGAGGTTCGTGCTACCGCCAACGTGGTCGAGGCCGTTGGCCTAAGATGCACAAACATGGTAGATGAACCCACAGCAGCGAATGCTTTGCTGGGTTTACAAAACGGAGCTATCGTGGATGTAGGAGGCGGAACAACTGGCATAGCTATACTTCAAGATGGAGAGGTTGTCTATACCGCTGACGAACCAACCGGCGGAACGCATTTTTCCCTGGTCATTGCGGGAGCTCACGACATCTCTTTTGAGGCCGCAGAATCAATGAAGATTAATCCTGCGGAACAGGCTCGTCTTTTCCCACTCGTCCGCCCTGTAATGGAAAAAGTGGCCAGCATCATTGTACGTCACGTAACAGAAAGCAACATCCAGGTTAACAGCACAACCCTGGTTGGTGGAGCAAGTGCTTATCCAGGTATGGCAGGTGTCATCGAGGAATATACAGGTATCCCTACCCTGGTTCCTGAACGACCGCTTTTTGTAACCCCTATTGGTATCGCCATGCATAACCAGATACCTGAATACTGAGCCAACCTGTCGGGAGAGTTTATGACCTCTGAATTTTCTTTACGATGCTACTGCTACTTAGATCGAATGCAGCCTCAATATGCTGCTTTCGTGGGCACAATCACCCAAGGCGACTTGCCAACAGAGGGTATGGCTTCTTTGTATATTGAGATGTCTCCTGGCAACGAGGTCTTCCGCACCGTGGATATTGCGGTTAAAGCCACTGAAGCCAGACCTGGTGCTCAAATTGTGGAACGTGAATTTGGTATGTTTGAGGTGCATTCACACAACCAGGCTGCGGTATTGGAATCTGGGCGAATCGTATTAGAACGTCTCAATTTGAGAATCGAAGACCGGATCCGCCCAAAGATTGCTTCCATCCAATTGATCACCAATATTGACCCTTATCAGGCTCAGTTGCTCAACCGATGGCGGCGCGGCAGTATGCTGGTGCCCGGTCAGACTCTGCTGGTGGTTGAATGTTTCCCTGCGGCCTATATCAACTTTGCCTGTAATGAGGCGGAGAAGAAAGCCAGCATAGACATAGTGCATGTCAGTTCTGTCGGTCGTTTTGGCCGCATGTGGCTGTCCGGAACAGAGGCAGAGGCAAAAACAGCCTGTGAAGCCTCCATTCAAGCCTTAGATAGCTTAGAAGGTGTAGAGAGTGAATTTTAGGAGTGACCTATGCCAAAGACCTTTTACACCGAACGTGATATAGAAGACCTCGCGAAACAGGGGGTCAGTTCCCTAGTGATAACTGAGGATGTCGTTTTGACCGATCTAGCTCGAGATAAAGCCAGGCGGCTGGGGATCGAACTGCTCCGAGATTACGATAAACCCCCCAGCGCTCCTGAACGTCCCTATATTACAAAAATCGTCTCCCCCAGCGCCACCACCCCAGAGCAATCCTCCTCACCATCCACCGAGGCGCCTTCGCGTTCTCCAACAACGGACACGGAGGGTATCCATCAACGCGTTCGGACTGCGGTATTGGCTCGCCTGGGCGACACTGTAGACCCCAAACTATTGGATGCCATCATCCGCCGGGTACTCGAAAATATAAAGACTTCGTAAGGTTTTTTATATGTTATTCGGCCGAGTGCGCGGGACCGCCATCTGCACGATAAAATACCCTGACCTGCAGGGAATGAAACTGCTTGTTGTGCAACCACTAAACAAACATCTGGAGCCTATCGGTCATATGCAAGTAGCCATTGATGTGGTACAGGCTGGACCTGGAGACCTGTGTGTGATGGTGCGTTCACGTGAAGCTGCTCTTGCTCTACGCGAACATAAATTTGTGCCCGTTGATCTGGCTCTGATTGGCATCGTAGATGAACTCGTCGTCCATCCTGACGGAGAGTTTGACTACACACTAAAACGCGGGGTAATACGCTACACCTAATCGGGAAAAACAAATGACGCTTGGAAAAGTAATTGGCACTGTAGTGACGACCATCAGTCATCCTCATTACAAAAACCGTCGCTTGTTAGTGGTTCAGCCCCTCACCATGTCCGGTGACCAAGCCGAGGGGGACTTCATAGCTCTGGACAACACCCACGCTGGCGTTGGTGATACTGTATTAGTCAATCGAGAGGGGAACGGTGCACGTCAAGCTTTAAACAACCCCGATGGTTGCGTTATCTCTGTAATCGTAGGTATTGTAGATTCGATCTATCTTGAAACAACGGAGTGAACCAGAGCTTCAACCCAAAATTAACTTGCTTGCATCCCATAGGTTCACATGCTATAATTTGGGTACTTTTCCCAAGACTCCGCATCTGATTAATCCCATATTTTGATAAGGGAGTATCGCCCTGCTTAGAGGGTGGGCAAGCACGTCGGCGGTAATTCTAATTCTCTATAAAGAAAGCTATCATGAAAATAATCGAACTGGAAAACTACTCATTGACTTCTTTGCGTCAGAGGGCAGAAGACCTTAATATCTCCAAGGTAAAACAACTGAAGAAAGAAGACCTGATAGTACGCATCCTTCAGGCCGAGGCAGAACGTGATGGGTTGGAGATACGGGGTGGTACTCTAGAGATACTGAGCGAGGGCATCGGATTTTTACGCTCCGAACGATATAAACCCGGCCCCAACGACGTCTATGTTTCACAATCCCAGATTCGCCGTTACCAATTACGGAGTGGTGATCTGATTATCGGTCATGTTCGACCACCGCGCGAATCAGAGCGCTATTTTGGGCTACTTAAAGTCGAAACAATTAATGGCCTCTCCCCTGAAGAAATTCGTGATCGTCCCGTTTTCGAAAACCTCATTCCTATCTTCCCCGACCAACGCTTTGACCTCGAAACCGACCGTCATACCCTGGCAACCCGTCTGATCAACCTGATCGCCCCTATCGGGCGCGGTCAACGCGGGATGATCGTCTCCCCACCCAAAGCCGGGAAAACAACCATCCTCAAGCAAATAGCGAACGCTATTTCCACACAATATAACGATGTCAAGTTGATGGTAGCCTTAATCGGTGAGCGCCCTGAAGAGGTTACCGACATGGACCGCTCAGTAGACGCCGAGGTAATCTCATCCACTTTCGACGAACCCGTCACCTCCCATGTGCGCGTGGCAGAGATCGTGCTCGAGCGCGCCAAACGATTGGTTGAGATTGGCCGAGATGTGGTGATCTTGATGGACTCCATTACACGCTTGGCACGCGCCTACAACCTGGTCGTGGCCCCCTCTGGTCGGACCCTTTCGGGTGGTATAGACCCCTCAGCATTGTACCCACCCAAACGTTTCTTCGGAGCCGCCCGTAACATTGAAAACGGTGGTTCACTCACCATCATCGCCACCGCGCTGATAGACACAGGTTCCCGTATGGATGACGTGGTTTACGAAGAGTTCAAGGGCACAGGGAACATGGAACTACACCTGGTGCGCAGACTTCAAGAACGGCGCATCTTTCCCGCTATTGATATTGACCGGTCTTCTACCCGTCGTGAGGAATTACTGCTTGGGCCTGATATCACCCAGCGTGTTTGGCTTATGCGCCGCATGTACTCGCAAATGATCGCTCCACCCCCCAATGGTGCGGGTTTAGACCAGGTCAGCGGGACCGAGGCCATCATTCAACGCCTGGCCCAGACAAAGGATAACCAGGAATTTCTTGAAACCCTTCACGAAGACAACCCATGATTTCAACGCCTCCTTCAGAGGACGAGATATCCGATACAGTAAACACCGCGGAGGGAAAAAATTGGTTCATTGGGGCAAGCTGGGTCGTTGCCCTTCTTATTGCTGGCAGCGCATTCTTTTTACTCTGGAATCATGGAAAAGCATCCCTGGCTAAAGCCAGCCCAGTCACGACACCCATAGCCACAGCAACCCCAACTTACAAACCTGTCGAGGCAGAGGTTGTTTTACCTCCTCTGACCTCTCAATACAACACACGGGGTGTAAACCGTCGTATCTTACTCCACACGATTATCCCCAACCGCCCACGCCAAGAGGTGGTGAAATACACAGTACAAACTGGCGATGCTGTATTTGGCATCGCCGAAAAATTCAACATCAAACCAGAAACCGTCCTCTGGGCAAACTACGATATGCTCAACGACAACCCTGATTTGCTCAAGCTAGGTATGGAGCTGAACATTCCACCCGTTGACGGTGTGTACTACCAATGGCAGGAGGAAGATACGCTTGAATCTATCGCCGGGCAGTTCGAAGCCAAAGTGGAAGATATCATCAGTTGGTCAGGCAATCAACTGGATTTATCCAACCCTGAGATCGAGCCAGGAACATGGGTTATGATCCCTGGCGGTCATCGCGAGTTTAAACAGTGGATCGTACCAACGATCCCCCGGGGCTCCGCTGGCGTTTCAGCTTCATTATACGGCCCGGGTGCCTGTCCAGGCGGATACGAAGGAGCTTACGGCAGCGGAACGTTTATATGGCCTACAACCAACCATTATCTTTCAGGCAACGATTACTGGTCTGGGCATCTCGGCATTGATATCGCCGCTGGAGAAGGCATGGGAATCATGGCAGCAGATAGTGGTGTGGTCGTTTTCGCTGGTTGGGCAACAGGCGGGTACGGATACATGGTGATGATTGATCACGGCAATGGATATCAGACCCTGTATGCCCACCTCGGCCAGATTAACCTGACCTGTGGCCAAAGTGTGTATCAGGGACAGCTTATTGGCTTAAGCGGTAGCAGTGGAAATTCCACCGGCCCCCATCTGCACTTCGAAGTCCGATATTTAGGCGGATTTATCAACCCCTGGTATGTCCTCACGGCTCCCTAAACAACGATCCCTCAATTTCAGGATCTTCCTCATCACCATAACCCTTCTGCTCTCAGCATGTCAAAGCAGCTACCCCGCGTCTGTCACCTCAACTTCAACTGTAACCCTCTCTTCCCCTCCCTCGCTTACCCCCTCCCCCACATCCACTCCATTACCTCCATTGATAATCCTGCTTGCTAGTGAAGGCGCTGACCCGGCTTGGGTGGAAACACTGCAGGGACAGATGGATGAACTGGCCCAAGCAGAGGGGTTGCGCTTCCAGACAAAGAACAACCTGGAGGTTTCCGAACCGGAATCCCAGGTTCGCCTCGTGCTTGTCCTCCCACCTGACCCGGGGGTAGCAGAACTTGCCAGCACAATATCACAGACTATTTTCCTGGCCATCGGTATCCCAGATGTAATAACGACGCGTAATTTGAGTGTTATCGGCGCAGAAGGTGCCCATGCAGACTGGCAAGGTTTCCTGGCGGGTTTTTTGGCAGCTTTGGTCACCCAAGACTGGCGCGTAGGAGTCATGGGAACAACCGATGACCAAACGTTTCGTCAGGCGTTTATAAACGGGGTGCGTTATTTCTGCGGTAAGTGCCGACCAGTACATCCACCTTATCACGAATACCCCCGCTTCGTTGAGCTCCCCCCTGGTTCCACATCAGAAAATTGGGGAACAGCATTAGACTTACTACTCCAAAAATCTGTTCAAACTGTGTACCTGACACCTGGAGTAAGCCTCGAAGAACTTTCTCCGTACCTCGTCAGCAGAGAGATAAACTTTATCAGCAACACCGTACCGCCCGAGAACTTGCACACCCAATGGATTGCCTCCGTATTCCCTGATCCCTTTCAAAATATTCCTGAACTCGTTCTAGAATTACTGCATGGTAAAGAAAGTTTCGACCTTCCTATGCAACTAGCATTAGAAACAAACCCGAATCAGGTTAGCCCAGGACGGCAGCGCCTTGCAGAGGCTGTTTTAACCGAGCTTCAAGCTGGTCATATCGACACCCTTGGACCGCCCTGAGTCACTATCATCATTAACATACGAGCCTTGTCAATTTTTAGGCAACAACTTCTTGCATTAACATCACAGAGAGGATATACTATTAGTGGTCGGGGGTCTAATCGTTGAATCAAATCAATGTGGAGGAACAGGAGGAGTGCTTATGTAATAATCACTCAATCTGATAAAACAATTTCACCTCGTTCTATAACTAATACACCTTTTTTGGAGGAGAAATAAACAATGAGTAAGAAACTTTACTTTATTATCGCCGCGTTAATGACAGTGACTTTTGTGCTCACTGCCTGCGCTCCGAAGCCTGGGGCTGGGGTAAAGATTGGTCAGGTGACCGACATGGGCGGCATCGACGACAAGTCATTTAACGCCAGTGCCTGGAAAGGCATCGAGGATGCCATTACGGATTTTGGCATCGAAGGAAAATACCTCGAATCTCAACAGCAGGCAGATTATGCCAAGAACATCCAACAGTACCTGGATGAAGGCATGAACATGATCGTCACTGTAGGCTTCCTGCTAGGTGTCGATACAGCCACCTTCGCCAAAGCCAATTCTGGACAGATGTTCGCTATCGTGGACTACTCCTATCCAGACTGCTGGCCGGGAGCGGAAGTTGGTAAGGACTGTGGTTCAGATACCGATTTGTCTAATGTGCGTGGCTTGATGTTCCAGACCGACCAGGCTGCATTCCTGGCTGGCTATCTGGCAGCCGGCATGACCAAGACTGGCAAAGTCGGTACCTTTGGCGGTATTCCCATCCCGACCGTCACCATCTTCATGAAGGGTTTCGAGGCTGGCGTAAAGTATTACAACCAGAAGCATGGCACCGCCGTTGAGGTACTGGGTTGGAACAACGCTACGGGTGAAGGTCTATTCACCATGAACTTCGAGTCCACCGACGATGGCCGCCGATTCGCCGAGTCGCTGATGCAAGAAGGCGCTGACATTATCTTGCCAGTGGCTGGTCCGGTTGGACTTGGCTCAGCAGCAGTGTGCAAAGAAACCGGTAGCTGCCTGATCATTGGTGTTGACGCCGACTGGTACGATACTGCTCCTGAGTATCGCGAGGTCGAGTTGACCAGCGTCCTGAAGAAGATTAACGTGGCTGTCTACAACTCCATCAAGGACATGTTGGATGGCAAGTTCACAGGTGGTACAGTCACCTACACCATCGCGGACGGTGGTGTGGACATCGCCCCCTACCATGATTACGACGACGATGTGCCTGCTGACCTGAAGGCTGAGATTGATCAAGCCAGGCAGGATCTAATCAACGGCACAATAACCGTGGATGGTATCCTGGGGCAGTAACCCACTTGACAACCAACAAAGGGTCGGGGAGATCCCCCGACCCTTTGTTGATACTTCATCAATTCGATAAGAAACACGGGAGAGAACTTCATGCCATCAGTTCTGGAATTGCGAGGGGTTACTAAAGAATTTCCTGGTGTTCTGGCAAACGATCATATTGACTTGACTCTTATGGAAGGGGAGATCCACGCTCTTCTCGGCGAGAACGGCGCGGGCAAGACCACCCTAATGAATATCCTCTACGGTCTGTACAATCCGGATGAGGGACAAATCATCATTCGGGGAGAGAATGTTGAGATACACAGCCCCAGCGACGCCATTATGCGCGGTGTGGGTATGGTACACCAGCACTTCATGCTTATCCCCGTAATGACAGTCACCGAAAACGTCATGCTGGGCGTTGAAACCACCCACCATGGTGCCTTTCTCAACCGGTCAGAAGTAGCGCAGCGTATCCATGAAATCTCCGAGCAGTATGGTCTGGAGGTAGATCCGGACTCTTATATTAAAGATCTTCCAGTAGGAATACAGCAACGAGTAGAAATTATCAAGGTTTTATATCGCCAAGCCGATATCCTGATTCTGGATGAACCAACCGCTGTATTAACCCCTCAGGAGGTCGAGGGGCTGTTCAAAGTGTTACGTTCTCTGATTGCCAGGGGTAAATCCATAATCTTCATCACGCACAAGCTCAAAGAAGTCATGGCACTCGCTGATCGTATCACTGTACTAAGAGGCGGCAAGGTGGTAGGAACAGTCACACCACAAGAAAGCAGCCAAGAGAAACTTGCAGCAATGATGGTCGGACGGCAGGTCAACCTGATCATTCGCAAGAAGCCTGCCAATCCGAAAGAGGTGGCACTGGAAGTAAAGAATTTGTATGTGTGTGATGAGCGCAAGAACCTCCTTGTACAGGATGTTTCCTTCGATGTGCGCGTGGGGGAGGTGCTGGGGATCGCTGGCGTGCAGGGCAACGGTCAGACAGAACTAGTCTATGCACTTACTGGCTTGCTGCCTGTGGTCAGTGGAGAAGTAAGCATTCTGGGAAAGCCGATGCACCACTCCTCACCGCGCAATATCCTAGAGAGAGGTGTAGCTCATGTGCCAGAAGACCGTCAAAAACATGGGCTGGTGCTTTCTTTCCCGGTACATTACAACTTGGTGCTTTGTACCTATTACCTTTCTCCCTTTGCGCGCGGCGTGACTCTCCAGGAAGGTACAATTATATCCACCGCCACGCAACTGGTTGATCAGTTTGACGTGCGTACCCCTAGTGTGTTCTTACCTGTTTCGACGCTCTCCGGAGGTAACCAACAGAAAGTGATTGTTGCCCGTGAGTTTTCACGCCCCATTAAACTGCTGATCGCTTCTCAGCCCACGCGCGGCCTAGATGTAGGCTCGATCGAATATATCCATAACTGCATCATCGCCAAAAGGGACGAGGGCACAGCCGTTCTTCTAGTTTCCCCAGAACTGGATGAGATTATTGCCCTCTCTGACCGGATTGCTATTATGTACAAAGGGCAGATTGTGGACATCGTGCCAGCAAAAGGGGTCAACAGGGATTATTTGGGTTTGTTGATGGCAGGGGTAAAACCTGACGAGGCTCTCGAGACCACTCCACGCACGACCGAGGAGGTCGAGATAGAGCGTGTCTTCTAAGAGGAGTTTACCTTGAAAAACAAAGAGGTCAAATCGAAGACTGCACAGAAACCCGAGCCTAAGGAAGAACAAGCCCCCAAAGGCAAGCGGGGCTTTTGGTCGCAAATTGGTCAGACTTTATTGATTCCTGGTTTAGCAGTGTTCACCGGTCTGGTGTTCGGAGCCATTATCATTATCGTCACTGATACTCGTGTTATCGCTGCTTATAAAAATTTCTTCAATTATCCAGGTACAGCATTGCTATCCACCTTCGAGTCCGTTTTCTCCGCATATGGGGCTCTCTTTTCTGGTGCATTTGGAAGCCCAGTAGCACTTGTTAAGGGCATCCAGGTCTACATTGCCACTAGTGATAATACCCTGCTACTTAAGGCCATCTATCCCTTCACGGAAAGCTTGGTGACCGCGACTCCTTACATCTTCGCGGGTCTAGCTGTGGCGCTGGGCTTCCGCTGTGGCCTGTTCAACATCGGCGCCGAAGGGCAGTTCTTCATTGGAGCGTTATGCTCGGCTTATGTTGGTTACGCCTTTAAAATGCCCTGGTACCTCCACCTGCCACTGGCGTTGCTAGCTGGAGCGCTTGGAGGTGCAATCTGGGGAGCAATTCCTGGCTATCTCAAGGCAGTCACCGGTGCCCACGAGGTGGTCAATACCATCATGATGAACTGGATTGCCTTCCGATTGAGCGACTGGCTACTGACTGGACCGATGATGGCGGCTGGCTACCGACCTGTCACGCCAGTTGTCCAGGATACTGCTTTCCTCCCGCGCCTCTTCTCGGATCCGCTACGTTTCAATGCGGGTTTCTTCCTGGCCCTGGCAGTGGCAGCATTGGTGTACTGGTTCCTCTTCAAGACCACTCTAGGATTTGAGATTCGCTCGGTCGGAATCAACCCACATGCGTCCCGCTACGCGGGGATGAGCATCGTGCTCAATTTCGTCCTGGTGATGACGTTAAGTGGCGCGCTGGCTGGTCTGGCCGGAACTAGCCAAGTGCTCGGCGTAGATCACTGGGTAGGGCAGGGCTTCTCTGCTGGCTATGGTTTCGACTCGATCGCTCTGGCCTTGTTGGGTAAGAGTCATCCACTGGGTGTTGTCCTAGCCGCGCTTCTTTTCGGTTTCCTACGCGGCGGAGCGACAAAAATGCAATCCATGGCAGGTATTCCAATTGATATCATCTCCGTCATCCAAGGATCGGTGATCATCTTCGTGGCCGCGCCCGCCATTATCCGTGCAATCTATCGCATTCGTGTTGCACGGGCGGAAGAAGCCGTGCTCACCAGAGGCTGGGGAAAATAACCCCGAATGTGTGTTCTCGGTTACCAAGTGACAAGGGTTGAATGACTACTGAATTACTCCAACATCACGACAAGATATCTTATGTACGCACTCGCCTGGTGCCAGGCTTGATACTCATCGTAATCGGCTTGGTAACATTCTTTCTGTTTGGCGCGGATGTAAAGGCGGGGCAGCAGGCTACATTCGGGATGAACGCTATGCGGTCGCAAGCCATTCCCATTCCTGACCTTGTCCTGCCGGTCCAGCCTGCCATCTATTTATTAATCTTGATCACCATTTTCTTGGGAGCGTGGGAATTAGCACGCGGGATCCGATCAACAGGCCTTCTGGTTGGCGTGGTCGCTTTCTGTTTTGTGGTTGCCTTTCTCATCTGGGCAACACGGGACAAATCGTTTAACCTCGTGGGCATGCTAAGTAGTTCGCTGGTGCGAGCCACGCCAATTGCTCTGGCAGCGCTGTGCGGTGTGATCAGCGAACGCGCTGCAGTCATCAATATTGCCATAGAAGGAATCATGCTCATCTCAGCACAGACCGCAGTGATGGCAGGTACGCTTGCCCACAATCTGTATGTAGGCCTTCTGGTAGCCATCCTGACCGGTGCATTCATCGCCGCTATCCATGCTGTGCTGGTCATCAAGTACAAAGTGGATCAGATTGTTAGCGGTGTGGCAATTAATATTTTCGGAGCTGGTATGACCAGTTTTATCTCCGCCCGCTTTCTTGAAAGGAATGTTGACTTGTTGAACAACTCTGGCACCTTTCCAGTTCTTCCCATCCCACTATTGTCGAAAATTCCTATCTTAGGCCCCATCCTTTTTGAGAACAATCTGATCGTCTACTTGATGATTCTTTTAGTGGTGGTATTGCATATTATCCTGTTCTACACGCCTTGGGGACTGCGCACGCAGGCGGTGGGCGAACATCCCAAAGCAGCGGATACACTTGGAATCAATGTTTTTCTGATGCGTTACGTGAACGTGATCATCGGCGGTATGATTGCCGGCATCGGTGGGGCTTATTTCACACTCGGCTCAGTGGGCCGCTTCGACGAAATCATGACCGCAGGGAAAGGTTTCATTGGTCTGGCAGCAATGATCTTTGGAAAATGGAATCCATTTGGGGCGTTCACCTCGTCTCTTATATTTGGCTTTGCCGATTCGCTACAGGTCAAGATGCAAATCCTGCAAGTGCCTATTCCTTCACAATTCCTGGCTATGGCGCCTTATATCGTTACCATGATTGTGCTGGCAGGTCTGGTTGGACGTGCTATTCCGCCCGCCGCCGATGGTCAACCCTACGAAAAAGAACAACTCTAAGACCTAAAAAATGGTTCTTCAGAACCCCGTGGGATTCAAACCCGCGGGGTTTTCGTTTATGGCGGTCCTATAACCAGGGGAAAATAGAAGAAGATCTCAATAAAAGTGGTAACCGGGGCACCCGTAACCCTCCAGATTTCGTCGCGGGTCACGGCATAATCATCGTTCACTATTACTCCCGTCGCCGAATCATACACCCGAACAACTAACTGCACGTCCTGGCTGGATCCAGCACCCAGGTTTTCGAACATCCAGGTCACCACCGAACCATCAAAGGTGTGAGGCAATGTCGCCGTATAATATGCCGTGTTTTTAGGGATTACATCCGTAATCAGGACATGGTTCGTTATGTCTGCCGGATGGGTATTCGTAATGGTCAGTGTATAGGTTATCAGGTCTCCGGGTGCAATTCGCACCGATGAAGCCACTTTGCTGATCTCCATTCCGTGGGGCAGATTTTGCACAGCCGCCAGTGCATCAACGCGCCCATACCCAAATGTATGGTTAGGATGCGAGGTGGGGGAATCTCCCCCACAGCCCTCATCGGTGTAGAGCCGCACCGCGCTTTCTTTAACCAGACTTTCGATGGCCTCCACATCCCCTATCATGCCTGGGTCAGCCGATAACAATAAAGCCACTAACCCACTCACATGTGGGGCCGCCATGCTGGTGCCGCTGGAAACCCCATAACCACCTCCAACCTTACTTGAGCGAATATTAACCCCAGGGGCGGTTACCTCTGGTTTCAAACGGTTGCTACCATCCACGGTTACAGGCCCGCGGCTGCTGAAGGGAGCAATTAAATCGCTTATATTTGTAGCTCCAACGGTTAGAGCCTCCGAGTAAATGGCGGGTGGGTCAGATAAGCTGGAGCAATCCGGACCGTTGTTCCCCGCGGATGCAACCACCACAATACCAGCAGCACGCACGTTTGCGACGATCATTTGCAATACCAAGGGATCTGTACATCCCTCAATGGGTGGACATGCCCAGGAATTATTGATCACATGAGGGGCTTTCGACGGATCGGGGTTTTGACCATTCAAATCCGTGGGGGCCAGAAACCATTGAAAGCATTCAGCGTAGGTCGCCGGAGTTCCCCAGCCTTCTTCCATGTTGCGGCACCCGATCCACTTTGCTCCCGGCGCCATGCCAATCTGTTCCCCTGCCCCATCATCCCCCACCATGATTCCCATGGTATGCGTTCCGTGACCATGGTCGTCACATGGTTCCGATGATTCGTAACCGCAGGGATTACCCACGGGTGTGTTGGGATTATTCTCATGGATGGCATCATACCAGTTGTAATTATGGTCTACTGAAACACCATCCCAACCGCGGTATTGAGGCATCAATGCGGGGTGATCCCAGTCATAGCCTGTATCCTGTCCACCGATGACCACGCCCTGACCGGTATACCCCCCTGCCCAGACTTGGGGCGCCTTCACTAATGCGATATTCCACTCCACCGCGGAAGGGCTGGCAATGCTGGGGGCTTGGTTATCTATGGGCGAAGGCACTTTTACTGACGGATTGGCAAAAATGTGGGACACATCTCGCCGTTGAGCCATAGCCTGCACGATACATATATCGCCACGCACCCAAATCATGTTGACGATCCAATAAGGACGAGACTCAACGCCCAGGGGAACCAGAGCAAGCAGAATAGGCGTCTGTGATTGCCGTGCCACAGTGGTCAACTGGTTGAACACGTAAGCCCCCTTTTCTCCCTTTGTCTGTAAGGCACCCGCAGCGCTAATCTCAGCTTGTTCTTTCAAAAAGACCAAAAATTCCGTCTCCCCTTCGGCAGATGACTGTAACACCCAGCTATCCACCTTGGTTTGCCATTCAGGCAGAGCAGCGGCACTCGTCCGAACGCCGCTTAGCGATGCAAGGGCAACAATCAGGATAAAGCGTCGCAAGAGCCTGCGCACACAACCACTCACAGTTAACACCGCTGACAAGTGATTAGAGTTTCACAAATTGGCGCAACTCCGGCCAGACGAACGGTACCACCACCCCCGCACCCACAAACAACGCCAAGACCGCGGCCATCAGAGGGAACGCGGGCAACGAAAGGAGTACCAGGTAAGCCACCAGGGAACCCAACCCCACTCCCAATCCAACCCGTAACAAGGTATCCGTTACCTGTAACACACCAGGGTGACGCCGGTTTAACAGGTAGAGCAGGAGTAAGGCTTCACCGGTAAAGGCCAGGGTGTTCGCTAATCCCACACCGGCTGCCCCCAACCGTCGGTAGAACAGGACGGCAAAAGCGATATAACCGCCAGTATTAAGAGCCGAGGCAAATAAGGGCGTACGGGCATCCTGTTGAGCATAAAAGCCTCGGGCTGCCAGTTCAAGCAAGCTATGGCCTGCCAACCCCACCAGATAGGCGCGCGTGGTCCATACAACCATTTCGGTGCCAGCAGCGTCGAAACCCAGAACAACTAACAAGGGACGAATAGTAACGATCAGCAACGCGGCCACAGGTAAAGTCAGCGCGAACACCGACCTCACTGCGCGGTTGAGTCTCTCCCTGAAGGAATCCCACTCCCCACGAGCTACGTGCTCGCCCAGGGTTGGTAGCAGCGCCACACCGATAGCCGTCCCTATCATTGTCTCCGGCACCTGCATGATCCACCAGCCATAGGTCAAAGCTGTCACGGCTCCAGAGGTTAACCGTGAAGCAATGTTGTCGCGGGCCATAAAAATCAATTGGATGAAAAACATGGTAAGCAATCGGGGCCCCAGGAGATGCAATATCTGGCGCACGCCTGGATGCTTCAATTGGATACGGGGTGTCCAGCGAAAACGATAGCGGATCAGACCAGGTATCTGCACGGATATATGAAACACGGCTCCAAGGATGACGCCGTAGACCAAACCATGCACTCCCAACCCCCAAGCGGGTAAGGCCAGCGGACCAAACTGGTAAGGCGTTTCCGGAGCCAGCACAGCAGCTCCAAAAATCTGCCCCAGGTTATAAAGCGAGGGAGCTATGGCAGGCAGCAAAAAGTGCTGATTAGCCTGCAAACTGGCCATAATCAGACCGCTAATGGAAAACAAGAGGGTAGCAATCAGATTCAGACGCATCAAGTCTGCCACCAGTACCTGCTGGGAAGCTCCAAAACCCGGAGCAATACCTAACTCCCAGCCAACTAGGGGTTGAGCGAAGATGGCGATCAACACCGATAAGCCTGCAGTGACCAGAAAAGCAAGGTTGGCGAGACGGGAAAAGACATCCCAGGCCGCAGAGCGTCCCCGTGTCTCCAGGTATTCGGTGAGTACAGGTATGATAGCCACGGCCATCGCCCCTCCCGAAATCAAGGCAAACAGCAGATCGGGAAGGTTGTTGGCGGCGTTAAAGGCATCCAGCTCCGGCGATAGGCCGAACTGCCGAGCAATGACTACCTGCCGGATCAATGCCAGTACTTTATCCAGGCCAAAGAAACCAGCCAATAGCAAGGAGGAACGAAAAACACGCGAGCTAGGTGCCCGGTTGAGGGGAGTATCAGTACTGGTGGTTAATTCCATGGGGGATTCTCTCAAAATGCTTGCTGCCAGAGCATGTGGTGATCGTTTCTCACCTTTCCACCCGCTCAAGCAGGTTGAACCCGCATTTCAACCACCTTGAGGTGGTTTCCAATACCTCGGGCGGGGGACTCACCCTCCAGCAAAGGGCGTGGTTGAGTTTCCGAAGACGTTCAACGGGTATGAAGTCAAAGGAAGGACAAAGAACCATGCAGGCGCTCATGCCACCCATAAAGTTATCTGCTATCTTCGATAAGCAAATATATACGAAACACTTCGAAGGATTGTACCGCGTTTTCATACCGGTCGTTTTCCAACCAGCCAAGGGGTGAGGGATCATAACCCAAGGACCTCAAACCTCAGCAACCCATACCACCTCACCCCCATGCAGCAGAACCGTTGCCTCACCTACTTACTTTATGGTACAATGCCACCGCCCAGGAGAGTCTCCTCCCGTTAAGGAGGGATGGCCGAGTGGACTATGGCGGCTGTCTTGAAAACAGCTGTGGGTGTTACTGCCCACCGGGGGTTCGAATCCCTCTCCCTCCGCCAAAACAGTTTTCAACTGAAAATTAACAACTAAATCCGGGGGAGGTGCCAGAGTGGTCGATTGGGGCCGCCTGCTAAGCGGTTGTAGGGGTAATACCTCTACCGTGGGTTCGAATCCCACCCTCCCCGCCTCAGTCAGAAAGCAGCGTTCACCTTGCTGGCCACTGACCATGGTTTACTGCTGACGGTTTTCTGAAATGCCCTCGTAGCTCAGTGGATAGAGCACTTGCTTGCGGAGCAAGGGGCCGCGTGTTCGAATCACGCCGGGGGCGCCTCTTTTGGAGCGGCTTACATCCGCTCCATTTTTCTATCCGCTCATGGTAGCCATTCCTCTATCTATCTCTGATTCTATACAAGGGTGAAAAAATTCGGCACTAACACAGTTCGCCAGCGACCTGGCCTTTGGAAATTTTCTCTCAAGTACATTCACACCAAGCCTCTCTGCTCAAAATCCTTTGAAGGCATCCAAGAACCCGCCAAAGATGTACCAGACATGATTACGTTGTAAGGAAATCCAGCCATGAACCTCGATGACACCTCCCAATTTGCTCAAATTGACTCCCAGAACATGCTCGCTGAAATAGATAACCTGCCATCCCAATTAGCACAGGCCTGGAAGATTGGCCAGGAGAAGCCGCTTCCCTCTGGGGGCAGCATCCAACACGTAGTGATCGCCGGAATGGGCGGCTCAGCCATCGGTGCAGACCTGCTCGCTGCTTTTGTTGCACCTTTCTGTTCGGTCCCCATCTTTGTGAACCGTGATTATGACCTCCCTGCATGGGCAAAAGGTCCGACCACGCTGGTGATTGCTTCCTCTCACTCGGGCAACACCGAGGAGACACTCTCGGTCTTCACACAGGCGCAAAATAACGGCTGTCGCCTTCTGGCTGTGACCCGCGGGGGAAAATTGGGCCAGGCTGCTTCCCAGGCTGGCATCCCCCTTTGGACTTTCGAACATCAGGGGCAACCGCGCGCGGCGGTGGGTTTCTCCTTTGGCTTGCTGCTGGCTGCTTTGTACCGACTCGGGCTTATCCCCGATCCCCTTAGAGAACTGGAAACCACTATAACAGCCATGCAGGAACAGCAAACTACCCTGCGCGCGGAAGTACCCGTCGTGCGAAACCCAGCCAAACGGTTGGCCGGTCAACTCATGGGGCGCTGGGTGGTGGTGATGGGTGCTGGACACCTATCTCCGGTCGCCCGAAGATGGAAAACCCAGCTCAATGAGATCGCTAAAGCCTGGGCTCAATTTGAATTTCTCCCAGAAGCAGATCACAACACCCTGGCGGGTCTAATCCAACCGGAAGCTCAATTTGACCACTCCATGGTCATCTTCCTGCAAGCCTCCACCACGCATCCACGCGACCAACTGCGTACGGAGCTGACGCGACATATCTTCATGGTGGAAGGCCTGAACACAGACATGATCCAGACCAGAGGTGCTTCTCGTTTGAGCCAGATGTGGACGCTGCTGCACTTTGGGGACTACACTGCTTATTACCTGGCAATGGCCTATGGTATAGACCCCTCACCTGTGCTAAGCATCGAAAACCTCAAAGTGGAGATGGGAAGCCAAAGCAGTCCCTGACCAACTGAGAAGAATTTATCTTGCTCACCGTACCAACACACATCCGTAAGGAGGCGTCATATCCAGGTGGGGTATTTGACCTTTCAGCAAGGCCTCAACAGCCTCTGTCAGGTAGTTTTGGGTGGGCGTGCGTTGATGAAACGTGACATCGTCATAGGCCCCCTGGTAACGTAATTTTCCCTCCCCGTCAACCACAAACAGGTATGGTGTGGTTTGGGCGCCGTAGGCATCGGCGACCTTTTGGTCTTCGTCGTGCAATACCACCGGAAGGCCTCGCTCCTGGGCTGCCTGCGCCATCTGTTCAGGCGTTTCGTTGGAATTGGAAGCAATGGTCAGCAGAGTGACCCTCTCCCCCCACCTCTTTAAAGCAGCAACCAGACCCAGATCAGCACGCTCTGCCCAAGGGCATTCCGCAGACCAAAAGTTCAGGATGACGATCTTCCCACGAGCAGCACTAAGGACGTGAACCTGCGCGGACAAATCGGGCAAGCTAAAGTCCGGCGCTAATTCCCCGTTGAGGATCAGGGCATCCATTGGGGTTCATATCCTCCGATCACCAGCCGCATGGCGTTCCGCTGTTCCAGGTCGTACACCCAGACTTCTAGAGGCTCGGTGAGAGCGGTTTGATCCGAGCGAACATAGGCTATAAACCTGCTGTCTGAACTCCAGGTCAGGTTGGAATGGTTGAAGTCCGCGTTCGCAGTAAGAGGGTAAGCCTGAGTCCCATCAGAGCGCATCAACCATACCTGACGACCAGGCGTCCACGAATTTGGGTCAAGGCTTTTCCGGGTAAACGCGATGTAGATACCATTGGGTGAGAAGACGGGATTCATGTCCTCCAGATTGTCGGCGCGCGTCATGTCCACCCAACTGTTCATCACCAGGTTATAGCGAGTCAAGTGGCTTGAGAGCGTGACCCCTACAATGCGATTGGAGGCATCTTTCAGGCTCACAAGCACAAGTTCAGGGACAATAAAATCGTTGCCGTTGGGAGACCAGGAGCCAACTTCGCCGGTTTGATTAGACAGTCGATCTACCAAGCCTCCTCCAGGGTCGTAAAACATAAAAGCTTTTTCCGTTTCGTCGTAATAGGCCAACAACCCATCCGTAGACCAGCACGGTATGCTAGTGAGATGCCCGCTCTCATCAACCGGAAAAGACTCCCCATTAGATAGGTTCAGCAACCAAACCTGGATAAGGGGCAGATCATCCCTTTCCATAGGGGATGCCTTTGTAAAGGCTAACCAGCGTGTTCCCGGTGAGGGTGCCAGACTACCGCATTCTGTATCAGGACAGTCAAAGATCAAAGCCGTTTCCCCGCTCACCCGATCCAGGCGGTATATCCCGCTGCCTCTATCTTCGAGGGATGCACTGTAGAAAATGGTCATCCCGCGATCTCCAATGGCATAATCCAGCACACCGAGAGGTGTGTTCGTGAGAGACACTGTCTTGCCGGAGAGCGGGTCTAGGGTATGCAAGTCAGCCGGCCCGTCGGCGGGCCATAAATACAGCAACAAGGAAGGGGCTATAGTGAAGCTCCAGTTGTAGCCGCGTAACATCGGCAAACCGTGAACAGACCGCGCCCCAGCTTTCAGCTCTATGGTAACCACCTCTCCCCTTGACCAGTCCTGGTGGGGCGTAAAGACCAATCGCTTTCCTTCCCATTCGAACGCACCGGCACGGGGTGGGTCGATGCTTAAATGCTCTTCCACCGATCCGGGTTGCATCAACTGAGAGAAGGTTAATTCCATCTGTATGGCTGCAGGTACCCATTCAGCGCCTTGCCGCGGAAAAACGTCTTCCAGGCGAGGGGCGCTGGCGAAGATAACACCAGCAACTACTATCATGATGATCAAAGGGATCAGCATCCATTGGCGTCTGCGCATGGAGCTATTATAACCTTCTGCCCATGGTAGAATGAGGCGCTATGAAACGCTGGCAATTCTGGTTGGGTTTGCTCATCAGCCTATTACTCATGTGGTTAGCGTTGCGGGGGCTACACCTCTCGGAGGTGTGGTACGCACTTCAAGAGGCAAACTACTGGTGGACCTTACCGGGCATCGCGGTCTACTTTCTGGGTGTGTGGGCACGCGCCTGGCGCTGGCATTACCTGTTGAGAGTTGTAAAATCTGTTCCGACCACACGCATGTTTCCTATCGTATCCATCGGATACTTTGGCAACAATGTCCTTCCTGCCAGAGCCGGGGAGCTTCTCAGGGCCGTGGTACTAAAACGCAAAGAAGACATAGCCATATCCGCTTCATTGGCGACCATCATTGTGGAACGGGTGTACGATGGGGTGGTCATGTTAGCTTTCGTGTTTCTCAACCTGCCAGAATTAGCACGCCTCACAACCGATTCGGGCTTTGTGGGCAACATCCAGGAACTGGCCCTCTGGGGAGCGGGCATATTCATTGGTGTCCTCCTCCTGTTCCTGTTGGCAGCCATGTTCCCACACCATGCCGATAAACTGGTTTCCTCACTAGTGAACCGGTTGGCTCCCAGGCGTACCCGCGACCGCCTGCTGGACCTGGCAAGGCGTTTTTTAAGCGGGTTGAAATCGCTCAGCTCACCTCGGGATGCGCTAATGGTCTTCCTGACCTCCGTAGTCATCTGGTTGTTTGAGACGGGCAAATACTGGTTCTTAATGCAGGCCTTCACCTTCCATGTCAGTTTCTTCGCCCTGATGTTAATGAACGGCATTGTCAACCTGGCAACCACCATCCCCTCGGCTCCTGGATACATCGGCACCTTCGACGCTCCGGGTATCGCCGTATTGGCCGCCTACGGTGTGGAAAGGGCTATCGCTGCGGGTTACACTCTCGTGTTGCATGCAGCTCTTTGGCTTCCAATCACACTCTTAGGAGCATTCTTTTTAACCCGCGAGGGCATCCGATGGGGTGAGGAATTGGAAGAAATTGGTAAGAAAGTACCATTTACAGACCAAACCACCTAGAGAGGATGACACCTCATGTTATAAAATAGGGGCAACGGGCAGGATTGAAAGTATCTCAAGTAGCTACCTGGGAGTGGAAAATGGCCAAGACCAACCAACAACCAGAAGAACACACACCGCCTTTAAGGGTGCTCATTGCTGACGACGTGCAGGAAACCCGACGCAGCACGCGCCTGATGCTGGCAACCATCCCCACGGTTGAGGTGGTTGCCACCGCTCGCGACGGGCGTCAGGCTGTTGACCTGACCAAAAAACACAAACCCGACATCGCCATCATGGACGTGCGCATGCCAGAGATGGACGGCCTGACAGCCATCCGGGCTATGCTGGATGTACACCCACAAATGGTGTGCATTGTCATGTCCACAGAGAGAGATAGCCAGACGCTGCGGGATGCCATGTCCGTGGGGGCGCGTGCCTACCTGATCAAACCATATACCCTTGAGGAGCTGGGGCAAGTAATCCAGCAAGCTGGTGAAGTGGTGCGCTCGTTACAACAACGCACTATAGAAGCTGAGCAATTGCGCAGCCAACGGGATGCCTACCTCAAGCAGTTAGCTCAGGAATATACCAACACAAAACGGACCGATGACCAGGCCATAGAAGTGTTCGAGGAGCTGGCTTCCAACCCGGAATGCGAAC
Organism: Chloroflexota bacterium; assembly: GCA_040758495.1. Taxonomy (GTDB): domain Bacteria; phylum Chloroflexota; class Anaerolineae; order Anaerolineales; family JBFLVL01; genus JBFLVL01. Next base: position 142,704 of record JBFLVL010000005.1, read on the forward strand.
TCCGCTGGATGAGAACCCTGGCAATGATATACGTCATCCGTCAGGAATGGGACAAGCTGGTTCCCCTCGCTCAACGCTTACAACATCGCGCCTCAACATGAAAATCGCTATCATCGGAGCCGGTATTGGGGGCATGGCTGCTGCCTACGACCTGGCACGCGCCGGTCACCAGGTTGCCATCTACGAAGCCGCTGACTACGTAGGAGGCCTGTCCTCCGGTTTTAAAGAACCTCACTGGGAGTGGTCCGTCGAACGCTACTACCACCACTGGTTTGCCTCTGACCAACACATCCTTAACCTGATAGACGAATTGGGTTTACGGGAGAAAGTGGTATTCCCCCGCCCATACACGGTAGTCTATCACCATGAGCGCTTCTATCCGCTCGACTCCCCTCTGGCTGCGCTGACGTTTCCCGGTTTCAACTTCTTTGACATGGCCCGTTTCGGGCTGGTGACCACCTACCTGCGCTATCTCTCCCGATGGCAGCCGTTAGAGCGTTACACTGCCGTCAGTTGGCTGCGGCGCTGGTACGGAACGCGCCTCTACATCGCGTTGGTAGAACCCCTCCTGATGGGCAAATTTGGCCCTCACTACCAGGAGGTGACCATGGCCTGGTTCTGGGCACGCACAAAAGCACGCACTACCCGACTGGGGACTTATGAAGGGGGATTCCAGGCATTTGCCGACACCTTCGCGGACAAATTACGCCGTCTTGGCGTCGAGATACGCCTCTCTACCCCTGCCAGCCGTCTTAGCCAGTTTTCCGCCTGGGAATTGACCATTGAAACCTCCGCCGGCCCAGAACGTTGGGATCGTTGTTTGGTCACCGTCTCCCCAACCAGGTTTGCCCATTTGGCACCTGATCTGCCCGCACAATACCAGAGTGATTTGCTTTCCCTCAAAAGCATGGGCGCGGTGACAGTCGTCCTGGCGCTCAAACATCAACTATCCACAGAAGGCTACTACTGGTACAACATCCCCAAATCAGCCGGCTTTCCCTTCCTGATCTTAGTGGAACACACCAACTTCATCCCGGCGAGTAAATTTGGTGACGATCACATCGTTTACATTGGCGACTACTTAGAACTGGAACACGAGTACTTCCAGCTGAGCAAGGAAGAGCTGCTCGACCGTTTCTTACCCTCCCTGCCACGCATCAATCCCAAGTTCACTCCCGATTGGGTGCGCGATGGCTGGCTATTCCGAACGAATTATGCCCAACCTGTACCCCTGGTGGACCACTCGAAGAACCTCCCCCCCATCCAGACACCCGTAGCTGGGCTGTACTTCGCTAGCATGAGTCAGGTGTATCCCTGGGATCGGGGCACAAACTTTGCAGTTGCCCTCGGACGAGAAGCAGCCAGGTTGATGATGCAGGAATAAACCACCTGATAATTTCAACTTAAATAACAGGAGTTACGCAGTTCGCTGATCGAGTGGCCTTGAAAAGGCCGTATCGAGATCAAGACCTGGGTTGAGCGTGCCTGCCCCCGTGAGAGGGTCGAAACCACTGCGCCAAAACGGGTCTCCCTTGCCCAAACTGCAAGGACAGGCGATACAATCCTCGCTTTGCTCGGATCACTCGACCAACTGGTCTCTTTAATCAAGTTTGTAACCTCTATAATAACAATCAACACCCTTCGCCTCTTCCGACCATCGAAGTCGAAATCGACCCTCGTAGAGCCGAAAAATCTCGGAGACCTTTCGGGTCCGGAGGGATTTTCAGTATAATCCCCTCAACTTACCTCTATGCGCTTATCTTCATTCCTGGCAATGCAAGTAAAAAATCCTCCGGCTTACCGACCAACCTTCTCCTGGATCCGCCGTGTTCTGTTCATCCTGCTGATCGGCATTTCATTGTCTTTACCCCCACACCGGATTCAGACCAGGGTGTGCGGTCCTTTTCAAGGAGGGCTGACACCCTCCCAGGAGGCAATTGGCGGGAGTGCTTCGGGGGGAGAATCCCTCCAGGAGGAGCCAGCCAGCACAATTTCTGTTCCAGCCCCACCAGAACTGCCTGCTCTGTTGACTCTCTCCCCGCGCGCCGGCTTCGGTCTGGCCGAAAAAGCTGATCCCCTGCTCTGGGCGCGCCGATTGGGGGCTGGATGGTACTTGGATTGGGCAGCCCGATCACAACCAGACCTCCTCGCTCCTGAGCACTGGCAGATGGTACGCATCACCCCTACCTGTCTGCTCCCCAACGTACAGGCCATCCGCCAATTAGCCAGCCGATACCCCGGACTGGTCTGGGTAATTGGCAACGAGCCAGATGTCATCTGGCAGGACAACCTCACCCCCGAGGTCTACGCCCAGCACTACCACGAGCTCTACTACCTGATCAAAGGCCTGGATCCCAGGGCATCCATCGCCACGGCGGGAGTTTCCCAGGCCACTCCTCTACGGCTGGCTTACCTAGATCGCGTCCTGGCAGCCTACCAGCGCATGTATGGCTCCCCTATGCCTGTGGATTGGTGGACGGTGCACGGCTTCATACTGCGAGAGGAACGCAATTCTTGGGGCGTGGACATCCCCCCGGGGTTCCAGGAAAACCAAGGGGTTCTGTACGAGATTGCCGACCACGCTCGTCTGGACCTGTTCAGAGAGCACATCATCGCCTTTCGCCAATGGATGGCAGAGAACGGCTACCGCCAAAAACCTCTGGCGCTCACCGAATTTGGCGTGCTGATGCCTTCAGAATATGGGTTCCCTCCCGAACTGGTAGCCGATTTCCTGGAGCAGACCTTCAACTGGTTGGATACCGCTCGCGACCCCCAAACAGGATACCCGACCGATGAGGACCACCTGGTACAGCGCTGGGCATGGTTCAGTTTATCCGACCCTCTATACCTGGGATCGAACCTGGCAGATTTAGACCAGGACATCCTGACCCAGACAGGAATGCGCTTCCGGGAATTTGTGCTTGGGCGCCTCCCTTCACAGCCTGCCCTCCTTGAGCCATAACCTGCCCATTTTCCGCCTCTGATATAATGCCCCGAAACATGAAGCCGCCGCCGAAACATCCCCGAGGTTTTTCCTGGACGCTCTGGTTGGTTATCGTGGCCTCCTGCGCGCTGCTGGGGCTAGCCCTGCTGGCATTTTCGATCATCCCTTACGGCTCGCTCAAAGCATCCTTTGACCGGTTGACACCGGATGGCAACCTTGAGTCCTTCACCCCGCAGGCATACGCCCCACTTGTAGTTCCAACCCGCTTGATTGGCCTCTTCCTGCTGCTGCTCTCGTCGGTCTCATTTGGCCTCCGGAGGCTGATCCAGGGGTCCATCCAAAATCTAGCGCAGTCCCTAAAAAAGATATCCATAAAATCTGACCTCCAGGGGTTGAGGGAAGCAATAAAACCGACCAAATCCGATAGGGCTTACCTCTTCACACTTCTGGCCATCACACTGATGGGGGCAGGTATACGAATGCTGTTTCTTTCCATACCTATGGGTCACGATGAGGCCTATACGTTTATTGCCTTTGCCTCCCGCCCGGTACGGTACATTATCAGTGACTATCACCTGCCCAACAACCATGTGTTTCATTCATTGCTGGTACACGGTTGTTATTACCTCTTGGGCAACCAACCTTGGGTTGTACGTCTGCCCGCATTCCTGAGCGGCGTATTATTAGTTCCAGCCTGCTGTGTGTCCGCCAGAATGATCTATGACAGGAACACAGCCCTGGTCAGCGCCGCTCTGGTCGCCTCGACTCCCACATTGATCGAAGCCTCCACCTCGGCGCGTGGGTACACCCTCATCTGTCTGATAACCATGACCCTGCTCGCTCTGGCTGCCTTCCTCAAGCAACACAGAAACTGCCTCGCCTGGGGCTTGTTTGTGGTCCTTTCCGCCCTCGGGTTTTACACCATACCGATCATGCTCTACCCTTTTGGGATACTGATAACCTGGCTTTTGTTATCTGCGCTGGTCAAAGATATCGGTTCAGCGTACGGTTCTGGATTTATCAAGTATCTGCTAATTACGGTGCTCTCTGTAGCTGTGCTATGCTACTTGTTATATTTGCCCATTTTCTTGCATTCAGGTATCGGTTCGGTAATAGGGAACAACTTCGTTCAACCCCTCGAGTGGTCTGAATTTCAGGAAAGCATCATTGCCCGTTCATTAAGGTTATGGAGCCGCTGGACAGATAACATCCCGCCGGTGGTTGCCATCCTTTCGATCATTGGTCTCCTTACCTCCATGCTTTTCCACAAACGGCTGACGAAACACCGAGTCCCTCTGGTCATCGCTGCTCTCCTATGGATAGGCGTGGTACTTCTCATACAAAGGGTGGCACCCTGGTCGAGAATATGGCTCTTCATTTTGCCGATATACTTGATACTGGCTTCGGCCGGGATCATTGGACTGTTTACCAGGCTAAAGATCAGAACAGAGGAAGGAAAAAGCATCCCCTGGGTGATCACTGGTGCCGTACTCATCCTGGCATTGGGATTCTATTCCATGCACACAAATCCCCCATACACCCCCGGTGAAACTGGAAGTGTGGAAGAAATCACCCTGTTCCTGAAAGGTTATTTACAACCCGGCGATGTTGTCATCACGAAACCCCCTCTGGGTGCAATAGTGGTGTATTATTTTGATCTGCACCACATATCTGAAGAATATTTTTTACTGGACCGCGACTGGCATGACTTCCAGCAGGTCATCGTCATCGTGGATGAGGGGTTCGATCAGACAATTGATCAGGTTTTACAAAAGAAGGGATTAGAATGTGTGGATAAAAGTTCTGCAAAAATGATCCACCAGTACGGGAAAACGAAAGTGTACGAATTGACCATCATTCCCTGAAAATCCGTTCCACATACGGGTTTCGTGCCATGTTATCACCTAACCAATCCAAATTTCTTTACCTACTCCTGGCTTTCGTGCTAACCATAGCCGCCTGCATATCTGTCAGCCCGGAACTCTCCTCCCCCCAACCAATCGCCACCCTTCCGGTTTCCGCTACCGCCTTGCAGGAAGACTGGTACACCGTCCTGTTCACCGACCCTGACAGTCCAAATGCCGATACCTTGCGAGGTGGCCCAGACGCCAGTTTGGCGGCTGCCATCAATAACGCCCGTATCAGTGTGGACATCGCCATCTATGATCTCAACCTGTGGAGCATCCGAGACGCACTGATCCGCGCTCACCAGCGCGGCGTGATCGTCCGCGTGGTCACCGAAAGCGATAATCTTGACGAACCAGAAATCCAGGATTTGATAGACGCTGGCGTCCCTGTGCTGGGAGATCGCCGCGAGGGATTGATGCACAACAAATTCGTGATCATAGATCGTATGGAAGTGTGGACTGGCTCAATGAACTTCACCATGAACGGAGCCTACCATAACGACAATAACCTGATACGCATACGTTCCACTCGTCTAGCACAAGATTACACCTCAGAATTTGAGGAGATGTTCGTCGCAGACCAGTTCGGTGCCAGCTCCCCAACCAATACCCCCTACCCGCTCATCACAGTGGATGGCACCCAAATCGAGGTATATTTCTCCCCCGAAGATGACACCGTTGACCATCTCTTGGACGTCATCCTCAACGCTCAGGAGTCGATTTACTTCCTGGCCTTTTCCTTCACCTCCGATGACCTGTCAACCGCTCTCATTGAGCAAGCACAACACGGTGTTCTCGTTGCTGGGGTTATGGAGGAATCTCAATACAACTTCAACATTGGCACCGAGTATGATAGATTCCTCCAGGCTGGTCTAGATGTACGCCTGGATGGCAACCCCCAAAACATGCACCACAAAGTCTTTATCATTGACGGGCAAATCGTCGTCACGGGTTCATATAATTTCAGTGCCAGCGCTGAGGATCGTAACGACGAGAACACCTTGATCATACACAACCATGATATCGCCGCAGCATATTTAGCTGAGTTCTACCGCGTATTTACTTTAGCGAAAAAGTAGTACCAGAAAGTTGAACTATCAGGGTGTAGCCGGACACGATTCCTGGTGGAGGTATTGCTGGCACTCATCGGGGGTCATTTGCCTATCAACCCGCCGGGTGGCTTCTTCCAGACATTTTGCATAGTCACTATATACACCCCAGACGCGAGCCGTGCCATCCCAACTGGCAGTGATCAACTGATCACCGTTTGGGTTGAAATTGGCTGCCATTATCCAATCAGTATGCCCCTCCAGGTCAGCAACGAACGTCCCATCTGAGCGCCACAGACGGGCAATGCCGTCGAAACTGGCAGTTACAATCAATGAACCATCTGGGCTGAATGCAGCCCAGGATACCTCAGCCGTGTGTCCACTGAGGGTCAATACCAGCGTTCCATCCAGCCGCCAGAGGCGCGCGCTGCCATCCGAGCTGGCGGTGAGGATGAACTGCCCATCCGGGCTGAAGCTGGCAGAGCTAAGCGGTCCGCTGTGCCCTTCCAGTATGAGGACCGAAGTTCCGTCCATCTCCCACAGCCGAGCCGTGCCATCTTCACCGGCTGTGACCAGCCATTTCCCGTCCGGGCTGAAAGCCACCGTCCAAATCGCCTCGTCGTGACCCTCGAAAACGGTGACTAGTGTTCCGTCAACCCTCCACAGACGGGCTGTACCGTCTTCACTGCCGGTAGCAATCCATTGGCTATCTGGGCTGAAACTGACCGACCGAACTGCTTCTGTGTGCCCCTGCAAAGTTGTAACTAACGTGCCGTCCGTTCGCCACACGCGGACGGTCTTATCCAGGCTGGCGGTAGCGATGTATTTCCCATCCGGGCTGAAGGCGCCCCCACTGATCCCGGCGATGTGTCCCTCCAGGGTGGTGACCAGGGTGCCATCCGCGTTCCATAAGCGGGCCAGGTTATCGTAACCAGTTGTGAGCACCAACTTCCCGTCTGGGCTGAATCCCGCCCAGGATATTGGTCCATTGTGTCCGGTGAGATAGGCCGTGTGCAACAGGCTGGCGCGCCATAACCTGACGGTTCCATCCGAACCACTGGTCACTATATTCTCACCATCCGGGCTGAAGAGAGCCAGGTTGACAAAACCAGCGTGTCCCTCCAGGGAAGTGATGAAGGTGCCGTCTTCACCCCACAACCGAGCTGTGCTGTCCGCACTGGCAGTGACGAACTGCGAACCATTAGCATTGAAAAATACCGTCAGAACCGGAGCCGTGTGACCCTCTAATACGGCTGTGGACATCCCATCCGGTTGCCACAACCGCACGCTGCCATCATCGCTGACCGTAACTATAGAAGCGTCCTGGGGATTGAAAGCCACCGAGTAGACCGCCCCGCTGTGCCCCCTCAGGACGGCGACAAGCGTCCCATCGGTGTTCCACAATCGAGCAGTGTTATCGTAACTGCCCGTGAGAATCCTGGACCCATCCGGGCTGAAACTGGCCGAGGTGACCCAGTTGGTGTGTCCTGTCAACGTGGTAAGCAAAGAACCGTCTAGTGCCCAGAGACGAGCGGTATTATCAAAGCTGATGGTAAGAATTTTCGTACCGTCAGGGCTGAAGATGGCCCCTTTGACCAAATTGGTGTGACCCTGCAACGTCGTCACCAGAGTTCCATCCATCTGCCACAAACGGGCGGTTTTATCCATGCTGGTGGTTATAATCAGGTCACCGCTGGGGTTAAAGGTCGCCCAGAGAACTGCGGCACTGTGCCCCTCCAGGGAGGTAATAAAAGCACCATCCGAATTCCACAAACGAGCAGTGCCGTCCGCACTGGCGGTCACAATGTGTGAGCCATCCGGGCTGAAGACTGCTGAAAAAACCTGATCGGTGTGACCACGCAGCACAGCAACGGGCGCACCCGTCACCTCCCACAGACGGGCACTGTTATCTTGGCTGGCCGTCAGGACGCGCTTCCCATCCGGGCTGAAAGAAGCCATGAAAACCTCCCCTTCATGACCGCGCAGCACGTGAGTGAAATTAGCCTGTTCCAGGGCCTTGTACACCAGTGTCTGCACCTCAGGTATGGCTGTCGCTTCCAACCCGCTCGCTGTTTTGGCAGCCTGGATGGCCAACAATAAACCCAGGTCCGGATCGCGTTCCATTAGATTAGCGGAGTTGGCCATCAACTCACGCACCAACGAAATCTGACTCTGGGTTAAGGCTTCGGCACTGGCTGCTTCAGCAGTGGCTTTCTGCCAAAGCGCAATGGCCTCCGCTGTGGCGCGGGTGTTCGCTTCAGCCACGGCCTGGGTACTGGCAGCCTGGGCAGTGGTCAGGTTACCCTCTGCTCGGGCCGCGTTGTGGCTCGATTGGATGCTCCAGTACCCAGCAGCCACCCCAAAGATCGTGGCGACCACAGCTGCCACCAGTGCCAGCGTGCCAACGATGGTGATCACGCGGTTGCGTTGTCTCAATTGGGTCGTAGATTGTTCGGCTTGCTGAGCACGCTTGGTTTCCGCTTTACGACGGGCTTCTGCTTCCTCCGCCAGTTGTTGGGCTACCTCCAACTCTCGCTGGCGCTGTGCTTCCTTGAGGGCGGCATCCCGCTCGGCTACAAACCTGGAAAATTCAACAAACTCGCGTTCCAGGGGGCTTAACTGGTCGTCATGTTCTTTAGCCCATTCCAGCACATGCGCCAGGCGCACACCCCGGTAGGCTGCGCCGGTATCCTGCCCCAGCCTGGCCCAATCCTGAGCAGCTTCCGTCAAACGGCGGTGGAGGAGCAGACCCTCGCGATCCTCATCCAGCCACTGGCACAGGCGCGGCCATTCACGGATCAGGGCTTCATGAGCCACCTCGACGCCTGCTTCACTGACAGTGACCAGTCGGGATTCGACCAATTTTTGCAACACCGCCCTCACAACCGGTTCGCTCTCCGGGCGGGGGATCAGTTCCCCCAACGTAGCACGCCGCCGGGTAGCCTGGGTGCCCTCACCTGGCTCGATCAAGCGCAATAAAATGTTGCGGGCGATCGGCTGCTGGTCAGGGAGAATCTTCTGGGTAAAGACTGTCTCGGCGGTCTTGGCAATCGCCCCGCGCACTCCGCCGGATTCTGCGTAACTCTCCAGGGTCATGTACCTGCCCCTGCGGTGTTCCCAGGTCTCTAACAAAGCATGAGAAAGAAGCGGCAAAGAGCCTGGCTCATCCCCTACATCCCGCAAGATCAGCTCCACCAGACCACGCTCGAACTCCCACTTTCCCAGACGGGCTGGTTGCTCTATGGCGCGCCGTAGTTCTTCCTCTGTCATTGGGCCGATATATGCTTGATGACCCTCCAGCACAGCCCGCAGGTTATCGAACTGCGCACAATGGGCATAGAAATCGGCGCGCAGAGTCACCACGAGTACGATCGGCCCACCGCTTTGTGGCGAGGTGGCCGCGAGTAGGTTGTCCACAAAGGCCTTGCGTTCTTCCTCACTGCGGCACAGGGTGAACAGCTCCTCGAACTGATCTACCACCAGCAGCACCCGCTTATTTCCCTTCCCCCCACTCACCAGCTTGAGGCTGAAGAGGTGTAGAGCACGGGGATTGCGGCTCATCTCCTCGATCAGGATCTCCGTCTCAGCCACAGTATGAGCTGTACGCGTCAGGCTGGCTGCCAGCGCTTCCAAGGGGTGGGCAGTGGGCGTGAAGACGTGCACCGACCAGTTGGAACTCCCCTCGGGGGGCAGCGTGCCATCGTAGAGTGGTTCGCCTTTTCTCAGGGCTGGTACCAACCCAGCACGAACCAGGGATGACTTTCCGCTGCCAGAGGCTCCTATGATTGCCAGAAAACGATATGTCTGCTTATCAACATCGTTGTATTCTCCACTACCATTTGTTGGGGATTCCAACCCCGAGGGGAAAGTTACCTCCAGATTTTCCCGCAACCGTCGGATCAAACGCGCCGTCAGGATCTCGCGGCCAAAAAACAGGCCTGCATCGTCCTCATCAAAAAACTGCAGCCCCTTGAAAGGAGCCTCACCTGAAGCAGGAGGCTCATCCAGCGGGATTGCAGGCGTGCCTTCGATGACATATCGGCCATCTTCCAAAATGCGCAGCACACGGTCCACCTTTTCTTCGATGCGTACACTGACCGCCAGTAAGCCATCGAAACGTGCCAGTACTTCCCGGTGCTGATCAACTACCCGCTGCAGGACAACATCGAAACCTTCGTCCATCTGTTTTTCGATCCTGCCTGTGGCACCCAAGAGATCGGCCATCCCCTCAGACCACTCGTTAAGCGGGGCGACTTCACTGTGTTTCAACAAGCTATCCAAACAGTCAAGGATCTCTTCCTGCCCAGCTTCGACCTGCTTCATTTGGTCGCGCAACCCCTCCATCATCAAGCGGTTGAATGCTCGCCAGGCAAGGGTGCGCGCTTTAAGCGCTTCCCCCAAATGCACCAGCGTCCGGTCAAGGGTGTGGTTGCGCAAATGGGTTGTCAGGTCAGGAACTTCGGCCAATAACGAACCATATCCCCTCAGGAAGGGGGCAATCACCTGATCAAAGAAGATGCTGGAAAGTTGCGCTGGCGATTCGGCTTCCAGATAGTTATACACACTGGAAGCCGGCTGATCGGCTGGTGGGTCAAGAGGCAGGATTTTCTCCTGAGACAGCGCCCGGTTCATCTCCTGCAAGCAGGTGCAGATTTGCCCTGCTAGCGGGTTTTTTTCGAGCCAGAGCCTTTTTGCCCGGCTGCTCAAGGGATAAATCACCCTGGCCGGCACATCCCGCTGCTTCTCCCGCCACTCTTTGGGGAAACAGTGCTCACCCCCAATGTCAATTAGGGCTTCCCGAAACGAGTCTCGGAAGGCAGTCTGTAAGTCATGGTTGATACGCTGCTTTTCTGCTGTACTGAGGCGCTCCACCAGCGCTTGGCTGGAGCCAACAATGGCCTGGCTGGTAATCCTTTCCAGAACTATACTGAGAACACCGGCAGCCTCGGGCACAACGGTTGCCAGCAAGCCACCGGCTACATTTCCAATCAGCGCCCCACCAGGGCCGGCCAGGGCTGCTCCAGCAGCTCCGCAGATAATTCTTCCCCAGGATTTAAAATCAATCTCCATACGCACTTCTCCCAATCAGAAAGACCTTGCTTTGAGTCTAGTCAATTTCAGGATAAAGTCAATGCATAAGGATTAACACTTATCTTGACACGATACCTTCCCATTGATAGCATTACCATATACTTGCAACCGAACCGGCGGCTCAGCGTGCCAGGACCCAACATTATCGGTGGGTGTTGAGGACAGGCGTCTCCCCTTCCCAATCTAGAAGACGAAAAATCCACCGCGATGCAAGAGGTAAACCCAAAATGGGCGGATATCGTTGACGATATGGTCGAAATCCCCCTCACGCCCTACAAGAAAGACGTACTGATAGACTTGTTCGGCGTGGCCTGGAGGCCAGATTATTTAGCTGAAGCTGAAGGGCACATACTTGAATTCCCAGGTTTTAGCATTACCTGAAGACAGCATGTATTGATGTAAATATACACACCCTCCAGTTTTCTCAATGAACCCCCCATGACCGATCTATCTTTCACCATCCAAGACACCCACGGAAAAGAAGTGAATGTCACCATCCGACGGGACAAGCGTCTGAAAAAATCCTCGCGATGGGAGATCCTTCCCGATGACAGTATACTGCTACGCATCCCTTACCGCATGCCCAAACGGTACATCGGCGGATTACTAGATCAGATCGCTGCTCAATTGAAAAAGCGGGATAAACTGGCCGAGCGTCGTACCGATGCTGACTTACAATTGCGTGCCGAACACATCAACAACAAGTATTTTGGTGGCAAGATCACATGGCGCGCCATCCGCTGGGTGAACAACATGGAACACAGACTGGGGAGTTGTAGCCAGGGCAGCACCACCGATGGCCATATACGCATCAGTGACAAGATCAAAAGCTGGCCACAATACGTAGTTGACTATATCATCGCCCACGAACTGGTTCACCGTTTGCATCACAATCACAGTGAAGACTTTTGGGCAACCTTGACCAAGGGTTATCCTCTCACTGAGCGAGCGCGCGGTTTTATCAGAGGCATAGGATTCGCTCAGGGACAGGTGTATGAGGACGATTGAATATTGCTCTCACTAAACCTCCATCGTCAAGTCCGGTCGCTCATTTGTTTTTCACTCCAAGAAGGGAATCGGGGTAAAATCCCTCCATGTTCCTTTTCCTCTCCAAATTCCTCCCCCTTCTTGTCTACCCGATAGGGTTGACCAGCATTCTGATCATCCTGGCGCTCGTTCTGCACAAACGACACCGCTGGCAGCGAACTCTTTTGATCTTTGCCTTGACCATTCTCTGGTTAGGTGGCAACCGCTGGGTGGCTTTCAGCCTGGTACGCTCCCTGGAATGGCGCTACCTGCCGCCAACTGAAATTCCCGCTGCAGAGGCAATCGTCGTTTTGGGTGGCGGTACAGAAGCCTCCCTGGCACCGCGCTCAACCGTCGAGGTAAACGGAGCCGGCGACCGTGTGCTATACGCTGCCTGGCTCTACCACCAGGGCAAAGCGCCTCACCTCTTGCTTACTGGTGGGCGGCTGGAGTGGAATCAACTGGAAACTACTCCCGCCGAGGAAATGGCTGCTCTGCTACAAATGCTCAATGTGCCCGAAGAAGCACTCTGGCTGGAGCCAGATTCCCGAAATACGTATGAAAACGCGGTCTACTGCCAGGATGTTTTGGAAAAAGAAGGTATCCATAAAATTATCTTGGTCACCTCGGCCATGCACATGCCTCGTTCTGTGGGCTTGTTCGAAAAACAAGGGCTGGAGGTCATCCCTGCTCCTACCGATTTCACCGTCACAGAACAAAGCTGGCAAAGCCTGACGGAATTCAACCTGCCTAAAAACCTCCTGAACCTGCTGCCCAGTGTTAGCAACCTGGAACTAACTACTCAGACACTCAAAGAATATCTTGGCATGCTCATCTACCGGCTGCGAGGCTGGCTTTAAATTCATCCATGGCGGTAGAAGCCAAGGAGGCGACCCTCGGTGGGAGTACGTTGCCCAGAATGCGCATCCTGCCTAATCCTGGCAAGCAAGCGAAAATTCGCTGATGATCGTCCCTCTATAATCCATGAAACCTTTCAAGGAAGAGGCAATGTCAAAGAAAGACATACCTCCACAATTCCCATCATCCCACAAAAAAAGCCAGGTCAACCTGTTAGACCGGCGTGAGATCGAAGCTCGCATACTGGCCCCATTCATAGATGCGTTGGGGGCTGCGTTTGGCCGTGAAGATGTCATCCATATCCTCCAAAAGACCGTCTCCGAAATTGCTCGACAACAGGGGGAACAACTCGCCCAAACCCTGGGCAGCCACTCCTTGCATGACCTGAAAAAACTGGTTGAAGATTGGAGCGAAGGGAACGCTCTCGAAATTGAGGTGTTAGAACAATCAGATGAGGTGTTTTCTTTCAACGTAACCCGCTGTGGTTACGCCGAGTTTTACCACCACCTGGGCCTATCCGAGTTAGGCGTTATCCTCTCCTGTAATCGTGACTACGCCCTGATCGAGGGCTTTAACCCTAGCATGCGATTAATCCGCACGCAAACCATCATAGGTGGGGCTCCTCATTGTGACTTTCGTTACACCTGCGAATACCAGGAAACGAAATAATCCGAAGAAGACAAGATTCCTGAGGAGAAAATGTCATGTTGCGACCTAAATCCCTGATTACTAGCCTGACCCAATCAAATAGCCTGGTTCTTGTGGGCTTGATCGGAGCAAATCTATTCTTCAATATAATCGCCAATTCTGGTTTCAAGCTCTCCGCAACCAGCTCAAACTGGCGCGGCTTTATAAGCTGGCAGATCATCGGCAATCTGGCTGGTTTCCTGGCCGTCCTCACACTCACAGGCTTGCTTCACCACCTCCCCCTGCATGTGGTCTACCCCATCAGTATGGGTCTGGCCATTATCGGTGTCCAATTGGTGGCCGCAAGGATGTTTTTCCACGAACCCATCACCATAACACAGTGGATGGGCAGCCTGCTTGTGGTAGGAGGAATCATACTGATCAGCAAGCAATGAAACTTGTCATCCTGTTTGATCATCTCCTTAGGCAAATTAATGGCGTCTTTGAGTTCTGTGATGATCCCGACTGTTTGTTGCGGATACGAAAAATCACTGCTTCGGACACTTACAACCTCCCCGACATCACCATCCCTAAGGGAGCGCCTGTGGTGGAGCTGCACATGTGGAACGAACACACCCTGCCTCTGCCAGCCGCAGGCCCCGACATTGCCTGGGCAGTACGCATGCGCCAACTGATGGTATATTCCCTCCATTTATTAGCCCGGGAGATACAGGACAATCCACAACTGAATGACGTAAAGGCAATTAAGGGTGTAACTGTCCTGCTCTCTCCAGGTGAAGGTCTTGGCAGTGAGCGTTTTGTGCAGCGAATGGGATTCTCAATATTCCCCTATCGAAATCCTCTGGGACGATTTAGCGAGTTTTGGGAAAACCTTTATACCTGGTGGCTGATGGGCACCTTCAACCAGCCCACCTTGAAAAGACACCCTCTGTTAACCCTGCGGCGCACGGAGATATGGATTTCAAAAAATGAATTTCTCCAGAGACATAAATAGGCGATGGTACAGTCGGATCCTAAGCTGAGAGCAGTATTACTACTTGGGGAATAAAACATGGTTCAGATACTTCTAGCTGACGACGAAAAATCCATCACCGACTATCTGGCGCCCATGCTGGAGCGCGCCGGGTTTGGTGTGACCGTATGGCGGGATGGGAGAACCGCACTGGAACAGATCATCAACCTATACGGGGGCGCGTTTCCCATGCAGGGTAACCCTCAACACATCTGATGTTAATCCGTTCAACCGTCTACCGGACTACCAGACGAACAAACTACTAACCTGCCCAACTAACCCACTTCCCCTATGCCTCTGTTCTGGCTCTCACTAACCTTTCTTACGGGCATCATCATCGCTGCCAACCTCACCCTGCCCACCATCACCTGGCTGATCTTGGCTGGGGCGGCAGTTGTCGTTGCCTCACTGCGTCCATTCGTAAACCGTCTGACGTCACGATACCCCAGCGCACAGCGGTTCACCTTAACCCCGCCCCTCTCCATCCTGCTGCTCGCCCTGACCCTCGGCGCTGCCCGTTTCCAGGCTTCCCTCCCCGATCTTGACGACCCCACTTTCATTGCCTACTTCAACGACATCGAACAAACCATGGTTATCACTGGCATAGTGATCGCCTTCCCCGACGAGCGCGACAGCTACACCAACCTGCGAGTTAAAACCGAAAGCCTCCATCCTGCTAACGAGTATCCGATCACCGACGTTCAGGGATTAGTGCTGGCTCGCGTGCCCCCCGAAAGCGATTTCCACTACGGGGATCGCATTCTGCTCAAGGGCCAGCTCCAAACCCCTCCTGAAGTCGAAGAGTTTTCCTATCGCGACTACCTTGCCCGGCAAGGCATTTACAGCTATCTATCTCACGCCAGCGCCAGCCTGCTGGAAAGCGGGTATGGCAACCCCATCTCACGAATTACCTTCACTCTAAAAGAACACGCCCTGGCAACAGCCTATCAACTGTGGCCCGACCCCGAAGCCTCCCTCCTGGCTGGAATCCTGCTGGGCGTTGAGACCGGCATCCCGGAACCGGTCAAGCAAGCCTTTAAAGACACCGGCACCTCCCATATCATTGCCATCAGCGGCTTCAACATCACCATTGTTGCTGGGCTGTTCGCCACTCTGTTCGGTCGCCTGCTCAACCCTCGCAGAGGTGCAATTGCTGCAGTGCTGGGCATCGCCTTCTATACCGTACTGGTGGGAGCCGATGCCGCGGTCGTGCGCGCCGCGGTGATGGGTGGTCTGGCCCTCTTTGCCCGGCAGGTGGGACGTCGTCAACATGGCCTTAACGCCCTGGCAATCACTGCCACCCTGATGTCCCTCGCCAACCCCCACATCCTTTGGGATGTGGGCTTCCAGCTTTCATTCGCTGCCACCCTCGGCCTCGTCCTTTACGCCGAGCCTCTTTCTCAAGCCTTCATC
Source organism: Chloroflexota bacterium (assembly GCA_040758495.1). Lineage (GTDB taxonomy): Bacteria > Chloroflexota > Anaerolineae > Anaerolineales > JBFLVL01 > JBFLVL01. The sequence continues at coordinate 158,652 of JBFLVL010000005.1, forward strand.
CGCCTGGTTTCCTGCCGCATACCAGCAGCCGCAGCTCAACGTCTCGCTGGGCCAATCGGCGAATACTTCCTCTTCACCCTGGCCGCGCAAATCACCACCCTGCCCATCATGGCATACCACTTCGGTCGCCTCTCGCTCATCGCCTTCCTCGCCAATCCACTCATCCTCCCCGCCCAACCACCCATCATGACCCTCGGTGGCCTCGCAGCTATCCTGGGCTTGATCTGGCTTCCCCTGGGTAAACTGGTCGCGCCTCTTGCCTGGGTTTTTATCCTGTTCACCATCCGTATAGTGGAATTTTTGAGTAAATTTCCAGGAGGGGTGCTGGTCCTCGGCAAGGTCGGCATCCTGTGGGTTGTCCTGTTCTATGGGCTGCTTTTTACGGGGACTTTCGCCGGCCACCATTTCCGGAAATTCACCTTCACCCTGAAACCCATCCCGTTGATCGCCATCCTGGGGGTTGTTACCATGATCGTGTGGCGTTCCGCTCTCGCCGCCCCTGACGGCTTGCTGCACCTCACCCTCTTGGACGTGGGCACCGGTGACGCCTTGGTCATACAGACCCCTGCCGGTGGTTATGTACTGATCAACGGTGGCCCTTCCACCACCTTACTTTCCGATGGCTTGGGACGCCGTTTACCACCCTTCAACCTGGCTAAGGGAAAACCCATCCACCGTGAACTGGACTGGTTGGTGGTTGCCTCCGCCAGGGAGGAACAAGTAACTGCCTTGCCCCGGGTATTAGAGCGCTTTCCACCCGCCAACGTGTTGTGGGCGGGTCACCCCAGTCCTTCTCGGGCCGTGGATTACCTGCGGGAAACGCTGACCACGCTAAATGTCCCTCTCACCCTCGCTGAAGGGGGACAGATATTAGATTTAGGGGAAGGGGCATACCTGCACGTCCTTACAGTCAGCACGCGCGGGGCTATCCTGTTGCTGGAATGGGACCAATTTCGCGCTGTGATTCCCCTGGGTGCTGACTTCGAAACCTTAGAGTCCCTAAAATATGGCGAAGATATCGGTCCTGTCACAGCTCTGCTGTTAGCCGATAACGGATACGCTCCTCTCAACCCGCCGGAGTGGATCACCAACCTGCGACCCCGGCTCGCACTCCTCAGCGTGGCTGCCGATGACCCTGACGGATTGCCTTCCCCGGAAACCATCGAAGCCCTAGCGGGTTACACCCTGCTGCGCACCGACCGCAACGGCTGGATTCACCTATCCACAGATGGGCAACAGATGTGGGTGGAGGTGGAAAGATAAGACATCCCCTCTACTAAAAAACGTAACCCCATGTCATCGCGAGTGTCTTTTTGCGAAGCGATCTCCCTCTAAATGGGGATGAGATTGCTTCACCCCTTTGGGGTTCGCAATGACACAATAAAGTTACTGTCGGTTTGAGCCCCGCTGCTCTTTGCGGGATGGAGTTACTGCGGAGAGTGTGTGATTACTTTCAGGAATACAACAAGGCTCCTGGCTGTATCTTGCCAGGAGCCTTGGGTTTTTCCCGGGGTTACAACCTCCCTGGCAGCTTGCCCGCCTTTACTTTATGAAGTGCTTCCAGGTTCCTTGCCGCGCTTTTGGATGAGCACAAAGAACACGATCGCTCCCCCCACCAACCCAACCATGCAAATCAGGGCAATGGTGAGTGGGGAAACCTTTTCCAATATCGTCAATAGAAGGCTAGGAGGAGGTGTGGGTGTGGCAGTAGGTGCAGTTGTAGCTGTCGGAAGAGGTGTCTTGCACTTCTCGCTGCTAACCACGATGCTAAAGTACACATTTTCCTGGGTAGGATCATTGTTCTTAACCGACACCAACCAATCCCCGGTTAAGGGGTTCATCAAGGTGATCAGTTGGACATTCTCACCCCGCTGCAAATTAAAACCTGTATAGGTCGAATCAACCATCACGCCTTGCGGGTCGGCCATTTCAACGATCACATCCCCTTTCAGGTAATTTACCGCCAGGGTGAGCTCACAGGTGTTTTCTGGTACAGTCACGTGCTTTACCTCTCCGCGTTCACCCAAGCGAGCAACGCCGGTAATCTGTTCAATGAGGTCAGAAACTACTTTCTGACGACAGGCTATGAAAAACCCGCCTAATTCCTCACCTCTAGTGGCGAACAGGTATTCTCCCTCGGTCTCTTTTGCCAGTTCTTCCAATAATTCTTTATCAATCTCCTCCTCGGAGTTGCCAAAACCCACTGTGCAGATAGTTGTCATCAACTCTTTGGCGCGCTGAGGGATAATATCCAAAATCTCCTGCTTAGTAAGCCCTCGATTGGTTTCCCCATCACTGAGCAGTATGACGAGTAGTGGTTTCTCCAGATCGGCGTGTGCCTCCAATTCGTCCAAGGCCAATATCAAGGCATGCCCGATATTGGTTTGGTTAAGGGGCTCCAAGATTTCGATCTGTTCTTCCAACAATACATAGTCCTGCGTCAAAGGTTGGACTAACCAGGCATTATCCAAAAAGGTGACCAGAGCCACCACTGAATCCCGTCCACTGACTGTAGCATCCAATTGGGATAAATCCAACAAGGCAAGGGCTGCCAATTTAGCCAGGTCCAATCTGTTGGGAAAGCCGTACTGCTCGACGTAATCATCGTACTGGTCTAACAGGTCGTCAGACTGTGTGAAAAGTGTTGGTAAAGCCCAGTCTTCAGCAATGTGTTATCTGGCAATCCAAACGATCTCAGGACCGAACATTTGAAGAGGGAAAAAAATAATGAGCGCATATCATCCCAGGGCTGC
>JBFLVL010000006.1:0-148158 GCA_040758495.1 Chloroflexota bacterium
GTGGGCGAGTGAATGCGTGATATTTTTCGGCGATTTGCTGCGTAATGGGATAACAAGGAACACTCGTTGGCTCTATCCCTGCAAACACTAATAATGCTGGTGTTTCCAGGCATTCAACAGGAGCTAGCAATGGATCACCAATACTAACATCAATGTGGAACCTTTCAAACGTACGACCATCTAGCAAAGAATGTAAACGATACCGCAGGCTACCAATATCATCGATATCAGAATGGACTGTATCCATCACTTCGAAAGCAAACCAATCCCCAAGATCCATGGCTCCAGCCTCTCTCAAATGCGGATATATCTCTTGTACTTCACCCATTACAAGCAGATCAATGTCCTTAGTAGTACGAGCACTGGCACCAAGTCGCAATTGCAGAGCAAGACCACCTTTAACAATCCATTGATCCAGTCCATGCGAGAACAATCGGGAGAGAAAGCGATCAAATGCAACCATCTTCCTTAGGCGCACCAAAGGAACCCCTGTCTCCAGGCTTATGGTCCGCAAGCGATCTTCTAATGCTCTCCGGAAAGCCGCGCCGCTCTCATATCTCATTGTGTTGTTACCTCCGATAGAGTGTTTTGAATGATTCGTTTTGCTCTCCCGCCTCGGCGATTTGCATGGCTTAGAAGTTCATCTTGGGATGTCAATCCTCGCTGTAAAGACTCTTGAATTGCCTGTTGAACTTGCTCCTCTGCTAAACCACTTATTGACACATCAGCAATAGTGCGTGCAACTGTCGTCACCGGAAGGCCTTCGCGATGTGTAATTTCATCTGGAGTAAGTTGGCTCGTATGTTGTCGAATTCCGTTCCGCCGCCGGGATGCCGTTTCAGGTACAATAACATGAATTTCACTTGGCAGTACATCGGTTAGATCATACACAGAAAGCGCACTCTCATGGGAGATCACCGCGTTTCGACCTGTCCGTAGCCAGGCAACAAAGAGGTCTTCATGAGCCGAGCCCGGAAAACGAACCAGGCGGTATACACCTCGTGCCGCGCGCAGAAAAAGTCCCTTTTTAGCATTACTTGAAAGTCTTTCCCAGCTAAAGCCAACCTCACGCGCTTGAATAGCAGTGAAATATCCTGCCTGGCTTTCAGCAATTTTGTAAAGACCATCGTAATCTGGTTTTTGACTCATATGTGTATTTCCTTCGTCTAAACCTTATGTATTACACATATTGTCGCACAGAATTATTTTCTTGTCGAGATAATGATGATTAACGGTTACAAGGGTAATGACACATCGGTTGTAATCTGCCTTATTTGTTTTCGATGTATCTGGATTACGTTCAATTTCATAACCAATGGATTTGTACCCCCGTCGACGCTTTTCGAACATCCTGGCTAAGAATGGAACTTCATAATCCACGTAGTCATAAATACGAACTTCCTTTTTCATGTAGTGTAGACGATGTAATCGTCCTGCGTATTGGGTCAGAGTACCACGCCATGATATTGGAAGAGTAAGAAAGAGCGTATCCAGGCGAGCATCATCAAAGCCTTCTCCTAAATACCGCCCTGTAGCCAAAATGAGTCTCTCCTCATCATTGGGGATACTCGCTAACTTTTCTTTGAGTAACTGTATCTTTTTAGTTCCCATCCCGCCTCGGAAGACGAATACATTTTGAACTTTGGAAGATTGTCGATCAGCTAGATATGTCAGGTGCTGTCGCCGCTCAGTCAAGACAACAGGGGATCGTTTTTCGTTTATGGCATTCAACACATCTGTGATGATCATTTCGTTTCGCTTCTCATCATTCGCTAACGCAGAATAAATCTTATGAATAGATGGTCTTTCTTCATCCTGGAGGGTTTGTGGGGATGTAAACCCAGTTTTACGAACAATTGCTTTGTGATTGAAAGGTCGGGCTTGCGCTTGTTTGCGATCGTCAACCCGATGTCGAACGGATCCACACTGCATAAAAATGATGGGATGATGACCATCTTTTCGAGTTACAGTGGCTGACAAACCAGTGACGTATTTTGCCTTGCTTTGCCTGATAACGTTTTCGAAGCTCCATGCTGAAACATGATGGCACTCATCTACGATCAGATATCCATATTCCCCAACGACATCGTCGACGACGTTTTTTCGAAAGAGGCTCTGAATCGTGGCAATATCAATTTCCCCGGTTGGTTTTCGTTTTCCGCTTCCAATTTGACCGATTTCAGATTCAGATAGACCTAGAAAGTTGGTAAGGTGAGCGACCCATTGATGTAAAAGCTGCCTACGGTGGACCAAAACCAGGGTGTTCGTTTTGCGTTTAGCAATCATATAGGCAGCAATGGCTGTCTTTCCAAAGCCCGTTGTTGCTGAAAGCACACCTGTGTCCTGAGACAGCATAGCGTCAACCGCATCTTTTTGCTCTGGTCTGAGTATCCCCTTGAATTGAACATCAATCGGGTTTCCAGCAAATCGTTCATCTAAGATTTCTGGTTTTATCTTGTGGTAATTTAGCAACTCAATTACATCCTCCAAACATCCTCTTGGCAATCCAATGTGGTTTGGAAAATCTTCACAACAACCAATTACTCTCGGTTTATCGAACGTTGAAAGACGCGTGGCCTGAGCTTTGTAGAATTCTGGATTTTGAAATGCTGCCAGGCGAATAAGTTGGTTTTTCAGTGGTGGTGTTATTTCTTCTTTTGCGATATAGATCTGATTTCCCAGCACGAGTGATATTGAATCTGGCAATGGTGTTGTTATTGGGTTTTCTTTTCTTCGCCTTGAAGGTGGAGCAGTCCAGGGTTTATCATCTTCTTCATCCGTGATAGCCAGTCGTATCCCTAAAAAGTCCCCAAACATCGAGGCTTCATCAACTATTGCTTCGACTTCTTGCCGGGTCAGCTGACGAACCGATGAAAGGAATGCCCATTGATCAGGGTATGGTTCGAAATTTTCATCTATGAAAACGCTATTGTCACTATCTCTTGGTTTCTTCTGTAAGGGAAGAGCGATAAGATTACCAAATCCGCCTTTGGGCATTGTATCCTGGTTTGGGAAAAAACGATCATAGGAGTCAAGACCAATCTCGGGGCGGTGCTCCATGGTGCGGGTAAGGAGGTATGATCCCAGCTTACGAGCTAAATTAGCAGGTATGGGTTCAGAAAAAAATATCCATACATGTCCACCATTACCGGATCGGGAACGCTCCAGAACTGCTGGCACATTGTGAGTGTGGCAGGTTTCGAGAAGAGCAGACACATCATCCATCCAAGTGTCCTTATCGAAATCAGCAGCGAGAAACCAGCAAGTTTCATCCACAAGCATTGGATAAACACCAATGGTGAAATCTTTCGCGGTGGTAGCCAATGGGTCTATCCCCATAAGGTGATTTCGTATTACTTCGTCAGTGATAGGCAAATAGCTGACATTATCGTAATCTCTGCACTTTACTTTTGGTTTTTTGGATATCCCTCTGACCCATTCGTTTTGACACGCTGGTTGGTAGCCACTCTTACCCGTTTTAGCACTTTCAAATCTTCTTGGGTAAACATCATTTCTTCCCCTGAAGAGTGTACGGAAGAGAGCAATCTTGGCATCTTCAGATGAGTCAGTTGTCAGTGAAACTGTATTGGAAAATAATGGTAATTGAGAAGGAGGGCGATCAATCTAGGCTTTCTCAAATCGCAATTTTTTGAGTCTGTTTATTACCTTCGCTCGTTCTATATTTAGCCTGGCAAATTCTTGTTCTGCTTTTACGATTAGCTGGTCTAATTCTGCTTTGTTTTTCACTTTAACCTCGGATAGTTCAGAGGTGGGGAATATCCTTGATTATACCTTCTGCTGAAAAGCGTTTGGGACGGCTTGGTTGGGAGAATAAGTGGTGAAATTGCCTATATTTGTTGTAACCAAAGAATTTTAAACCTCATAGAACTGTAAACCGTCGGGTAAGCTAAACGATCGGGTTTAATGCGCTAACCTGGTCCCCACAGAACTGGAACTCATAACCTGAAGGTCCCAGGTTCGAGTCCTGGCCCCGCTACCTAAAGAAACCGTTAGCCATAGGCTGCGGTTTTTTCTTTTACTATACCAACATCCAACTTGCATTGTCTGGTGTGACCATTATTGTTATAATATAGTCACGATTGGAGACGATTCGATGAGCGAAATACGGGTTGGAGTTCGAGATCTAAAATCACGATTAAGTGAATATTTGCGCCAGGTCAAGTAAGGAAAAACTGTCATCATCACCGATCATGGGCATCCGGTCGGGCGGTTGTCACCAGTTGAACAACCGCTCGATGAACGGCTCAAGGCTTTACAGGATGCTGGGATGGTAGCCTGGAACGGCGAAAAATTGAAACCAATAAGGCCGTCAGCCGTTAATCGCGGAGAAAAACAGATGTCAGACCTTCTGGTGGAGATGCGCGATTGATCCTGTACCTTGATGCTAGCGCGCTGGTGAAACGATATATCCAGGAAAAAGACTCAGAGCAGGTGAATGCCCGGATCCATGCAGCCGAGATGGTCGTAACCAGTTTAATCACCAGGGTTGAAGTCGCTGTGGCGATTGTCCGCGCCAGGAGAATGAATTTGATCTCACCTGAAGAGGCTCTCGCCGCGCTGCGCCAGTTTCGATCGGAATGGGAGAGCTTTCAGCGTCTGCCGATAACCGAGAATACGGTGATCCGCGGCGGCGCTTTGGCCTATGAACATAACCTGAGAGGCTATGACGCCACACATCTGGCCTGCGCGTTGATCTGGCAAGAAACCCTGGGCATGCCGATTTCAATGGCTTCCTTTGATGGCCAGTTGATCGAGGCTACCAGGCAGGTAAAGATGGCCTCTCTCCCTATTGAAGAGAAATAGAGCTTATCATGCGTCAACTCAAAATTGACCTGTCCGAACTCGAACTTGCTTTCGATAGCGCTAGTGAGATGATCTCATACTACCTGGATACCGAAACTGGCGAGATCATCACGATTACTGATGATGAGCGCCGTACGTTGGAGATGCTCTACGAGTCCTATTACGATGAACAAACCCAAACCGTGGATTGGGAAGCGGCGTTCCAGGAAAAGCAGGTTCCCGATTGGCAGCGCGAGATATTACAAGACGCAGATCGGGTCGAGGTAGGCTTTGGAAGCCGTTTCATCTACGTCCCATCAGAAGGTTCTCATGAAGGATACCGCGACATGGAAGCCTTCATCGCCACAGTACGCAATCTGCGCTTGCAGGAGCGCTTGGAGCGCGCCATCAGCGGACGCGGTGCGTTTCGGTATTTCAAAGATGTGTTGCTGGATTATCCCGCTGAGCGCCAGCGCTGGTTCCAGTTCAAACAGGAGCGATTACACCAGAGGATACTCGACTGGTTAGAGTCGCTAGGTATTTCACCCTACAAATGATCATTGAAGGACGGATAAATTGGCTAAGAAACCTACTCAGATCTACCAGATCAAAGTCACCTTGGATGACAGCCGTCCGCCCATCTGGCGGCGTATTTTAGTGCCGGGCAATACCACCTTGCTCAAATTGCACGATATCCTGCAAATCGTAATGGGTTGGGAGGATTACCACTTGCACATGTACACGATCGAAGGATTGATCTACGGTGATCCTGCAGATGACAAGTACGGCGATCTGGGCACCATTAACGAAGCCAACCACAAATTGAGCCAGGTGATCCATCGTGAAGGCCAGCGCTTCAGTTACGAATATGATTTCGGTGATAGCTGGGACCATACTTTGGTGGTGGAGAAGATCTTGCCACCTCAAGAGGACGTCCGCTACCCGCTTTGCCTGAGAGGCAAGCGCGCCTGTCCGCCGGAGGATGTGGGTGGCGTATGGGGCTATGAAAACTTCCTGGAAGCGATTAGTGATCCAAACCACGATATGCACGAGGAGTATCTGAACTGGATTGGAGGGGACTTCGATCCTGAAACCTTTGACCCGGAAGAAGTCAATACCCAGCTGCGGAGCATGGGTCGTGGAAGGAGCACGGAGGCCTTGAATGCCTGGTCTGCTGAAGAGGATGGTCTTGTTGAGACAAAAATCAACCTGCTCTCTCCCTGGCCACAGACGCTTCCAGATGACCAGCAAGCCATGGCAGAAGAACTCTCGCTGCGCCTGGATATGATTACTTTGCTCACCTACCTGCGCGATAATAAGGTCACCGGCACCCAATCCACAGGCAACCTGCCACTGAAGGCAGTGCACGAGATGTGTGCCCGGTTTGTCAACCCGCCCAAGCTGGAAGAAGTCGTTGGAGAGCACGTTTACCGCGTACGCAGTGAAACCGATGTCTGGCCGCTGTACTTCCGGCACGTGCTTGCGTCAGTTGGGGGCTTAATCGCAGGGGGCCTGGGCCGACGCTGGAAGCTGACACCACTCGGCGAACGCTTCCTGGCCGCGCCTTCTCCGCTGCAGGTATGGCTCTTGTTCGCCAACTGGTGGACGCAAACCAATTGGGCGATAGCTTTTCCATATAGTTTTAAAGATGGCTACATGCCGACCGGATTTTCAAGGCTTGCGCTCAGGCACTTGCTGGAATTAACCGTAGGGGACCCGGTATCTTTTGAACCATTTGTCGACCGGATAATTGAAGATGCCCAACTGGTCTGGCCAATTCAGGATCAGGACAACGCCTGCCTCATCTTGCGCGGTCTGGTTGAATTTACAGTAATCAATCCGCTGGTTGATTTTGGTGTTCTACTGACTGACTACGGGCCGCACAAGATACTGGGTGCGAGGCACCGTGAGCTATCCGCTTTCCGGATCACACCCTTTGGCAGAAGCCTCCTGGAGGCGATAAATGATGTGATGAGGTAGGAATATCCATGAGCGAATACCAGTACCACGAATGGCAGGCCGTTGACCGGGTGCTGACCTACGAAGAACAGGCAGCCGTCAATGATCTTTCCAGCCATATCGAGGTCAGCTCCAGCAGGGCTATAGTCATCTATCATTGGAGCAGCTTCCGCCACGATCCCAAGCAGGTGCTGTTGAAATACTTCGATGCCTACTTTTATTTTGCCAGTTGGGGTAGCTTACGTTTGATGTTTCGCTTCCCCAAAGGGCTGCTCGACAAGGCAGATATTGAACCCTATTGCATGGATGATTACGAAGCTTGGATTCAAGTCTCAAGTGCAACCGGGTAATGCTTGAGAAAATACCATTGCAGGTGCTAGGAAGTCAAGGAATTTTCTAAGGCGAGCATTCAACCGCTCTTTAACAAAAGAAATCTGATCCTTTCGGGAAATACTGGCGAATAAGTCAATTGGTGTTTTCGTTTGTGCCACGCTCCCAAGAAGCATAAGGATGCGCAAAATGCATGAGGGCTTTTTCTTTTAGGGGGTTTCGATAAAGTCATCCCTGAGATCAATGCACTTCAATTTTTATCAACCATTTTACCCAAAACATGCCGTCCATTCCTGGAAATACGGCACGCACTGGAAATCCATGCAAAATAGGCAGTGGCTCTCCTTCCCATTCATAAGCTAAAAAATTTTCCTCTGAAAGGGCCTTGTCCATCGGGACCAATGCGGAGTAACCATCTGCGCTGACCAGCCTGATCCTGATCGCCCCTTCCTGTACCCCTGCTAAATCCAATATATGCTTCAACGATGCCCCTGCCCATGTGGCTATGTCCAGGAAGTTTCTAGGACATATCAAATCAAGACGGGCTTCAATCTTTGGCATGCAACGCAAATCGTCGTAGCTAAGACTTAGAGGGTGGTCAACACCTCCAGATACTTCGAGACGATAGCTCTCCAAATCTATTTCTTGCACCCTGTCGGTAATATGTAGCCCGGTTGTCCTGTCCAATTCGTTGTAGCCAGGAATTTCTGCCGGAAGGGTAGGGATGACCACGGGTGGCAGATCGCAGGTCGCGGTGGATAAATTTGATGGTAGCACTGGGGTGCATGCGGTAACCAGTAGGATGAGGATTATAAAAATACCTGATAACCTGTTCCACATCAGTCATATCTCCAAGTAGATTTTTTCCCAGTACAAGATTTACATAGTTCCAGATCTCGATACGTCCTTCGACTGCGTGCCTGTCAGCACTCCGCTCAGGACCACTCGATCGGCGAACTGCGTAACTACTGCCATTATTAACTGGGTTGCAGGCTTTCAATGTCATTACACCCCTTTTGGGATTGTATCTTTCGTTCTAAACGTTTCAACCGGTATTCCAGTTCAGGCAGCCATCGAGCCCGTTGGATGGGGGAAAAATCGTCTGCTTGCATCAAGTGGATAGCTGCCTGTGTCCAGTCCATAGCTGTGACATAGTCTTTTTCCTGGTGCTCGTAAACCTTGGCGAATTCTTCGTATGCATAGATATTTCCCTGGCTGGCAGCCTTACGCCATAGGGCCATAGCAGAAGACAAATCGCCTCGCCGTTTGTGAACGTAGGAGAGTCGTTGTAATGTTCGCCAGTGGGTTTCATCTAATAAAGGATTGTTGGTAAGGGCTGCGTTGTATGCCTGAGCCGCGGCTTCTAGGTCACCCTGCTCTTCATGCAAGCGTCCACGAGCGATCCACTCATACACCAACAGATCTTCTTCTTCGGCATGCACATCGAGCAGGCCGGAGGCTTGATGGAGTAGGGTGACCAGGCTGAGGATGTCCATGGCATTATGATAAAAAACATTCTTCAGAGGGTGGGCATCACCGGTTTGTAAGTAATCGAAATACAAATCTGGAATCTGCCAGCCGGGGATGTCTTCGGCTGTACGCCGCACACCAAGGAGGTAGGTTTCCAGAGAGAGCAGACAGCAATCCGGCAGGCTCTCCCGCCACAGGCGCCGGGAAAGATGCAGTAGGTCGAGTTGAACAAGGTAATTTATAGGAGGGAGGTCCCAGTTATTCAACCGGTAGCGATTGCGCAGTAAAGGGACGTCGAAACTCTTGCCGTTGAATGTGACCAGAGCCTGGCATGATGCCAGATGGGATTCTAGAGCCGAGAGCAAAGCGACCTCTTCGGCGGGTTGGCGGAGGAATAATTGTACGATTTTGAACCCTTGAGCTTCGAACCGTCCCACACCGACGATGAAGGCAAACGTGCCTGTCCCGGTGGATAAACCGGAAGTCTCCGTATCCAGAAATGCTATTTCATCATGAGGCAGTTCCGTCAATTCGGGAGACTTCGCCCACTGGGCGATCACACGAGAGATAGGCGGGGGTTCCAGGGGGATGTGTCCATGCTGATGGGTGAGGGGATAACGTTTTTCAATGCAGTACGTCTTTCCGTTACCTGTTTGGATCTCTCTACCCTCCAGAATGCTGTCTAGCCCTGTGGAGGTTTGGGGAGGGGAATTCAGGTTGCGTGCCCCGACCTGAACACCCAACTCTTTTAGCCGCTCTGATAATGATGTCATGCGTTGGTTATACCACAGGTGCGAACCCCATCGGGTCAGCGTAGCAGTTCTAGCAAGGATAAGGTTTCAGATTTACCACCCGTTCCCTGTTCACCTCCTGGACCCACACACGAAGGACATCCATCGTTGCATGGACAGGTATTGACCAGTTCATGGGCCGCCCTTATCAGTTCTTCGTGTTGAGTGAACAGGCGCTCGCTAAAACCCAGGCCGGCAGGGACATGTTCGTAGATGACTACGGTGGGTTGACCGTCAGTAAGAGGGGAGGTTATGTCCGTGTGCACTCCCAAATCGCTGGTATCGCACATCAAGAGCAACGGAGCCAGATGTTCTAACGTATATGCCAAACCGACCAGACTGCTGCGGATGCGAACCACTCCCTCTGCACGGAGATGACAGGCCGAGCAGAGAGTGACGAGGTTCTCCAGACGATTGGCTTCTTTGGGTGTGGAGAAGGTTCGGAAAGGGACAAGGTGGTGAACGTGATGGGCTTTGTCTCTTTCAGGTTCACCGCAGGCCCGACATTTGAATTCATCCCGTGCCCTGGCTAGATCCCGTTGATGTTTCCAACCCGGTCCATAGGAGATCTGGTCACCTTGCCAGAGACCCTCCTCGCGTAGTTGTGCTAGTACCTCCTCAGATAGTCCTATCCAGAAACCACTGGTTTGCAGAGTCGTGGGTGGCAGGTCGAGTTCCTCTGCACCCAAATTGGCGTGAGTGAACCATTGAATTTTTCGGAACCCTGTTACCTGACTGGTAATCTTAAGGTCTCCGTGGGCAATGGTAGCCCCCTTAACCTTTCTGGTATTCAGTTGTTCGATCAATTCGACGGTCGTATTTCGTTGGGGCCTGGTGTAGTAATCGCTCTGGATGGGTTGTAGGTATGCTAGGTTCTGTTCCAGGTCAAGATCTTCCACCAGATACATTCTCCCTTCATGCAGATAAATGGCGCCTGGGTGTACGAACCAGGGGGCACTTTCTCTGTCTATTTCGCCGATGGTAACCTTGCTTGAGTCATCTTTTGTCTGTAACAACACCCTTTTTGCGGAAACCGTACGCAACGAGACGTTGCCAGATGGGTATTCGGAGGAGGTCCAAAAATAGCGTTCTCCACTCAGGTACAGCACACCCGCTTCGACCAACCAGGTCAGCAGGTCGGTAACTTCGGTGGGATGCATTTGTCCATACCCCTCCTCTTTTTGAAAGGGTAGTTCAAAGGCTGCACATTGGAGATGGTCGAGAACAATGAGGGGGTTGTAGGGGTTGATAAGTGCCTGTTCAGGTGAACGACCGAAAAAATACTCTGGATGGTGAGCCAGGTATTGGTCTAGAGGGCTGGCAGAGGCGACCAGCACAGCCAGGGATGGTTGATCGGTGCGCCCCGCTCTTCCGGCTTGCTGCCATGTGGCAGAGATGCTACCCGGGTAACCGACCATCACCGCAGCAGTCAGGCTGCCGATGTCAACACCCAACTCTAGAGCTGTGGTAGCAGTCACCGCGCGTACTTTGCCCTCCCGAAGGCCGCGTTCGATCTCCCGGCGTTCATGTGGCAGGTATCCGCTGCGGTATCCGCGAATGGCTGTGGCTTGCTTGGGCCTTCTCTGGCGCAGGTAGGAGACCAGCAGTTCAATTGTCCGTCGCGAGCGTCCAAAAAGTACACTTTGCAGGTTGTAGGTTAGCAGGTCATCTGCCAGACGCAGGCTCTCCTGCAAGGAGCTGGCTCGCAAGCCTAAATCCGGTACGGTGATCGGTGGGTTGTAGAACAAGAAATGTCTCTCGCCGCGCGGTGCTCCATCATTGGTCACTAGCGTGATGGGTTTTTCTATCAACCGGTCAGCAAGCTCAGCGGGGTTGGCAATGGTTGCGGAGGTGAGCAGGTATTGAGGTTGTGCACCGTAAAATGTGGTTATCCTTTGAAGGCGGCGAAGGACATTGGCGACATGGGAACCGAACACCCCTCTATAAGTATGTATTTCATCAATAATAACAAAGCGCAAACCTGTGAAAAATTCGTCCCAATCCGTATGGCGCGGCAGGATGCCGGTATGCAGCATGTCAGGGTTTGTCAGGATGATATGGGCGTTGCGGCGAATGTGCGGACGGTGGCTTGAAGGGGTATCCCCATCGTACGCGGCAACCGGAGGTATGGTGAGGCCAAATGAACCGAGCCTTCCGATGATATCCTGAAGCTTTTCAAGTTGGTCGTGAGCCAGGGCTTTTGTGGGGAACAGGTAGAGAGCTCGAGCGTTGTCATCCCCTATAAGGTGATTGAGGACCGGGAGGTTATACGCCAGGGTCTTGCCACTGGCAGTACCCGTGACCAGGGCTACATGCCTCCCCGCAGAGAGATGATCCCAGGTTTCTGCCTGGTGAGAGAACAGCGAGTGAATGCCCATCCCTTGCAGGACTTTCTGTAGCAAGGGATGTAAGGTGCCTGGAAAAGGGACGACCACCGCATTGTGAGCAGGTAGGGTTTGCCAGTGGACGATGTTATCGGAGATGGTTGCTTCTTCTTGCCAGGATTTCAGGAGGGCTTCAAGACTCATAGTTGATTTTGGATGGGATATTTATCCTCAACGTGATCACCACCTGGACTACTCCCACCTGGATTGAGATTGCTTGCTGACCATCTTCAAAGTAGGATTTTTCATCGGTCTTAAAGGTGAGTTTTCCTCAACGCCGCCTTTGGATTGTTCGAGCGGCTTCGATGGATAAGGTATATCCCTAGAAGCACAATGAAACCGCTTATGATCTGCGCGATACTCAATTGTTCGCCCAATAGCGGTCCGCTCAGGATGCCAGTGAGCACAGGTTGCCCGAGCAAGGTTGGAGCCACAAGCGAGGCCGGCAGATGACCTTGGGCGTAATTCAGTGAGAGCCATCCTATGACCTGGTTCACCACTCCCATTGCCAGGAAAGCCAGATACGTATGGGCAGGGTAGTGGGTCAATGAAAAGCCGAAAAGCAGGCTGAGGAGGAAGAGTATCAGCGTGGAAGTAAGGCCAGAAATCCAGAAGAAAGTGATGGTGTCTAATTTTTGACGGCCTCGTTGGGTGAACAGGAAGTATCCCCCATAGAAGATGCCTGACATCAGCCCCATGAATGTTCCCAGGCCGAAGGTCAGGGACTGTAAACTGTCTAATCTCAGGATGAAAACGGAGCCGAGCATTGCCATCCCCAACCCAAGCCAGAAACGGGCGGTCAACCGTTCTTTGAATAGGAGCAGTGCACCCAGACCCACCCACAGGGGGGCAGTGTTGGCCAATAGCGTGGGATTTGTGGCCCCGCTCAACATTACCCCGGTTGACCAAAAGGCCATGTCTATGGCGAAAAACAGCCCCCCAAGCAGGGCAAAGCGCAGTTCCTGCAGGGGAAAATTCGAATGTTGTTTATGTCGTTTCAGGTAGAGAGGGCTTAATAGTAGCGCTCCGATGCCCATGCGATAGAAACTTGAGACCAGACCAGGGGCTTCGGCCCAGCGCATAAAGATGGCCGAAAAACCCAGGCAGACCACACCGATGATCAGGGCAACGTAGGAACGCAGTTTTACGGGCATGAATCGAGTGTATCTTAGTTAGGAAGGCGTGTCAAACCTTTGAAAACGCGTTCGTCACTCCACTATCGCCTCCCACACCGCATCGGAGAGCGCTTTCCAGCGATGGGTATTGTCCACATCGTACAGCAGGCCATTGCAGGTGAACGCCACCACTAACTGAGCTTTCCGGTCTGCCCAGACCATGCAGGTGGATTTGCCAAAGTGACCGAAGGTTTGTAGGGTGCTGCCCTTTCCCATCCCTGAACCAGGGCGTTCATCCTTTGGTGGTAATCCCCCCAATTCGAAACCATAAGCCCAGCGGATGTCGTGCTCTAAAGCAGGATCGTAACCTTCATAACCTAACTCAGTAGCCGCCTCGATCGTTTTGGGTTCCAGATAACGTACCCCAGCGTATTGTCCCCCGTTGAGTAGCATCTGGAAGAAGATGGACAATTCCCGCGCCGTGCTGTGCAGGGTAGCCGCGGGCATCACCGCACTGCGTACGAAGTTCATATTGAACAGGTAAGCGGCCATGCGTTCTTGGGGATGGCGTGGGTACAGCCGGGCAGAGGTAAATACCAATTGGGGCAGCATGCCAAAGGACGTGAACTGCAATCCCATGGGTTGCAAAAAGGTTTCCTTCAGGTAGGTTTCAATCGGCTTTCCGTTCACCCGTCGGACGACCTCTCCAAGGACGAATCCAAAGTTCAATTGGTGGTACGCAGTCTGAAATCCGGGAGGATACTCGGCGCTCAGGTTGGCAACGTGTCGAGTGATGCGATTCCAATCAGGCCACAGGGGAATCTGCCGGAGGACATGTCTCACTGAGTCAGCACCAGGAATGCCGGCTTGATGTACAAGGATTTGGCGGATAGTAGCCTTTTCCTTTCCTTTGCATCCGAACTCCGGCCAATAGGTGGCTATAGGAGCGTCCCACTCTACCTTGCCTTTGTCAATCAACCTGAAAATACAGGCCGCGGTGAACGGTTTGCTGACCGAGAAGGTCAGGAAGGGGGTTGTTGGCATCACGGGCATCCTGTGCCTCAGGTTCATCAACCCCTCAGCTAAGTCCACGACGACGTTCCCATGGCGCAGCACGACGAGCTGTGCCCCCGGGTGTAACCCTTGTTCGATCTGTTGGTGAAACAGGGTGACTAACCGCTCGATACCCTCGCTGGATAAGCCGACACTTTCTGGAGGTACGGTTTTTTCAAAGTTGAGAGGCGATTTGAGGCTGGGATGGGTGTTCATGATTCTCTCCTTTTCTCAAAATGGCTCTTCAAGCGGATTTTTTAACTGCTTGCTGACCCTTAGCATGCTCCTTACCCAAACGGGGGAAGAGGCTTCATGCAAAAACGATTTTCTGGTAGAGGTCTAGCGTTTTGGCGGCAGTTTTCTCCCAGGTAAAAGTGGATGCGCTTCTCATCCCGCGGAGGCGCGTTTCTGTACGCAGGTTTTCATCCTCCAACAATTGAACGAGGGTTGTGGCCATAGACTGTGTGTCGTTTGGGTTGAAGTAGAGGGCTGCCTCTCCGGCAATTTCTAGCAGTGCCGGGATTTGGGAGCAGGCAACAGGCACCCCACAAGCCATGGCTTCCAGCACCGGCAGGCCGAACCCCTCGCCCAAGCTGGGGAAGACGAGACATTCCGCGACAGCATACAATCCGGGGAGGTCCGCCTCAGGCACGGATCCCAGGAAACGGACAGTATCTCCTACTTCAGAGGTACACTGCGGAAGGAAGATGGGGTAACGTGGGTCCCAATGTCCGGCAACCACAAGTTGAAAGTGGGAGCGAACCTGTCTGGGGAGCAGAGCCCAGGCTTCGATCAGCCTGGGCAGGTTCTTATGGGGTTTATTACTCCCCAAGTACAGGGCATAAGGGTGGAGTAGGTTGTATTTTTCCCGCAGATAACGTTTGCTCTCAAGGGGTTGAGGTTTAAACCGCTCCTCCACTCCGAAGGGGATGAAAGTGATGTTATTTGCGGGTATGTTGAACTGGATGCTGAGGTCCTTACGGGTGGCTTCCGATGGGGTGATGATGTGTTCAGCACGGTGTATTATCCAGCGGTGCATCATGTCGAACAGAACTCTGGTTTGTAAGGAAACCGACCGAGGAAAGTGCATGGGGATGAGATCGTACAAAGTTACAATGAGGGGGTATTTCAGGAAGTAAGGCATGAGGTAGTAGGGACTATGGTACAGGTCAGCGTGAAGGGTAGACAGCAGGGAGGGGATGTTCCACTGTTGACGCAGGGAGAAATGGGTTGTGCGGCTGGTGATCAGGGTGGTGTTAGATGCTTTTGGGAAATCGAGGTTGAAACCCTCTGGAAGGATTAGACAAAGCCTCTCATCTGCGGAAAGGAGAGGCGGTATGGCTTGAGCCAGGTTCCTAGTATAGCGCCCAATACCTGGGAAGTGGTGAGTTGCGGTTCGGGAGTCAAAGACGTATGTGGGCATGGGAAACCGTCTTATTTCTAAATTTATGGGGTAAGCTCATTGAGCACCATCTCTATTTTAGCGACCATGTTCCGGATGTGAAAGTGGGTTTCTAGGCGTTGACGCCCATTCTGGCCATAGTTGCTTCGGATTTTTTCGTCCGCCAACAGGCACTCGACAGCTCCTGCCAGACCAGCAACATCCCCGGGAGTAACGAGGATGCCAGTTTCCCTTGAAAGAATAATCTCTGATAGAGCGCCATGGTTAAAACCAACTACCGGCAGTGCGGAAGCCATGGCCTCCAGGATAACCAGCCCGAAAGGTTCAGGGTCCCCAGGGTGGACAAAGACGTCCATTGCACAGAGTGCTGGGCGAACATCGTCCAAATGGCCGGTGAAGATGACCCGATCACCCAGCCCAAGCTCCCAAGCTAGTTGCTTCAATGTATCTGGATAGGAATCCTCGGGATGAAAGAGCGCGCCACCCACGATGAGGAAGTACGCTTGTGGGTAATTAATAGATACCTGAGCCATGGCCTGTAGAAAACGCTTATGGCCTTTCCAGGGTCGCATACGTGCAACCATACCAACGACAGGCACATTACCTGGAATGTGGTACTCATGTCGAAAGGATAACCTACCCTGGCAGGGTGGGTATCGTGTGGGGTCAATGCCGTTGTGAATGACAGTGACCTTGGAGGAAGAAGGGAGGTGAGCGGAGGTAGCGTGCGAGTTGGCGACCACCTGAGCTGCCATTGAGCACAGGATGCGTTTTCCCAAGGCATCTCCCAGCCCAAAGCCAGGCTTCGTCTCAGAAAGCCAGAAATCGCGCATGTGCCAGATAAAGGGGCATTTGTTCATCGCAGCCGCCAGAGCAGTGTAGAACGCACCCCGTACGGTGTTAGCGTAGAGCAGGGAGATGTTTAAAACCCTCGCCAGTTTAACAATTTTTCGAGCTCCCTGAACCAAATTGGAGAGAGCGAGTGGTGAGCGGCGTAAACGAGGGAGGGAAATTGGGTGAACGCACAACCCCAGGGAGGTGGCCTCCTTTGCGAGAACACCAGGAGGGCAGGCTAAATAGGGGTGCCAGCGGTCGCGGTTGAGAGCCACCAGCAGGTCAAGCAGGCTGCGTTCAGCCCCACCGAGAGCCTGGGCATGGTCTACGAATAACAGGTGTTTTGGCATGGTGCTCCGCGGTTACGTCAAGATGGTTTGATAGACTTCCAGGGTTTTTTGGGCGGTCTTTTCCCAGGTGAAGTTCTGTGCCCGTTCCAAACCACGCTGGCGTAAAGTGAAAGCCAGGTCCTTGTCCTTGAGAACACGCTGGATGGCTTCGGCAAATTCTTGGGGAGAGCGTGGGTCAACAAGCAGACCCGCGGGGCCCACTACTTCTGGAAGGCTGGAAACGTTGCTGGCGATGACGGGTGTACCGCATGCCATGGCTTCGATGACGGGTACCCCAAACCCTTCGTACAAGGAAGGAAAAACAAAAATATCCGCTGCATTGTAATAGGCTGGCAGCTCTTGATGATTAATATGAGGGATATGTGTAATGAAGTTGTTGAGATGTAATGATTGGATTAGTTGAGTTTGTGAGGCCGTGGGTAAACTACCAATGCACACGAGGCAGCCCCGATAACCTGCCCGATGGAGTAAAGACATCGCTTGGTAAAGAAGCTCGACGTTTTTACGTGCCGCGTTGTGCCCCACATGGAGGAGTAAAAAATGGCCGCTGGAGGGTAGCAGTTTATCTCGTAGTTGGTTGGTTTTTTCCTTTTTATAGGGGTGAAAGGCAGGGTCAACACCATGATGGACGACGTGAATATGGTTGGCAGGGTACGTGGAATCCGTCAGCAGCTCCTTTTTTGCATATTCGCTCACGGTAATGACACGCGCCGCGCGCAGCATTCCTCGAAACGCAAGCTGGAATAGCCACATGGCTGGCCCCTTCGGATTCCAGATATTCAGGGATTGTGGAGTGCCTCCATGAGAGGTTACTACTGTCCGGTTTGGATCGGTAAAGTAGGCGAGGTGGCCGTAGCTGTTATCGAGGATGTGGAAGATATCAATATCCAGTTTGCGGATTGCCAGGGGATACAGGACCCATCGTGAAAGGTAGATGCCCAGCGTATGCAGTGAGGCAGGGCGTCTGTACGGGGTAGGGATTGGGATACGAGGCCAATCCCAAGCTTGCACCTTTACATCTACAATCTTGATCTCAGGAGCTATTTTCCGCAAACCCTGGGTTAATCCGTTAGCGTAGACTTTGATGCTACGCCAGTTCTCCAGGGGTAATGCCCTCAGAAGTGCTACCTTCACTGTTCCTCAATGTTTAGAGATGCAGGAGAGGTTCTCCTGGCATGGAGTCGGCCCGTTTCTTGCCATTGCCCGGTTAAGTCTGCTAATTCCGCCAGCAATCTGGCCGTGGATATTTTCATTCCCATTTGAAAAACCCCTGGCAGCCAGCGCAGGAAACGTATTCCCGCTCTCAGTAGTAGACGGATGAGGGTGGGGGCTTTCCCCTTGTGTTTACGTTCGTAATGGACAACCCCTCTGCCGTGGTTCCTATACTGAGACCAAAAGCTGCGTAATGCGTAAGGTTGATTGTGAAGTATTTTCAGGGGAATATATAACAGTTGATCTCCACCTTGGACTACCCTTAGTTTTAGGTCCGTGTCTTCCCCGCCTGGGGCGGGAAAGGATTCATCAAAACCACCAACAGCATCCAGAACAGCCCTTTTATAGGACATGGCGCATGTCCCTCCGGCGGGGCACTCCAGGCCTCCCAAGTAGGGTTCTGTGCCGGCCCCATAAACCTGGTGAGTCATATACGCTTCGTATTGGGCAAACATGTTGTGTTCTATCAATTCATCCAGGGCTTCTACATAAGCGCCTACGCCGGCGGCCTCAGGATAGAGCTCATAGCCTTTTGCAAGACTTGACAGGAAATTGGGAGGCACAATGCAGTCATCATCTGTGAAGGCGATGAACTCACCAGTCGCAATCTGGATACCGCGATTGCGTGCGGTGGCCGGACCTCGATTCTTCTCCTGGCGCAGATAGTTCACCGCGGGGAACTCATCCTGAACCATTTCTCGGGTGTTATCAGTGGAAGCATCGTCTATAACGATGATTTCGTAATTGGGGTGGTCTTGATTTGTGGCCGTCAGCAGACACTGTCTGAGGGACTGGCAGCGGTTGTACGTGGGGATAATGAATGAAAATCTGGAGGGTTTAGAGGGAGACATGGTCAAGGTCGTTCGGGTGGTAGCTCCGAGGAGAAAAGGAAGTGTGGAGCTTGTCCAAAGGATTGATCGTGGAGGTAATTGATTGCCTGTTCCGGGGTGGGCCAACGGAAGACGGTCTTATTCTGATGCCCGATGTATTTTACTGTCAACCCAAGATCGAATAGCTGGTTAAGCATAACCACGAAGGGAGTCAAATCGGTTGCCAGGAAGGGGTGAACTTCCACAAGCATCTTCATGGGTCGGTGTGAGGTGAGTGTGTGCCTGCCTCCCCTGACTACCTCAAATTCGAGCTCTTCGATATCCATGCGAAGAAAATTAAGGTTGGGTATGTTCTGTTGTTGGACGAAGTCATCGAGTGAACGGGTTTCTACAACGATCGTTTTCCGCACCCATCGCTGCATATCTATTGCTCTGTGGGAATCCAACTGCTCGTGGGGGATGTGAGACCAGTTAAATTGTTGGGTGAGGTGCATTTGGACTGTCCCACTTTCGGCAGAGATAGCCAAAGGTTGTGTCACAACATTGAGCAGCTTGTTCTCCTCAACATTGCGCTTAAGGATTTCAAAGGCTACAGGGTTTGGTTCAATTGCGAAGACCCTGCCCTTTGGACCTGTTCGTGCAGATTCTAACAAAACATAATAACCCAGGTTGGCTCCAATATCCAGCACGGTTGTTCCCTCGAGTAGTTCCTCCTTCATCCACAGAGTGGACAGAGGCTCATGTACGCCCCTGTAAAACAGGATCTTTGATAATCCAGAGTCTTCCAGTGATAACCACATGGATTGACTGATGGCGGGGATAAACCGTCTGACCAACCCTTCCTGCTGAGTGGTCTTGAGGTAAAAATAAAGGATTTGAGATTTGAGGATATTCAGGGTCTCAAAAGCTCCTTCCTCTTTCCACAACCTGCAGAATGTCTGTGCTTTGCGTAGGATTAATCTATACACTTCTTTGCCCTTAGCATCAAATGGCTTTTCTGCCAGGAGAGTATGTTTTCGGCAAGGTGATAACTGTAATTTTGCCAACTGAACTGCAATGCCCTTCTACGAGCGGCCTCAGCCATATATTCATGCAGGTTAGGGTTGGCGCGCAGACGCTCCAGCCCATGGGCAATGGCTTCCACGTCTCGGATGGGGAGGATGAACCCCTCGATAGTATGGCGGACGACAGAACCGGCGTTGGGTGTGGTGATGACCGGCAGTCCGCAGGCTAAGGCTTCGTAGGTGACCAGGGCGCTGCCCTCCTCGACGGTGGGGAGGGCGAAAATGTCTGCTCCCTGCAGGACGGGAAGCGGGTCAGGGGTAAAAGCGAGCAGGCGTAACCCGGTAAGATGTCGGTAAAGGTTGAGGATGGGCTGAATTTCGTTTCTCACTCGACCAACCAACCAGAGTTCAGCATCCTTCCAGTTCAGCAATTTCCAGGCAGCCAGAAGGTAAGGGACACCTTTACGGAGGCATACGTCTCCCAGGAATAGGACTCTAAACGGGTGATCGTCGTGATTTCCAGGGTAAAAGCGGTTGGTGTCCACTCCATAGGATGTCTGGATGAGTTTCTCTTCGGAAAAACCCTCGGCGAGGAATGATTGGCGTACGAAGTCCGAGGGGATGGTCACCGCATCAGCGAGAGCGAGTTCGTTCACTGCGCGCGATATCACCGGCTGGGGGGAGAGGAAGGTCATCCCCCATCGGGCGAATTCTTCACCGAGCAACCTAGCCTGATATAACGGGTGTGTGGAAGCCCGTTCGACGATCGTCATCATGTCCAGTTGCTTGGCCCGGCGTAAAGATGAGAGCCCATAGTTTCCCCATACATACAGCGTATCACCATCATGAAGGTGGCGCATCGCCCATCGGTCATAGATGATGCTTTCCAGATACCACAGCCAACCGCTGGGATCGTAGGTGGCCAGCTTGCGTAAGCCACGGCTAATGATTCCCAGGGAGCGGATCGTCCTCTCAGGAATTTTGCTGGATTGGTACGACCCACACAACAGGCGTTGGAGGCAGTCGCGGGCCAGGAATCCACGCACGGCGTGATAAGCGGGGGTGCCGATCCCACCGCCAGCGAACTTGGCACCAATCGAATAGATGAGTTTCATTCTCCCTGTGAGTTTACCGCATGGATGACCTTCCACAACATCTGCCATCCCTTCAGGTAATCCCGCCATTCGGTGGCGAGTAAAAAGCCTCCAAAAAGCAGGATGAAGACGCCCGTTTTCAGGATGAGGACCCATTCCACCGGGCCGATGGTATTCAGTTCAATCCAAATCCCGCTCCCCCAGGAGACGGAAAGCGCGATGAGGGGCCACAGGACTAATCGTGGTAATGAAAAGTCTACCAGATTAGTCAGGGGCAGATAAGCCCGCCAGAGGCCTACCAGCAGCATGCCATCGGCAGCCAGAGCCACGCCGTTGATGCCCCCTGCAGCAGCTCCCAGGATGACGGCTGGAAGGAAGAAGAGGGCCTGGGTGGTTTTAATCCTGCGCAGTTCCTCTGGCTTTCCAGTGGCCAAGAACAGGTTGTTGATTAGCATCAGCAGAGGGTCAATCATCGTGTAGATGAGCATTAACCGGAAAGGCCACAGCATGGACATCCACTTGTCCCCCAGGACGAAATGGATGAACTCGGGCATGACCAGGGCAAAGATACCCGATACCAGGAAGCCGGTACGCAGGATGACATGGGCGGAGCGGTAAAAAGCGCGGGAAAGTTGCAAACGGTTCTGCTGGAGCCGGGCAAATATGGGGACGAACACAGAGACGATGGGGTTGGCGAGAACCCGGCGAGGATAATGGGCAAATTCGTAGGCTTTGGAATAGAAACCGAGGGAGACATCCCCCAGAGAAGTGCCGACCCAAAAATCGTCAAAATGGTCTATGAAGAAGGTGAGGTTGGTTGCCAGCCAGGTAGGTTTCCCGAAATGCCACAGCCATTTGACGGCCTTCTTATCCCAGTTTATGCGTGGTCGCCAGCTTCGAAATGGTCCCCAACTTAGCAGGAAGCGGGTAGCCAGACCGGACACATTTTCTGCAACCAGAGCCCACACGCCCCATCCTCGCCAGGCCAGGTAGGGGGCGACGATCAACATGACAAGCGAAGCGATGACATTCATGGCAGCCAGGGGCTTGAAGGCCAGATTTTTACTCAGCAGGGTTTCCTGTACTAAGCTAAAATTAGCCAGCAAAAAACCCACCATCAGCACGCGCAGGACCGCTCCCAGATCAGGCATCTGTGGGTACATCCCCTGGATGATTGGAGCGGCTAATAAGACCAGGGTAAAGACGAGGATGTCTATGCCCACGCGCAGGGAAAAATACGTGCCCAGGAAGTTCTGGTCAGCATCCTGGCGGTGGATCAACGCAGGATCTAAGCCCAGACCGCGCAGGTAGGCAACCAGTTGGACGAAGAACAACCCCATCGTAACCACCCCAAAGTGTTCTGGCAGCAGCCATCGCGCCAGGAGCACGGAGCGCACGAAGCCCAATATCAGAGTGATACCCGAAGAGGCTATCTGGTATATGGAACCACTAATTGCCAGATCAGTCAATCTATGGGGAGAGGTGGGTTGTGGGGAGAACACGGGGTTACTCTGTGATGAGGGTTGTTGGTGGGGGATGTGGGCTTTGGGAACGCGCGTATAATAGCTCTTGGTGTCGGTGGCTTTCAGGGGTCACACACCCAGGATGAAGGAATATTACCATAGAGAGGTTGATAATCCATTATGGAGTCGTGAGAGTGTGGGGTGGAAAGACGAATTAACCTATTGTCTCGACGAGGGTGACTTTGCGCATCGTTCATGTTTATAAGGACTACTTCCCGGTTTGGGGAGGCATAGAGAACCATATCCAGTCATTGGCCGAAGCTCAGGCGGCTGAAGGTCATTCCGTTTTGGTGTTAGTGACCAACCCGGGCAATCAGCTCTCCTCGGAGGAATTGAACGGGGTTCAGGTGTTACGAGCCAGGCGTCTGCTGACGGTGGCTTCTACTCCGGTGAGCTTTGAGTTGCCCAGGTTGTTAGCCCAAACCAAACCTGACATTGTTCACCTGCACTTTCCATACCCCATAGGTGAGGTAAGCCAACTGTTGTTCAGAAGACAGTGGAAGTACGTGATAACCTATCACAGCGACGTAGTCAACCCTCGCCAACAGATATTCTTTTGGGTATACCAACCTCTCCTGTACCGGATTCTCGCTGGAGCTGCAGCTATCCTGGCTACCAGTCCGAACTACCAGGCAACCTCCCGGCATCTACAGAAATTCAGCCATCGGTGTAGGGTTGTGCCTTTGGGGATTGACCCCCAACCTTTTTTGACATCCGAATCATTCAGGCGGCCAGACGTACTCCCTACGCTTTTGTTCGTTGGTAAGTTGCGTTACTACAAGGGGCTGGATATCTTGCTCAACGCCATGAAGGAGGTGGAAGCACGTCTGGTGGTGATAGGGGATGGGCCTATGCGTGGGAGATGGGAGAAGATGGCGAAAGAACTAGAGTTAGAACCGCGGGTATGCTTCCATGGTGAAGTAGCTCATAAGGAGCTCCCTTCGATGTATGCCAGTGCAGATGTGTTCGTCCTGCCTTCTACTGTGCGTTCGGAAGCATTCGGTCTGGTACTGTTAGAAGCCATGGCGGCTGGCTTGCCCTGTGTGGCAACAGAGTTGGGAACAGGCACGTCTTACGTGGTGCAGCATGGTGTCACAGGGTTGGTTGTACCTCCTAGCCAACCCCGGGCTTTAGCCGAGGCGCTCAACCGCCTGCTCAGTGATGAAACCTTACGCCAGGAAATGGGCATGGCTGGCCGTCAACGGGTGCTCAGTAGCTTCACCTTGACGCAGATGGTTCGCGCTGTAGAATTGGTGTATCGAGGCAGTCTCGAGGTTTGATGGTGTTCGGTTAGAAAATATTGGTGAAACCCCATGCCCACGAAACTGAGCCGTTATTGTGAAGGTGTGATGGAAGCCGGGTGGCTGGCCGTGTTGATCGTCGTGCCGGTCTTTTTCAACGTATATTCCATTCGTATCTTCGAACCGGATAAGATTACCCTCTTACGCACACTGACCCTGATCATCCTGGGAGCTTGGTTGGTGAAAGAGGTAGAGACCAGCCGGTTTAGAAAGGGGGGAGAAAGCTCAAAGTTGGGTCAAATTCTGAGGACGCCCCTGGTTTTACCGGTGGTGGCCTTAGGGCTGGTCTACGTCATCTCTACCATTTTCTCGGTCAACCCACATGTAAGCCTGTGGGGTTCGTATGTGCGATTGCAGGGTGCATACACCACCTTTTCATACATCCTTATCTTTTTTACGCTGATATGCAATCTCCGTTCACGTGCACAGGTAGACAGGTTGGTAACGACGGTTATCATGGCAAGTCTGCCCGTGTGCCTCTACGGCGTGATGCAGCATTTTAACTTGGACCCCATTCCCTGGGGTGGGGATGTTACCCAAAGGATTGCAGCGAACATGGGGAATTCCATCTTTGTGGCTGCCTATCTCATCATGGTGATCCCACTTACCATCCTGCGCAATGTGGAAACCGTGCGGGATATCCGGGGACGTGCGGTTCCTTCAGGTTTGCTCATCCTACAGGAAGGCGCGTATCTCTTTGCTTTAGCAGTCCAGTTGGCAGCATTGTATCTCAGCGGTAGCCGGGGACCCTGGCTGGGGTTTTTAGCCGGAGTCTTTTTCCTCTTTGTCTTCCTGACGAACTATTGGCGCAAACGCCTCCTGACGTTGGGTATTGTGGGCGTATCTGCTGCACTGGGTGTGTTTTTGGTGTTGTTCAATATCCCTCAAGGTCCATTGGAGAGCTTGCGTACCGTTTCGGGTATCGGGCGTTTGGGACGCATTTTTGAGACCAGTGGGGGAACCGGGAGAGTCCGCGTGTTGATCTGGGAAAGTGAAGTGAAATTAGCGACTTCTTCAGATACGTTGACATACCCAGATGGAAGTAAGGATGTGTTCAAGCCCCTGCGTCTCCTGGTGGGATATGGGCCAGAAAGCATCTCGTTGATATTTAACCCTTTCTATCCTCCTGAATTAGCCCATCTTGAACATCGCAATGCCTCGCCTGATCGTTCGCACAACGAGACCTGGGATGCATTTATCACCACCGGTTTATTGGGTTTGGGCGTACATCTGGTGTTGTATAGCACCGTGTTTTTTTACGGGTTAAAATGGTTGGGTCTGATCGTCTCTAAACGGCAACGCGGCTATTTTGGGGCTTTGCTGGTTGGGGGAGGAACTCTCGGAGCCGTGGGAATGGGTTGGTGGCAGGGATGGGGTTTTGTGGGGGTAGGGATTCCTTTTGGGATGATTTTGGGGATGATCGCTTACCTGGCAGGGAGAGCAGTTTTTGCTCCCTTCTCTACTTCTGACGAGGAAGTTGATGGTGGACGCCCAATCATCCTAATGGGTTTGCTGGCAGCCATTGTCGCCCATTTCGTAGAGATACACTTTGGAATCGCCATAGCGGTTACGCGCTTGTACTTTTGGGTCTTCAGTGCTGTACTGTTGGTGGTGGGTTGTGTCCATGAAGAGGGGTTTGTGTTGGAAGTACCTGTTTCAGAGATGTCGTCTGAGGGTAGAGAGTACCAAGGTTCATCGGCCTCGGGGCAACCCAACCATCGAAGGCGGAGAAAAAGTTCCGGAGACCAGCAAGCAGGTTTGAATTGGGGCACGATCCTGGTTGGAGCTTGGCCTGTTGCGCTTCTGATGGCCACATTAGGATTCGATCTTATCTCCAACACAGGTAGCCTGGAATCAGCATTACGTATAATCTGGTCTTCACTTATTTACACATCCAAGGCTGTCACCCACTTCCCGTACGGAGTGCTGCTTCTGATGGTTATGACCTGGGTGCTGGCGTCAATTATCTCGTTGAAAAAGGGAGCTGAAGAGCAGGATGTATGGAAGAAGGCGTGGTTTGCCACCCTGGGAGTTTCGGGTGGCTTGGGGTTGGCGTTTTGGTTGCTGCATGCAAAAAAAATGGCTTGGTTCGCCCGGGTGAGCAAGGCTGGGCTGCTGACAGTGATAGAGCAGGTCAACGGACTGGAGAGCCTGTTGACGGTATATTACCTTTTCGTTGTTTTGCTCATCCTCCTGGCAGGGTTCACCCTGGTCGAGGGCTGGCCAGAGAGAGCTTTCCGGCATCCCGGTGTGGGAGTTATTAGTTTGGTGGTTATTGGGCTGGTTGTATCCTGGATGGTAATACGTCTCAACCTGCGTCCAGTACAGGCCAACATGGCGTTTAAGTTTGCTGAGCTATTTTCACACCGTCAGCAGTGGCCAGTTGCGCTTTCCTTGTACGAGCATGCTATCGAATTGGATCCCGATGAAGATTTTTATTACCTGTTTAAGGGTCGGGCTTATATAGATCAGGCTCAAACCACCTATGGAACACCTGAGTATGATAGTTGGATGGAAGAGGCCGAGGACGCACTGTTGAGGGCCCAGCAGCTCAACCCATTAAATCCAGATCACACTGCAAACCTGGCTCGACTGCATTCACTGTGGGCATCGTCAACCCAGGGTAACGATGAACTGAGACAGGTGCGGGGAGAAACCTCCTCGGAGTATTACGCCTGGGCAGTGACCCTGAGCCCTAACAACGCCGGGTTATGGGATGAGTGGGGAAGTTTGTACCTTCATACACTCAACCAACCAGAAGTGGCCGTGGAATATTTACTGCAAGCCTCCGTCATTGACCCGGAATATGATCGCACCTATGCTTTGTTAGGAGATTATTACTTACGCCTGAGCGACACCGACGACCCTCAATTGCGCCAGGAGTATTTGCACCAGGCCATTGCCCACTACCAAAAAGCATTAGCCTTAACCTCAGAGGGCGCGGGTAAAGAGAAATACAGTTATACCATCAACCTGGGAGCCTCTTACGCCGAGTTGGGCGATATAGGTAGGGCGATCTCAACTTATATAGATGCACTGCAATATGCGCTGGAAACCGAGGTCTGGCGCGTGGAAGAAGTGATAGCTCGTTTGTATTTGCACTTGGGAGATAAGACCAACGCCCTGCTGCACGCCCAATACGCCTGGTTTGTTGCTCCTGAGGAACAGAAACCGCGCTTGCAGATATTTGTTAATCAATTGTATTCATTACCTTGAAGAGGTTCTCACTATCGGGTGCCGAAATGCCCATCTGGACTTTCATCCTGGCTCTGTTATTTAGCAGTTTCCTGACCCCCGGCATCCGGGAGTTAAGCCGGCGTTGGGGACTGGTCGTTGAACCCAAAGCTGACCGCTGGCATCGTAGGTCTACGCCAACATTGGGTGGGGTAGCGATGTACCTGGCGTTCCTTGCTGCTGTCTTGCTCACGGGTGAAGAAGTACCAAAAAAAGTGGGGTTGCTGATCGGTTTTACCCTCATGTTCCTCATCGGGGTGTATGATGACGTAAAGCGACTCAGCCCTCCCGCAAAGTTGCTAGGACAAATTGCTTGTGTAGCCGTGGTTGTCTTTTTCGGGTTTAACATTGTGGGTTTTTTCCCCTGGCAGTTGCTTAATGTGTTGTTGACCTTTGTATGGATAGTTGCCATTACCAATGCCATTAATCTGCTGGATAACATGGATGGTCTGGCTGCAGGATTGGCTTTTGTGGCCGCCGGGTTTTTGAGCTTCTTCTTTTGGCAGGGGGGACAGGTTGGGTTGTTGACTCTGGCAATCGCTCTGGCTGGCAGCTCGTTGGGTTTTCTGATTTTTAATTTTCCACCCGCCTCGATCTTCATGGGGGATAGCGGTAGTCTGTTCCTGGGCTTTTCCCTTTCTGCTCTGGCTGTAGCTCGCGTGCCTCAGGCCTCGAACGTTTTTGGTGTGATGGGTGTGCCCATTTTGTTGTTCTTGTTGCCAATTGTGGACACGACCTTTGTCACCATCACGCGCTTGCTGAGAGGTCAGTCACCAGTCAAAGGAGGGCGCGATCACGCCTCCCATCGGTTGGTGGCATTCGGCCTTACCGATCGACAGGCGGTAATTTTTTTATTGTCTGTGGCTGTGGTTTCAGGGGTTGCCAGCGCGGTGTTGGAATCCTTGGATTACAGTTCGAGCCTGGTGCTCATTCCCTTGCTGGTGATAGGGTTATCGTTATTGGTGGCTTATCTGGGGCGTATCAAAGTTTTTTCTGAAACGGTGTCTTCTCATCCTGGGAACATCATGCGCATTGTTGTGGATTTAACTTACCGGCACCGTTTGCTGGAAATAATACTGGACTTCTTTTTGGTCAGCCTGGCGTACTATTTGGCATTTTGGACGCAGCATGGTTTTCGAGTAGATAGGGAGGTGTTGGATGTGTATCTCCGCTCAACACCGTTAGCTCTGGTAGGTTCTTACCTCTCCTTTGCGATATTGGGAGTATACCGGGGTGTGTGGCGGTATGTTGGGGTGCGGGAGCTTGTACGTTATATACAGGCCGCTTTCCTGGGAGCGGTGTTGACAGCCTTACCTTTTCTGTGGGTGTATCCTGGGCAATTTACGCTGGTCATTTTCTTCTTGTTTGCTGTCTTTCTGTTCCTTGGCCTATCGGTTTCCCGAGGTTCCTTTCGCCTCCTGGACCAACTATACAGTGGCCAACCACACGCCGGGATCACTTCGAATATAGTGATATGTAACGCCGGAGACAGCGGTGAGATCGTATTGCGCTGGCTGGAACTGAACCCTACCCTGGGGTACAACGTTTTGGGATTTTTAGATGAAGATCATTACCTGCATGGACGACGCATCCATGGAGTGGAAGTGTTGGGCGGGTTGGAATGGCTGGTTCGATTATCTGAAAACCAGTCCCTAGAAGGTATCATCGTCACCCCTGAAGCCAATCAGCAACCGGCTTTGATGGAGAAGTTGATGGCCATTTGCCAGGCGAAAGGCCTTTGGGTGCGGGTGATGCGCTTAGAGTTTGAAGCCCTGGAGTAAGAGAAAAATCAAGAGGGTTGAAGCAGGTCTGAGCAATTTACATGGTGGCTATGAAAAACAAGGCGAAGGATCATAACCCTCATCCGCGCGTGCTCATCACAGGTGGGGCGGGTTTCATTGGCAGTCATCTGGCTGAGGCATTGTTGAATCGGGGGTGTCAGGTAACCATTATAGATGACCTCTCTACCGGCAATTTTGACAACGTTGCTCACCTTGTACCACACCCGGAATTTAAGTACGCCATTGATACGATCAACAATGAAGGTTTGATGGACCGCATGGTCAGTGAGTGCGAGATGGTCTATCATTTGGCGGCAGCCGTGGGGGTGCACCTCATTGTGGAAAAGCCTATCCATACTAACCAGATCAATATCATGGGCACAGAGATCATACTGCGGACATCTGCGCGGTACGGTGTCAAGGTATTGGTAACTTCGTCGTCCGAGGTGTATGGTAGGGGGAATAATGTACCCTTCAGTGAAAATGATGATGTGGTGTTAGGACCGACGGTTCAAAGCCGCTGGTCATACGCTGCCTCGAAGATGGTGGACGAATTCATGGCCCTGGCGTATTTCCGAGAGAAAGGTTTACCGGTTGTCATTGTTCGGTTGTTTAATACGATTGGGCCACGGCAGGTGGGTCATTACGGGATGGTCGTGCCTCGATTTATCGGGCAGGCATTGCGGGGTGAGCAGTTGACTGTCTATGGAGATGGACAGCAGAGCCGATGCTTTCTGGATATACGGGATGCAGTGCGAGCGCTTATTGTATTGGCAGAGGAACCCAAAGCCGTTGGTCAGGTCTTCAACGTTGGCTCTATTCAGGAAGTTACTATCTTTGAATTAGCCTGTAAGGTATTACAAACCGTGGGGAGGGAAGCCATCCCGGAAAATATCGCCTTTATGTCCTACGATCAGGCTTACATGGCTGGGTTTGAAGACATGCGCCGTCGCGTCCCGGATATCAGCAAGATCCGTGACCTTATCGGTTGGGAACCGCAATATACCCTGGAACAGGCTTTGGAGCACATCGTTGCAGGATACGAGGCACAAATTGGATAAGCTTAGTGGCTTTTCAGTGCTTCACGCAGAATGGCCCGGATGGCATCCCTGTTCGGGAGAAGGACCTGGGCCCCCGTGATAGGGTGGACCCAACTGGAAACCTGAGAGGGCCCGATGGTGTAACGCTTTACACCCTTGAGATCGCTGAGTTGTTCAGCTAACGGCAATAAGGGGGTGATATCGGATAGGGTTAGATCGGTGGTCACATTTTTACGGTAGATGTCGAAGAGTTCTGGCGCTTTGGTTACGACACCCAAGCTCAAAAACCGTTTGAAGATCGCTTGAAGGACTTCTTGTTGACGACGGGCACGGTCAAAATCGCTGGTTGTATATCTGGCTCGAACATACCACAGCGCAGTTGCGCCATCCATGTGTACCAACCCTGCACGTACAGTGTAGTTCCCATATCCATCTCTATGGTCGGTTAGAGTTTGCGCCACCTGGACGTCAATTCCCCCCAAGCTGTTTATCACCTGAGTGAAAGCCGTGAAATTGACCAGGATGTAGTGGTTAATGTCTATTCCAAAACTGTATCGAAAGGTAAGGATGGTTGTGTTGAATCCGCCAAAGGCAAAGGCCTCGTTAATTCGTCGCATGGTCCAACCAGGAATGTAAACGTACAGGTCCCGCGGAAAAGAGATCAGGGTGGCTTTTCCGTTTTCTGGATCAAGTGAAACCAATAGGATGGTGTCTGTCCTGAAGCCTCCCTCGTAAGGTCGTTGGTCGGAGCCCAACAGGAGGATGTTCACCCGTCCGGCAGGTTGGATGAGAGGGTCTGTTGGGGGGGGAATGGGGAGATATGACCATGCCGAGGGTCCTGGATAGTTTCCCCAGGTAGGAGGGGAGGATGTCAGATCCGGTTGAGGTTGGTTGGGGATAGTCGTGGGTGTGTTGGTTGGCAGAGGCGTGGCTGTGGGAGCTAGAGGCTGAAATGGGGTGCTGGTCGGGGTGAGCGGTGCTGCGGGGTAAAAGGGGGTGGGAGTGGTAGTAGCATTGGCGGGGATGGTGACCAGTATGGTATGCGGCGCGATCATAGAACCCGGGAAAATACACCCGCTAAGTAGCAATATTAACCCAAAGAGGCAGGCAAAATGGTGGTAGCGCATAAATTATGGATAGCCGCCGGACGTGGGTGTCGGCGTGGATGTCGCTGAGGGAGAGGGTGTGTTTGTTCTCGTAGCTGTACCCGTGGTCGTGGCAGTGGAAGTGGGTGTGCTTGTCCTTGTGGAGGTAGCGGTTCCCGGTGTGGGTGTTCTTGTAGGGGTATAGGTCAGGCTGGGTTGGAGGGTGCGCGTGGGGACATTTGGCACCCAAATACGCTCTCCGGCCCGAATGAGAGTTGAATTACCCAGACAATTAGCAAACTGTAATTGGGGAACAGTTACCCCGTATGCAAGGCCTAAACGGAAGAGGTTATCGTTAGGTTGAACAGTATAGAGGATCCAACCTGGAGGTGGGCCACAGGTGATGGGAGAAGAAGTAGAAGTAGATGTGGGGGGCGGGGGAGGGACATAGATGATGCTACCTGCCAGCAGGGTGGAAACGATGAGGCAGTTCCCTCTGGCAATCAGCTCAGGAGTGGAGTTGTACCTTTCGGCAATGGATATCAGTGTATCTCCACGCTGGATGGTTACCGGTTGCCAGCCATCTGGTGGGGGGCATCCCGTGGGTAAGGAAAAATCTGTTGGGACGGTATTGACGGGTATCGGCGTTGGGTTTGATTCCCCTGTTGAGATGGTGGGGATGGATAGGGTGCCCCTAGGGATGGAGGGGGAGGAAAAAGATTGAGGACTGGAAAGCGCTCCTTCGGAGAGGGCCAGCATAACACCGCCCAGGATGATCGAAGCAGAACCCAGAGCAGTCAACAACCCAATGGCTACCTTCAACCAGTCAGCTTTCATTCAATCAACTCCTATTCCACATAATCGGGTTCCGAGTAGATGGGTAACAGGATGCTAAAGGTGGCCCCTTTTCCAATTTCACTCTCTACAAAAATCTGGCCTTCGTTGGCTTCCACCAGAGCTTTGGCGATAGAGAGTCCCACACCAGTATCTCCAACCCCTTGGATGAGTGGGTTATCGGCGCGGTATAAGCGGGAGAACACGCGTGGGATGTCATCTTCAGGTATACCCCCGCCCGAATCGGTGACCTGAATGAGGATGGTCTCCTTACCATTTTTCTTGCCTTCGATGTGTGCTCGGAGACAAATTTCCCCATCCATTGGAGTGGCCAAACCGGCATTCTTTACCAGGTTAATGAGTATTTGTTGTAGTGCGTCCCTATCGGCCATAATTTTGGGTAAACGCTCAGGCAGGTCCACTCTCAAAATGATGTTCTTTTCTCTTAGTTGCTGGCTGGTATTGGCGATGGCTTCGTCAATCACGCCGTTCAAGTCAACAGGCTCCGGTGTTAGTGTTAGCGTGCCGTGGTCTAGCGCGGTGCTGCGGATCAGGTCGTTGACCAGACTATCGAGACGCTCGACGGATGCCTTGATACGTTCCAGGAATTTACGTTGTAAAGCGCCTAAAATCCCCACGGATTCTTCTAACAGTAAATCGGTATAACCAATGATGGATGACATCGGTTGTCGTAATTCCTGGGTTAGTGAGGCCAGGATTTCACTCTGTTCCTTGTCAATGTCTATAGATACGTCGGTAGGGGGTTGACGCTTTAGCTCCATAATTTGATCTTGGGCTTTGGTAAGAGCGTTGTTCAACCGGAAGACTTCTTCCAGGGCCAGCACCATCTCTCCCTTTACCCGCTCAATGTCTTCATCAGGTTTAGGACGACCTTCTTGTAGTTTTTTCAGCCTGGTCTCCAATTCCCGGTTATCTTCTTCTAATTTGGCAATCTGGCTTTGAGCTTCCTCGATAGTAGACAAATAGATGGCTGCGTCAATCTGGTCATCCGAGGTTTTTCTGCCTTCCACTTCGGCTTCCAAGATTTTACATTTTTGTCGAAGTCGGTTAATTTCTTTGTCAGCCGCTTCCATAGCTGATACTGTCTTTTCAAGTTGTTCCTTGTAAGTAGTGCGATGGCTGGCATATTGCATCAACTTTGCCAAGGGTATGGAGATAGTTTGTAAGTAAGCCTGATCACCAGCCGTCCAGGTACGGTTGGAGTACGGAGAAAGTAAAACCACGGCTCCTAATGTTTTATTATTGGAAAGAGTGAGAGGCATGGCCAGCATAGGACCTGCCCGTCCAATGCCCAGGATCATCCCCATACCTAATAAATCTGCTGAGGTACTGCTGGCAGGCAGGCGAAGCGCCCGGTTTTTCTCTAATGCAGTGGTCAGAATGGGCAAATGCTGTTTATTTAACGACCCTCCCCGCAGATGCACTTCGCGGATCAGATCGTACCCACAAAGGATGGTCATCTGGTCGTTAGTGTTGGGTGGTGTGATGAGCAGACATAGGTCCGCAAGCATGGCATTGGCCACCGCGCGGGTGATGTTCTCATAAAGGTTTTCGGTGGGTGGGTCACCAGTTAATGTCAATATAGCGTCCAGCGTTTTTAGATCCGTTGAGTAGCGGCGTTTTTGGGGCAGTTCTTGTTCATCGGGTTGAGGTAACCTGGGACCCCCAGGGAGGGGGAAACGTTGGGTGAGATAAAACAATAGGGGATAAGCAATCATTTGGGAGAGGCGAACCGCGGCCGGGAAATTGCTCTCGCTTATGGGAAGCAATAAACTCAAGCTATGTCCGATGAACAAGAGGCAGACAATGACAACGCCCGTGTCCCACCGGTTTGGTTTCCTTATTGCCAGTATAAGACCACCCATCAAAGCAAAGAACAAAGAAAACGTCTCCCAGGCGGTGTTTAACCAGTGGAGGTTGAAGACATAGGTGCTGCTGTAAGGTGTCCAAATGCCCCAACTTAATCCAAAAAAAGTAAGCACGAATAGCCCTGAGAGAACGGTGGCTATGTCGGCTATGTTTGTGGGTTCAGGGAAACACCATACCCAAATGATGATAACCAGGCTGAAGAGATCAACTGCCCTATCTAACGGGGGGAGAAAAGCCGAGGGACTGCCAATCCCTTGCCAGCTTAAACCAACGCCAAAAAAAATTACCAGGCGGGCAACCAGCAAGAGGATGAGACCGATTACCAAGCGACGTCCCTGGGGAAATTGGCTCCTTACCCAATGACGGTATGAGGTTGAAAGTGTGCCAGCAATAGTGAAAGTCAGGATGAGGTGATAGCTCAAATTTCCTGGAGGTGTGGTTATCAGATTGGATATTTGTGTCAAGAGACCATTCATGCGAAATCATCCTCTTTGTGAAATTATAGCACGTGAGGGCATAAGGAATACAGGGAAGATGAAGGAGGAATATAGTGTAAAATTGAGGCCATTAGCTGTAACGGTTAATTGCCAAGTACATAGGTATCTAAAGGTTGTTTGCTGCACTTTTCGTGCCAGGCACGGGAGTCTTTAGATATGTCAGAATTTTGTTATTTTCACGGTAGAAGATATGTTTGATAGACAACCCATTGATATCCAGCGACGCTGGCTTAAACCCGTAGAAATGGTTACATGGATGGCAGTCTTTTTGGGATTGTTGTTGGGATGGGCGATGCCGTTAACCGTTATTGAAGAACAGAGGATGTATGTTCTTGTGGGGGTAGTTATTATCTATGTCATTTTGGTTTTTCGTTGGCTTATTCCTCGTTATGGGATCACCTTGTGGATCAACTTCCTGTCTGTGATTTCGAACATCATCTTCATTGCCTGGGCTAGCGAAATATATCAGCCCTATGGTATACCTCTTTATTTGTTATACCTGCAAGTCATTATTGTGGCTGGTATTATGGTTGATTTTAGATTTTCGCTGTTAACTGCTTTATCCTCAATTCTCGCAGATATGGTCGTACGCTTTGAGGGAGAAGGAGTATCTTTATTAGGAGCTCTTTCCGAATCGATTCGTTTAATTGTCTTTGTCCTTTCGGGATATCTGGCCAGTTCATTATTTGCCATTATCCGTAGTCAGGCAGCCGAGTCTGACCGTCATAACCAGGAACTTGCGCTTCTTCTGGATGTCAGTATTGTCAGCACGGCCTCTCTAGATTTAGAAGTTACCCTTCCGCTCCTGGCCGATAAAATTGCTAAGGGGCTGCCTGCCACTTTCTGTCGTATATGCTTGGTTGACAAAGAAAAACAGTTGCTCATCCTCTATGGCATTTCTCCCCTCCGTTCATTAGAAGGTTACCAAACCCACGTAAGTGAGAAGTATCCCTTGGATATTTTGCCGGCCCATCGCGAGGCGTTAGAAAGCGGTAAAGTCGTGGTTGTACGCCGCGATGATCCCGTGGATGCCTTGGGTGAGAAAGAGCGAGACCTGATGTTCTTCAATGGGCTAAAATCCGCCTTTCTGGTGCCCCTGATTGTGCAGAATGAGTATTTGGGCATCATTTCGGTAGGTGAAGCACGAAACTGGGATCGTGAGCCTATAAATGAAGAAAAAATCAATCTGGTAAAGACTCTGGCCGGACAGGTGGCAGTCATCATTCATAATTCCCGATTGCATGATTCAACCCA
The DNA here is from genome assembly GCA_040758495.1 of Chloroflexota bacterium. Lineage (GTDB taxonomy): Bacteria > Chloroflexota > Anaerolineae > Anaerolineales > JBFLVL01 > JBFLVL01. Next base: position 35,071 of record JBFLVL010000006.1, read on the forward strand.
ACGTCAGGTTGAGAGGATGAATGTGCTCAATGACGTGGCCGAAAGGATCAGCTCAACAATAGAAATGACCGAGCTGCTTGAACTGATTTATCAACAGTTGAGCAGCGTCATACCAACGGATACGTATTTTGTCGCCTTATATGATAAGCAAGAGGATGTATTCGACCTGCGGATTTTGATAGATGGTGGAGAGCGTTTTCCACCGCAGAAAGTCTCACTCGATCAGGGGTTGTCCAGTTATGTTGTCCGTGAGGGCAAACCGTTGTTGGTCAGAAACCTATCGGAAGAAATGGAGTCGTTACCGGTAAAACCAAAGGTGGTGGGCAAGGACAAGATGTCGGAATCGTGGTTGGGTGTGCCCATGGTCTCGGGTGAACACCTGATCGGCATGTTAGCCATCGCCAGCTATAAACCTTATGCCTTTGGTGATGAAGATGTGGCTTTGTTAAGCAACGTGGCTACACAAGCCGCACTGGCTCTAGATAATGCCCGCCACCATGCTGAGGTTGAGGAGCAAGCCCGGCGGGATTCCCTCACAGGAGTGTACAACCATGGTTATTTCCTCAAGCGTTTATATGAGGAGGTTGAGCGCGCCTCGGCTGAGGGAACGCCGGTATCGTTGATTATGCTGGATATTGATCATTTCAAATTGTATAACGATAGATACGGTCATGTTATTGGCGACGAGGTTTTACGCATGATTGTTCGGGCGATACAAGAACATGTGAAGAAAACCGACGCGGTAGGAAGATGGGGTGGTGAGGAGTTCGGGGTGGTTTTATGTGGGGCAACCACAGACCAGGCCAGACAGGTCGCTGAACGCATCCGTGAGACGCTGGCTGTCTTACCCTTGGTAAACGGCAAGAAAAAATCAATCCCTAAACCAACCGTCAGCCAGGGAATTGCTACCTATCCTGATCACGCAGCAGACAGTGATGAGTTGGTTGTCCTGGCAGATAGAATGCTCTATCAATCAAAGGGGGCTGGGAGAGATCAGGTGAGCGTTGCCAGTGTACAGAAACCCAACACAGATTGAAGTCGCGGTTATCAATTATCAAACTCTCTGATAATCCAATCTTTCTTTTTGCTCTACCTCCAATCACTCATCTCCTCATCCGCAGTCCAACCAAACTGCATACTTCCCGGGCAGAGAGGTGATACTTTAAGGCCGGTTGATCCTAATCGCCTGTATTCCATAGCCACTGGTAGCAGGCAGGATAGGTGGAAACCTGCTACTTTTTTCTGGCAGCTTCGACTGTTTCTTTGATTTGGTTGATATGCGTGCGGTAATGGTAGTCGCCATCCAATAACCTGTAACCAAGATACTTGTAACTACCCTTACGTTCTTTTACAAAGGTTTCCGGTAAGGCGGATATCAAAGCCAGGGTTTCTTCCTCGCTCCGTTGTAGTTCAGCGAACAGCCGGGAAACAGTAGGGAGTGTGGCAACGACAGCCTTTACCCGAGCGTTGACATTGCTGGAGTAAACAAACCCTATCTCTCCTTCGAGCAAAGTTCCTATCCAATTATGGGTATCCCTTTCTGAGGCAATCAGATGGGCAAGGATTTCTTTGACGTTCCATTCGCCCTCTTTGGGATGATGGGAGGCTTCCTGCTCTGAGATTACCTCCAGAACCTTTTGCATCTCTTTGTCCAGGTCAGAGACGGCCTTTTTGAGTTTGTTGGCGAGTCCTTCGGCAGTAGGCGGTACCGTCGGTAGAGGACGTCGGGACAATTCCATGGTCACCGTCTTTTTTTCCGAACCACGATAAAAAGCAACCTCTACCTGGTCTCCAGCCCGAAAATCATCCAGGGTGTTTAACAGGCTTGGCCAGTCTGTCGTCTTTTTCCTGGCCAACTGTGTGATAATGTCGTCTTGCTGCAGACCGGCTGCCTGGGCTCCCAATCCCTCAACCACACCATCAATGCGAAAGCCCTCCTTGACCGGGTAACCTTTTTCAGCAGCTATTTCGTCGTTGATAAATTCACTGATAGTGATGCCCAACATGGGACGGTCTACAAAGCGTGAATCGTCTCCCGTCTCCAGTACGGATTTCAGGTTTTTTAGACCACGTTCCCAACCACGCTGTATGGCTTCTCGGGATTTCTTCCACTTATCGTTCGACAACCCGGAGTGTTTTAGCGTGAGTTGCGTTATTTCATCTTTTTTCTCAACCCTGACATGTACTTGGGTTACATCCGGTTCGCCTTTTCCTCTCCATGAGAATACGACTTTCTCGTTGGGTGTTAGTTCGATGAATTCCCCAACAGAATAATATCCGTTGTTCCAATACAGATAAAGAGGGGCACCGGCTTTTGGGTTCAGGCGAGCATCATCACATAACCATTCAGTTAACACCAGGGCATTGGTGAAGGCATAGTAGACCTGAGATGGTTCTGCCCTTATTGTTTGAGAGAATTCTAAAGTTTCAGTATGCATAGCGTCTCCTTGGGTTTCAAGTATTTAAACGTCCCATATTTGGCAGGCCTCTGAGAGCGTGGCCTGCCAGATTGAACCTTCCGGGTGTGGGGAGGGTCCAAGAGGGTCTTCGAAGGGTTGGTTGAACAAAGCGGTGGCAATAGCCAGGGAACAGGCAGCCCCCGCCTCCAGATCATATCCTCCCTCGAGGAAGATTGCCAGCCTGCCCTGGCAGTTTTCGTCCGCCCATTCACACAATCGAGAGAACATCTTATTGAATGTGTCGGCTGAAAGCAGCAGATACCCCAGGGGGTCACGCCAGTGGGGGTCAAAGCCAAAACTGACCAGGACCATCTCTGGAGCAAATCGTTTCATGAGAGGCAGCAACAGGGTATCCAGGGCAGTGATAAAGGCTAGATCACCTGACATAGGGGGTAGAGGCAAATTTACGGTGGATTTTTCACCCGGGCCTGTACCTGTCTCGTACAGCCTGCCTGTTCCTGGGTAGAGGGGAGATTGGTGAGTCGAGAGATATTGCACGTCTCCGCGGTGATAGAAAATATCCTGGGTTCCGTTGCCATGATGCAGGTCAATATCCAGGATAGAGATATGCCTGGCGTGGTGGGTTTGAAGCAGATATTCAGCGGCCAAGGCAACATTATTTAGCAGGCAAAAGCCCATGCCGCGGCCAGAAGTGGCATGGTGGCCTGGTGGGCGGGTAAGAGCAAAACCGCGGTTGGCCTGCCTGCTCCACACAGCTTCTGCGACAGCAATCCCACCTCCGGCAGCTTTTAGGGCCAGTTCCCAGGATGAAGGGGTGGTGTATGTGTCAGTGTCCAGATGCCTCCCGTGTTGGCTGGCCTCTTGAAGTCTCGAAAGATATGTGGGCTGGTGGATGTTCTCTAGAATGGGAGTTGGTACCGTTGTAGTTGGAATTTGTACCCCTTTTTTCCAGAACCCTGCTTCTTCGAGAGTGGACTTTATGGTTTCCACACGGGCGGGTCGCTCTGGGTGACCAGTTTCGTAGTGTGCTTCGTGTCCTTCAGGATAGTAGAAGGCAATTGATTGCATGGTTGTCCGTTATTTGGCAGAGATAATAGAGCTCTGTTGTGCCTTAGGTTTGGTTGGTCTCTTCAGGCGCCGGCGCTTGCCTCCTTTGGACAATGGCCGCAAATATGATCAGAAAGAGGCCCAGTAGAAGCACAATGAATGACTGCCACATCATGGGGCGGAAGATCTCACTGGCCAGGCGCAGGATAGCGCGGATGGCTTCTTCCATGATTAGTTCGGGAACCTCACTCAAGGGACCAGAGGCCAGGAAAGTAGTGATAACGTATCGGTAAACGAGGGTTGGCAACAAGGCTAACAGACCACCGAGTGTCAGGGGTACACCCCACCAACGGCCTAATCCAATGAGCGAACGTATGCCAAAGACCAACACACAAAAGAGGAGCACGACGATTATCAGGGGCGCCAGGTTCAAGAAAAGGCGGATCAGGCGCAATTCTTGTTTGATGGCTTCTGGCCCCACCCCTGTGGCAGTGTCGGTGGATTTGGACAGGGTGTCGGTCATATTGAACTCATCTGGAATGCTATTGACCACGTGCAGCAGGGATTCGAGATAGTCGGAGAACTGGTCCTCGTGCCACGGGTCTGGAAATTGGCAGAGATTGTATAACACCTCTTTTCCTGGGGGGGCAGCATCCAACCGAGAGAGGAAGTCATCAATCTGGATTTGGATACATGGGGGGAGAGCGCTGTATACAATCTCCAGAGATCGTGTCCCGTGTTCAGAATTTACCCGGTCTTTGAAAGGTTTCATGGCCAGCGTAATCTGCGGGACGCGTTCATCCGAGTCAATCCATTCATAGGTGCCATCTACCGTAGTTGATACCCAGCTCTCTAATATTTCGTTCGTGAGTACTTCCAGTTTTACCCCGCGCCAGTGTTCGATTTGCATGAAGGTAATGATTTTGAGGATATCGGGGATATCTACATTCACCTCATAATCGGTTGTCTCCATAAGCTGCTTGGCGCGCCATTCGGAGAACCAGGCCAACGCGGCGGGAAGAAGGTCAGAGTTGACTACTTCATCGGTTACGATGTCTTTTACCAGGGGAGGGTTGAACACCACCCGCCCGACATCGTAAGCCAATAATGAGAGGGGTGTAGCGAAGACGAGTATGAGGGCAAACAAAAAGGCGATGATTTTGAGGATTACGTTAGATATCTTTTTCATCGGATGCCTCCTTAACTATTAATCATAGATATGCATTGCGGCTCTTCCCTTACTTTACAATAGTTTAAGTGAAGTTGCAACTGGGAATCAGAACCATTAATTAAAAAGTCAGTTCCCCTACCCAAACTGCAACCTTTATGCTAAACTATGTGCCGTTTGCCATATAAAAGCGTGGCTGACTTTCCGCTTCTGACATTCTTATGGAATGATCAGAGGCAATCCCATGGAAAGGAGTTTATTGTGCGTAATTACGAACTGGTTTTCATTGTTCATCCAGAACTTGAAGAGACCGCATTCCAAGAAATAGTACAAAAAGTTCAAAGTTGGATAACAGACGGGGGCGGTGAAGTTACGCAATTGGATATTTGGGGTAAACAGAAACTGAAATATCCCATCAAAAGACAACAAGAAGGGCAATATGTTCTGGTTAAGGCGCAGATGCCTCCAGCACTCTGTTCTGATTTGGAACGTAACCTGCGCTTGACGGAACAGGTATTAAGGTTCTTGCTAATCGTGAAAGATTAACGTACATCCTTTGGCAAGGTTTCTCGTGGTAAAAGGAGCTGGAAATGAGTAGGGGCTTAAATAAGGTTATGATAATCGGCCATCTTGGACGGGAGCCCGAAATGAGATATACAACTTCGGGTCGTCCGGTAACCACATTTAGTGTGGCCACCAGCCGAACATGGACTACCTCCAGTGGTGACCGCCGTACGGAGACGGAATGGTTCAATGTAGTGACCTGGGGTAGCCTGGCGGAGATTTGTAAGCAATACCTGAACAAAGGTCAACAGGTATATGTGGAAGGACGTTTGCAAACTCGCCATTGGGAAGACTCTGACGGCAACAAACGTACTACCACCGAGATTGTGGCCAATGAGATGATTATGATTGGAGATCGTCACGCCCCGGAGGGTGAGGAAAGCCCAACCGATCACACACCGGAAGATGAATTTCCGTTCTAATTGTATAAAAGAGGAGTACATCTAGTGGACGAGAGAATAGACCGAAATGACTTTGAAGAGGAAGAAAGAGAATTTGAACCCCAGGAGAGGTATACAGGACGCAGGTTTTACCGTCCGCGTGTATGTCCCTTCTGTGTGGATAAAGATCTACCCATGGATTATAAGAACGTGGAGGTCTTACAACGATTTGTAAGCGAGGATGGCAGGATTCGCCCCCGCCGTCATACTGGCACCTGTTCGAAGCATCAGCGCAAACTAGCCCGAGAGGTGAAACGAGCCCGACATCTCGCGCTGCTCCCTTTCACGGGAGAAACATTACGCTGAAAATCGGAAAATCTTTCTAGAGGGATGAAACCTTTGCTGATAGGCTATCCCCCAAAAAATTAATCAGTGTATGGCAAAAAGACGGAAAACCATTCAAACCAAGAAACATCTGGCACGCCAACAGCGTGAAAGTATATATACACGTTGGTTAATAATCGGCTTATTGGTCGTAGTGCTACTGACTGTAGGGATTTTAACGTACGGTGTGGTAAATGAATATGTAGTTAAAAGCCGGCAGCCCATAGCTCGGGTGGGGGAGGATGTCTTAATAACCCGGGATTTCCAAGCTCGTGTGCGCTATTCACGCCGTCAGTTAATCATCCAGTATTACAACCTTCTACAGAACATGCAACTGTTCGGTTCGGATGCCAGCACGCAAACCTATTTCCAGAACCTGCTTAACCAAATAAGTATGCAATTGGAAAACCCAACCAGTCTTGGGCTGGAAGTTCTGAATTCAATGATAGACGAACAGCTAATCCAACAGGAGGCAGAAAGGCGTGGGATTGTGGTGACACAGGAAGAGGTGGATAAGGCCATTCAGGAGGCATTGGGTTACTACCCTCAAGGACAGCCCACACCTACCCAGGCTCCTACCACGCGTCCCACATCCACCCTCTCACCGACTCAACTCACTCTGGTAACCTTAACCCCTACTCCCACATTGTTACCTACTGCTACGTTAAATGTAACCGAGACACTGAACATAACTGAAACACCAACGGTTGTTTCCAGTCCCCTTCCTTCTCCTACACAATCCCCAATGCCCACACCGACGATGTATAGTAATGAAGAGTATTTATCTGAATACGAGGCGGTCATTAAAGACCTGGAGGATAATTACGGAGTTACAGAAGAGGATTTACGTGCCATTTTCGAGGGCTATATCTACCAGCAAAAATTGATGGAGTTATTGACCGCAGGTTTACCCTACGAGCAGGAACAGGTATGGGCACGACATATTCTGGTTGCCGATGAAGCCACGGCAACGGAGGTTATAACTCGTTTGAATCAGGGGGAGGATTGGTCGGCGCTGGCAGCCGAATATTCTACAGATACGAGCAATAAAGATCGGGGTGGTGATCTTGGTTGGTTCGCTCTAGGGACGATGGTTGCAGAGTTTGAGAAGGTTGCCTTTAATTTGGAAATTGGTGATATCAGTAAACCTGTCCAGACTCAATTTGGGTGGCATATCATTCAGGTGTTGGGTCACGAACTACGACCGCTGAATGCTTATGAATACAAGCAATTGCAACAGGATACATTTCAAAACTGGCTGGAAGTGGCCCGAGCGCAAAGTGACATTGAAATCTTCGATTATTGGTCTGAACGTGTACCGGTTGAACCTACCATACCACCTGAGCTCTTAGGGGGTTAACGGATACGGTCTGTTAAGGGAATGGTGAGTTGAAATAAAAAGGCACACCTCTGATGGGTGTGCCTTTTCTTTCGCCTCAAGGTTGAGCGTTCAACAAAGACAACTTACTGCGGGAGTGAGTCATCAACTATAGATCTCACAAAATATACAGGTGAGATATTAATAAGAATTTCTTCCCCATGGAGCCAGTAAAATGGTTCTGGTTCCTCTCCTCACTTGGATGTGCAATTATAAGTGTGATTCTCTACGACCTTAGCTGTGCTATTTAACGCGCTGAACGGCGATGTTCACACTGACGAAGTTAGCCAGTTGGTTATATTGCATATTGAGGCTGATCTTCTCACCTTTTTCATTTTCACGGTACATAGTGGCAATGGCGCCCACTGCATTATCGGGTGGGCCCATGACTGTCCAACCTGCTTCAGGTAGAGCTCCTTGATAAAAAGTTAGGACATCTTCTATAATGCCATCCACCTTGAAAAAAATTTGTGTTCCATTACGCATTACCTGAAGGCTATAGTAGCCCTCCGGCAAAGGGATATCTTCAGGGACTTGATTGAGGGTAGCCGGTTGTCCACCTCCCTCTCCCGATGTTTCCCCGGTTTCACCTTCCTGGGGGGAGGATATTGGTCGGGGTGTGGGTGTCGGTCGAGAGATACATGCTACCAGACTAACTGCCAGTATGATGAACAATAACCATAGAAAGATTTTTCGCTTCATGGTTTCTTACTCCTTCTATCAAATATTTTTCTAATTGTATTCAAATATATATTTCCCGGGGGGAAAAGTCAATAGAGAACAAAGGAAAATTTCTGTTAATGAAGGTAATGAAAAGGGGATGAGAACATTTTTCAAAAAAGGCTCAAGCCGCCAGGCATAAGTATTGCTGGATTACTGGAAACCCGAAACGAATAAGGGTGTTTTTTCTTTGGTCCCAAAGGCAGCCAACCCAATACAGGATTTGTTACTGTACAAAGTCCACCAGATTAAGCAAGCGGATAAAAAGCCCCAACCCGTTTCGGATGTATTAACTTTTAGAAAAAATGAGTCGGAATTATTTTTTTAGATGTTCATCAATGTAACGGACTGCCTCTCCGACAGTAGTAATTTTCTGTGCTTCCTCGTCAGAGATTTCGCCACCGAACCGATCTTCAAATTCCATGATCAGCTCGACCAGATCCAGCGAATCAGCTTCGAGATCTTCCCGGAACCGGGCGTCCATGGTAACCGCACCTTCATCTACTCCAAGTAAATCGATAATAATTTCTTTCACGGTTTTGAATGTATCAGACATTAGTTTCCTCCGTAAATATATTGCTGCCCAAAAAAATTCGTCGCAATTGTAACCCTTGCCCTAATGCTGTCAAGCCCGCGTTGACAGTCATAATTCGGACTGGTAATATAGCTTCACACTTGAGGAACACAAAAGAATGTCGAAAGTTGCGCGTATCCGCGAGCGTAAGGATGATCACCTGCGCATAAATCTGGAGAAAGATGTACGCTCTGGTCTGACAACCGGATTGGAGCGTTATCGTTTTGTCCATCAGGCATTACCCGGTCTGGACTTGGAAAACGTGGATATGCGTTTGGAACTGTTCGGTCGTCAGTTATGGGCGCCCCTCATGATATCTTCGATGACCGGAGGGACGGAAGAAGCAGGGCACATCAATCGGATTTTGGCGATCGCTGCGCAGGAAACGGGAGTCGCTTTGGGGTTAGGTTCTCAGCGTGTAGCTTTAGAATTACCGCGTTTGGTTTCCACCTTTCAGGTTCGGGATGTGGCTCCGGATGTTTTGCTTTTTGCCAATCTGGGAGCCGTGCAATTGAATTATGGATATGATGTTGCTCATTGTCGTCAAGTTGTGGAGATGGTTTCTGCTGACGCTTTGATTCTACATCTCAACCCGGTTCAGGAAGCTGTTCAGCCCGAGGGGGAGACGCGATTTTCGGGCTTGCTTGCCAAGATTGAACAAGTGTGCCGGACCTTAGATGTGCCTGTGGTGGTCAAAGAAGTAGGTTGGGGGATATCCGAAGATGTGGCCCGGCAACTCGCCTCGGCTGGAGTAGCTGCCATAGATGTTGCTGGAGCGGGAGGAACCTCCTGGGCTCAAGTGGAGATGCATCGAGCACAAACAGACGCGCAGAGGCGACTGGCAGAAGCGTTCGTGGATTGGGGCATCCCCACTGCAGAGTCTATCCAGATGGTACGCAGAGGTGCTCCAGATACGTTTATCTTTGCCTCGGGTGGCTTGCTAAACGGTATTGACGTGGCTAAATGTGTCGCCTTGGGGGCAACCCTGGCTGGGATGGCAGGTATTTTTTTAAGAGCTGCGGTTCATTCACAAAGGGTGGCCATCGAAACCATTGAAGAAGTTAAACGACAGATACAAGTTTGTATGTTCGCTATCGGAGCAGGGGACTTGGATTCGCTCCGGAAGAAACCATTAGTGAAGGTCTAATCCCCAAGAAACTGACCGGTACATAGATGAGTTTAGAGCATTTCAAAGAGCAGATGCTGCCAGCCATAGAGGATGAGATTCGGGCAGTAGTGGCACAAGTAGATGAGCCCGGTTTGTACCACATGCTTGCTTATCACCTTGGTTGGGAAAAAGAAGGAGAAGCGCCTTCACCGGGGGGTAAAAGGATCAGGCCGTTAATCCTTTTGTTGACCAACGAGGCAGCGAGTGGCAAGTGGAAATTTGCCTTACCTGCGGCAGCAGCCGTAGAGTTGGTACACAACTTTTCCCTGATCCATGATGATATAGAGGATCAAAGCCCCCTTCGAAGAGGTTGTCCAACGGTGTGGCAGAAATGGGGTGTAGCCCAGGCCATAAACGCTGGAGACACCATGTTTTCGCTGGCGAATTTGGCCTTCTTAGGGCTGGTTCATAATGTCCCAGAAAAGGTATTTTTCCAGGCAGTGATGATGCTAGAAAGAACCTGCTTGCGGTTGACTCAAGGTCAATATCTGGATATTGCGTATGAAGGAAGTGCACATATAAGCCAGGATGAATATTGGTCTATGGTGGCGGGAAAGACAGCCTCTCTGCTGGCAACTTGTACATTGTTGGGAGCGCTGATCGCCGGTGCTCCTGAGGTCATTCAAGGTGCGTACCAGGAATATGGAAGGAACCTTGGATTTGCTTTTCAGATTGTAGATGATTACCTGGGAATTTGGGGGGATGATGTACAGACGGGGAAGTCAACCCAGAGTGACCTGGTGACCGGAAAGAAGACACTGCCAGTCGTGTTTGGATTGGAACGAGGCAAGGATTTTGCTCGTCGTTGGTTGCAGGGTTCGATAACTCCGGAAGAAGTATCTCTCTGTGTTAATCTGCTCGAAGAGGAAGGAGCGCAGACATATACTCTTAAGAAGGCTAATGAGTATACAGAGAAAGCCTTAGCTGCTCTCTGCCAGGCTGAACCTCAAGGTCGAGCGGGGGAAGCGTTATTTGCGCTTACAGACCGTCTGTTGAAACGCGGGATGTGATTCGCTGAGAGAGAATACATTTTTGCTGAGGGTGAGAGGCTGTGCGGGTTGTAGGAGCAAGCGAAAAGTGGTCCGATGGTCGTCGGTGTTGAATAAATGGTATAATCCCCCCGGCCGGGGGGTTTCCCCGGTTTGATATTATTTATGGAAAGTAAATCTTCACGTATTCAAAACTGTCCATCTTGCGGCACCCGGCTTAGCGCTCAAGCCAAGCGCTGTATCGTTTGTGGGCAAGACTTAGGTTATAGCAGAGTTGAAGAAAGTGTTTCCATTCGGGGCAGTCGGATGCCCGAGGTCACCATTGGGCTGCCTGCCATATTGGGTTTGTTGACTCTGTTTCTTTCTCTTGGCGCGGTGATTGTGTTCTTGGTGCTACGAGGAACTGGAAGGGTGGTGGAACCTATTCCAACGGCTACTCCCTCCCTGACACCCACACACAGTCCCACACCCACACGAGTCACACCCACACCAACCTACACTCCACTTCCGACACCAACGCCGTTATCTTATCGGGTCGTGGAAGGGGATACCTGTGCGGCGCTTGCGGGTCGCTTTGAGGTGTCTATCAATAGTATTATCATATTGAACGGGCTTCCCGCATCGTGTGACCTGTTTATCGGGCAGGTGCTCAGCATTCCACATCCCACTCCCACGTCCACTGCATTGCCAACGGCAACACTGACGGGACTGGAGGCCACACTTCAGGCCTGCGACAAGATATACTACACCGTTCAGGTGGATGATACGCTGAGTACGATCGCGGCGAATTACAACGTGCCCATTGCAGCCATCAAATCATACAACGGGCTTAGCTCAGACACCGTTTTTTCGGGACAGGATCTGATCATCCCTCTGTGTGAGCGTTTGGTTCCTATAGGTCCCACCCCCACTCCCACTAAGCCCCCTCCGTATCCACCGACCAATTTGCTTCTACCCGCTGATGGTGCTGCTTTTAGCCTGGCGCATGATTCGATTACCTTGCAGTGGGCTGCTGTAGCTACGTTAAGGGAGAATGAGGCTTACGCGGTAACGATTGTAGACGTTACCGAGGGACGGGATAACAGGCTTGTGGTTTACGTTACAGATACGAAGTATATTGTGCCTACAACGATGCGACCAAAAGAGGCCACGCCGCATGTGTTCCGCTGGTGGGTGCAACCGGTTCGACAGGTAGGTACAGATGAAAACGGTAGACCTCTTTGGGATTCTGCGGGTGCCGAGAGTGAGAAGCGTGTCTTTACCTGGACAGGGGCGGCCCCAGCAGGGACGCCAGCGCCATAGTGGATTGTGCTCCCTGGGGATGGAAATTTCTCTATCGAGACATGTTTAAAAAACAACTGGGGGGATATTTATTTCACGATGACGCGTGTTCCGTGTCCCTGACGCAAGAATGTGGGTGGGTAGTTAGGGGGTGTCGTCCATCGAAAGATCCACTTGGCATCTTGGGGGCTTAAATTTACACAACCGTGACTCATGGGTGTCCCATAGTTATCGTGCCAGTAGGTGCCGTGTAGGGCAACCCCGGTTGAGTGGAAGAAGCATACCCAGGGGACACCCGGGAGTTCGTATGCCGACAGGTTGTTGGTTAATCTGCCATTTCCCATGTGACGTACTGGCATTTTTCGGTCAATAGCGAAATCCCCGCTAGGCGTTATGGTCGGAATGCCGTTTGCGGTTCTGCGTTGGCTGGGTATCCCTGAGGAGACACGGGTATGTAAGACTGCCTTGTCTCCTTCGTATGCAGTTAACGTTTGTTTGTTGAGGGAAATATGGATGGTTTTTTCCTCAGGGGGGACATCTGGGGAAAGGGGAGTAAGTTCCTCCGTGGGAACCAACCTTACATGTTTGGCAGGGATGAAATAATGCACTCTTAGCAGGTCATCGAGTATTCGATACCAGGATTCCCCATCTGGCCCTTCGTCTAACCCTGTAATCCAATGAACGGATAGATAATATAAGCGATACAGCGGTTGCCAACCGTAGGTTTTGGTGTAGCGGTACGATTGGGTATAGGGGACGGTTACTTCTCCCAATTGTCCTCTTGGAGTAATATAGGTGGTTACAGGGTTGGTTTGGATGTTTGTACGTTGCAGATAAGCACTGTGTGCAAACCCTCCCAGAACATGATACCAACGCGGGTTATGGGAGGGAGCACTATCGGAGGTCACCTCGGCGTAGATGGGGATGAGATCGTCGCGGAAGCGCACACCCACTCGTTCACTGCGGTAGGATGGTTCGTGGAAGAGGCCGATAGCCCAAATGGTCACCCGACCAATGGCGATCATTTCCCCCAACTCTTCGGGAGGTAACAATGGTTTGGGAAGTTGAAGGGGGAATGAGCCTAGAGTGAGTGCGCTGAGCTTCAAGAAATCGCGACGGGTTAAATTCGCTGTCATGTGTTTTTCATTATACCAAGTTGTCAAAAAGCTTTCTTGGGAGGTTGTAGAAATTCATGATGATGCGAAAGCAGAGATACAAAAACCGCATCAGCGTATTCGATGCGGTTTCAGATCGGGGCGGGCGGATTCGAACCGCCGACCTCTACAACCTTATTAAGGTATGTATTGGGAGCTACGGCAGGGCGCAATAGCGGCTACGGCACTCAGTGTGGTGAGGTACAATGACAGCAACGGTGGGGGAACTGTGGAGAGTTAAGGTTCGCGTTAGCAATCCGGTTGGGTGAGTCGCTCTAAATTCTCAGGGGTGCAGAGGACATCGGTCAGCCAGAGATCGTTGACCCAGCCGTCGGATTGCAAATGAAACCAGAGGCCGCCGGAGCCTGGGTCTATTCGCTTTGATTCGATGATGAGGACCTTGTCGCCGTGATTGGCTTTGCGGATGACCGTGCCCCGGTTGGGGTCATGGTTTTGCCAGATGTTGATGCCGGTGGGAAAAATGAGCTGACCATACTCTCCTGAATTCTGACAACGATCCATACCGCAAAAATACATTACCCATAGTGTGGGTTGGACGGTGGAGGTTTTTGCAGGTTGAGTGGACCAGGCGACTGAAGGACGATCACCGAGCAAGCGGTTGCAAATAATAACCATGAGAATAAGCAAGATGCCGCCGGTGATAATAAGCCATTTTCTTTTCTTTTTCATTTCCTGGCCTCAGGTGTGGAAAATAAATGCAATTGATAGGGCGCCACCCAGGGCGGTGGGTATGGCCATTGGATGGGGAGGGCATGATGGTAAGCAGAATAAATGACAGGATCGCAACACGGAGGAAGTGTTCGGCTATTTTTATGTCGGCTTTTTTGCTCATCGTTCGTTCCTTCCAAGTTAAGGTCTAACACCAAACTGTTGGGAACGGTACTTAAGGGTATCGATACTGTGAGCACTAGAGTCGGGGCGGGCGGATTCGAACCGCCGACCTCTACAACCCCATTGTAGCGCGCTAGCCGGACTGCGCCACGCCCCGATTTGCGTTCACATTATAGCCCACTCTATTTGAAATGACAACATTCCGTGTGTACATGGTTTTGAAGAAAGGATAGTATGGGAGCATCTTTTCAAATGTTCAGCCATTGGGTGGTGACGACAGGTAATTGAGAAAGGGGGCCATGTTGGAACGTACATTGTGGCAGAGAATCGAGAAACACCTGCCCGTATTTTTTAGTTAGCACCCGTTTGTCGAAGATAGCCACTACTCCGCGATCATACTGGGTACGGATCAACCGGCCAAAACCCTGCCGGAAACGGAGTATGGCTTCGGGTATAGCGTATTGGGAAAAGGGGCTTTCAAAGGTTTCGGAGCGTGCGGCTACCATGGGGTCTGAGGGCACATCGAAAGGCAGTTTAACGATGACAAGGACGGATAACGCTTCTCCCGGAACATCTACACCTTCCCAAAAAGCTCGAGTACCCAGTAACACAGCTCTATCTGTTGTTCGGAAATCTTCTAAAAGGGAATGCGGTGAAGCGCCCTCTCCTTGTTCGTAGACCATGATGTCATGTTCAGCCAAGAGGGGGGTTATTTTCCTGGAGGTCTGTTTCAGTTGGTTGTAGGAAGTGAACAATGCTAATGTTCGACCACCAGTGGCCTGACAGAGGTCAATCAATCCACGTTCAACGGCTCGTTGGTGACCGTGTCGGTCGCTGGGCTCAGCGATGTCATCAACGATGTAAACCAGAGCCGCGTTTTCGTAGTCGAATGGCGATCCCAATAAAAGCTCATTGACATCATGAGCAGATAACCTACCGCGCAGGTAGTCAAACTCTCCGGCTGTTGATAATGTGGCTGATGTGAGAATAATGGATTGCTTTTTGTGCCACAGGTGACGCTCCATGAGTGAGCCAATAAATAACGGAGCAGCGTGTAAGGAGATCGTCTGTCCGGAGGGATTGATTTCTACCCAATACACGTAGTCTTCTTCGGGTGTGAAAACGAAGGTGTTTAGATTTTGGTGTAATTCGTAGAGTCGTCGGTACAGGTTTGTGAAATTACCGTACAGGTCTTCTATTTCTTCCACACCCAGCTCTGTTAATTCCGTTATGACATGGGCAATATCTTCCATGAGGCCCAATAGTAAAGCCAGTGTATTTTGGGCTGCCTCCCAACTGGTCTCAATGTCCAGCCAGGCGGGTTGGCTGCGTGTGGCTGGGATGATACGTTCCTGGTGACCATATTGGCTGATTTCTCGTCCCTCGCGCTGTTCAAACAAGAACTCATTGAATGTGTAAAAAAATTGCCTGACCTGGTGTTGGAAGCGAAAAGCCAGATCGGTTGCCCGTTCTACAACCTGGTTGAGTTTGGCTTGATCGTCGAGACGCAGAATGTTGCGGGTAAGGTGTAACAGGCGACCGAGCCTCCCTGAACTCGTGCCCCCTAATTCATGTAACATATAGTCCACATCGCGTTGGGTCAACTCAAAACTGAGAGCCTGTGTGGTGGCTTCTTCCAAGTGATGGGCTTCATCAATGATTAGATAGTCGTATTCGGGCAGAATGCGGTTTCCGGTAGCTACATCTGCCAGCAACAAGGCATGGTTTACAACCAGGAGATGGGCGCGATGGGCTGCCTCGTGAACCTGATGGAAGGAGCACATGCCTCCCATACGTCGCACGCATGTTTCCGTGGTACAACCCTCATCCTCTGCGGATATTCCCCTCCAGACTTCTTGTTCTCCAAACCCTCTAAGGTTAATTTCTTGTCGATCACCTGTGGCTGTTTCTTGAAGCCAGACGAGCACCTTTGCCAGCACACGAATTTCATCTGCGGTTTCCGGTCGGCGTCTTCGTAGAGCGTTCAATTTCCTTGGGCAGAGGTAGTTATTCCTTCCTTTGAGTACGGTGGCATGTAGCTCTTCGGACAAAATCTCCTGCAAGGCAGGTATGTCTTTGTTAATCAACTGATCCTGGAGGTTGATGGTGTTGGTGGTGATAACCACGCGAGTGTTATTTTGTAATGCCCATAAAGCCGCGGGTACAAGATAAGCGATTGACTTGCCTACACCGGTGCCGGCCTCCACCATTAGATGGGAGCTATGGTTAAAGGCAAGGGCAACGTTACGCAGCATTTCTGCCTGTTCAGGGCGATATTCGAAGTTTTCAAAATGGTGGGAATAAGCCCCGCCATACTCTACAAAAGAGACAGCCTGGTCTATATCTATTGGGGTGGGTTCTTCAACGGATTTCAATCGGGGAGTATCTTCGGGAAGGTAGGGCTGCTCAAATAATGGTCCGTAGAGGTCGTGTTCCTCCCGTCGGGCCGGTATGGGCTCGCGTGTCCGTTGGCGTAACGCCTGCTGAAAAATCCACGCTCCTCCCCATTCAATCCCCTCGCCCAGGCGTACGATTTCTGCGAGGATATGAATGGGCAGTTCCAAGGCTTTCCGGAACAATTGGGTGAAGATGGCAGAGGTAAGCCGGGCATCTTCGAGGGCGCGATGTCTAGCAGGCAGAGGGATGCCAAGCTGGTATCCTAAGGCACCCAGATTGTAGCGCGAGGCCATGGGCAAGAGTACGGAAGCGAGATCGTATGTGTCCACAGCCTCATTGATGTCGCCTACTCCGTAAGGGTTCAGAAAGTCGAGGTCGAATTTGACATTGTGCCCCAGTAGAGGTGCTTTGCCAATAAACTGTAACAGGTCAGGGATCACATCCTCGATGATGGGTGCTGAATGCACCATATCGTTATTTATACCGGTAAGTTGGGTGATGTACTGGGGGATAGGACGACCAGGATAAATCAGGGTGGTCCACTCGTCTTCGATGCGGTTCTGGTTAAAACGCAGAGCCCCTATTTCAATGACCGCATCCTTTTTTGCATCCAGGCCGGTTGTTTCGATATCCAGGGCGACGATAGGGAACATGCGGCGATTATACCATCGGGGGTGTTGTGAACTTTGGGCGAGTATGAGGGGTATTTCCTTCGATGCAAGAGAAAGTTTGGTAAACTTCTAAAGGTGGAAACTATTTTAAGGACGTCATCAATCCGAGTAGAGAAGGAGGCCTATGTGATCGCAGAGACAGCCCGACGGTTGCGGGAGAACATTCAGAAGGTGATCGTAGGTAAAGACGAGGTCATCAACCTGACGCTGGTAGCAGTGTTGTGTCAGGGGCATCTACTCTTGGAGGATGTTCCCGGTATTGGAAAGACGACACTGGCCCGAGCCCTGGCGATATCGCTGGGTTGTACGTTTCGGCGTATCCAATTTACCCCTGACCTGCTGCCTTCGGATGTTACTGGCTTGAGCTGGTTTAATCAGAAGACACAAACGTTCGAGTTCCGACCAGGACCGATCATGAGCCAGGTGGTGTTAGGCGATGAGATCAACCGGGCTACACCGCGGACGCAATCCGCAATGCTGGAAGCCATGCAGGAACGACAGGTCACCGTGGATGGAGTAACCCGTATTCTCCCTAAGCCCTTCCTGGTATTGGCGACTCAAAATCCAGTAGAGTTGGAGGGCACCTTCCCCTTGCCCGAAGCACAAATTGATCGTTTTTTGATGCGCGTGGTCATTGGTTATCCCTCCCAGGAAGAAGAAAATACCATACTAGAGCGTTTTCGAGCCGATGACCCACTTTTAGAGCTGGAAGCAGTGACGAACCCAGAGGAGATACTCCAAATGCAGGCCAAGCGGGCTGAGGTGCATGTTGAGGATTCTGTGCGGGATTACATCGTGCGAATTGCCCGTTCCACGCGGGAACACAACGAGATCGAGCTGGGAGCCAGCCCCCGTGCGACCCTGGCGTTGTATCATGCTTCGCAGGCATGGGCAGCCATCCACGAGCGTGATTTTGTGATCCCAGATGATGTAAAGTTCTTAGGCCCGCATGTGCTGACCCATCGCCTGATGATATCTCCTCAGGCACAGTTGCGCGGTCGCCGACCTGAAGAGCTGGTTGCTGATATTGTTGAGAGTGTACCCGTACCTGTGGAGGGATAGTTGGCTTTGAACCGATGGTTGTTCTTGTTAGGGGCACTTTTCCTGATAGGGGTGATTTTCGAGGTCCCCGTTATGGTGGCATTCCCGACAATGTTGTCGGTGGTCTTCCTGGTAGCTGCCTGGTGGCAAAGCCGTTCTTTGAATGGGATGGAATATAAACGGTCGCCGTACTACAAGCGCTCCTTTCCAGGTGAACGTGTAGCCTTACAAATAGAAGTAGAAAATCGCAAGTGGTTGCCCCTTTCCTGGTTACGTGTGGTTGATCCCTGGCCTAAAGCCGTAGGACCGGAGGATGAAGAGCTCATGGCCCCTTCTCATGTTCAGGATGAGGGCTACTTAACCAATATCTATAGTTTGCGCTGGTTCGAACGCGCTCGACGTTGTTATGACTTGATCTTCCGCCGTCGGGGTGTGTACCGCCTGGGACCTGCCAGGCTCGAATCGGGTGATCTGTTCGGTATTTTTGAGTGCCAAAAGGAAGTCGAGCCCACAGAGTATTTGACCGTGTTTCCTTCGCTGCTTTCGCTCAAGGATTTAGAACTGACTGCTGAGGACCCCCTGGGGGTGCGCCGCACCCGCCGTCGTTTGTTTGAAGACCCCAACCTGCCCATGGGGGTACGTGAGTATCAACCTCATGATAGCTTTCGACGCATTCACTGGCCAGCCACGGCGCGCACCGGGCAATTGCAGGTGAATATCTACCAACCTGTATCCGCGCGGGTGATGATTATCTGCATGAACATCTCCACGTTTGCCCGTCATTGGGAAGGCGTGAATCCGGAAAGGATGGAACATTTGATTGAATTGACAGCTACTCTGGCTTATCGAGGCGTCGAAGCTGGATATCAGGTTGGGCTGATTTCAAATGGGACGTTATCCAACTCCGACCAACCGTTCCGAATTCTGCCTGGTTGCTCACCCAAACAGTTGTCTCGTCTTTTAGAAGCCCTGGCCGGAGTGACGCCTGTGGTGATCGCCCCCTTTGAACGTTTCTTGTTACAGGAAGCACCAGGCCTGACCTACGGAGCTACACTGGTTGTGGTGACAGCGGTAAACAGACCAGAGTTAGGGGAAGCGCTTGTACGCTTGAAGCGAAGCGGGCGCCGGGTTATCGTGTTCTCGGTGGCCAAAGAGCCTCCCCCATTTATTCCAGGAGTGAACTTCCTGCATAGGCCGTATAGACCACCAGCCTTTACTCCTGAACGGAGTCCGGTATCCATGTCCGGGACGCAAGGGCATGACAATATGCTCAAAGTTGAGACGACGAAGAGGGATGGCAAGCAGGCAAAAATCCGTGGTGGAGTGCCTGGGGAATGACTGCGCCATCTGCTTATACCTTTGAGAAAATCCAGATACAACCCTGGCGTGAGCTTTCGGTGTTGTCATTATTGATCATGGAATTAAGTTGGGTGGTGCCATGGTATCGGGCACTCACTCCGGCCACGTATGCAAGCTCACCGTTGCGCGTTTTTCTGGTATTAGGGGTTTTGTGGTTGTCCACATATGGTTTGGTCAAGGGAATGTCGTATTTACGATTGCGGGTTCAGGTTCGCCGATGGGTGCTTGCGGTTTGGGTAGTGATAGCCATGTTCATCAGTTTTCGGGTTTTGCTCTATGCCCATACGAGTGATACCTTTTCAGCCTGGATGCTCCGTCCATTTCGAGCCCTCAGTGACCTGGTCACCTTGATCCCCGATGAATTGTTGGTGGCGGTTGTGGTGCTGGTGACGTGCTGGAGGGGGATGAGCCTGGCACAAGAGCGGGTTGGTCCCTCTATGGTTCGTCAGAGCTTCTTTCTGGGAGTCATCGTGTTCATTGCTTTCATCTTTTTGAACACACTGGCTACGGGAGAAACACCGGGTGGTCTGCTTTACTTGTTTCTGTTTGCTGGCTTGATGGCCATGGGAACCGCCAGGTTGGCTTCGCTAGGCCGGTTGCGAGGCGGGCGGGAAATGCTCTTTAACCGGCGTTGGTTCCTGGGATTGCTGTTGGCCGTTTTGGTGGTTATAGGGCTGGCAGCCGTGGCTGCAGGCGTGATGGTGGGAGAAGAGGGAGCCGGGCTGAGTCAATTACCGGTAATTATCGGTGTTGTGGTCGCCTTACTGGTTGGGGTGGTACTCAGCCCATTGATGTTTTTGCTCCTGGTGATCGCTTTTTGGGTAGTTGAAAGGATGGTATCGGTCCCTTCAATGCCTGTGCTGGAGGATGTTCTGGATCAGGTGAGAGGCTTGTTGGAGGGGATTTCGAATTGGCTGGCACGATCTGGTGTGGGTGATTTGGTTAACCATTTAGCTCGGTATCTGAAACCTGTACTATTATTCAGTGTGATACTGTTATTCGGCTTGTTCATTGTCTTGCAGATTCGTTTGCGTATTTGGCGTCAGAAGGGGGCCAGCGATGAGGAGGTGGAATCGCTGTTATCTCAGAGCAATTGGTTGGAGTTGATTCGCCTGGCATTGCAGCGTCAATGGCAACAGATGCTAGCGGAGTGGGGGCGAGTCGTAGGGGCCTCGTTTGGCAGTCGTCGACTGGCAGCGGCGCGCATTCGGCGTATCTACATTCAATTGATGAGGTTAGCGTCAGAGCTGTCGTATCCCCGGCCAGCTCACCAGACGCCTCTGGAGTTCTTGCCTACACTGGAAAAGTTGTTCCCCCGATATAAAATGGATGTGGGGTTAATTACCCAGGCATACATCCGCGTGCGCTATGGGGAGTTACCGGAAAGCCAACAGGAGGTTGAAGCGGTTGAGGCTGCCTGGGAACGGGTGAAAGAAGCGGCAGAGGGAGATAAACAGCAAAGGCATTATAGATGAAATTTGCAGGTATTTTAATGACCGGTAATGCGGAGGTTTTTTATGAAAAGGAAATATGATTACTGGGCGACAACCCTGGTGATTGGGATCCTGCTGCTCACAGCTTGCGGAGGAACCACAGGAGTGCCAGTTGTATCTACCGAAACGGAAGTTGCCTATCCGGAGCCTGGGGAGGGGATTTCTCCTGGCGGAGGGGAGAGGGGATATCCATCCCCGGGTACTTCTGCGGAGGGAGGAGGTCCGTATCCAGGGCCCTCGGCCCCCTCGGTGGTCTTGATCGGAGAAATACCCGTGCCGGTTAACGAGCTGACCCCTGCTCCTGGAGATGAAAAATTACTGCGTGGGAATGTTTTTATTGATACTGCAGATATTATTTTGATGGAAAGTTTTCCCGTTCAGGTTCGTCTGGATCTGACGGGTTCGTTACCCACCCCTTGCCATATCCTGCGGATGGTAGTCTTTGAGCCAGATGAAAACAACCGCATCCGGGTGGAAATGTATTCCCTGGTAGATGCTGAAAAAATCTGTATTCAGGTCGTAGCCCCGTTCGAGGCACATGTTTCCCTTGGGTCGTTTACGGAGGGTGATTTCACCGTATGGGTAAATGAGGAACAGGTAGGCGAGTTCAACTTACCATGACAGGAAGGTGAGACAACTCAATGATGGCCATCAAAATCTTCACCACCGGTGGTTCGATAGATAAGTATTATTCCACTCAACACAGCACCTTCCTGGTTGGAGAACCTCAGATAGGTGCTATCTTACAGGAAGCTGGCGTCACCGTGGCTTATGAAATTGAGCCTCTGTTCAGAAAAGATAGCCTGGAGCTGACAGACTCGGATAGGGAATTGATATTGAGCAAGGTTAAAGCTGACCCCCATCCGCGGATTATCATCACCCACGGCACGGATACGTTGGTACAAACCGCTCAGACCCTCAGCCAGGTTAAGGGAAAGGTAATCGTCCTTATGGGAGCCATGCAGCCCGCGGCCTTCAAACGATCGGATGCGGCTTTCAATGTGGGATGTGCGCTGTCAGCCGTCCAGACATTACCAGAAGGAGTATACGTGGTGATGAACGGGCGGGTGTTTTCCTGGGACCATGTGACCAAGAACCCAACCTGCGATCGGTTTGAGGAGATCTAAAACGAGGTTGAGCTATGCAATATCGAGTGCATGAAGGTTTCAATCTCTCTGAGATTGGTATAGGGTGTTATGCTTTGGGTGGTTCGTATGGGGAGAAAGATGTGGGTGCCTTCAGGCGTATGCTAGGACGTGCGGTTGAATTAGGAGTAAATTACTTTGATGCAGCCGACTCGTATGGGGATGCAGAACGTGTTCTGGGCGAGGAGTTAGGCCCTTATCGTGAGCAGGTATACATAGCCACAAAGGTGGGTGTCGCTGAGGGAGTGAGGGCTGATCTTTCGAGTGCGTATGTGAAGTTTGCCTGTGAGCGCAGCTTGAACCGGTTGCAGACTGAGTATATTGACCTGTATCAGGTGCATTTCGATGACCCCGAAACCCCTGTGGGGGAAACGGTTGAGGTGCTCGATGAACTTGTTGGGGAAGGGAAAATCAGAAGGTTTGGGTTGGGGCATGTTCCCCTTGAAAAGATGAAAAATTATTTTGAGTATGGAAAGGTCTTTTCGGTATTAACTGAGTTCAGTGCTGTAGCCCGTGAAGCTCGAAGGGAGGTCATTCCGCTTTGCCACCGCCACGGTGTGGGTGTGATTGCCTTTTCAGTCACGGGACGAGGGATCCTGACAGGGAAGATGGAGGCTGGAGTCCGCTTTGAACCGGGTGACATTCGTCACGTAGAACCTTTGTTTCAGCGCGAGCGCTACGTATCTGCGCTGCGGGTAGCGGATAGGTTTACTGAAGTGGGGAGGCGTTATGGCAGGACGCCTGTGCAGGTGGCCATTGCCTGGGTGCTTTCCCATCCGGGCGTGACCTGTGCCCTTACAGGCCCTTCCACCATTCCTCACCTCGAAGAGAACCTGGGAGGGAGTGGCTGGTTGCTTTCCCCTGAAGATTTGGATGATTTGGAGGGATTCTTCCGAGATGAGGAGGAATGGCTCAGAGGTAAACAGTTGTTATCCGTGAAAACTATCCTGACCACCCCGTTGTCTTCCGATCTGTCCCAGGCTTTTGGTGACCTCATCTACGCCATTGAGACCGGCTTGTTGCTTGGGCTGGTCACCGAGGGAGAAGTGTTGCCCTCGTTTTATGAGTTATATGAGATGAAGGACAGGCTTAGGGGAGCTGGGTCAAAATTAACCAGCCTGCAGCAGCAGTTAAGAGAACTCATCCCCTGGCCTCCGAATGGAGGGCCTACCCTCCGAAATGGAGGGTGAGCGGAACGCAGTCCCGAACGCCAGTGAGGGACGAAGTGCAGTCGAAGGATGCTTGACTGAAAAACTGTTCACACCTCACCTGGCTGTGCCTCTATCCTCTCACCCTGCGAATTCACTCACCTGTGCCTTAGACATAGGCCCAGTCATGGCCGGCACTACGCAAGGATTGGCAGTTACGGTAATATTAAACAACCTGTGAAATCTACAGTATACGTGTGTATATTAGGAGGTTTCCATGACAGTGAAACCCTTACAAACTATCGGTGTTTTGACCTCCGGAGGCGATTCCCCTGGAATGAATCCCTGTATTCGGGCAGTAGTGCGTACTGCCCTGTACCACAACCTGAGAGTGTACGGAATCCGTGAGGGGTACGCGGGTTTAATCCGTGGTGAACTGCTACCTATGAGCGCGCGGGATGTCAGCGGCATCATTCAACAGGGCGGCACAGTGTTGAGGACGGCACGCAGCCCAGAGTTCCAGACAAAGAAAGGTCAACGCGAGGCCATCCGTCAGTTGAATGAAGTGGGTGTAGATGGCCTGGTGGTCATCGGTGGAGACGGCTCATTAAAAGGAGCCCATGCTCTGGCTGAGCAGGGAGTACAGGTTGTCGGTGTCCCCGGCAGTATTGATAACGATATCCGGGGAACCAGCATGTCCATCGGTGTGGACACAGCATTGAACACCATCCTGGATGCCATAGACAAAGTGCGCGACACGGCCTCCTCACACCAGCGAGCCTTCTTGATCGAAACCATGGGGCGCAATTGTGGGTATCTGGCGGTCACCGCAGGTATCATTGGTGGGGCTGAAGTCGTCATCATCCCCGAACATGAGATCACCGTTGAGGAAGTTGCCCGTGAAGTTGAAGAGGCGTACTTGCGAGGCAAAGCACATTGTATTATCGTAGTTGCAGAGGGTGCTTCGATCAAATCCCACGAGTTAAAGACCGCCCTGGATGCGATGGATGTGGGCTTCGATACGCGGGTGATTATCCTGGGGCACATTCAACGGGGTGGAGCCCCAACCGCGTTCGATCGGCTTTTGGCCACGCGCCTGGGAGTTCATGCAGTCACTGCGTTGATAGCCGGTGAAACCGACGTGATGGTAGCGTTGAAAGGGCAGGACATCGTTTCGGTTCCTCTCGCCGAGGTGATCAGTAAAAGCCGGGTGGTTAACCCTGAGTTTTTTGATATGGCACACATTCTGGCGCTCTAGGATCCTAAATAGTCAACTTCTATGGATGGAAGTAGGTAATGATATAAATGGGAGGTTCGTCAGAACCCCGGTAAGTGTAAAGATGTGAGGTAAGGCTATGGCCAAACGTAATAAAAGAATTATTGCTATTTTAACGGGAGGCGGGGACGTCCCCGGACTAAATCCCGCTATTCGGGCAGTGACCATCCGCGCCATTCGAGAAGGGTATCAGGTCATTGGAATCCGGCGCGGATGGGCAGGTGCAATGGAAATCAAACGCGACAAAAACTATGACAACAGCAACAATTTCATGGTCCTGAACGAAGATATTGTTAATAAGGCCGGAAGGACCGGCGGCACCTTCCTGCACACCTCTCGAACACGGCCTAGTCATGTGAAAAACGAGGACGTTCCTCTGCATCTCAAGGACATCTATACAGACGAAGTGAATGACCTGACCCCCGAAGTCCTTAAGAACCTGGAATTTCTGAAGGTGGACTATCTCATCCCTGTGGGTGGAGATGACACCTTGAGCTTTGCGGTACGGTTGTATCAACAGGGAGTGAAAATTGTTGCCATCCCCAAAACCATGGATAACGACGTCCCCGGCACAGATTATTGCATTGGCTTCAGCACCTGTGTCACCCGCACGATTGCCATGACGAACGCCTTGCGCACCTCAGCGGGTTCTCACGAAAGGTTCCTCGTTCTGGAGGTATTTGGTCGTTATGCCGGTTTTACCGCCATGTTGCCCACCATGGCCGGAGCCGCCCACCGTTGTGTCATCCCTGAGTACAAGTTTGATATCGAACTCCTAACGAGGTTAATGGTCGAAGACCGCATGAAAAATCCCAGCCGCTATTCGGTCGTTTTGGTGTCTGAGGGAGCCATGTTCGAGGGCGGCGAAATGGTGTTTGAAAGTGTGACCTCGGATGCCTATGGTCATAAGAAACTTGGTGGCATTGGTGACCTGGTATCCGCTGAATTGAAGGATCGTTCAGCCAAGTACAACAACGGGAAACCGATAAATGTCGTCAACCAAAAGTTGGGTTACCTGGTGCGTTCTGGTGACCCGGATGCCATCGATTCGATCGTTCCCATGGCGTACGGAAACCTGGCACTGGATTTGATTTTGAACGATATTCACGGACGCATGGTGGTATTGAAGAACGGACGTTACGATGACGTACCCCTGAGCGTGGTGGTTAGTTCCACGAAGAAGGTGAATGTAGATAAGTATTACAACCGGGAGCGCCTGCGTCCTTACTATGAACATTTTGAGATGAAGCCCCTCTTCATCATGACCAGTGATTCGGAATAGCATCCTCACACCGGAATCCCTGAATGTTTATCTGCTGATGATCAACGATCGGGATTTTTGCTTGCCCGGTGGTACCGAACAGGATATTCGTCCTGCGGGTGACTCTTTCCATTTATCCCCCAACAATTTTGCCAACCTTGCGCGGCCCACGTGACCTCTCTCAAAGTGTGAGAATTTCGGATGACGTTCAAACCCATACGGTTCATCTGTGAGCCGATAACTGTACAGTATGATAGCCCACCGCAGATAAAGAAAAAGCCCGGCTGCCCGGATGGCTTCTCCTGGCAGGGGGAAAATTACCACATTGTTGAGATGTTGAGTGAATGGCATGATTACCGCCGTCGAGGACGGATGGCTTACAACATGCGTGCCTCACATGCCGCAACCGCCGAAAGGCGTGGTTCCTGGGGAGTGGGTCAGGATTACTACCGGGTGCGCACGATGGATGGCAGGATCTTTGACCTGTATTACGACCGGGCTCCTAAAGATGCCGGTGACCGGATGGGGGCTTGGTTCCTGTATCGGGAATTGAAGGAGGGCCAAAATGTGGCGTAAATACGCTCTTCTCTGCTTCAGGCTGGCTGGCTTGTTTACCCTGAGCTTCCTGTTTGGGTGCCGGTCTTCGGCCATCGAGCTGGGGCAGGCTGAGACGACAGCATTACCGCAGATCGAAGGTTTATCCGCCGAGGAAGTCGCCACGCTGAATAGCATAGAGAAGGTAGATGATTACCCTCTCTATACCATGCGTTATTATGCCGATTACGAAAAGAGAGCGTATTCTCTGGAAGACATATCCTGGGCGAATGCAAGCCCGCAGACTCTATCCATACCGTTGTGGTCATGCTCGCTTTTCGCCGCGCTGGGGGATAGCAGGAACATGTTTTACGGAAGAAATTTTGATTGGGAGTACAGCCCGGCACTGCTCTTGCATACTGACCCACCCAACGGATATGCCTCCGCCGCGTTGGTGGACATAGCCTATTTGGGTTTCGGCGGAGAAAAAGCAGGGGCATTATTGGATGTCCCTTTGCAAGAGCGTCAATCCCTGCTTATGGCTCCCTTCCTGCCGTTTGATGGGTTGAACGAACAGGGGTTGGTTATTGGCATGGCTGCTGTACCCCCGGGGAACATGCAACCTGATCCTGCCAAAAAGACCATCAACTCATTGATGGTAATACGCCTGATTCTGGATGAGGCTCGCAATGTGGACGAAGCTATTGGCATCTTTGAGAAGTACAACATAGACATGGGCGACGGTCCTCCCATTCACTATCTCATTGCGGACGCCACGGGTAGGGCAGTGTTAGTAGAATTCTATCAAGGCGAGATGCTCATCATCCCAAATCAAGAAGGCTGGCATCAGGCGACCAATTTTCTGGTTAGTGCGGTCGGTGACCCCACTGGGCAGTGCTGGCGGTACGATCAGCTCAGCCAGGTTTTTCACGACACTCGAGGGTATATCGTAGCTCAGGAGGCCATGGAAACGCTGGAGGGCGTATCTCAGCCTGAAACACAGTGGTCGGTGGTGTATGCCATGAGCGCAGGCGAAATTCATATCGCCATGGGACGTGACTACGAGGATGTCCATATTATTCGATTTCCTCTGGAAAAGGAGAATTAACCATGTTCCCAAAATCCTTATTACGCCTCTCTTTACTTGTCGGTCTGATGGGGATCGTATTGCTCTCATTGAGCTGTGGGGGAATAAGTCAAGAGGTCAAGCTGTCCGCGGAAGATGTAGATCGTCAGGTTGAGATCAGCAAAGGGCAAACTCTGGCCATCACGCTGCGGTCAAACCCCACCACGGGGTACACGTGGGAGGTATCGGAAATCCATGAGGAGGTCCTCCGCCAGGTTGGTGAGACGGAGTATAAAGCTGATTCGGATCTGATTGGTTCTCCAGGTGTGGAGATCCTCCGTTTCGAAGCCCTAAACAGCGGAAGCTCGACATTGACGCTGGTTTACCACCGCCCCTGGGAGGAGGGTGTAGAGCCGTTAGATACATTTTCTATCCAGGTTACTGTCCGCTGAGGCGATGATTGAGATTGACGGCGCTTATGGGGAGGGAGGTGGGCAGGTTCTGCGCACAGCGCTTACCCTGTCGGCCCTCACCGGTCAACCAGCCCGGGTATACAATATCAGGGTAGGGCGATGTAATCCAGGGTTGGCCCCCCAACATCTGGCCGGCGTGTTGGCCTTGGCGCAAATTTGTGAAGCGGAAGTGGAAGGGGTGGCTGTTGAATCCCAGGAGGTCCTCTTTCGACCCACCTCTAAGCCTAGAAACGGGGAATATACTTTTGATGTCGCCCAGATGGCAGGTAGGGGGAGCGCCGGTTCTGTGACCCTCATTTTTCAAACCCTGCTCTTGCCACTGGCTTTTGCTGGAGCCTCTAGCCATGTCACCCTGTTGGGAGGCACGCATGTTGCCTGGAGCCCTCCCTTTGAGTACCTGGCACACGTCTACCTGCCCATGGCGGGGAGGATGGGGATAAAAGCTGAATGCCGGTTGGATACGCCGGGGTTCTACCCACAGGGTGGGGGGAAGATGGGAACTACAATCTTCCGGGTTGGTCACCAGGTTGAAAAGGGTGAAGCAGGCACAAAACCGGAAAAGAGGGTCGGTTTGACCTCGCTTTCTCTCCTTGAGCGGGGGGAGCTGAGGGGGGTCTGGGGAGTGGCCATGGTCAGCAATCTACCTGCACACATCCCCCAACGGATGTCGAACCGGGGTACGAATTTGTTCAAGCAGGAAGGGATACAGGCACGCATCCAGGCAGTGCGCAAAGGGGGGAGAGGCCCTGGCGCGGGGGTCTTCCTGGTGGCAGAGTATGAGGGGGTTTTAGCGGGATTCTCGTCCCTGGGCAAGAAGGGCAAGCCCTCTGAGAGAGTGGCGGAGGAGGTTTTTGAGGAATTTTTACTCCATCACCAGAACGGGGCACCTGTAGATAGATATCTGGCTGACCAGCTAGTATTGCCCATGGCGTTAGCCGAGGGGGATTCGACCTTCAGAACCAGTTGCCTGACCCGGCACTTGCTCACGAATGCATATGTCATAGAGCAGTTCATCCCGGCCAAAATATCCATCGAGGGTAACGAGGGGGAAGAGGGGGAAGTGCGGATAGAGGGAATGAGTTACCCTAAAGAGAGCCGGTAATGAGTTTCTCAGCTTTTTTGCTATCTACTGGTTTGGAGAAATAAAACCCTTGTCCAAATTTGCATCCTAATCTGCAGAGGAGGGATAACTGTTCTGAGGTTTCTACCCCCTCAGCGACTGCATTCATCCCCAAGGCATTGGCCAGGGAGACGATTGTGCGAACGATTACCAGCTTCTCATCGCCCTCACTCATTTGAAGGACAAAAGCACGGTCTACTTTTAGTGCATCAATGGGGAATTGGTGCAGTTTCACTAAAGAGGAGTAACCTGTACCGAAGTCGTCCATCTCGATCTGTGAACCAAGCTCACGCAGTTTTGAGAGGATGGTGGTGGAAAGGTCTACGTCCTCCATAATTACACCTTCGGTGATTTCTAGTTTCAGACTATTGGGGTTAAGCTTTGTCTTCGCCAGAATGTGTTGGAGGTCTTTGATAAGGTCAGGATGGGTGAATTGTTTGGCAGAAAGGTTTACGCTGATGGTGAGAGGCTGATCCTTAGGGTATTGATTCTGCCATTTAACCATTTGAGAACAAGCTTCATAGATTACCGTGCGACCGATGGGTATGATCAATCCAGTTTCTTCTGCGACATATAGGAAATCGCTGGGTGGGATAATCCCTTTCTTGGGGTGATGCCAGCGTAAGAGGGTTTCAAATCCGATGATCTGCCCGTCATCCATCTGGACGATCGGTTGGTAGTAGTTGACGAACTCCTTGTTGGAGATACCCTGACGGATTTCGGTTTCCAGGTTTAACCGCTCGATAGCCCTTTTGCGCATGAGGGTGTCGAACACCTCGTAGCAGTCTTTCCCTCTTTCCTTGGCCCGGTACATGGCAATATCTGCGTCGCGCAGGGCGTCTTCGGGGTTGTGGTAGCCGGTATGACTGAGAACCACACCGATACTTGCGGTGGTGAACACTTCGTGACCGTTAACGTGAAATGGTCGTTTGATTTCACTTCGTATACGCTCGGCCACCAGGATGGCATCCTGACTGCTTTCGATATCTTCAATTAAAATGACAAACTCATCGCCTCCCAGCCTAGCCAGGGTATCCATGGAGCGCATATTGCTTTCCAATCTTCGTGCCAGGGCAATGAGCAGTTGATCGCCCATGGCATGCCCCCAACTGTCGTTGACCACTTTGAAGCGGTCAAGGTCCATGAAGAGCACAGCGAACAGGTAATCCTCATGCCGTTTTGCGCGTTCAATAGAACGCCCCAAGCGGTCAATGAGCAGGGCACGGTTGGACAAATTGGTCAGAGGGTCATGGAAAGCGTCGTGCTGGAGTTGTTTTTCGATCCGTTTGCGCTCTTGTATTTCGTGTTGTAGTTCATCCACAATCTGGGTGTTTTTTAACGCCGTGGAGGCGTACGCAGCGTAGGTCTCCGCCAAGGCCACATCTTCCGCGGAAAAAGTGACCCCTAAACGGTTGATACACATCCCTCCGATGATCTTATCGTCTATCATGAGGGGTATGGTTATCACACACTCGTTCTCCTCTACTGGTGTCCCAGGAATTTGAAAGCCATGGACGTAATCTTCCGGGTCGTTGAAGACCATGGTTTTCTTCTCTTTGATGGCCAAGCCCGTAAAACTATTATCAATGTCTATGGATGTGGAGAGTACCTCCTCCTCATAAAGAGGCTCAACAGAAACGGCGGGTTTCAAGGTCTTGCCATCCGATTCGAGGAAATAGATAGCAACGCCGTAGGCTTCGAGAATCTCCTTGGCATCGCTGGCGATACGGAAAAGGACTTTTTCCGTTTCAAGGCTTTCTGTTAGATGACGAGCCGCTTCGAGGAGCATCTCCTGCCGGTGTACCCTCCTCTCTTTGACCTGTTCCGCCAGGCGCCGGTCGGTGATATCAATAAAGACCGCCTGTATGGCAGGTCTCCCCATATACTCGATACGAGTGGCAAACATGTCTAACCAGATAATCTTGCCGTCTTTTCGGATGGCACGGTATTGGTAGCGGGAGGGTATCAGTTTGCCTGATAAACGATCACGGAAATTCTGCCAGACCATCCGCTGGTCATCCGGGTGGATTAAATTCATGACCTGTTCCGACGACAGATTTTGCAAGTCCTGTAGGGAGTACCCTGAAATTTCTGAAAATGCAGGATTGGAATAAACGATTGAAAAATTTTCATCAATGACAGCTAAGCCCTGCAAGGATTTCTCCACGAAGGTACGGTACTTTTTTTCGTTTTCTTGCAAGGATTGTTCCGCCTGTTTCCGGTCGGTGATGTCTCGGGTTGTGGCAATGAAGGATTGGGGTTGCCCTTTGCTGTCACGGATCAATGTGGCGTTTAGTTCAGCAGTAAACCTTTTTCCACCCTTTTTTAAAAACGTGTATTCCACACTTCTCAAACATTCATCTTCCAGTGTGCGTTGCATGTTCTGGGCTGCTCTCTGGTGGTCTTCTTGAGCGATGAGGTCGAACGAGCTTCGCCCGACAAGTTCATCGGGATGATCGTAACCATGTAGTTCTAGCGTCCGGGGAGATGCGAAGGTGATTATTCCCTGTAAATCTGTTACCGTGTAAATCTGTTACCGTTACAGCATCCGGGGAGGTGTTCACCAACGTTTTGTAGGTTTCTTTACTCTCTCTTAAAGCATCTTCGGTTTGCTTGAGTTGTTGGATGTTGGTGAAGACAGCTAAACTGCCAGCGTAGGCTCCATCCTGGTATCTGGGCCTACCGCTGACTTGTGTGGGTATGCGTGAACCATCCCTGTGTAAAAGCTCAGCCTCGTAGCGGTCGGATTGACCCAATTCTCGGCGGTGATCGGCTGCTTTGATAATCTCCCGCTGATCAGCAGGGACGATATCCGTCCAATGTTTTCCAATGAGTTTGTCTAAACTATATCCCAGCATGTGAGCCATGGCAGGATTGCAAAAAACGATCCTTCCCTCCGCATCCGTCATCAAGATCCCCTCGGTTAGATTTTCAAGGATGTCTTGACTGGAGGATTTTAGTGTGGCGTACATTTCTTCCATTTTCATCTCCGAGGAGGTATGCTTATGGGTTTGTAAGAACCGGAGGTCTTTACGACTTCCTATGGGTAAGCTGTTACAGGGTTTATGTTTGCTTCCGTTGATCGGGCCTGGTACTCGTCCTGAGAACTACAACGCTGGGAACTCTGCAAGGATGCGGGCGACGTGTTTGGTCGCCTTCAGGTAGAGGTCTATGCGGATGTTTTCATTGGGAGCGTGCCCACAGGTGCCCGGGTAGCCCATCCCTGCCGTGACAACTGGGAGGTTCAGGGTATGTAAAAAGACATGGTTCGGTCCGGAGCCTCCAGCTATAGGAAGTATTTGCATAGGTTGTCCGTAGACCGGTTGAGCAGTTTCTACAACCATCTGCACGAAGGGGTCGTCGGGGTCAGTACGGCCAGGAGGTCCACCTCCCAGGTTTTCGATCTGGATGTCGGGAAACCCCTCAGCATCCAGATGAGCGCGCAGTTGTTCGAGCACTTGTTTCGGCGTCTGGTTTGGCACCAGGCGGAAGTCCACTTTAGCTGAGGCTCTGGCAGGTAACACGGTTTTCGATCCTTCGCCCTGGTAGCCGGAGGTCAGTCCGCAGATCGTACAGGTAGGTTCGAATATCTCCGCCCGTTTTAATTCTACTCCCCCCTGTAAACCTTTCAGGAAGTAGGGTACGCCGTAGAGTTGTTTGTATTCTTCAGCAACATCTGGAAACTTAGCCAGTAATTCCAGGTCGCGCTCGGTAGGGGGAAGGACGGAGTCGTAAAAACCAGGGAGGCGGATGCGTTCATCGGGGCCCTTGAGGCTGCTCAACGCCCATGTCAGCCTCCATGCCGCGTTGGGAAAGATGGACCCTCCCAGACCAGAATGCACGTCCGTGCTGGCGGTTTCTATGGACAGCTCAACGTAGCAGATGCCGCGCAGACCCAGGTACTGGATGGGAACATCCTCATGGTCTACTCCTCCAAATTCCCAAACGCAGGCATCCGCAGCCAATTTCGCCTTGTTCTGCCTGATAAATTCAGGAAGGTGTACACTGCCGGTTTCCTCTTCCCCTTCGATGATGAATTTCACATTGCAGGGCAGATCTCCGAAGGTCTCGAGCAGCGCATCAATCGCAAACAAGCGGCTGACGATGTGGCCTTTGTCGTCGCTGACCCCACGGGCAAACAGTTTGCCATCTCGAAAGGTGGGCTCAAAGGGAGGGCTTTCCCATAATTCCAGAGGCTCGGGGGGTTGTACGTCGTAGTGGTTGTAGAAAAGCAGCGTTTTGTCGCTGGTGCCTTGCCGCTCGCCGTAGACCACTGGTGCGCCTTCGGCGGGCATAGTCTCTACCTTGAAGCCGCGGGCCGCGAGCATCTCTGCTACTAACTGAGCACATTCTTGAAGCCCCCAATTTTGTGCACCCACGCTGGGTTGAGCGGATAAGCGGGAAAGTTCAGAGAGGCTATGGTCAAGATTATCTTCAAGGTAAAAGTCGATGGGTGTGTAATCTATCATCCGGGGTCTCCTTGCCATTTGGAGGATAACGTTTAGGGTTGAAATTTGAGCAGCCAGGGGATGGAGGTAGCTCCAGCGTAGGCGAAAACCAGCATTTTTAGCGTTTTTCCCAGGAAGCACCAGAGCAGGAAGCGGTAGACCGGCATGCGAAAAGCTCCAGCCGACATTCCCGCCAGGTCAAAGAAAGGGTTGGGGATGAAAGCCAGGATGAGGATGGTTAGAAAGCCATTCTTGCGCATCCACCCGGTTAATGTGGTGTAGAGTTTTGCGTTCTCGATGATGGCCTGGCCGCTGAAGCCAGCAAGATAACCGGTCATTTCACCAAAAGCGGCTCCCAACCCGGAAGCTAGAGCAACTCCGATGGGGTGGAATACAGCTCCCATGGAAAAGGTTATCAGCAAACCGGGGACAGGCAGGATAACCGTAGCGTTGGCAATGACCGAGATGAGGAAGATGCCAGGGTACCCGTACATCTCCAACTCCTTGGCTTGCTCGCGATGTTTGTAGATGAGTACGGTTATTACAATGACAACGAGAAGCGCCAACACTCGGGCAAGGGCGAGGCGATGGGAGGGCTTCATTCTATTCTGCTGGCGAGTAAGGATTGAATACGGGCAACCACCATGTCTAACGCCACGGTGTTAAACCCACCTTCGGGGATAACCACGTCTGCATAGCGTTTGGACGGTTCGACGAACTCAAGGTGCATGGGGCGGACGGTGTTCTGGTATTGCTCGATCACTGAGTCCATCGTTCGTCCGCGCTCGTGTATGTCTCGTTCCAGGCGACGGATGAAGCGAATGTCCGCATCGGTGTCTACGTAGATTTTTACGTCGAAGAGGTCCCGCAGTTTGAGTTCGACGAATACCAGGATGCCCTCGACAATGATGACTTGCTGAGGGTAGATTTTTTGGGTCTGTTTCGTGCGCGTATGGGTTTTGAAATCGTAGACCGGCAGTTCAATGGGGCGATTGTCTTTGAGTTCCTTGATATGCTTGACAAGCAGGTTGGTTTCCAAAGAGTCGGGGTGATCGAAATTTACTTTGGAGCGTTGAGCAGGACGAAGATGGCTGAGGTCTTTATAGTAGGCATCGTGGGGTATGTAGGTGATGTGCTCAGCCCCCACACGTTCGAGGATCATGTTGGCAATCGTTGTCTTTCCAGAACCTGTACCCCCAGCGATGCCAATGACCAATGGTTTCAAGCGGGTGCCCATGTGCTCATTATACAAGGAATAGGGAAAAAAGGGAGAGTTGGAGGTTGGATGGAAGAGGGAGGTGTGACTATCCGTGAAATTGCCTGGCAGAACGTAGAGATGTGCAGATTGTTGATTGGTTGGCTGGGAACAGGGCGTAGTAAAATTGAGTGAGCCACCAGAGGGATTTGAACCCTCGACCTAACGATTACGAGTCGTTTGCTCTACCTCTGAGCTATGGTGGCGTTGGGCGAATTATACCAATGCATTTATGGAGTAAGCAAGAAGCCTGCCTGAAGTTGGTTTCAATGCGTGCCTTTAGTCTCGATACGCTTCGCTACTCAACCCAGGGGGCACACTCGACCAACCGTCCCTCGCGGGTCGAGTGATCCCTGCCCCCGTACGGGGGCGAGCCGAAGGCGAGGATCGTATCCGCTGGGTCGAGCCTGCCTGCCCCCCGCATGGAGGGCTTGTCCCTGCAAGTGGATCGAGACCGAGACCCTGCACGAAGTTGAGGTAATCATGCGCATCGCTATGCTTTCTTACCATACCTGCCCCCTGGCGACCTTGGGAGGCAAAGACACCGGAGGTATGAACGTCTATGTCCGGGATTTTAC
Organism: Chloroflexota bacterium; assembly: GCA_040758495.1. Taxonomy (GTDB): domain Bacteria; phylum Chloroflexota; class Anaerolineae; order Anaerolineales; family JBFLVL01; genus JBFLVL01. The sequence goes on from JBFLVL010000006.1 coordinate 70,415, forward strand.
GCGCCAGTTAGGGAGCATGGGTATCTGTGTGGATGTTTATACCCGTTCGCAGGATGAGCACGTTCCCCACGTTCTCCACGATCTGGGTTACGGTAATCGGGTGGTGCATGTACCTTCGGGACCGGAAGTGCCCTTGCCGAAACCGGAGTTAGCAGCCTACCTGCCAGAATTTGTAGAAGGTGTGAGCCATTTTACCCAGGATAAAGGCCTGAAATACGATCTGATTCACAGCCATTACTGGCTATCGGGGATGGCGGCACGGGATCTGAAAAATGCCTGGGGAGTGCCCCTGGTTCACATGTTCCACACCCTGGGGGAAATGAAGAAGCGCGTGGAAAAGGAGGGTGAAGCGGAAAGTAATTACCGTATCGAGGCGGAGCGTGAGGTTATTTCCATTGCTGATCGCATCATCGTGGCGACGGTTGCCGAGCTGGCGCAGTTGCAATGGTTGTATCAGGCAGATACGAAACGCATGGTGATCATCCCACCGGGGGTAGACCTCAGCCGGTTTTATCCCATCCCCAAAGATGAAGCTAAGGAATATCTGGGTGTACCCCAGGAGCATTGCATGTTGTTGTTCGTAGGGCGTATCGAACCGTTGAAAGGGTTGACCGCCCTTATCCAGGCGTTGGCTTTGATGCGGGAGAGGGGCAAATTTCCAGACCATCACCTGTTCCTTTCGATCATCGGCGGCGACCCCTCTGTGCCCGTGGATGAAACCACCGAGATGGGCAGGTTACGGGCTTACTGTGAGCAATACGGATTGGAGGACGTAGTCGCTTTTTTGGGTAAACGCAGCCAGGATACCTTGCCCTATTACTATTCTGCGGCTGAAGTGGTTGTCGTGCCGTCCCATTACGAGTCGTTTGGGATGGTGGCGCTGGAGGCCATGGCTTGCAGTACGCCTGTGGTTGCCTCTCAGGTAGGCGGGCTGGCTTATCTGGTACAGGATGGGGTAACCGGCTTTCACGTGCCAGATGGAGATCCAGAAGCGTTAGCCGCCCGACTGACCACCTTGATGGGCGACCATGAGCTGCGTCTACGCATGGGTGAGCAGGCCGCGGTGTACGCCCGTGATTTTAGTTGGGAACGGATCGCTCCCCGAATTGTGGATGTTTACCAGCAACTATTATCGGGTAAGTGAGGGGGAGACTGGACTCACCACCGATTATGAAGGGGGAGAAGATGTTTGTGTCTGGCAAGCAGGCTGGAAGCGTGTTTGCAGCTCGAGTGGGGTGTGAAATACTAAGGGTTTTTAGTCAGGGCACCTTTTCTTTCGGGTGACAGGAAGGCGACTTTCAGCGCATTGCTCTGAGCTTGATGGATGTGGTCAGGAGTCAGGCCTGCGGCTGGGGCCGCGATGTGGTACTCATGATGCAGGTCAATGCCGCTGATTCCCGGGTCATCGGTATTGATGGTCGCCAGGATGCTATGCTCCAAAAATGTTCTCAGGGGGTGGCTGGCATAATCCGAAACGCAACTGGTCTGCACGTTGCTCGTCAGGCAGCATTCAACCCCGATTTCTTTCTGGGCTAAAAAGTCCATCAGAACGGGGTCTTCAATTGCTCTGAGGGCGTGCCCGATGCGGCTGGCGTTTAACTTGCGGATGGCCTGCCACACGCTTTTGGCGCCGTCGGATTCTCCCGCGTGTACGGTGATATACCAACCCGCACCTTGTGCCCTTTGGAAATGTGTCAGGAAGAGGTCGCCGGAGAAGTTGGCTTCATCGCCGGCTAAATCGAGAGCGACGATGTGGTCACGGTGGTTCAGGAGTGCCTGGAGTTCCTGGTTGGCCCTCTCGGGGCCGTAGGTTCGGCTGATGATCCCGATCAGGTTGGCCTGCACGCCAAAATCCCTCACCCCCGATCGAACCCCGTCCACCACTGCCTCTACAACACCGGTGGGGTCCAAATTGTGCGTTTCGGACATGAACAAAGGGCTGAAGCGCAATTCGAGGTAGTCAATGCCTTCGTGGTGTGCATCTTCCACGTTCTCGTAGGCGATCCGTCGGCAGGCATCGCAGTTCACCATCACCGCCGTCATCCACTTGAATTTGGAGATGAAGGCCATGACTCCCGGTTGGGGTTCGGTCACTTGTACGTGTGGTCGGAGAGCTTCGACGTCCCAGGCGGGTAAGTTAATGTTGTGCTGGCGTCCTAGTTCCAAGATGGTCTGTAGGCGGACGTTGCCATCCAGGTGGCGATGGAGGTCTATCAGGGGGAGGGAGGGGCTGAAGCTGAACATGAGGCTCTTTTTTTTCTGGAAACAAGGCGGTTGAGGCCACATTATTCCATATATCTTGAGGGCCTTCAAGTGGAAGTACGCCAGTTACAGGGATGGGAAAACGCCGTTGCAAGGCGGTTTATGCTGGGGTGATCCCCTCCTACTAAGAAACTTAACCCCATGTCATCGCGAGCGCCTTTTTGCGAAGCGATCTCACTCTCAAAGGGGATGAGATTGCTTCACCCCTGCGGGGTTCGCAATGACAGAATACAGTTTCTGTCAGTTTGAGCTCCGCTGCTCTTTGTGGGGTGGAGTGACTTTAACTTGAAGGATTGTTTGGATTTCCAGATTTGGGCTTGCGTGGCGTTGGGGAAAAAAGAGGCGCCCCCGGTGGGATTCGAACCCACAACCTACTGATTCGAAGTCAGGCGCTCTGTCCATTGAGCTACGGGGGCGTGGGCGTATTATACCGTGAACTTGGGGAGGGGGTCAGGCCGTCCTTCGACTTTGTGCCTTCAGCACTCCGATCTCGATACGCTTCGCTACTCGATCCAAGGCTTAGGATCAAGGGTCATTCATCCTGCCTGCACCAGTGCAGCAGGCACAGGTGAGCGGAGGAGCGTAGCGCCGAAGTCGAAGGGAGCGGAGATCCGTAAGGCTCCAGTCGAAGGAATTACTTCACCCACTTCCTTTCCCTCTGAGCAGTGGCTATTTCCGGAGTTGAAGAGACTGCCTCTCCGAACAGACGTTTCTGGAAGTAGAACGCCACATTCACCAGCCCGATCAATACCGGCACCTCCAGCAGCGGCCCGATGACCGTCGCGAATGCCTGTCCGGAATTGATGCCAAAGATGGCGACCGCTACCGCGATGGCCAGTTCGAAATCGTTGCTGGCAGCCGTGAAGGAGACTGCCACGGTCTGGCTGTATGAGGCCCGCATCTTCTTGGCGATAAAAAAGGTGATGAACCACATCAACAGGAAGTAGATCAGCAGCGGGACGGCGATGCGCACCACATCTAGCGGCAGCAGGACAATCACCTCGCCCTTGAGCGAGAACATGACCACAATGGTGAACAACAGGGCCACCAGCGTCAGCGGGCTGATGCGCGGGGCAAACTCCCGCTCGAACCATTCCTTCCCCTTCCACTTGAGCAGGGAGAAACGGGTGATCACACCCGCTAGGAACGGGATGCCGAGATAGAAGAACACCGTCTTGGCGGCCTCAGCCATAGAAATATGCACATCCAGGCTCTCGACCAATCCCAATCTCGGCAGAAGGAAACTGATGAAAATCCAAATGTACACCGCGTAGAACAGCACCTGAAAGATGGCGTTGAATGCTACCAGACCGACGGCCAGTTCGCGGTCGCCCTCCGCCAGTTCGTTCCAGACAATGACCATGGCGATGCAGCGCGCCAACCCGACCAGAATGACACCGATCATGTACTCAGGATAGGCGCGCAGGAAGAGGATCGCCAGACCGAACATCACCAGCGGGCCAACGATCCAATTTTGGATCAGAGAGAAAGCCAGCAGTTTCGGCTTGCGAAAGACACGCCCGATCTCCTCGTACTTGACCTTCGCCAGCGGCGGGTACATCATCAGGATCAGGCCGATGGCAATCGGAATGTTGGTCGTACCGACCGAGGCAAGCTGGTTGAACCTGGCAACCTGGTATGTGAAGAAGTAGCCAGTTCCTACACCCACCGCCATCGCCAGGAAAATCCACAGGGTCAGGAAGCGGTCGAGGGTGGAAAGTTTTTTGGTGGTGCTGGTTTCATTGGTCATCAAAATCTCCAAATTAAGAATATGTTTTGAGCAACTGAATTATCTCTTTTTCAATGTCATCGCGCACAGTGCGAAAGACATTCATGATTTCATCGTCTGTGCCTCCGGTTTTGGTGGGGTCGGGAAAACTGCGATGGACGCGCTTGCCTCTTCCCAGCCAGACGGGACATTCCTCCGCCGCCGAATCACAGATGGTCACCACCAGGTCGAAATCCACGCCGCGGAATTCGTCGGCCAGTTTTGAGCAGCCTGTGTGCTGGATGCCGATCTCCTGCAGCGCGGCCAGCGCCTTGGGGTGAATATAGCCCGCGGGCTTTGTCCCCGCGCTGACGGCCTCCCAGGTCCAGCCCAGCCGGGCGTTAACGATGGCCTCGGCCATCTGGGAACGGCACGAGTTGCCGGTGCATAGGAAGAGGACTCGTTTTTTCATCCCCCGCCCTTCTTTTCACATGCGAGGCACAGGTCTGTCTTGCGGTTTGTCCAGTAATCCAGCCCGCAGCCGGGGCAGGTCACCTTGCGCAGGCCGCCAGTCTTTTGCGTCGGTTTGGGCGAGTCGGACGGCAGATCGGTGAGGGGGTCTTTCATGCAGGTGCAGGCCGGTTTGGATGCAGCAGCGTCAGGTTTCTTCTCGTCCATGCGCATTCTCCTGTTCCGCAAGCGGATGCAGCCACCAGGCGACCCCCAGCAGGCCCGGGCCGGCGTGCGCCCCGATGACCGGCGTCAATTCGGTCACGAAGTGCTCGTCCGGATGGAAGGAGCCGAGCAGCCTCTTTTCCAGCGTCGTCGCCTCTTCGAAAGCGTCGGTGTGGGCAATCGCTAGCGAGATGCCTTCTTTGGGCAGTTTTTCACTCAGCCAGGCGACCATCCGCTCCAGCGCTTTCGCCTTGATGCGGGCCATGCCAATCAGGCGGATCTGCCCCTGGTGGATATACAGGATAGGGTAGAGATGCAGGGCGGATTTCAGCCAGCGGTTCAGGTGTGCGACGCGTCCGCCCTCAATCAGAAACTTGACCGTATCCAGCGCGCCGACGAAGCCGACGTTCTTCTGCGTCTCCTGGACGACTTCCAGAACGGTCTGCAAATCGGCGCCCGCAGCGACGGCGCGCGCCGCCGCCAGGGCGATGAACCCCTGCGCCGGGCCGGCGGTGCGGCTGTCCACCACCTCGGCCAGGAAAGCGCCGGCGGCCATCTCTGCGCCCAGGCGGGCCGATTCCCAGGTCTGGCTCAGTTCCTGCGGCGGTGTGATCACCACACCGGAATAGTGAGTTTTCGCCAGTCTCTGGTAGACCGCCAGGAACTCGCCCGGCGAGGGCGCGGAGGTCCGGGGAGAGAGGCCGTCTCGCAGGCGCCGGTAGTACTCGCGCGGGTCAATATCCACCCCATCACGGTACTGACCTTCCGGCAAGATCAACGCCAGCGGCACCATGTGGATTTTTTCGCGGCTGCGCCAGTCGGGAGGCAGAGAGGCGATGCTGTCGGTGATGACCGCCACGCGCCCTTTTTTCGCCGTCTCGTCTTTGGGCGAGAGCCAGTAGGCCAGCAGGCGCTTCTTGTCGGCGCGCTCGCGCCAATCGAGGAGGATCTGCGGGATGGCGCACAATCCCATACTGACCAACAGCACGAGGGGCGACAGAACGATGATCAGCGAGTGGCCACGCCACAGGTTCAGCCCGATGAGCAGGCTCAGGCTGACCAGCGCCCCGGTCACGGCGCTGCCGGTAATGACCAGATAGACCAACCCTAGCACCGGCAGCACGAGCAGCGTCTCGAAAGGCGTGAAGACCAGCAGCGCACCCAGCGAAACCGCCAGCCCCTTACCGCCTCGAAAGTGGAAGTACACCGGATAACTATGACCAACCACTGCCGCAACCGCCCCGCCCAGCGCGCAGGCATCGCTCAGCCCCAGCAAGTGGGCAACACAGACCGGCAGGGCGCCTTTCGAGAAGTCCACCACACTGACCAGCGCGGCTGGCAAAAGCCCCACGCTGCGCGCCACGTTGGCCGCGCCGGCATTGCGGTTGCCCAGCGTGCGGATGTCCTTGCCGCTCCACAGCCGCGTGACCAGAATCGCCGAGGAGGCCGAACCCAGTAGGTAACTGACCAGGATCAGCAATGGACAATATACAGGGATTGCCATCGTTCCACCTCCTTTCCGTTTTCTTGAGTATACCCTTTCACCCTATCGCCGGCGCTTCGATGACGATCTCCTCCAACGCGGCGCGTTTTTCAGCGTACTGCGGTTCGGTCAGCGGCAGACAGTCGGCGAGTTTCTTTTGCGAGGCGGCCAGTTTCAGAGCGAAGGAGAAGCAGGTTGGTTCGCCGCATTGTTTGCAGTTCGTGTCGGGGAGCAGTTTGTAAATCGCCATTGGCGTTGGGCGCTGACGCGTGGTGGTATCGGGCATGATCTCGGCGCGGCGCTCCCAGGTGCGGTTGACCAGGTCAATCAACCCTTTGAGTTCTGTCTCAGCACCTTCGCGGTCTTCCACGTTGGATGTTGCAATCTCGAAAGCGTGAAAGGCGATGTTGTGTCCACCTTTCTTCCACGTCAGGGCTTTGGCTTTTTTGAGATATACCGCGCCGCGTAGGGTGGCATTCAGGTAGGGCAGGACTTCGGAGATATCCACGATCAAACGCGCCCGCGCCGCGTAGCGTTCCGCTCCCGGCTCGCAGGGCGGGGTGAAAACTTCGAGATCGTACGTTTCGATCAGCATGCGACCCTCCCATCCCATCACTCGATGTGCCGTGACAGGGTGTACACGGCCAGTGAAAATAATACCGCGCTGAAAACTGCCAGCGCGCCCAGGTCGAGCGCGGCGGTGGTCCATGAGCCGCCCGAAAGCGCGGCGTGCAGAGCCTCCACCGAGTAGGTCAGCGGCAGGCAGCGGGCGACGACTTGCAGCCAGACGGGGAGCGACTCCACCGGCACGAACACGCCGCCCAGGAACATCATCGGGAAGCGGATGAAATTCGCCAGCGTCTGCGCCTCGAAGACCTCGCGCACCGCCACTGAGACAAACGCCCCAAGTGCCGAGAAAGCCGTCGCCGAGAGCAACAGCGCCAGGAACAGGAGCAGCCAGTCGGTCCCGCGCGCGCCGAAGACGGCCAGCGAAATCGCCAGCACCACCAGCGTCACCGTCAGGCCGAAGGTCATGCCGCCCAGCAGTTTCCCCGCCAGCAGCGCCGGCAGGCGCAGGGGGGCCAGGAACAGTCGCTCCAGCGAGCCAATCCGCCGCTCGAAGACGATGACGATGGCCTCCATCGAACTCGTGCCGAAGAGTATCGTCAGCGCCAGCAGGCCAGGCACCAGGCCGCGCAGGTCGCCGGGGTTGCGAATGGCGAAGGCCAGGATGAAGGCGAACGGGAACAGGATGCCCCAACTGATGTTGGGCGGCTTGAAGTAGTAGGCTTTCAGGTCTTTCAGGGCGATGTAGAACATGCCGCGCAGGTCATCCGCCAGCATTGCCGCCTCCTTTTCCGCCTTTCTCGGCCAGCATGACCTCGGCGCTCAAGCCGGTCAGTTGGACAAAGACATCCTCCAGCGAAGGGCGCAGGGTTTCGATCGAGAGGACGCGCCGCCCGCCCGTCTCGCCCAGCAATCGCTGAACAGCGGATTCGACCCCATCCTCGCACTCGAGGCGCCTCTTCTCTGGCTGACCGTCCGCCCCGGCCAGCGTGACCTCCACGATGGTCTTGCGCTGCGCCCCGGACCTCAGACCTGCCACCGTGTCAAGGGCGACGATCTTCCCCTTGACGATGATGGCGACGCGGTCGCACAACCGCTCGGCCTCCTCGAGATAGTGCGTGGTCAGGAAGACGGTCACGCCTTCGTCACGCAGGCTGACGATCATCCCGCGCAGGCTGCGGGCACTCATCACGTCCAGGCCGGTGGTGGGTTCGTCGAGGAAGACCAGCGGCGGACGGTGCGCCAGCGCGGCGGCGATGGTCAGGGCGCGCTTCATGCCGCGCGAGAGTTTGGCGAAGGGGGCATCGCGTTTCTCGCCCAGGCGGAAGCGGCGCAACAGTTCTTCGGCGCGGGCCTTGCGTTCGCGGCGCGGCACGCCGTACAACTGCATGGCGAAGAGCAGGTTGTCGAAGGCGGTCAGTTCATCGTACAGGTTGGAGGCCTCCGGCACGACTCCAATGCGCTTCTTGATGCGCGGCAGGTCGGCAGCCAGGTCCAGCCCCAGCACCTGTGCCCGGCCCGCCGTCGGGCGCGAGAGGCCGGTCAACATGCGGATGATGGTGGTCTTGCCCGCACCGTTGGGGCCGAGGAAGCCGAACACCTCGCCCTCGTGGATGGCGAAATCAATCCCGTCCACGGCGCGCAGGGGCAGGCGGCCCTTATCGGCAGGGTAGATTTTGGTCAGGCTCTCAACCTGGATGATTTCATTCATAATGAGTGCTCCTATAAGACGGCGGGCAGGAAGTCGGCATGGGTATCCCGGCTTGATGCCCGCACGAAATATTCTTGCCCGAAGAAGAGCCTGCGGCGCTCTTCGGGGGCGCTTGCCATCGGCGAAGAACTCCACTGCGTGGCATGGCAACGCATGGCGGCCAGCTTGATCTCCCATGTCTTGCTCACCTCCACAGCCAGGGTAATCGCCTCGTCGGGCACGGGGCGTACCTGCTGCATTTCTAGTTGTTCGGCCAGCGAGCGCGGTACGGCCATCGTATAGAGAGCAGCGACACTTTTGGCGCGACAGAATGCTTGAGCGGTGAACTCTCCGATGACGATGTGATCCAAGTGGCCAGAAATGCCATCCGGCCCGAAGGAGAGCATAACCTGCGGCCGCACGACCTCCACTGCGGCCAAGATGTCGGTGATGATCATTTCCGGGTCGGCCTCAGCCAGGCGGCCATCCGCGTAGTCCAGCAAACGGGGTGGCTCCAGACCCAGCGCAGCGCAGGCGGCGCGCAGTTCGCGCTCACGAACAGCGGACAGTTCCTCGGGCGCACACAGCGGCGGGTCGCCGCATGAACCAGCCTCGCCGTGCGTGAAGGTCAATACTTCGACGCGCACGCCGCACCGGGCAAGCAGGGCCAACGTCCCACCGGGGCGGAAGGTCTCATCGTCGGGGTGGGCGAAGACGGCCAGGAGCGTGCTCGGTCGAGTCGGCATGACCTTCCCGTCATTTCTTGCGCACATACCTGCGCCACTTGGTCCACCAGCGCAGGATAAACAGGTACAAGCCTGTGACAGCCATCGTCAACATCAGGATTTGCTGCACCCGTTGGAGGGAAGTCCCTGCTGGTGTGGCGCGCAACAGGATTGCTGCCAGGATCAAGGCGATGAACGGCAGCGCTAGCCAGCGGTGAAACTTGCGTACATACTTATTCAATTAATTATCGTCTCCTCCCGAAGCAGTCTTAATCCTTGCACTTAGAGCCTATCCCCAAAAAACCTACCAATTTGAGTCGGGGAGCTTGCTTCCGTAATTCGACAACATGCCACTTTGTGGCACTTAGTTGTCGGACTCCAAAGTAATCCGGATAGGCTCTTATTACATTGGCCCGATCGGTTGCCTTATACGAGCGCATCGGTCAAGAAGGTGATAATCTCCGCTTCACTGGGGATGCGCCCTGCAGACACAACCTTCTCGTTGATGACCAGGCCGGGTGTGGAGAGAATGTTGTAAGCCATGATGTCGTTGTGGTCGGTCACCTTGACAATTTCGGCTTCGAGCGACATTTCTTCCACGACTTTGCGAGCGATCTGTTCCACGCGCTTGCAGTTGGCGCAGCCTGAACCGAGGACTTTGATGATAAGCATGTGATTCTCCTAATGATTTGGATTGAGGTTGTTATGCAGGGATGGCTTTCACCCAGTCCAGCAGGGTTTCGATGGTAGGGACTTCGCGCTGGCTCACCAGCCGCCCGTCAATTAGCAGGCCGGGGATGGCATCGAGCGGGATGTGGTGACGGATGATTCGTTCGTCGTCCACGCGTTCCACTTCCACCTCCGTTCGCCCCGATTTTCTGACGGCTTCCGCTAGCCGCCTCTCCAAATCCAGGCATTTATAACAACCTGTGCCGAGAATTAGAATTTTCATGTCAGCCTCCTTTTATTATGAGAGAGAAAGCGCAATACGAAGCGCGAGAGACTACAGTTTTTGCGGAATGGTAGTTATTGTGTTCCGATGGCTCACCCACCGGAGGGCTCCTCCCAGAAGAGCGAGGAAAGCCAGCAGATAGAACGCAACTAGCCCGATGCTTGCTCCATCCACCCAGGTGCCGTAGATGAGGCCAGCCAGGGTGCTGAAGAGCGCCACCCAGCCGACGTACGTCCAGGATCTCAATTTGCCGATGATGGCCGAGACGATCAGGATACTTTGCAGGCTGAGTTCGGGGTCGGCCATGAGATAGGCGAGCAGGGGACCACGGTGCATGCCCAGGCCGAGGAACATGTTGGCAATCGGCACTTCGACCAGAGTGGGGAAATACATGAACACGCCGAAGACCACACCCACCAGGTTGCCCAGCAGGGTGTTCTGTCCAGCTAGGGCTTCGATCCACTCCGGCTTGATAAACCCGCGAATTACACCCACTGCGAAGACGCCTACTATCAGCAGGGGGAAGATCTGCTTGACGAACTTCCATGATTCCCACAGGAAGTTGCGGATTTCATCTTCGGTGAGTTTGGTTTTGATGAGCCAGCCAAGAATGACACAGGCGGTTAATACACCAAAGAATTTACCGTTGACGAGGATATCCAGTCTGCCCGCGTGCGGGGACATGCCCAGCGCGGCCACAAGCAGGGTAATTCCCACCAGCACGAGGGAAGTCCACGTCCAACGGTTGAAACCCCCGTGGATGTTCTCGATTCCCTTCCAGGATGCCAGCCCAATGAGCGCGAGCAGGCCGATGATGATCGCGCCCTGCGCGGTGACGCCCTCTTCGCCTTTGGACGCGTCGAACGGGACGAGACAGTACAGGAAATCCTGGAACCTATCCATGCCTGAAACAGGGACAGTGACCGTTGTGTACGTATTGGTCAGCAGGCCGATTTTGAGCGTGCCAGAAAGCAACAACGCAACCAGCACAAGCAGAAAGATCAAAGCGACGCGCCGCATTTTTCCCTGCGCGGCGAACATCGCGTCGGTGGCCTGGTTGTGCGCGACGTCCTCCCTATGGAAGATAAGCGCCATGATCATCCCGATGCCGATGCCAAACGCGAGGGAGAGGAACAGGCGCGCAAAGGCCAGGTCTGCACCGATGACCCCGCCTGTGTAGATTAGGGCGAGAATATTGGCGGCGGGAGCGAAGAACAGGAAGGTGATGGCGGGACCAATGCCAGCGCCTTTCTTGTAGATCCCGGCGAAAAGTGGGACGATGGTGCAGGAACACACCGCCAGCACGGAACCCGCCAGCGCGGCCGCCGGATAAGAAATGAATTTGGGCGTGGTGCGCCCCAGGAAGCGGGTGACCGCCTCCTTGGGGATGAGGGCGGTCATCGCCCCAGCTATGTAGAAGGCTGGGAGCAGGCACAAGAGAACGTGGGCGGCTAGGTAAGCGGCCAGGTTGCCCAGACCGCCGCGTAGCAGGGTGAGGAAAAGAGCGACGGGGTTCATATATGGTTTCCTTCAGAATGTAGGGTCGAGGTTATGACTTTCACTTGTGGGGCAGGTAAATCCGCCCCTGTTTCTTCGGTGCAATGGGGGCAGGCGCACTCCACTGCTGCGGGTGGGGCGATAGGGATGGTTACTCCCGCGAGTAACTCTGCGTCGCGCACTAAGGCCAGCAGGGCTGGGTTGGCGATGCTGTAAAAGATGAACCGTCCTTCGCGGCGGTCACGCAAAATATCTGCCTGGCGTAGTGCCATCAGATGCTGAGAGATGTACGCCTGTCGTTTTCCTAGCATAGCTTCCAGGTGGCAGACACAGGCCTCACCCTCGCCAATTGCCAGCAGGATTGCCAGACGAGCTGGATGAGAGATGGTTTTTAGGATGCCAGATATTTTATTGGCGTTCTTGAGTGTCATCACATTCAATTTCCTGAATATATTATACTCATACGATCCGTTTTGTACATAGGACAAATGTCACTTTTCGTTTGGTTTTTATTACTGGTGGTCTCGGTCCCCTTGCGGGGACAAGTCCCCCATGCGGGGGCAGGCAAGCTCGACCGACGATAGGTAGTAGGTCAAGCGCCTGCTAGCTGAAGCAGGCTAAAGTTATGTATAATATACCCAAGCACAAGCAGGGATCATCATGCATTTATCATTAAGGATATAATGTATATTATATAATGTATATTATTGGAACTACAGTGACCCTTTGAATGAAAGGGAGAAGCCATGAAGCGCTTACGATTTTCCGTACTGTTACTGCTCATCCTCACTGCCATACTTTTCAACATCGAGAGAATCGATATCGGAGCTGAGAGGGACATTATCAATATACAGTCTTTTGTTTACGTCATTGCCGGTGTGTCCGTCTTGTTAATGATAGCTTTTCCAATCATATTGCGATTATCCGTATTCCTTCAGTTGGCTTTCTGGCTGGTTCTTTATCTGGTGGTTAAGTTATTTGTGTTTACCTCGCGTCCGTTAATTGGGGGAGTTTATACCTACCTGTCCATCGCTGAGATGGCATTGATTTCCCTCTCGGTGGCCATTGCTTATGTGGTTGCCAGGCAATTCACAGATGCTGAAGATACCATTGCCAATATCACATTAGATGGTGTCAGCAACCGTGTGCTTCGTCTGGATAGTGCTAAAGATGAAGTATCCAGGGAATTTATTCGCAGCCGTCGTTATCAACGTCCCCTGAGTATCCTGCTGCTTCAGCTTGATGATGAGGCAGTTAATATCAGTGTGCATAACACCGCAAAAGAGATCATGCGCGATCTGATGAGGCGCTACACCATGACCAGTTTATTACGCTCCATAGATGCTCAACTGCGTCGTTCTGATCTGGTATTGGAAGAACCCAAAAAGAATCGCCTCATTCTCGTGCTGCCCGAAACGGATGCCACGGGTTCCTCCATGTTAGCCAATAGAATAAAAGAGGCCATCAGTGATCATTTAGGCATCTCCATATCCTGCGGGCTGGCTTCCTTTCCTGATCAAGCACTGACCTTTGAGGAACTGATCCATCGCGCAGAGGCAAGTTACCTCAAGCCACCCATTGAAGCTTTGGGGCCCGTTGAGGAAGAAGAGGAAGTCGAAAAGGTTGCTAAACCGGAGGCGGAGTAGACATCCATACTCGGCCATCGAGGCGTGGTCACCTGATTGATGACAGTCACCATCCCTGAAGTCAACATTTATACCCAAAATCCCTGGTTAGAACGGATACATCCAGAAAAGGCCCTCTTCCGAGGTGAGGCTTACGAGGTTGCCAAGAGGTTGTTGGATGTATTTATTCTTATTATTGGGCTGCCTGTTTGGCTGCCATTGTTAGCCGTTTGTGCTTTACTCATCAAAATAGAATCTCCGCAGGACCCGGCTATGTTCGTGCAGGAACGAACGGGTAGGGGGGGAAAACGTTTCAAAATGTATAAATTCCGTACCATGGTAGTACACGCCGAAGAGATAAAATCAGAAATTATGCATCTGAACGAGTTAATGTGGCCCGACTTTAAAATCGCTGATGACCCCCGCGTTACCCGTATGGGTCGCTTCCTCCGTATCACCAGCCTGGATGAGCTTCCGCAAGTATTTAATGTCATTAAAAACGATATGAGCCTGGTAGGGCCCCGACCGACATCCTTTTCCCCCGAGGTATATGCGCTCTGGCACACCGAGCGACTGGATGTGATGCCAGGAATAACGGGATTGTGGCAAATTTTAGGACGTGGTTCGACGGAGTTTGATGAGCGGTTGAAGATGGACATCGCCTATATCGAGAAGCGCTGTCTCTGGCTGGATTTTCAGATCCTTATACGTACGGTCATCGCTGTTTTTCAAAACAAGGGCGCATATTGATGGCCCCCAAGATTGCCTATATTGTGTCCCGCTTTCCCCATCTGCCGGAGACTTTTATTTTAAGGGAAATGGCAGAGCTGGAACGACGAGGCTGGCAAATCGCCTTGTACCCTCTCATCCGCCAAAAGCAAAAGGTTGTTCATGACGAAGCCATCACCTGGATAGGACGGATGCGATACATCCCATTTTTCTCGCTGTCGGTGTTGTGGGAGAACCTACTGACCTTTTTTCAAGCGCCACAAAGATATGTGGCTTTGTTCAGCCAGGCGGTTAAAGAAAACCTTCCCAGTCCAAAGTTTCTCCTCCGTGCTGCGCTCCTGTTTCCCAAAGGGGTGTGTATTGCCAGGAAGATGCAAATGGAAGGCATCACCCATATTCATTCCCATTATGCTACCCACACGGCTTTTGTGGCCTGGTTGGTCCACCGCCTGATAAACATCAGCTACAGTATAACCGTACATGCCCACGACATCTTTGTTGACCAGACGATGTTAGACACCAAGGTAAGGGAGGCGGTATTAGTGGTGTCAATCTCTAAATTTAATTGCCAGTTCCTTTATGAGTATTTGGGTGCCTGGGCCTTGGATAAAACCGTCGTCATCCATTGTGGCATTGAATTGGACCACTACACCCCTCAACAGAGGAGACAAGACCAAGGGAAGCGATTGGAGATTATCAATATTGGTAGTTTGCAACCCTATAAAGGACATTCCTATCTTATACAGGCTGGGGCTCTCTTACGGGATAGAGGCGTCCCTTTTCGTATTCGCATTATCGGGGAAGGGGAAGTACGAGCGGACTTAGAGAGGCTGATCGTTAAAACCGGGCTTGGTTCTCACGTTGAGCTGCTCGGTGCAAAACCCCAGGCAGAAGTGCCCCAATTGTTGGCAACTGCGAACTGCTACGTTCAACCCAGTGTCATAACGCCCCAGGGCAAAATGGAGGGGTTACCAGTTGCCTTGATGGAAGCCATGGCAATGGGGTTGCCCGTGGTTGCCACAGACCTCTCTGCTATCTCCGAGTTGGTGCGCGAAAGTGAGACAGGCAGCTTGGTCCCCCCCGGAGATGCGGAGGCTTTAGCTGATAGGTTGCAGGCGATATTCTTCGACCGGTCAACCGCTGAGAGGATGGCTTTGAGGGGGCGTAAGGTTATTGAACAGGAGTTTGACCTGCTAAAAAATGTTACCCAACTGGAGAAGCAGTTCTATGATATCCTACAGGCAGAGCCTTTTCCGGTGGTATCCGAATTACGCAACCAAGAAAGCAGGGTTTGAAGACCCATAAAAGTGTAAAAATATAGATATAATACCCCCAGAGATGTAAAGCAGGCTCTTTATCGGATACCTCATGATAGTGTGATAAGCTGCTTCTCAATCCATGAAAAATGACGTATGATTGGTTCTGGACATAAGACGAAATGACACAGCCAGGAGGAAGGACATATGGAACTTAGAATCTACATTCAAATGCTTCAGCGGAGCTGGTGGATCGTGCTGCTCACTGCCTTATCTGCTTTAGCGGTTGCTCTGGCTCTTACTTTTGTTGCCACACCTATATACCAGGCCACCGCGCGCTTCGTTGTAAGCCCGACGTTATCCCTCGCGGATGAGCGGGATGTGGTACGCAGCCTGGAAGTGCTGGATAAACGCTCTATTGTTGTAACCTATGCCGAGGTGTTAGATAGCTACCGCATATACAACGTCACGCTTGCGGCGCTAAACCTCACCCCAGAGCAACTGGAGGACTACATCTATTCTACAGTTGTATTGCCTGAGGCGAATATCCTAGAATTGTCTGTTGAAGGTCCAGACCCCCAGATGGCGATGCTATTAGCCAACAATATCGGTCAGCAGGCGATTGATTATATTCGCCAGCTATATTCTGCCTACGAGATAGATTTTCTTGATCCTGCTACCATGCCAACTGTGCCCATTCGCCCCAATCCTATTCGAGATGCAAGTCTAGCGTTCGTCTTGGGAATGGTCGTGGGCGCGGTGTTGGCGATCATCCGTGAACAATTGCGCATCCCCCTGGAGACCTTTATCCGCCGTACGATGATTGACAGCACGTCTCTGGCGTTCAACCGAAACTATATCGAACGGAAGTTGGAAGAGCATGTAGGGCGTTCTTCCTCTGCTGCGGTGACCATGGGCTTGATTCAACTGGATGGTCTGCAGGGTTATCTGGATGTGATGCCCCAACCCGTCATCCAAAGGATCTTGCGTGAGGTAACGGAGGTAATGAGGGAAGAGCTGCGCGGCAACGACCTCGTCGGTCGTTGGGACAACACCATCTTTGCGGTATTGCTCTTTGACACCCCTGGAAAGGCAGCCGTGAGCACCTTGGGACGAGTGCAGGCAGCCTTATCCAAACCTGTACGTTTCAGCCCGGATGGAGAAGCCCTGAACGTGCGCCCCAAAGTTGGCCTGGTAGAACGACAACCCGGAGATCCTTCTGGTTTGATCATTGATCGGGCTGGAGAAGCACTGGATCAGGCCATTGGTGATGAAACCGGTTTGGTCCTGTTCAAAATCCGCCCGTTGGTTGGTTTTGGATAACTCTCTGAGAGGTAGTGTTCGTTGGTCGGGTGTGCAAGATGGGTTGATTCCAGTGGTCGTATGGTTTGACAGTGGATAAATCGGTTGATCTTGAGGCTATTCGCCAGGGTTTAATTCGCATTCGCGGAGATCCTTCTTCGAGACCTGATGGTTCAGTGGTTATTCCGGTAAATGCAGCCGAAGACCTGGGTATGGTACTCCAGCTATTGAATGACCTGGTAGGGTATTCGGGCAGGTACCGTTTTGAGGTAGTGTTAGTGGTCAATAATTATTCTCCTGAACATCCACCCGAAGAAATAGAAGGCTACCGCCATCTGGGAGCCAACGTTTTGGCGGTCCCCGAAATACAGTCTCCAGGTATAGAAGTGATTCTGGGTGCACGATTGGCAGGGATGGAAGTAGTTCACTCGGAGAAGACCATCCATTTTGATGCTGACTGCCGTATTCCAAATATAAACGCGTTATTCGATTGGATCATGGAGGCCTTTAAATCAGGGGCTCAACTGGCTTATAGCCATGTCAGTTATTATGATTTTCTCAAGATACCCTCAGTTTATACACGGATAGCCGTACATCACCTGATAAGATGGATAAAGCGCAACCTTCTGGGCATTCCCACGACTCGGGGAAGCAATTACGCTATTGACCGTTCTCTATTTTTAGCCTTGGCACGTGCTGGAAAGATAAGTGTGGATTTCCAGGTTGGTCCGGAGGTTAAGGCTTGCGGTGCTCAGATAGCTTATACTGACCATCCCGATATGCGGGTGCTGACATCGGGACGTAAAATCCGGGGTGGGTGGTTCAGGTTTGTGCGTTATTTACTCTTCAGATTGCGCGTTAATTTGAAGAGCATCCCCAGCCAGTCGTATTAAACTGTGGGTACATCCAAGTGGAGTAAGGTGTGATATGTTGACTGCTGAAGCTCTAAGAAGAGGGAGGTTGCTACCGCTATACTTTGGAGTTGTCGCCTTAGTCGTAGGAGTCAGCGCGGGGATTTTAGTTGCCTCCGTACCCAACTCATTAAGGTTGTTTGTTATTGTTATTGGTATTTTTATATTTTTGGCTTCGGTTGCCAGAGTGGATTGGGGGTTATTGGTCCTGATCCTGATCTCCTACACTCGCTTCTCCGACATCGCCATCAAGTATCATGGTGCGCCATCGTTTGCCAAGGCTTTTGTCGTGCTGGTAGGCATTGCCATACTGATCCGCTGGGTGGTATATGGTGAACGGCCAGCAGGGTGGCAAAAAGCCACAATATTACTGGCGGCTTATGGTCTGGTCGGGTATGCGTCCATAATCTATGCCGCTGACGCCCTTAGAGTTCAGGAAGCAACCCTCAACTTCCTCAAGGACGCGGCTATCGCCATCATCATCACCATATTACTCCATCGGGGTAAGATGTTGCGGCAGGTGATTTGGGTGCTCCTGGCGGCCGGCATTTTTTTGGGCACCCTCAGCATAATCCAGTATTTTACCGGCACGTTTGAAAACAACTATTGGGGGTTTGCTCAGGCCGATATGCAGCACCTCGCCGGACAGACGAAAGGATATCGGGTAACAGGCCCAATTGGAGACCCGAACTTTTATGCCCAAATTATGCTGGTGTTGATACCTCTGGCACTTGACCGTCTTTGGAACGAGCGTAAGCAGTCATTACGCTTGATCGCTATCTGGGCGATCGTTGTCTGTTCCCTGTCCGTGGTGTTGACTTATTCACGAGGCGGTTTTGTTGCTCTGGCCGTGGTGGCAGCTCTGTTACTCATCTATTATCGTCCCAAACCGATGGCCTGGTTGATTACATTGTTAGTGGTATTGGTTGTCATCCAGTTTGTTCCTGCGGTTTATACTGAGCGTATTATGTCCCTCTCCGATTTCTTGCCCGATGCTGCTTCTTCCGAACAACCAGGAGCGACATTTCGCGGGCGGGCCAGTGAATTAATCGTGGGTTGGTTAATGTTTCGGGATTCGCCATTGGTGGGAGTGGGCTATAACAACTATCCGGTGTATTATCAGGAATATTCCCGTCGTGTGGGGCTGGATCCACGTATTGCAGAAAGGTCTGCACATAACCTGTACATTGAAATAGCTGCTGAGACAGGTTTGTTAGGCTTAACTGTCTTTGGGTTGATCGTCTGGGATTCGATGCAGGGTGTGTGGTTGGCCTGGAAGAAGTTTAAGGCCGCCCAGATGAACGACTTTGCTGGTATAGTCGCGGCTTTTGGTATCGGTTTGGCAGGTTATCTGGTGGCTGGTTTGTTCATTCACGATGCCTATCCGCGCTATCTGTGGATTTTAATAGGGATTGCGCTGGCAATTCAAAATGTAGTTAAGAACGAATTAGCTGTAAAGAGCTTTGTTGCTGAAAATAGCGTTATCCGGTAAACACACACAGCAACTTGCTCTCCTTTTTCCCATGTTAAATAAATGTCCCATATTCGTTAACGGTTTCCAGCGTGGAGGGACGAACGTCCTCGTAAATTTAATTGCTTCCCATCCGGGGGTGGGGACCTTGGGCCGAGAAACTCACGAGGTGTTTTATGGTCGGGAAACGGAAGCACTTCAAAAGTGGGTTCGGCGTGCCTTCTACCTGCCTATCCTGTTAGCCACAAGACAACAATATTTCTGGCCTTATCGTTTTTATCCCCGAAAACCAATCCCCAGTTTTATAACCCGGTATATTGATGGGATATTTTATATCCACAAGCTGTTAGCCAGGGAGAACCGTCAAACTTTTCAGGCTGAGAACAGGTCTCTTAGCGAAACTGCCCAGTTAAGATTATTGTGCAAAAATGTGAACGGGGTCGTGTTGTTGACCAAGTTGTTCGCTGAGATGTACCCCGATGGGATTTTTTTGGGGCTTGTACGCAATGGTTTTGCTCTTGGTGAGGGGTTTATACGGCGGGGTTGGTCCGTTGAGAGAATAGGGAATATGTATGAACTGGTGTGTCAGGCGATGATCCGGGATGCGAGTAGCTTTGACCATTATTATCTTTTGCGTTTTGAGGAGATGATCGCTGATCCATTAAACTTTACGAAAAAAGTGTACGGATATCTGGGCCTTGACGACCAGCAGGTCGAGCATTTTCGCTTGCAGGCCAAACCGTCCATGACGAAAGACGGGAAGAGCGACTACATGTTCGGGGAATCGGATAGGGAAATTTATTGGTTTCCCCCCGAACAATTGAAGGCTCAGTTCAGACAGGATGTGAACGAGAACCAGATAGCTCGATTGACGGAGGAGCAAAAGGAGCAATTTGTAAAGATAGCTGAACAGTCTATGAGCTATTTCGGTTATTTGACCTAGAGGTTCAATGTTCTGGTTGCTCAGTCCATTGAGAGTAAGAACTGGCTGGGCGGTTTTATTTTTTGAGGTATAGATTGGAGAGCAAAAGCGAACGTCTGGAGTTAGTTACTATAAGGGGCACTTTTTGGACCTATGCCTCCCAATACAGTGGAAAAATCTTGCGTTTTCTGACCACTGTGGTCTTGGCCTGGTTACTCTCCAAGGAAGACATTGGTCTGGCCGGTTTCGCTCTGGTAGTCATCAATTTTCTAGACGTGCTCAGCGATTTGGGTGTGGGCATGGCGTTGATCTACCATCGCGACCACCCGCTGACAGCGGATACCTCATTCTGGATCAGTATAGGTGCGGGTTTTTCCCTGTTTGGTCTAACCTGGCTGATTGCCCCTTATGCTGGCGCTTTTTTCAACGACATGCGTTCTGTCTCACTTACCAGGGTGCTGGCTTTGACCTTTCCGATTACAGCCTTTGGGAATGTTCACAGTGCCTTGCTCAGGAAGGAACTGGAATTTGGGCGAAAATTTATCCCCGATACGGTTGGTTCGCTGGCCAAAGGGTTGTTTTCTATCCTGTTAGCCTTTATGGGTTTTGGGGCCTGGAGCATCGTGTTGGGTCAGGTGGGAAGTTCGATTGTATCGGTATTCGTTTATTGGATGGTCTTACCCTGGCGCCCTACTTTCCGCTTGGTCCGTGAGGTTGCCCGCAAGTTGTTATCCTATAGTGTTGGTATCATCTCGATTGATACCTTAGGAGTCTTGCTGCTCAATGTGGATTACCTGATTGTCGGTCGTTACCTGGGAGCAGCGGCACTCGGCGTTTACACTCTGGCTTTTCGTTTGCCAGAGGTGGCCATAAAACAATTTTGTGGAACGCTATCCAGGGTTATTTTTCCCGTGTATGCCAAGTTGCGTGATGAACCCCGGAAACTCAATCAGGCTTTCTTGAAAACCATGCGGTATGTATCCATTGTGACCATCCCCTTGGGATTAGGCCTGGCTTTGGTAGCTGAACCGGTTGTGCTGACCTTCTTTTCCAAGAAATGGATAGAAGCTGTTCCCGTGACGCGGGCTATATCTATTTATTCGTTAGTAATTTCTCTGGCATTCAACGCCGGTGATATTCTAAAGGCTCAAGGTCGTCTGGCGGTGATGACCAACCTGGCCTTGTTGCGCGCAGCTATTTTGATCCCTGCCTTATGGTGGGCAGCGACAGTTATTGGCTCATTGACTGCTGTGGGTTGGATGCAGACCGCCATCGCGGTCATAACCAGTTCGATTAATTTAATCGTGGCTTGTCGTCTGTTCAATACGCCGTTTGTTAAGATGCTGGATTCCTTCCGTCCTGCTGCCATCAGCGGTGTGGTTATGTCCCTGGTGGTATGGGGTGTCCTGATGGTGTTAAAGGAGGCCTCCCCTGTTTTCCAATTGCTTGCCAGTGTCGGTCTTGGGGGCGTTACCTATGTGGGTTTCTTGTGGGTGATACAACGGGAACTGGCCATTGAAACCAGTAACCTGTTACGCTCTGCATGGAGGCGATGATGCGCGTTACGCACATTATTGACTCGCTTCGTTGGGGCGGTGCGCAAAAGCTACTGGTGACATTTGCCCATGCAGTGCAGGGACAGGACATAGAACTAAACATAGTCAGTTTAATCAAGCATCTTCGAGGCGTAACCATCCCCGATGAGTTGACAGAAGCTGGGGTGGGTGTCCACTTTTTTACTTCCAAGGCGCTACATAAACCGAAACGTTTCTACAAACTCATCCGTTTCCTTCAGCGAGAGCGGGTAGAACTTATCCATACCCATTTGACGTACGCTAACATCCTGGGCGCCCTGGCTGGCAGGCTTCTACGCATCCCGGTGGTTTCTACTTTGCACACCCAGGGTTATGACCCACATAAGGATCCACGCCTGTGGCGCCTCCTGGAAACCTGGACACTGCGTTTTGATAATGTGCATCTCAGCAGTGTAGGTTATACAGTGGCTGAATCCCAAAAAAGGCGCTTTCCAGGTAAGCCGATCGAGGTGATCCCCAATGCTGTACGGATGCTCACCTCCATATCGGGTGATCAACGCGAAACACTTCGAAAACAGTTGGCTGGGGATGCCTCCCGCCCCTTGTTGATATCCGTAGGAAGGTTATCGCCCCCTAAGGGTTATTCTGATCTTCTGTCTGCTTTTGCTACCATTCACCAAAGGAACCCCTCTGCAGTTTTGTTGATTGTGGGGGATGGGAAATTGCGAAGTGAGTTGAGGAATAAGATTGTATCTCTGGGTCTAAAAGGTCACGCCCACCTGCTAGGAGCGCGTGATGACGTCCCCCGTTTGTTGGCGGTTAGCGACCTGTACGTCAGTGCCTCTTATTGGGAGGGCCTGCCGGTAGCATTGCTGGAGGCCATGTCTGCTGGTTTACCCGTTGTGGCTACAAATGTGGGTGATATCCCAGAAGTACTCGACGAAGGGATGGGCGTTCTTGTGCCTCCATGTCAGCCAGGAGAGCTTGCGGAAGCGATTTGTTCGCTTTTGAAGGATGAGGGAAAGATGAAGAGTTTAGGCTCGGCTGCCAGGGAACATGTGCGCAAGAACTACGACCCGGGTACCTGGGCGCAACGGATATTGTTATTTTATGCTGATGTTCTTTCCCCGTTGAATACTACCTCGGAGAGTGGAGGGAAATGTAGATGAGCTCTCCCCTCAGAGTGGCGATGATCATCCAAGGGTATCATCCCTGTGTAGGAGGGGCAGAACGACAACTGGCTTCCATTATCCCCTTGCTCCAGGAAAGAGGGGTTGTTGTACAGGTCTACACCCGAAGGTATGCTGGGCTCAAAGCCTACGAAGAGGTGAGTGGTGTTCCGGTTTATCGGTTACCAGTACCCGGTCCAAAAGCGATGGCAGCCCTCAGTTTTGTGTTGGCTGTACAACCCATGCTCCAGAAATTTCGCCCTCAGATTGTCCATGCCCATGAGCTGCTTTCTCCTACAACCGCAGCCATTACGGCGAAGCGCTTGATGGGTGTTCCGGTGGTAGTCAAGGTCCTGCGGGGAGGTCTGTTGGGTGACCTTGCCAAGCTCCGTAAAAAGCTGTTGGGTGGCAGACGAATCTCCTGGATCAAACGGCATGTTGATCGGTTTATTGCCGTCAGCCGGGAGATTGAGGCAGAACTCAGGGAAATATCTGTGCGAGAGGATCGCCTGGCTTTTATTCCTAGCGGTGTGGATACGGTTCGATTTTATCCCCTAAACCGAGAGGAGAAAGACAAGTTGCGGTCCACCCTGGGATTACCGCACGTTCCCATCGTTATTTTTACAGGACGGATGGAGGTTGAAAAACGGGTTGATAGGTTAATGCGTATCTGGCCAAAGGTGCTCGCTGTTCATCCGCAGGCGTTGTTGGTCTTATTGGGCAGTGGTGGGCAACTTGAAACCTGGAAGCGAATGGCAGGTGAGCGGGTGGTTTTTATGGGGCAAGTGGAGGAGGTGACCCCTTTCTTACAGGCATCAGACGTTTTTGTTTTGCCCTCCTCTACAGAGGGATTGTCAAACGCGTTGTTAGAGGCCATGTCGAGTGGTCTGGCATCCGTTGTGACGGATGTTGGAGGAGGGCGTGATGCGGTTGTGCATGGGGAAAGCGGTTGGCTGGTCCCACCAGATGACATGGATACCTTTCAAGAGGCTCTCATAAAATTGTTGGCTGATCCATCCCTTCGCTCCAAAATTGGCAGGTCGGGTAGAGAGAGGGTGGTCCGTTCCTTTTCATTATCGTATATGGTGGACAAACTCTGCGCGCTGTATGATGAACTGATGCAAGAACAAGGACACAGAGTGTGATATCTGTTTTATTTTGGTTGTGTGTAGCTTTTATCCTCTATACCTACTTTGGTTACCCGCTTTTTTTAGCTTTCTTAACCCGTTTTATGCCCGCGAAAGTGGAATATCCTGCTTATTTACCATCGGTGACGTTGCTCGTCGCTGCCTGCAATGAAGAAGTAGTGATTGCAAAGAAACTGGAGAATTGCTTGAAGCTCGATTATCCTGGCGACCAGTTACAGATCCTTGTCGCTGCGGATGGGTCGGATGATCGTACCCCTGAAATCGTGCGCAGGTTTGCGCGGCAGGGTGTAGAACTAAGCTATTCACCTGAACGTCGTGGCAAGATGGCGGCTATAAATAGAGCCATGCCCATGGCACGTGGGGAAGTAGTAGTTTTCTCGGATGCCAATAACATGTACGCAACCGACGCGCTCAAGAAGTTGGTGCAACCTTTTGGGGATTCGCAGGTAGGAGCGGTGAGTGGAGCCAAAGTTGTCCTCAGTAGGGAGGGTGGGCTGGATGCTTCGGAAGGGCTGTACTGGCGTTACGAGTCGTTTATCAAAAAGCAGGAGACCCGATTGGGAAGCTGCACAGGTGTCTCTGGGGAGATATTCGCTGTACGGCGCGACCTCTTCGAGCCTCCACCGGAGGAAATCATCAATGATGATTTTTACATCGCTTTGCGTATCATCCGAAGAGGTTACCGCATTGCTTATGTTCCTGATGCCAGGTCAATGGAATGGATTTCACCGACTTCGAAGGACGAAGTCATCCGACGGAGCCGGATTGTAGCAGGCCGTTTTCAAGCCATGGTACGTGCCCGTGAACTGCTCGATCTGCGGAATGGTTTAGTGGTCTGGCAGGTGGTGTCTCACAAATTTTTCAGACCGCTGGTCCCCTGGGCAATGTTAGGCGCATTGCTCGCAAACCTATTAGCAGTCATGCTCCCCCCCCAACCGGGCTGGCATCCCCTGTTGTCCCTGGCTTATCCGATTAACTGGATATTCCTGGCATTTCAATTATTATTCTATGGTTTAGCGTTATTGGGCAGTGCCGTGCAATTTGAAGGAAGTGTGGGTAAGCTGTTATGCTTACCTGCGTTCATGGTCAACAGCCAGTTGGCTGCGGTGTTTGGGTTGTTTGGCTACATCTCCGGGCGGCAGACAGCGCTTTGGGAGCGGGTGCCAAGGGACGCTTCTACGTCTGGTTTACCTCACCCGGTTGATTCTCCGGCAACCAAACCTAAAACCGGTAAGTAAAAACCAACCATGTCGGATCCTAACCAGAAAATCATCGCGGAAATAACTGAAGAGATCCAAGCCCGAATTCCTGATTGGTACGGGAAAGGGGTTTTGGTATCTTCACGGTCACCCGTATTAAGGACATCCAAAAAATCGTATTTCCTGGATTATCATCTTCGACCTCAGGCTGGGAAGCCGGTTAAGTTGATGGTTAAGATCCCCAGGCAAAGAAACATCGAGATGACCTTGCCACAGACTATTTCGGCAGAGGACCTCATCCAGAAAGCTAAACTAGAATACGAAATGCTGCAGTCCGTTTTCGAAAAAGTGGCGATCATTGAAGATCCGCATTTGCGCGCCATACGCGTGTGGGGTTATCTGCCCCGCTGGAACGCAATTGTCATGGAGGAATTGCAGACCAAAACGATGCTGGAAATCCTGGCTGGAATCCGGATGCGATTAGGTGTATCAACAGCCTGGAGGAGTTTTGAGGAAACCATGATGCGGGCGGGTAAGTGGCTTCGCCACCTGCACGGCCCCCCAGATGAATTGGCCTTTAAACCTTTCGATTACGACGAGATGTGTTCCTATGTGGAAATGAAAATGGGCCAATGGAAAGAGGTCCCTCGGTTGAAAGTCAAGGTACCAGCAATCCAGGAAGCCTTCGCCAATGTTCTGCTGGATGTGAAAAATGAACGCGTACCGGTGGCAACCCTGCATGGTGATTTTACCTTGACCAACCTGATCGTATCCTCAGATGGAAGCATCTCAGGTATTGACTTGGATAAAATGTCAGTCGGACCTGTCTATCTGGACCTGGTACGCCTGATTGCCGATTTTTCATTGCGCGAAGCTGTCAGGCTGGGATATTTTTTTCATCACGAACACCTTTGTGCTAGCACATCCGCATTTTTACGAGGGTATTTTGAAACCCACTCCCCGAATTGGCGGCTTTTGAATGTTTACTGTGCGAAAGAGGCGATCAACATCATCAGTTGGTTCGAAAAAAGGATAAATGGTACTACAGTGATATTTCGAATTGGAGGTGGTATTTATTTCTGGTGGATGCGCCGGTATGTCCATAAGATGTTGAATCAATACCTTACTCCGGTTTGAACTGCCAGAAAAATAAGAACACTGGCCATGCGTTACCAGGTAGAATATAAATATGGTAAAGTTAAGTAACGTTTACTGTGGGTACATCTAAAGATAAGCCGTTCTTAAACCGTTTGGAGGAGTACCATGATCATCACAGAAGAAATCAAAAGAATTGTACAGGTTGGTTTGAGTGTCTGTATAGCGCTGACGCTGGTGATGGGGCTGTTTTTCCTGCCTTCATTTTCCGTCTTTGCTCAAGAGCCTGAACCGGTAGCGACCGAGGCTGTACCTATCGCCGCGGAGGAAGAGGAAAATGAATATCGCTTCAGCGTTTTGGGATATGAAGAGCAAACCTTGCATGGCCCGTATGATTCCATCAGCATCGTGTTTGGAATACCCGGGGATTGGGAGTTGATCGAAGGCACGGAAGTGCGGCTTGACCTTTCCGTGTTCTTCACAGCAGCGGATGGGACCACCGGACCCGCAAATGAGGTTACAGCTTTTGGGGGTATGTTGGATGTTGTCTTCAACGATATTACGCTGACAACTGTTTTACTTAATCAGTCTGGCGAGATCGCTGTTAATGTCCCTGTACCTGCCGATGCTTTTATCCCAGCCTATAGTCAGGGACGTCACGAGTTGCGGTTGGTGTTGAATGCCGAGGAGGACTGTTTGTACGATTGGTGGACGACTGTGGTTGTACGCTCGACCTCACGTTTCATCCTGCCTCACCGTTTTCTCGTGCCGACCACAGACCTGACACAGCTTCCGAAACCGATCCACCAGGAAGACTCCGTAGCCCCCGATCTGGTCACTATTGTCATCCCTGACGAGCCAAACGGTGTTGACCTTCAGGCAGTACTGGCTGTGGCTGCTGGTTTTGGTCGCATGACAGCCGGTGGGATGGTGTACACCTTTGTCCCTGCCAGTCAATTGACCGAAGAGCTGCGCGCGAATTCCCACTTGATCTTTGTCGGTAAACCGGTTGCCTTCTCAATCCTGGTCGGTGTAGGCTTCCCTGTTCCTATTGTTGGAAACCAATTTGACGTGTCGGCTGCCCAACCCGATGATGGCATTGTTCAGATGGCTCATTCGCCGTGGAACCAGTCCAAAGTCATCCTCCTGGTCAGCGGGACATCGGATGTGGGGATCACCAAAGCAGGGCAGGCGATAAGTTCAGGCTTGATCTTGAGTGGTGAGCCTTCCGATTTGGCTTTGGTTGCCGAGGTTCGCCCCGGTGAGCTGGCAACTTACGTCCCCACTGATCGGACTTTTGCTGATCTCGGTTATGCGTCTGAACAAATCAATCGTGTTGGAATTGTAAACCGGGATTACATCTTCTATGTGCCCCCTGGACAGGTAGCGGAAGAGGGAGCCTACCTGGAGTTGAGGTATACCCACTCCACCTTATTGGATTACAACCGCTCAGGACTGGTAATCAGTTTGAACGATGAACTTATCGGCAGCGAGCGCTTTAGCGATGCAACCTCGCAGCAGGCAGTCTTGCGGGTGACAATACCACCCCGTTTATTGCGTGTGGGAAATAACCGTATCTCCATTCGGGCTGACCTGTTTCCATTGGATACCTGCTCAAGCTTGTTGTTATACAACAAGTGGTTGTCCCTTTCATCGGATTCCTTGCTGCATATATCGTTTTTGCCGGTGCTAGCAGACACGACCACGCGGGTTTTGGATTTAGCATATTATCCCGATCTGTTTGCTCTCAGTCCTGGTGAGGGAGGGGTGGTATTTATCTTGCCCTTGGACGATGTCAATGCCTGGAAAGTGGCTGCACAAATTGCCTTTGACCTGGGCGCCTATACAGAATGGACCTTGGCCGAACATCTTGTTTACCTGGGAAGTGAAGCCCCTGAGAGCGTGCTACAAACCCGCGATCTAGTGGTTGTGGGTAGAGCGAGCACTTTGCCAATCATCGCTACGTTGGGCGATGCTCTACCTGCACCATTTGAAGCAGGGAGTGATGTGGTTACCAGCACCCACTTGCAGATAGAGTACCGTTTGCCAACTGGGGCCAGTATCGGTTACCTGGAGTTGCTCACTTCTCCTTGGAACACAGACGGAGCCATTCTGGCGGTGTTGGGCAACAGCGATCTGGGTATCCAATGGGCTGGGAATGCCTTGACTGTTCCAGAGCTTCAGGGAAAGCTGGCGGGGAACTTTGCTCTGGTTAATGATGACCAGATAGCCACCACGGATACGCGGATAAAGACAGGGGTGGCTGCGGTGGTAGCGACACCTGCGCCTGGTGGCGTGACCCGGCCGACAACGGCTGGGGAAGTTACGGTGAGTGGTAAACCAAACTGGGTGATCCCTGTTTTGGGTGGTGTACTGGTGCTCATCGTCCTGGTGATATTGATCGCCATTTCATCCTCGATAAGGCGGTTGGGGCGGCAATCATAAGGTAGTTGTGTTTTCTGGGGAGACCTGACCTGTACCTCCAGGTCGGTCTCCCCTTTTTTTATCCTCAGCGAGTGTTTCGATATGCCCTTCGACGGATAACTCCGCGGGTCGAGTGTCTCCTCTTACTCGCGGGTCGAGTGTCCCCTGCCCCCCGTATGGGGGGGCGTAGCGAGGATCGTATCGAGACCCGATTGTGATCTCGATACGCGCCCTTCGTACCCCTACGGGGTACTTCGGGCGCTACTCGATCAGCCGAATTTCGCGGGTCGAGTGCCCCCTGCCCCCCGAACGGTGGGGGGGAACGTAGGTGAGGGTGTATCGCCTGCCCTTGCGGTTTGGCCTGTCCCCGTAAGGGGGCAAGGGAGACCCCCCGGTGTTGATCTCGATACGCTTCGCTACTCGACTCAAGGGTCTCGATACGGTGCCTTCGGCACCTACTCGACCAACAGAACATCGCGGGTCGAGTAGGGCGAAACGAAGTGCAGCCCATATCGAGACCCCTCGGCGTTGATCTCGATACGCTTCGCTACTCGACCCAAGGGGCACACTCGACCAACTGTTGTGTACCTCCTGATATATAATTTCTACATCTAAAACTTATGCTAATCATCAGACATTGAAAGGTAATCAGGGTGAACGTACTCCAGGTTCGTCCACGGTTGAGCATCGGTGGGGCAACGGCTTACCTCCTCCTTCTGGTGGAGGGGTTTGCACAACGCGGGCATAAGGTCGTGGTCGCCTCCGGAGGAGGTGTGTGGGAAGAAAGGTTACATCCGTCAGCGATTTACTACCCCCAGGTTGGTTTGCTGCCGCGCATCAACCTGGGCAGGGTGTTCACTCTACCGAATGTGATGGATTTGTTCCTCTCGTTGTCTAAACTTATTCGGATTATACAAAGCGAAGAAATTGAGGTGATCAACACCCATCATCGCTTCGCCTCCCTGGTGTGCAGGTTGGCATCCAGAGAGACTGGCGTGCCTCTGGTTTCGACCATGCACGAGTTCCTGGGAGACCATAAGCTTCTGACGCGGGCAGGAATGGGGGATAAGGTGGTGGTATTAAGCTCGATGGTCAAACGGGCGGTGGTTGAAACCTACAAGCTGAAACCGGATCGGGTAGAGGTCATCCCTGTGGGGATACCCGTACCGCCTCCCTTGAAAGAGGCTCAAAAAGCCTCCTTGACCAAGGACCTGGGTTTGGAAGCCCAAGCCCCTATCATCGTATGCATTGGAAGGCTGATAGCCAGGAAGGGGCAGAAGTATCTACTTCAGGCTATCCCTGGGGTTTTAAAATCCCACCCGCAGGCCCAATTTCTGTTCGTCGGCGTGGGAGATGACCAACCCGCGCTGGAAGCTCTGGCACGGGAATTGGGGATCACAGAGCAGGTCCGCTTCCTGGGTACCAGGGATGATGTCCCCAACCTGATCGGGCTGTGCGATTTTACCGTGCTGCCTTCCCTTCAGGAGGAGTTTGGCATTGTGCTGCTCGAATCGTTTGCCCAGAAAAAACCGGTAGTGGCTACCACGGTTGGGGGCATACCTGAGATTGTCCAAGAAGAGGAAAACGGGTTACTGGTGCCTCCACGGGATAGTCGGGCTTTGAGCGAGGCAATCAACGGTTTATTGGGCGACCGGAAACGGTTGAAGCGGCTGGGGGAAAATGGCTATCGGCTGGTGCTTGAGCAATACTCTGTCGAGGCTTTCCTGGACAAAACCGAGGACCTCTACAAAAGTCTCTCAGGACGGCGACAATGTTGAGGCGGGCAAGCAGCCTGAAATCCCCTCTGCAGCTCGGTTAGGGTTAGGGGAAATCAAATGAGACCAGGTGAGAAACCGGGTCCACGGTAACAGACCCATTGGTGAAGTCCCTTTTCCAGACATCCCCCGAAGGGTAACGCCAGCCCAGGGGTTCCCCAAAGTCAATATCATAGACCGGGTAAAGCCAGATCTCCCGGTGGTGGTCGGCAAGGCTGTAGCGGAACGAAGCCCTGCCAGCGGTGACGAGCAGGTAACAGGCGAAGGCGAACTGCTGACGCTGGATGTCGTTGGGGTCGCCCTGCGAGACCAGGACGATCTCTTTACCCAACGCTTGGGTTTCTTCGGCAAGACGCAGTTGTTCTTCCCACTCCTCTGGTGTGAGGTATCCATCCGACCAGTCCACTGCCCAGGCCTCGACCATGGCGCCGTCCAGGTATTGAAGGTAGCGGAACCACACTGACGGTTCTCTCAGAGAGATGATGTTAGCGAGCAAGGGGCGTCCGCGAGGTCGGAAGTAACTGGTATAGATGTAGCTCAGGAAGCCTTCGACCGCGGCCTGGAAACTGGCGTCGTCTGGGTAGTTGGCTAATGTGACCTCGCGCCTGGAATGCTTGGACATGGAGGCTTCCACGTTGTCCAGAAAGACGCCATCCCAGCCGAGGGTTTCCTGGCTCTGTTGGGCTCTCCCCAGCCAGAAAGCTCGCCATTCGGGGTTGCCTGGGTCCATGAGGACGAATCCCCCACTGCTCATGATGCGGTTTCCATTAACATCCAGGAGGAACCAGTCGGGGTGTTGCTGACTGATTGCGCAGAAGTCACCCGGGTTGTCGGCTACCTGGTTGCGCCAGGGTTGTTCCTGGCATGACCCGGGGTCTTGGATGGCATCGAAACGCAGGTACTGGAGAAAAGGGGCCTGAACCCCCATGGCGCGCAGATCATCGCGCCAGCCTTCATCGGCTTTGGTTAAAATGAAAGTGTCGAAGTGAGTCACCAGTGTGTTCAAATCGCCGTTTTCGGGTGGCTTGTAAAACCAGGCCATCCTTACCGGTTCACCCGCCAGTGAGAAGGGGGGCAGGCTGACCGGGGAAGCCTGTTCCCCTTTGGAGGTAATTGCGCTGTACAAGGTATACAGAGCGAAGATGATAGCAGCCGTGGGGATGGCTGCGACGATAATCCATAATAAAGTTTTAATGATTTTGCGGTTGTCCACGGGTAAGCGGCTCCAACGTGTGTTCTTCTGGCTGTACAAAATCAGGGAGATATTTTACTCCATGAATGAGGCAATCAACCGTTTGAAAACCGCCTTTTAGCCCCCATGAGGCGTTTACCATTGCCTCCTGAAAACATCCCTGGCGAAGAACCCTATTGTCTGTCCTGGTTGACAGCCGGTCACGCCCCCACTACAATTGCCCAAATCCTTCCCACATCGAGGTGAACATGCTCAAACATCGAAATTGGTGGTTGGTGGCGTTGCTTCTGGCAGCCGGGGGACTGTTGGTCTGGTTCCTGGATTTGTATTTCACCCAACCCCGCGTAGTCGTCACCTGGGAGACGGCCAGTGAACTTGAGACTGCCGGGTTCAACTTATACCGCAGCACAAGTCCCGAGGGGCCATTCACCCAGATCAACGAAAACCTCCTCTCCGCCCAGGGAGACCCGGTCATCGGTTCCCGCTACGTGTTTACCGATACGCAGGTGGTGGCTGGGGAGTGGTACTATTACGAATTGCAGGAAGTGGAATTGGACGGCAAGGCCTTCAGCCAGGGGATGGTCAGTGTGCGAGCCACCTCAGGGAGCATGATTACAACGGTTGTGTCCCTTTTACTTTTCATCGGATCGGTGCTGTGGTTGGTAGCTGGGTTGGTGGTACGACGTAAAGCAGGACGATCGGTTAAGGGGGAGCGTGAAAAAGCCTGAGGCTGTAGACCTCCACCTGGGTCAATTAAGAGTGCAGGTACTGTCTTCGGATACCAGGCTGATAACGGGTTTAAACCGCCTCTGGCAGGGTTTCCTGGGCAAAGGCTCAGCCGATTGCAGGTTACAGGTGGAGCTGGTCGGAGAGCAGCGTTCCAGCCCCTGGTCAGACCAGGGGTTGACCTGGCGAGAGGGAAGCGCCTGTTTCACTGCCCTGGGGTACGAAGGCTGGATTGACCTCCGCCAGGGTGAGGGCCGCCTGCGGCTCTCCTCCCGTTTCCCACTGGAGGATGTGGATTATTTCGTGCGCGTGGCAGTCGCCATGTTGGCGTTTGATGCCGGAGGTGTGCTGTTTCACGCCGCGGGCATCCTCAGAGGGGAGGGGGTAGTGCTTTTCTATGGCCCCTCCGGCGCTGGGAAGACGACGGTGGCGCGCCACTCACCCGCGGGAAGTGTGTTGAACGATGACCTGGTGCTGATGTTGCCTGAGGGAAATGTGTGGATGGTTTTTGCCACCCCGTTCTGGAACCCAACCCAGGCACTCCCTGCTAGCCAACAGGCGCGGCTGCTGGCTCTTTTCCGTCTGGTTCAGGATTTGCGCGTGCTTGCCAGGCCTCTGAC
The DNA here is from genome assembly GCA_040758495.1 of Chloroflexota bacterium. Taxonomy (GTDB): domain Bacteria; phylum Chloroflexota; class Anaerolineae; order Anaerolineales; family JBFLVL01; genus JBFLVL01. The sequence continues at coordinate 103,073 of JBFLVL010000006.1, forward strand.
GGGGGCCTCGTCCTTAGCTGCATGGTTAGCGAGCGTGCCCGTACTGACCACCGACCCGACCCGCAACCATCAACTTCTTCAACTTGGCCAACGCTTGCTGGGCAGCGTACCTGCTTATGAGCTGCATTTTCTTCCGGATAGCTCTTTCTGGGCAGTCGTAGATGAGCGGATATGAGAGATGCCGAAGACAACACCCGGCTCACCTCCAGATGAAGAACTATTGAGGCAGATTGCTTCAGGTGATAGCTCGGCGCTGGAAACCTTGTACGAACGTCACAGCGTTCCGGTTTATAACTACCTGCTGCGACTGGTGGGTGAGGTGCCTGCCGCGGAAGACCTGTTACAGGAGGTATTTATCGCCGTGTGGCGAGGGGCGGGCAGCTATCGCCAGCTTTCCAGCGTGAAAACCTGGGTGTTAAGCATTGCCCATCATCGTGCGGTATCCTGGTTGCGACGTCGTCGTAAGTTCAGCCTGTTTGAGGATGTACACATATTGGACAGCCGTCCCGGGCCGGAGCTACAAGCTTTCAGCGGGTGGGAAGTAGAGCAGCTTCAGCAGGCCTTGGAGGGATTGTCGGTTAACCATCGGGCGGTAATTGAGTTGACCTTTGTCCATGGGTTATCGTATAGGGAGATTGCTCAGGTAATGGGTTGTCCGGAGGGCACGGTCAAGAGTCGCATGAGTTACGCCCTGCGTCAGTTGACCGGGCTGCTCAAAGGGAAGGGGGTATAGGGACTGGCGAATAGCAGGCAGTTAAGATGCCGACTGTCCCTCACTAACGTTCGTATAACCTTTCACCCTGAGCCTTGGATCGAGTGGCGAAGCATATCGCCTGTCCTGCCCGCGGCCGCTGCCGCAGGCAGCAGGCTGGCGGGTTTAGCCAGGGAGATCGGAGGGCGAAGCCCGAAGTCGAAGGAAGCGGAGAGCTGTACGGCTCATAGTCGAAGGAACAAACTCCATCCCCTAGCCAAATACACATAATTACGCTAAACTATACACATCAACCCCTTGTTGTATTGGAGATTTTTATGCGTACAAATGTGATTCTTGACAAAAACCTTGTCGAACGCGCCAAGCACCTCACTGGCATCAAAACCACTCGCGGCGTGGTTCATGCTGCTCTGGAAACCCTTGTCCGTCTCCGCGAACAAACCCAGGTCCGGGATCTGCGCGGCAAATTAAAATGGGAGGGTGATTTAGCCACCTCAAGGGAAGGGCATGGGCATGATTCTGGTTGACTCCACGGTTTGGATAGACTATTTCAATGGTGTGGTTACCCCAGAAACTGACTACCTCGACGCCATCCTTTCGGAACAACTGATCCTGGTGGGAGATATCATCCTGGCGGAGGTTTTACAAGGGTTTCATAGCGATTCGGACTTTGAGCAGGCTCGCCTCTCACTGGGAAAATTTCAGCAAGCTCACATGCTTAACCCGGAGCTGGCCATCCAGAGCGCCCAGAATTACCGTACCTTACGAAAGCGCGGCATCACCATCCGTAAAACCATAGACTGTTTCATCGCCACGTATTGTATCCATACTGGTCAAGACCTTTTGCACACAGACAGCGATTTTGACCCCTTCGAAGACCACTTAGGACTCAGGGTTATCCACCCCACAACTCAGTGACACGCTCTCAAATCGTCATCTATAAGGTGGATACAATCCTCACTTCCCTCGGATCACTCGACCCGCGAGGATACCCCTGTCCCTCCGTCGAGGCGACGTCCCACCGTCGCCGTTTCCCTTGTTTGGAGGGGTCTCCCTTGCCCCCCATGCGGAGGACAGGCAGGCTCGACCCACGAATAAGAGGGGTCTCGATACGCCCCTCGCTTCACTCGGGGCACTCGACCTGCGATATCCTGCTGGTCGAGTAGGTGCCGAAGGCACCGTATCGAGACCACCCTAAGACCAGGGCTCGGTCTCGATACAATCCTCGCCTTCGGCTCGGATCACTCGACCCGCGAGTAAGAGGGGACACTCGACCCGCGTGTTGAGTGAGTTCCGCTAATCAACGCAAGGGATACCCGACGTCCGTTCGGACAGTTATGGAACGAACCCCATACCGTTTCCTTCAATGCTATAATGGACTTGAAAACCCCTCTTTGTGAACGAAGGAAATGGAAATGGCCAATCGCTATAAAGACTGGTTCCGTCAAGCTGAAGCAGACCTGAAGCATGCCCGGAATGCGCTTGAGGCGGGTGATTTTGAATGGAGTTGCTTTGCAGCTCATCAAGCCGCAGAGAAGGCGTTGAAAGCCGTATATCAGAGGATAAGCCAGGATGCCTGGGGGCACACTTTGATTATCCTTATGGGAAACCTGCCTGAACCTATCCATCCTCCAGAAGAGTTAATAGATGCTGCCAGGGCGCTGGACAAACACTACATTCCAACACGCTATCCAAACAGTTTCGATTCCGGGGCCCCGACTGATTTCTACACACAAAAAGAAGCCCGGGAAGCTATCAGAAACGCGGAGGCCATCCTTGAATTCTGTGGTCATCAGATCAGCGAATAAAGAACACATTTCACAGGCCGTTGAAAGCTATGTCTCCGACCTTTGTGCCCATCATCCTGAAATTGAGCGGGTTTTCTGGTTTGGTTCTTGGGTGACTGGTATCCCCACTCCTGGCAGCGATGTGGATTTGTGTATTGTGGTGACCTCCTCCCATCTCCCAGTGCGTGACCGTATGGTTAACTATTTGCCCATCAGGTTTCCGGTGGGGATAGACCTGTTTGTGTACACACGTGAGGAATTTGATCGCTTGGATGAGGTGTCTCCCGGGTGGAAAAAGGTCATACTGGCAGGCGTTGAGCTGGGATGACACGCCCCGCGAAATTCGGCTGATCGAGTAGCGCCCTAAGTACCCCGTAGGGGTACGAAGGGCGCGTATCGAGATCACAATCGGGTCAATACAATACTCCCCTTCGGCTCGCCCCCATACGGGGGCAGGGATCACTCGACCCGCGGAAGTCTGTTGGTCGAGTAGGTGCCGAAGGCACCGTATCGAGGCCACTGCCGAGGGGTCTCGATACGATCCTCGCCTTCGGCTCGGATCACTCGACCTGCGAGTAAGAGGGGGCACTCGACCCGCGGAAGTCTGTTGGTCGAGTAGGTGCCGAAGGCACCGTATCGAGGCCACCCTAAGACCAGGGCTCGGTCTCGATACAATCCTCGCCTTCGGCTCGCCCCCATACGGGGGCAGGGATCACTCGACCTGCAAGTAAGAGGAGGCACTCGACCCGCGATATCCTGCTGGTCGAGTAGGTGCCGAAGGCACCGTATCGAGACCACCCTAAGACCAGGGCTCGATACAATCCTCGCCTTCGGCTCGCCCCCATACGGGGGCAGGGATCACTCGACCTGCAAGTAAGAGGAGGCACTCGACCCGCGGAGGTCTGTTGGTTGAGTAGCGAAGCGTATCGAGACCAAGGGCATGTATCGAAACCAACTTCGGTAAGGAGAGACCAGGTCTCTCAAGACGGCTGGCAGCAAATTTGAACCTTTTCACCCCCTTCCACGACTATATGATTGAGACCAAGGGAAACCTCTATGTCACCTCCCTCATCCCCACAAGAATACATACCCTGGTACCTGAACGACAGCCTGGAGCCGGAAGGACGACAGGCTGTTGAGACATGTCTGGAGGGGGCAACACAAGCTCAGGTGGAATTTGTCCGACAGATACAAACTTCCCTAAAATTGTTACCCCAAACCGCTCCCGCGCCCTATGTGCGTGAGCGGTTGCTGGCGCGTGTGGCCCAACCTCAACCACGCTGGCGATTTGCCTGGGCCTGGACGGGGCTGCTGAGCGTCCTGCTGATGGTCCTGGTATGGATGGTGCTCAAGCCGGGCGTAGTGCTGCGTTGGGCGGTCTCGCCAGGGGAAGTGGCAGCCTTTCGGGTGTATCGTGCACCCGCGGATGATGGGGAGTTCACGCTGGTGCAGGAAGTGACCGCCTCACCAGAAGAGCGCGAGTATCGAGTGATTGACTGGCGACTGCTGCCCGGTTTGGCCTACGTCTACCTGATAGAAGCAGTGACACCGGAGGGAGGTAGAGCCTTCCAACAGGTGGTTACTGCCGATACCTGGGGCGCCTTGCCCGGGCAGTTGCTGGTGGTAGTCATCAGCATGTTGATGGCTTACATCCTGGTAAAATATGCACAATACGTATCCATACCGGTGATATGGAAAGGAGGAGGTGTAGAAGGATATATTTAAAAATAGTTTTTCAAATCATATCTTCAAAGCCTTAGTTAAGGAGTAAAACATGAAATATCTAAGATATGCATTAATCGTTGTGCTACTGGTGGCCTTAGCTACCGCTGGTGTTGCTTTAGCCGCAGTAGATACCTTCACCAGTACGCCAACCTCAGCGCCACAAACCACGGAAACTGATTGGACGCTTGAATATTCTTTCACATGGCCTGGTGCGGGTACAGATATTGCATTTTGTCTGTACTATGAAGAAGGTGAGACATGGAATGCGAGATTTGTCGCTATCACAGAAGCTTCAGCAACTGGCGATAATTACACAGCTGTAAATAGTGATCTATGTCCCACCTTAGCTGGGTATGACAGTATTTACTACTATGTCGTTGACTCAGCAAACTTTCAAGCAACTGAGACTGAAAGGATCACCTGGGATAATGTAACTGTTCCCGCGGGTGCTACTGTTGGTGTACATGACTTTTTTGCCAGGGTATATACAGGTAGTGATTGTTCTAACGCAGTGGCTGGTGATGGAGCAGATGATCCCGGAGGTGCTACTTGTGGCACTACGCAAGGTGGCGGAAAGTTTCACCAATTCACGGTTGAATCTGACCCCGCAACCATTTACGTTTCTGATTCGGGTACCTGCGGTGGTTACGGTGACGTTGGGCAGGACTGTTACCAGTCGTTGGATACAGCACTCAGTAAAGCCAATACCTTCGGCTCAACTACAATCCGGGTTGTTGGAGATCTGACACTGGACAATAATGGATCGGATCTATCTGGTGCGGGAAGTCTGAGTGCGTTTAACGGACTAAGCACCCCTCGGCTCATTTCACCGGGTACCTGCACTGGAACTGCCGTTGGTGATGGAACTTTTTATATGCTGGATGTAGATAGGGCGGTGACGGTAAGTGACATCACATTCGTAGGTACAGCCTGTAACACAGCCAGTGTCATCGGAGTACGCCTGAGTGATGCCAGTGCTACGATCAATAATGTTACTGTCCAAAACTTTGATGCAACCAGCCAAATTGGTGTAAAAATCACTGTAGCTGGAACACTCTCGAATAGCACTATACAGAGTAACACGACAGGAGTTGTAAGTGCGGGTAGTACGATCTCGGGTAACACAATTAGCAGCAACTCTGGTGTTGGGCTTTCTATTACCGGAGGTACTCCCACTGTTTCAGGCAACACCATCTCCAGCAATGGCGGTGACGGCATCAACTCAGATCAAACCGGTGGTACCTTTCAGGATAACGATGTTACCAGCAACACTGGAGATGGGATCCAAGTACCTGCCGGTTTTGCTGGGACTATCCTAGAGAACCATATAACCGGTAGTGGCGGTTACGGTGTTAATTTTGGTGGAGCTCCGAACGCCGCTATCGTACTGAAATATAATAACATCTACAGCAACACCACTGGTCAATTGGTAAATGGTAGTTCTGTCGCTGTTGGTGGAAACTACCTGGGTGATAACGCCACATCTGGTACGTATGGTGGGTTTGACGGTGCTATCGTTGGTTCGCCATTTACCCGTACGACTCCGGGCATTAGCACTGCTAATATTTACACACAGGATAACCTGGCAGATGGGAATGACTGCTCTGATCCATCATCCCATTACACAACTGTTGGTCCTATCCAGCTATGCAATAACACAGGTGACAACACGCTTGATTTCGTTATCGTTGACCTGGGCACCGATACACCCTTTGGTATAGGAACAGACCCAGATCAGGGTCAACAATGCTCCAACTACTACGATGTGTATGTTGATCATGGTACAGCGAATACTGGTCAGGTATGGGTTATGATCCCAGTGAAAGCGGGACTCTGTCAGAGTACATATGTGCCTGCCAACTGCTCGGACGTGCCGCATGCCTACATCAACTCCGGTATGAGCCGCTGGTCACAAACCGAGAGCTGGTCTTGCGTACCGAACGCTACCAGCCCAACAAAGGTAACAGGTTATAGACCTGCCAGCACTCTCGGCGACACAGGTTTTGTAGTTTTGGGCGACAACGCCCCCACGGCCATCACCCTGCTTGGTCTGAGTGCCAAGAGCCAGCCCGCAGCTAACCCCATCGCCCTGGCGGTTGCTGGTCTGCTGCTCGTCGTGCTCCTCGGCCTCGGCGTCCGTCAGGTGGTCCGTCGTCGCATCTAACAGCATCCTCATCAGGTTGGAGAAATCACCCCAAAGGGTGGTTTCTCCTTCCTGAAAAACCTGTGTTTTGCATATTGCTTTTTTAGAATGATTAAGCTACAATATGCCCAGAATTTATAGTGGATTTGCTGTTATTTATCACTACAGGAGAGTGAGGGCAATATGGCCATGATAGAAACAAAACCCCAAACTAAAAAACAGGAGGAGTTGCTGCGGAAAGCCTATGAGAAGCCGCAGGTAAAGCTCACTCTACCTCTGGAAACCCGGGCTGGTTCACCCCTAGGTGTTAATCCCTTTGACCCCTTCAACATGGGGCCGGATCCTAACCAGCAATAGTTAACCGGTTTATGCATCCAGGTTGGTACTAGTACTGAAGTAACGAAATAAAGGCGGTTCGCTGTTCACAAAGCGAATCGCCTTTTTTCATTTCGTAAGGTAGCTGCTCAGGCATCCCTCGCCAGGGCTGGCAGGGCCCCCCATACGGGGGGCAGGCCCCCCATAGAGCTTGTGAAGAAATTATGGTTTCAGACAAAAGGAGAGCAGAGAAGGTGATCTCGGATCAGCTTACCGTTGCCTCCCAAGCCAGACCAAAGAGGTTGCCCTGATGCCCTGCTTCGAGCAGGCCCCCCTACGGGGGCAGGCAAAGTCCGTTCAAACGGACTGGAAGCCCAGTGCATTTTTTAGTCGGATTTCATCCGACTTTGGTTCTCAGCCTGAGAATTTATTCTCAGGCTTCAGGCTCACGAATAAGAGGGGTCTCGATACACCCCTCGTTCCACTCGGGGCACTCGACCCGTGGAAGTCTGTTGGTCGAGTAGGTGCCGAAGGCACCGTATCGAGACCAACACCGAGGGGTCTCGATACGATCCTCACTACGCTCGGATCACTCGACCCGCGAAATTCGGCTGATCGAGTAGCGCCCGAAGTACCCCGTAGGGGTACGAAGGGCGCGTATCGAGATCACAATCAGGTCAATACAATCCTCGCTCCGCTTCCCCCATGCGGGGGGCAGGGGGCACTCGACCCGCGATATCCTGCTGGTCGAGTAGGTGCCGAAGGCACCGTATCGAGACCAACACCGAGGGGTCTCGATACGATCCTCGCTACCCCCCATGCGGGGGGCAGGGGACACTCGACCCGCGATATCCTGCTGGTCGAGTAGGTGCCGAAGGCACCGTATCGAGACCACCCTAAGACCAGGGCTCGGTCTCGATACAATCCTCGCCTTCGGCTCGCCCCCATACGGGGACAGGGATCACTCGACCTGCAAGTAAGAGGAGGCATTCGACCCGCGAACAAGATAGGCTCAATCCTCAAGATATTCGGTATAATTGATACCCATGGATAGCTCCCTCACAACAAAAAACATCCTCCGCTGGTTCGTCGTTGTCTCGTTGTTAATCGCTACTCCCTGGACAGGGTGGATTTTAGCCCAAGGGCAATCTGAAGATCAGACTCCTAATGTGCATATAGTACGCTCCAACGATGAGGGGATTTTGGTGGAATATCTCATGCCCAACCCCGAAGTATTCACCGAGGCTGTGCAATCAGGAGTTGGAGGACGTCTGGTTATACCTGGAATGTCCCTCTACCAGCAGCCTGGCAAACCACAATTACCCATACAAAGTGTACTGTTGGGTATACCCCCCAGCGGAGAAGTATCGCTCAATGTGATCCAGGCAGAAGGGGTGATTTTACCAGGTACCTATGATGTCCCTCCTTCCCCACAACCAGCATCCATGGAGGAAGATCTCCAACCAGCAGGATGGCTTATTGGTGGGGAGGGTTACGTGGGTCTGCAGACTTTTCCCCAATCCCCGGCAAGCATAACCGATGAGGCCTGGCTACGCTCGCAGCGCTTAATTCGCCTGGAACTTTTCCCTTTTCAGTACAACCCCAGCCAAAAGACCCTGGTCTGGTACCCTCGATTGCTGGTAGAGATACGCTTCAGCTCCCAGGCCCGAAAGGCTGCCCAATCCGCTGCCTCAGGATGCCTCTTTGCCCGATGTTTTGAGGCGGCCTCGTTTGAGTCGGTGTTACAGAGTGCCTTGTTGAATTACGATCAGGCAAAGACATGGAGAATACCCCCCTATCAAAACCCGCAATTGAGCGCTCCAGCACCTGTATTTGCGGATTTTGCCCCTTCAAACTCCGGTGAGAAATACAAAATCGTTGTGGATACGGATGGTCTCTACACAGTGACGTATGCCGATCTGGTAGCCGCGGGTATGAATGTGGGCAGTGTAAACCCCCAGAATTTCCAGATGACCAATCAAGGACGGGGGGTTGCCATCTACGTTTCCGGTGAGGGCGACGGCAGTTTCGATCCTAGTGATGGGATATATTTTTACGGCGAGCAGTTCCGGGGAGATTATCTGGCCAGCCTGTATGCCTCCGAGGGGGAGGACTGGCTGTATCTATTTAACGGCGGACGCAAATCGGATTTCAATGCCACCATGCTGGAGAAGTACACGCAAGACAATGTCTACTGGTTGACCGTCGGTTCTACGTCCGGTTTGAGGATGACGACAGTATCAGGAGACCCAACCGGAAGTTTGGCCTCCACTCCCCAGACTTTCACCGAGACGATACATGCTGAACAACAGATCGTCTGGTGGACATTTCACTTCACCAGCGAGGACACCTGGTTCTGGGATCACATCAACGATATCACCGCTCCCGTTACCAGGAATTATTCGTTTACGTTGACCAACGTAGCAACCGGAGCTTACAATGCCACTATCCGTGCCGAGGTAGTGCCCCGGAATCATAACCCGGATTCCAGCCCGGATCACCACACGAAGTTTTATATCCAGAACACCTCCCAACTGATAGACGATGCCTATTGGGATGGGAAGGATCGTTATTCTTTTCAATCTGTCATCCCCCAGTCTCAATTGGTAGAAGGAAACAATATTCTCATTTTATGGGCTGAAAAGACCGCGGGGATGACATCCGACAGGCTGTACTTTGATTGGTTTGAAGTCGAGTATCAACGCCTCTATCAGGCACAAAGCGACGAGTTGACCTTTGGAGGTGACACTGCCGGTACCTGGAAATACCAGGTGCCAGGTTTTACCTCGGCAGACATTCGGGTGTTTGACATTACAAATCCCCTCCTGCCCACGCAATTTACTTCCCCGGAGATCGTTGGGGCTTCAGGGACATTTACTGTGACCTTTGAGGCCACCCACGGTGCCGGAGCGGAATTTATTGCTGCGGGGTCTTCCGGTGTACATCCCCCCAAGCAAATTACTCGTTATGTACCCCCCAATTTTGCCGGCCTCCCCGAAGCGGATTACATCTTTATCACCCATGCCGATTTCGCTGCCACCCTACAAACCTTAGCGAATTTCCGTGCCGGGCAGGGTATGAGTACTTTGATTGTAGACGTAGCTGATTTGTACAACGAATTCAATTACGGCATCTACCATCCTATAGCGATAAAAAATTTCCTGGCGTACACCTTTGCCAACTGGTTAAGCCCTCCAGAGTATGTGCTTTTGGTAGGGAGTGGACACTGGAACTTCCATGGGTCGCCAAACTACGGCAACCCAGCAATTTATATGCCACCCTATCTGGCTTTTCTTGACCTCAGCCAGGGTGAGGTAGACAGCGCCAACCAACTGGCCATGTTGGTGGGTGATGACATTTTGCCGGATGTGCATATCGGGCGGCTGCCGGTGAACAATACCACCGAATTAAACACGGTAATAAACAAAATCATCGCCTACGAAGGTGCGCCGGAAGCAAGCTGGCAGACATACTTTACCTTTGTGGCTGATAACACCCCTGACTCGGCGGGCGATTTTGTAGCCATGTCCGAGAGCGCTATCAGCAAATTGCCACCGGGAGCAAATGTAGATCGGATTTATTCGAACGACTATGCCAATGATGCGGCACAGGTTCGAACCGCTATCGCTAACAGCCTGAACATAACCGGCACCCTGGTTTTGAATTACGTTGGACATGGCTCTATTCAGCGTTGGGCGCATGAAGAGATATTCCGAAACGCGGATGTGGCTACGCTGACGAACATCAACCAATTGCCTGTCGTGCTCTCCATGACCTGTCTGGATGCGTATTGGATTTACCCCAACCAACAGAGCCTCATCAATGAGATGTTGTTCTACACCAATGGTGGCGCAGTGACGACCTTTTCGCCAACGGGTTTAGGGGTAGCTACCGGCCATGATGTCTTGCACGCTGGATTTTACGATGCCGTTTTCCATGATAATGAGCAGGTCATGGGGCCGGTGACTTTGTTGGCGAAATTGGACCTCTATGCTACGGGACAGGATTTGGATTTGATCCAAACCTTCACCATTTTTGGTGACCCTGCGCTTCACATTCAGGTGCCCAGCAGCCTGGAACCAACACCTACTCCGACACCAACCTTCACTAATACACCCACACCTACTTTTACTCATACCCCAACCCCAACCCCGACTCCTTCTAAGATATTCATACCTATAGTGGTTCATCGTTAACTGGAGTGGAAGCGAAGTGGTTGATGTGAAATTTAGGGAGGGATTTGTTATCCCGATGCAAGGATCAGGTTCGGCTCGCCTACGGGGGGCAGGCCATACGGGGGGCAGGGGACACTCGACCCGCGAGGATACCCCTGCCCCTCCGTCAAGGCGACGTCCCACCGTCGCCGTTTCCCTCGGGGGGCAGGGGATACTCGACCCGCGGAGGTCTGTTGGTCGAGTGTGCCCGAAGTGCCCCGCAGTGGCACGAAGGGCATGTATCGAGACCAACATCGAGGGGTCTCCCTTGCCCCCCATGCGGGGGGCAGGCAGGCTCGACCCGCGAGGATACCCCTGCTCCTCCGTCAAGGCGACGTCCCACCGTCGCCGTTTCCCTACTCGACCCGCGATATCCTGCTGGTTTCGTTATTCAAGTGATGCGTAACTCCTGAGGATATTGGCTTGAAGAGCAGGAAATATGGCTAGTAGCTGGAATGAACCGTTGCGCCCAGGCAAAGAGGGGCTGATCGCCTTCAAGGTCAAGGGTGACAGCATGGTTCCTATCCTGCACCCTGGGGATATCGTTCATGTAGACCCTGGGCCAGGGATATCCTATCGTGTGGGAGATGTGGTGCTCATATTCCGTAAGGAGGAGCTGATCACGCACCGCTTGCTTTATAAAGTTGTAGAAGGCTGGTACACCAAGGGGGACAATCGTCTGGACCTCGACCCTGTGGTTAATGAACAATCTATGATTGGTAAGGTGGTCGTTTTGGAGAAGGCCGGGAAAAGGATTGACCTTCAAAAGCCCTTTTGGCGAAGTGCCAATCGGGTAATGGGAAGTCTGCATTGGCTTTTCGTTTTATGCTTTGATAAAATTCGGTTGTTTGCGTCTTGGAGCAGACTCAACCGTTATCCCTTGTTTAAGCGTTGCGGAAGGAAAACTATGCTCATTATCCAGAAAGCCATCTCCGTCACGATACTTTTTAGTGGAAGGGTGTTGGCGATTTTTGATCGGAGGGGAGGATGAGGTTGACTTTGGAATCGCGCCCTCTTTGCCATCCCGAGGTGGTCGGTCGGGTCGTGGAGGACGAAGCGGTCATCGTCCTGCCGGAAAAGGGGCAGGTCAAGGTGCTGAACGCGGTAGGAGCGCGCATCTGGTCTCTGCTGGATGGCTCCCGCAGGGTGAGGGAGGTCGTTGAGGAGTTGTGTAATGAGTACGACGTCACGCACGCGGAAATGGAGTCCGATGCTCTGGCTTTTTTAACGGAGTTATTAGAGGAGGGGGCAATCGTATTGTCTTCGGAAGAGATTCCAGAGAGTTGATCCTTGTCCCATAAAAAAGTATTTTCTATGAAGGTCAGGTATCTGATTGGGACAATTGTCATTTTCACCCTGGCGGGTTTAGGCCTTGTCGTTTTTACCCGTGTGGGAAGCGCGGCTGTTACCCTGGTCAGTTTTACGGCTACACCTGGTGACAGTAAGGTGACGCTGGATTGGGAAACGGCCTCGGAGATTGATTTCGCCGGCTTTTTTGTCCAGCGCAGTACCCAGGAAGATGGCACCTATGCTCGCATCAGCCCCTTCATCCCTGCGGAGGGGGATAGCATTGTGGGGGCAAGGTACAGTTTTGTGGACACGAATGCGGTCAATGGCAGCACCTATTACTACAAGCTGGAGGCCATTAATAACGACCAGACGTACGAACTGCACGGCCCCGTTTCGGCTACCCCTGGCAGCTCAATAACCACCACTCCCACGGCCACCCGCACACCCACCCCAACGACTTCGGGCACGGTATCTCCCAGCCCCACACCCACGCGCACACGGACCCCAACGCGGACCCCTACCCGTGGTACCCCTACCAAGACTCCAACAGGCACGATTTCCCCCACCGCAACCGACACCCCCTCAGCCACCCCCTCTCCGGAATTCACGGCAACACCGACCGTGACTCCTACCTTTACGCCCTTTGTAATCTCACTGCCGACTCTGGCCCTGCCCTCAAGGACTCCCACGCCAACGGAAACTCCCCTTCCCCCAAGTGAGGAGGTAGGGGGAGGCCAGGGATTGCCTATAGGTTTTCGCCTGGGGTTGCTTGCCTTGGGGATTAGCGTGGTGGGCGGAGGGTTGTTCGCTGCGGCGATATATTTCTTTTATAGACGAGGTGGCTGGTGATAGACCGCCTGAATATATTCATTCGGGGGAGAGTCTCTGCACGGCTTTTGGGCATACTGGCTGTCAGTTCCCTGATTTCTGCTTACCTGAATGGTTGTTCGCCTTCTGGGAACGTGGTCGGGTCTGACCTGCCTCCCAGTGAGGGAGTGAAGTTAATGATTCCCACCACCGGAATCTACGAAGTCTCCTCCCAAGCGTTGCGCGCGGTTTGGGGAAAACAAATTGAGCCGGGCACCTTGCAGCTTACGTACGAGGGAGGTCCACAACCCATCTGGCTGGTGAGGGATGGTAGTGAGTGGCGCCTCCGTTTTTACGCCCAGGCTACGGATAGCGAGTACACTGCAGATAATGTGTATTGGTTATCCGAAGGTGAAACCCCTTGGTTGTTGATCAATGAGGTGCCTCATGGGGTAGGGGAGGCGGGCTCCGAGCTGATCCACCAATACACGGCTACTATCCATCAGGAAGAGAATCTGCGTTTTCTGCCCAAGGTTGAGAGCGGGGATCACTGGTTGTGGCTGGCGATGACCGCACCTCAGGGGGAGACTTTCACCCTGAAACTGGACGCGCTGGCTCCTGGTGGAGGGTATCTGCGCGTGGGGCTATGGGGAAGTACGGAGGCGGAGGACAGTGAGGCTGATCATCATCTCCGCGCCAGCCTTAACGGTCAGTTGGTCGCCGAGGCCCGTTGGGATGGTGTGGGACGCTATGTCCTAGAGGGTGAGGTACCCCCAGGGTTGTTGCGTGAGGGCGAAAACGAAATCAGCCTGGAGGCACCCGGCGATACCGGCGTGCTTGTAGATACGGTCGTCCTGGATTGGATCGAATTGGATTACCCCCGCTTTCTTGTGCCTGGAGAGGGCCAGCTCAGCTTTGAGGGTTTTGATGGGATGATTGGGTTGGTAGGTTTTCCGGAGGGCGTGGATGTTTTCGAGCGTCTTCCGACGGGTGAGATGAACCATTTCACATCGCTTTATCAAAGTGGTGATTCGTTCTACTTCATGGGACACTCTGGACGGCATTACACTGTTGTGCCCAATGGAGCTTATTTGCAGCCCAGCGCAATGCATCCTGCCTCCTTACTCCCTGACCTGCGTGCCTTAGAAGGAGCCGATTATCTGGTCATCGCTCCCCAGGATTTTCTACCCTATGTGGAACCTCTCCTCGAATACCGGCGTCAGCAGGGGTTAGCGGCTCTGTCCATTCCCGTGGAAGCGGTGTACGACCAGTTCAACTTCGGCTTGCCAGAGCCCCAAGCCATCCAGGCTTTCCTTCGTTACGCCGCAGCTCAGTGGAATCCCAGCCCTCGCTATCTTTTACTTGTTGGGGATACCACCTACGATGTCCATGGCTATCAGGTATCTACTGATTGGAATAGGATGCCTACTTTTTGGATGGATACCATCTTTGGAGGTGTGACTGCCTCTGACATATTCTACGCCCTCGTAGATGACGACCCCCGACCGGATATTGCGGTTGGTCGCTTTCCCGTTCAAACAACTGAGCAGTTGCAGCGTATGATAGCCAAGACCCTGGCTTACGAACAAGATCCCCCACAAGGTGAATGGCAGAGTCTCGTCCTTGGCGTTGCGGATGGGGATGCTCCGTCCTTTGAAGGCGATGCCCAAGCCTTTTTGGCTCATTTTTCATCCCCTTACAAGACAAGGCTCTTCGTGCCCGAAGCAGGGGAGCAGGGGGTTAATCAAAAAGTGATAGAGTTTATTAATAAGGGCGTCTTTCTGATCGCCTATTTTGGTCACGGCAGTGTAACCCAGTGGGGCAAAGGTGGTATTTTTTACGCCCAGGATGTAGGGCAGCTTGCCAACAGTCATCTGCCCATCATCGTGAACATGACCTGTTTGACAGGATTATTTACCCATCCGCAGGTAGATTCGCTGGCTGAGACCTTATTATGGAAAGCGGACGGCGGGGCGGTTGCGGTGCTGGCCCCTACCAGCTTAACGTTACCCCAGGACCAGAATGTGCTCAGCGATGCGCTGGCTCAGGCCTGGCTAGCGGATGCACCCTCCAGGTTGGGGGAGATACTTCTGCATGCCTGGAACCAGGTTCCCCTGGAGGACGAGACTGTGAGAGAAGTACTGTATACCTTCCTGCTGTTTGGTGATCCAGCTCTGGTAATACCAGCGCCTTAAAAAAGATGCGACGTACTCCTGAAGTACGCCGCATCTACACCAGCTATATTGTGATAATCAGACAGGGTAACTGCTCAGGCATCCCTCGCACCGGATTGATCCTTCGGCTAGCTCACCTGTGCCTGCGGCACTGGCGCAGGCAGGACAAGAATCCAGGGCTGACAGACAAAATCTGTTCAAACGGGTTGACAGCTCAGTGCATTTTTTAGTCGGATTTCATCCGACTTTGGTTCTCAGCCTGAGAATTCATTCTCAGGCGTATGCAGGCTGAGCAGTTACCAGACAGTTTAGTAGTGGGTCAGGCTGCCCTCGACTTTGGCTCGTTGAACAGCCATCCGGAAGACGATCAGGCTAAGCGGAACGCCTGCAAAACAGAATATCGTCAAAGCCATCAGGTCAATCCAGACCTCCTGGAAGGAGGCGCCCTGTAAGAGCACCTTACGCATGGCTTCCAGCGCGTAGGTGATGGGGAAGAGCTTAGCGATGGTCTGCAACCATGAGGGGAGGATGGTCAATGGGAAGTAAACTCCACCGAGTAGTCCTGCAAACGCATTGAACACCCAGGTGATGGGGTCTCCGCGTTTGAGCACCATGATGAAACTGGCGGCTATTATTCCCAGGCTGCTGAATGCCCCAATGGTCAGAAGCAGAATGAGAAAAGCCAGAGGGTAATTGCCGCGATTTATGGGGATGGGAGAAAGTAGCACCCCAACGGCCAGGTATACGACAAATCGTAAGGTGGTCAACAGGTAACTCCACAAGGACGAAGACAGGATGATCGTGGTGACTGGTGTGGGAGTGGTCAGCATGGCTTCCAGCGTGCCGGTAGTTTGAGCCTGCCGCAAGCTGTTGGCAAAACCGGAGAGGCCAACCCCAAAGTAGCCCGCAATGGCGATGCCGATAAGCACAAAGGCGAAGTAATCTCCACCGTAGGGTTCAAGGTAGGGGAGGGCTGTGGGGCCGATGAGCTTAGATATGAAGTAGAACACAGCCACTGAGAACAGGATGTTCAGAAAGGATAAGAAGAAAGCCACGCGGTAGCTGATCTCAGAGCGGACATCACGTTTCAGGAAAGCCCATGCTACTCGCAACCCATGTTTAACCCTTGCCACCATTTGGTGAAAGACAGGTTGTGTTTGTTGAGACAAGTGTGTAGTGGAAGGGGGAAGGGATACGGGTGCGGGAGGCGACTTGGTAGAGGCTCCTGACGGTTTCTCCACCAGTTGTTTAAAGATGGTTTCCAGGGTTACCGGCCTTCGCTGGTAGGAGATGATTTTTGCACCCAGTTGGTTGATGTGTGAAAGTGCGAGAGAGGCTGTCTGCTCGTCTGGGAGGGTTATCCTGGTCTCATCGTCATCCTGTTTGTGGGTTTGTAGTGAGAACCGCTTGCTTAATGTATTGTGCATAGCCTTTGTCAACCCTCCCACACATAGAAAGATATCTTCTGAGAGGCCTGATTGTTGGCGAAGTTCATCTAAAGAACCACAAGCCAGTATCTCTCCTTGGTGCATTATAGCGATGCGGTTGCACAGCTTTTCAGCCTCGGTAAGCCGGTGGGTGGTCAGGAATACAGTTATCCCTTCCTTTTCTACCAGTTGACTCCGGATAAGGGTATGAAGCCGCTCTGTGGCAATGGGGTCGAGGTCATTGGTGGGTTCATCCAGGTATAACAGGCTGGGGTTGTTGAGTAAAGCTCGGGCGATTCCTAAACGTTTGCGCATCCCGTTGGAGTAAACCTGGACAGGCTTGTGGGCTGCTTCTGTCAATCCTACCTGTTCTAATGCCCAGGCAATCCTTTTGTCTTTTTCCTCGCCGAACAATCCAAACATGGTAGAAAAGAAATCCAGGTTTTGGCTTCCGGTTAAGCGCCAGTAAAAGCTGCGTTCGTCCCCGGTACTTAACCCTACAACGCTTTTGATAAATTGTTGTTGGTTCAGGTCGTATCCTTTGATGTGCGCAGTACCTGAACAGGGGGTGATCAACGTGCACAAGAGCTTGATTAACGTCGTTTTACCCGCGCCATTGGGGCCCACCAACCCAAACAGCTCCCCATCTTTTACGCGCAGGTTTACATCCTTGACCACGAGTTGAGGTGCATCGCGGTGAGAATGTAAAGGCAACAGGCTAAGGGTTTGAGGGAAATATTTACTTAGATGAAAGGTTTCAATGGCCCAATCCAAACCAAACTCCGATTTACTAGCTACTTGACACTAAAAACCTGTTTTCCGCCATCTTGCTCGATATACTCCCTTCGTGCTCCTACGGGGTACTTTGGGAGTTACTCGACCAACTGCAATTCGCGGGTCGAGTGCCCGAAACGAAGTGAAGGGCGTATCGAGACCCTCTTTTCGTTGAGGACCTTGTCTAGGTCGAGACCCCCTCCAAACAAGGGAAACGGCGACGGTGGGACGTCGCCTTGACGGGGGGGCAGGGGTATCCTCGCAGGTCGAGTGCCTCCTCTTACTTGCAGGTCGAGTGATCCCTGTCCCCGTATGGGGGCGAGCCGAAGGCGAGGATTGTATCGAGACCAAGCCCTGGTCTTAGGGTGGTCTCGATACGGTGCCTTCGGCACCTACTCGACCAACAGGATATCGCGGGTCGAGTGATCCCTGTCCCTGTATGGGGGTGAGCCGAAGGCGAGGATTGTATCGAGACCGAGACCTGGTCTTAGGGTGGTCTCGATACGGTGCCTTCGGCACCTACTCGACCAGCAGGATATCGCAGGTCGAGTGATCCCTGTCCCCGTATGGGGGCGAGCCGAAGGCGAGGATTGTATCGAGACCGAGCCCTGGTCTTAGGGTGGTCTCGATACGGTGCCTTCGGCACCTACTCGACCAGCAGGATATCGCGGGTCGAGTAGGGCGAAACGAAGTGCAGCCCATATCGAGACCCCTCGGTGTTGGTCTCAATACGCCGCTTTCAGGGACACTTGACCTGCAACGGCTACGAACTGTCAGGTGGTTTGCCGATTGATAAAGAAAAAAAGCACCCTGTTTATCGTTGGTGCGATGAGGTCAGGGTGCATTTGAATGTAGAGCCCAGAAGAAAGGTGGTTTATGGTTGCGTTTTCTGGGCACGGGGGATTAATAACCACCTGCCCTGGGGTATTGTGGCGCCATCACCAAGGGCGTTGTAATAACGCAGATCATCTATATTGGTTTTTAAATCGGCAGCCAGGGTCTCGACGCTGATCCCACCGTTGGCAACAATGTAAACTTCGAAGGAGGGCAGTCCGGAGGTATCAAACGTGTTAATGGGTACGACCACATACCAACCGCTCCATAGGGGGGAAGGCATCCAGAAATTTACAGCCTGGATTGCTTCCTGAGTCGTACCATAGATATTAGCTATAAGCACCAGGCTTTCACCTTCGGTCACTTGATGGATTACAAATTTGGGTTCATTGCCGAATGGCACCCCTAAGGGAGGACCGGGTGTGGGGGAGCTGAGGGGTAAAGGAGTATTGGTTGCTGTAGGTGGTGTTAAGGGGGTTTCAGTGATTTCAGGACTGGAAGCCGTAATGGTGGCAGTTGGGTTTATTGTTGGTAAGGCAGTAGGGGAAGGTGGCATCAGTGTTATGGTAGGTTGTGCCGTGGCGGGGGAGCTAAAAGGAAGAGGGAGGTTGAAGAGCGGACCAGCAAGGAATTGCCAACCCGCCAGTCCAACAGCCATAATAAGAAAAGCGCCAACGATAATGCTTAGCAAGCGAAGATTAGTTGATAACCTCCGTACCGGGTGGTGTTGTATATGTACGGGCAGAGGTTCAAGCGCCTCGCGATGAAATACGGTACATTCCTTGTGTTTGTTTGTGAGGCAATAAGCATTTTGGTGTTTCAGGCTGATGCTTTCGACAGGGTTTGCATGATGACAATAATTTTGTAAGGAAGGGTATGAATAATACGTTTCGTTGTCTTCTTGACGTCCGAGATATGGGCAGATAGAAATTTCCATTGATGTTTTTTCGTGTAGCAGGTTGGTTAGTGCAAGGTAGCTTTTTCCCTAGAGTTTTTACTACCTTATTTTTGGGAAAAAGGGCATGGTTAGTGTTTGCGCTATGATGATCCCGGAGGCTGCGGTTTGCGAAACCAGGTTTGTTTCTGAAGGGACTTATCGGGATGGGAGCTGTATGCTGCGTATTGAAGTTCTCTCTCATATTCTTCCTGGAAGTAGCCCTCCTCCTTGTCCGCGCGTTTGTAGGAGTAGGATGCGTAGGGTGCGTACTCCTTGTAGTAATAGCTGCGGCTTTGGGGGATGCGGTTGAACACCACACCAACAGTATGTATCTCTAGCCGTCGTAATTGTTCAATTAGGGTGGCCGCAGCTTTGGTTTCCGTTTTTCCCGGCTGGACTACCAGAAGCAGGCCATCCACACTGGTGGCCAGTGAGGTGGCGTCCGATACCAGGCTTGGGGGGCTGTCAATGATAACGATGTCTGCCTGGGATTTTATTTGATTCAGTATCTGGCGCATTTTCTCGGAGCTGAGCAATTCAGATGGGTTAGGTGGTAAAGCCCCGCTGGTAATAACTGCCAGGTTATCCATTTTCCAGACACGCGCCACTTTCTGCAGCGATTGGTCTTCCCGGAATAAGCTGGTGAGGCCAATCCGGTTTGAAACCCCCAATAGTTTATGAACCATTGGCCGTCGCAAGTCTGCATCCAGCAGGACTACTCGCTTTTGTGCTTGGGCCAGGATCAATGCCAGGTTGACAGCAGTTGTGGTTTTACCTTCACAAGGAGAGGGGCTGGTTACTAAAATCGTTTTCAATGTCCTTGAGTTATTGGCAAATTCCAGGTTTACTCGCAGGGCGCGGTAAGATTCTGCCATCGGTGAGCGGGGATTTGCAATTACAGAGGGGTATGCCCCTTTCTTGGATGTAGATGTTTCTGGAATGAAACCAATGATCGGTAACTGTAGTACTTGTTCCACTTCCTCAGGAGTTTTGATGGTTGTGTCCAGGTACTCGATGAGGAAAACCAAACTTCCGGACAACAGTAGCCCCAGTACGCCGCCCACGGATATATTGGTAATCGTGCCCGTTTGTACCGGTCTTGAGGAGGGTTGAGCACGCTCAATCTGGACGATGTTGGGTGTGTTCTTCAATCTGGCAAGGCGGATAGACTCGTAGTTGCTTAGCAGGGAAGAATAGATTTGCTGATAAAGGGCAAGGTTTACTTGTAGTTGGTTGATGCGTGTATCTTGGGTGGTGCTTCCGGAAGTTTGACCCCTACCAACGATGTTCAAATAGATTTGCTGGTATAAAGAAAGTAGCCCTTGTAGCTGATCTAGCCTGGCTTTTTCTTCTTCTATCTGAAGCTTCTCGCTCTCTGTGAGCAGGTCTTCATCTTTTACCTGGAGTGCCTCTAATCTACCCCGTACCTCGAGCATCTCTGTTTGCAGACTTGAGATTTGGGATTCGACCTGTTGTTGCTGGGTCTGTAGAGTTTCTTCTGAGGCGTTGAGGATATCAGATTGGATTTGTTGAATTTGGCTTTCTACAGCCTGTAATTGCGCTTGCAGGGTCTCCTCGGAGGAGGCATATCGAGTAGTTTGTAGCTCTTCATTGTAATGGATAAAAACAGCGATTAATGTGTTGGCGATATCTGCGGCTCTTTGTGGGTCAGTATCATCTACAGTAACTTCCAGCACCTGGGTTTCTTCCACTTGCTTAACCCTGATTTGCCCGGCACCGACATTAGAGTTGAGCAAGGCACTGGTCTGTTCTAATACAGGTTCGGTGGTAATGAGCTGTGCGTACGTTTTGGCGAGCTGCAGTTCTGTGTAGATGGCGTATGCATCCGGCATGCGGTCTTCCGGGGCCCGCATGATGAGTATTTTCGTGGTGGCTCGATAGATGGGAGTCTGTTGTAAGCTATAGATATATCCCCCAATCATGCCTAGAAGTGCACAAACGATGAGCAGCCACATCCATCGGCGTAGCAGTTGTAAGTATTGTTTTAGTTCCATTCAGTTCTTTGCCAGATAAATTATTATTTAGGTTAGCAGGCTATGATAATTGAACATAGAGGATGAAATTATAACAAAAAAGGTAGATATGCGCATTATTTTATTGGCATACCGCCGAGATCACTGTATTAATTTGTGCCTCACTCATTGTGGGATACAGAGGTAAGGTGACTTCGCGTTGAGCAACCTCTTCTGTGTTGGAGAGGCGGATGTCAGGATATAGATGTCTGTAATAGCTAAAGGTATGTATCGGTGGATAATGAATGCTGGTTTGAATACCCTTTTCTCTCAAGTTATCCATAAAAGCTTGACGGTCAGAACCGGGTGGCAGAAGGACAGGAAAGATGTGATGAGCTGATTGTCCTTTATGTTGTGTGAAGGGAATTTCCAGTGAGGTATGGTTTAGGGCTTGTCGGTATT
Source organism: Chloroflexota bacterium (assembly GCA_040758495.1). GTDB lineage: Bacteria > Chloroflexota > Anaerolineae > Anaerolineales > JBFLVL01 > JBFLVL01. The sequence goes on from JBFLVL010000006.1 coordinate 124,647, forward strand.
GGTCGGTTATTTGCGCTCGTTTCAGATTATTTTGTTCTAATTTTTCCAATTGCACGATACCTAACGCCGAACGAATCTCGTCCAACCGGTAATTGTAGCCTAATTCGATAACATCGTACGAATAAGCATGCCCTTGATGACGGTCCCAGGTCATGGTCGTCATGCCATGCGAACGCAGCAAACGTACTTTCTCGGCGACCTCGTGGCGGTTGGTTACTAACATGCCTCCTTCGCCGGTGACGAGATTCTTGTTGGAGAAGAAACTAAAGCAGCCAGCGTCTCCCCAGGTTCCCAAATAGCGTCCCTTCAATGTGGCTCCCGGAGCGTGGGCTGCGTCTTCGATAATTACCAGGTTGTGGCGCTCGGCGAGGGACTCAATGTCTTCCATGCGACAGGGGTAACCACCGTAGTGCATCACGATGATCCCTTTGGTCTGGGGGGTGATGTTGCGTTCGATGTCTTCTGGTGAGATGTTCAACTCCTGTGAGCTGAGGATATCTGCAAATCGGACATGTGCGCCTGTGTAACGCACCGCGTTGGCAGTAGCCACAAAGGATAATGAGGGAACGATCACCTCATCCCCTTTCCCAAACCCCAGAGCGATACAAGCCAGGTGTAAAGCGACAGTGGCGTTAGATACGGCTATGGCATACTTTACGCCCAAGAATTCAGCAAACCGACCTTCGAATTCCTGGGTGACTGAACCCATTGTCAACCAACGGCTGTGTAACACGCGAAGGACGGCCTCTTCCTCCTGGGGGCCAAAGTCCAGGTCAGATAGTGGTACGCGCCATTCCATTTTTTTAACCGGTAATGTTGAAGAGTGGAAATCCATTCTGAGATCAATCATCCCCTAAGATGAGGTTCCTAATGTCGTTGAACTCATCTATAGCTCGTTTGTAATCGTCTGGGTGTCCCAAGTCCTGCCAATACCCATCATAAGGATATCCTCTGACATGTTCCTGATTCTTGACCAGCTTGAGTACCAGATCGGGGAAGTCTAGATATTGATTGTAGGGGATGTAATCTAGAACGCGGGGTTCAAAGACGTAGATCCCCATGCTGACGTTATAGTCATACGTGGGTTTTTCGCTGTAATCTATCACCTTATTAGTGCCATCGGTGTGAATCACTCCCAGTTCGATCTTCACCTGGCGAGTGTGCATGGCAATGGTGGCAACAGCAGAAGATCGCTTATGAGCCAGGAGGAGGTCGTGCAGGTTCAGGGTGGTGAGGACGTCCCCATTGGTGACCAGGAATGTATCTTTCAAATCCGGTATCAAGGATAGAGGTCCCGCGGTCCCCAGGGGTTTCTCTTCGTAGCTATAGTGGATGTTTAGACCCAATTGGGTGCCATCTTTGAAGAAGGCACGCAGCAGCTCTGCAAGATGGCCTACGGTCAGGTAGACATCATTGATTCCTGCGCGGGCCATTTGACGAAGGATGATCTCCAAGATGGGCATATCATCAATGGGCATCAACGGTTTGGGGAGTATCTTGGTGTAGGGGTCTAAACGAGTGCCTTTCCCCCCTGCCAGAACGACTGCTTTCATTCCTTTCCTCCTAAACATTTTTTTCGATAAGTGCTTATATCTCGTCGTAAAGATCTCTCCATTCAGGATTGATACGGTTGATCAGATCGATTTTTTTTCTGTCTAGAACCACCTTTGATCTGTTTTTCCCGCGCTATTGCAGCATAAATATCATCATCGAATTCAAAATACACAAGTTTTTTCACATTGTATTTCCTGGTAAATTTACTCCCTATCTCTTCTTTATGTTCGAATACGCGCCTTTTCAGATCGTTAGTAACACCTGTGTATAGAACGGTATTATTCTTGTTGGTCATGATGTAGACAAAGTATTGTTGGGTCATCAGGTGATTGTTGGGAGAGAAATGACATAAACAAGAAAGATGTCGTTGCGAGCCTTGCGAAGCAACCTTTAACTTGATTAATCAGGAGTTACGCAGTTCGCTGATCGAGTGGCCCTGTAAGGGCCGTATCGAGATCAAGAACTGCACTAAAATGGGTCTCCCTTGCCCAGACCGCAAGGGCAGGCGATACAATCCTCGCCTTCGGCTCGCCATACGGGGGCAGGGATCACTCGACCTGCCGGTTTCTTTAATCAAGTGCGTAACTCCTAATTTGTGAGATTGCTTTGTTAGTTCCCTCACTTCGTTCGGGACAAGCCTACTAAGAAACTTGCATGTGTCATCGCGAGGAGCGTTTTGTGCGACGAAGCGATCTCCCACTGGTTAAGGAGGAGATTGCTTCACCCCTTCGGGGTTCGCAATGACATGAGTGGAGTTCATAGCTGATATAGCCCTGAGCGGTAAAGGTGCAAGTTGTCGGATATCCAATTGATCGTGTGCTGAAGGCCATCATCAAGGGTGATTTGTGGTTGCCAACCCAAGATTTCCCGTGCTTTCCGGTTGTCCGAAAGTAACCGTTCGACTTCGCTCTTTTCCGGGCGCAGACGGGCGGAGTCTACCATAATCTTGGCAGATTTACCAATCAAGGAGAGGATTTTTTCTGTAAGTTCCCCTATGCTTACTTCATAACCGGTACCCAGGTTGAAGGTCTCTCCTTCAATTTCAGAAGTGGTAGCAACTTTGAGGAAACCCGAGATCGTGTCTGAGATGTAGGTGAAGTCGCGTATGGCCTCCAAGTTCCCAAGTTTTATTGTGTTTCCGGTTAGGGCTTGGGTGATGATTGTGGGGATTACCGCGCGGGTAGATTGTCTGGGGCCGTAGGTGTTGAAGGGGCGCAGGGTTACAATGGGTAGGTTGTAAGCACAATAAAAACTTTCAGCAAGTTTATCGGCACCAATCTTGCTGGCGGAGTAGGGTGACTGCCCTTGAAGTGGGTGATCTTCACAAATTGGAACCTCCATGGCAGTGCCGTAGACTTCGCTGGTTGATGTATGTATGATACGCTCAACTTCAACGTACCGGGAAGCCAGGAGTACATTGAGAGTACCCATAACGTTTGTTTCCACAACTTCCGCGGGATGAACGTAGGAGTAGGGGATGGCGATGAGAGCTCCCAGATGAAAGATAAGGCTCACACCCTTTACAGCTTCCTGTATTGCCGGTAGGTCGCGTAAATCTCCAGCAACGATTTCCAATGCCTCAAAAACATCGCTAGGTAATAATTTGAGCAGACCAGGGTCACCCCGAGAGTTGTAACGCACGAAGGCACGTACGTATGCGCCCTCGGTTACCAGCCTTTCAACCAAATGGCTGGCGATGAAACCGCCAGCCCCGGTGACCAAAACTTTTTTCCCTTGCCAAACAAAGTTCTTATCGTTTCTTGGAGGTTGTTTCATGAGGGATGTTTTTCAGGTCAGTGCGGATGCCCTGTAATTTCTGCTGGAGGGAGGCAAGATCGCCCGATGTTGCTACCGAGTCTAATTCGTCAAGCCATTTCGAAACCCAAGCGATGGGGATTTTATGCTTGTGATCAGCTTTTAACTTGTCGCGGGTTTCTGTTGGTGAACGTTTGGACGGGAAGTATGAGTGAACGATTTCAAGGATATCTGGGATGATAATCACGTGAGCATCTGTGGAATGACAGATCTCCAGGATTTGGCTGCTGCGTTCTGGGGTAATGGTGCTGATGGAATACAGTAATAGACCGGCGTCGCATTCTTTCATTAATCGGGGGATATCGTTCGTTGTCCCCAAGACATTGCACCCGTCAATTCGCATCCCGACCTTTCGGGGGTCATCGTCCACTAGACCGGCGATTGTAAAGGCTCTGGAAAGATCCGTGTTGCGTATCAACCATATAGCGAACCTGCCAACCTGGCCTGCGCCAACGATCAAAACCCGTTCGCCAAATAGCGCTTTATGGCCACGTACGTCTAGCCATCGTGTGGCTATGCCTGTCAGTATGCGGGTGCGGTAGCGTACAGCGAAGAAGCCAAGGAAAGCCAGTATGCCTGAGACTGCCAGCAAACCCCAGGGTAAAGGGGAATGAAGTAGTACATCGGAAATAATCAATACCCCTGTCACTGCGGCAGTGGATACTGCCAGGTCAAGGGCTTCTGAGGGTCGGGCTCTAGACCAGTCGGTACGGTTGATGCCGGTAAGTGCATTGATCAAACTGAATATCACAGAGATGCCTGAGGCAATTAAGATGGCATTGCCCCAACCAATGTGTATAGGTCCTGCTGAGCGCCAGATACCTCCAGCCATACCCACGGCTAGTAATGATACGATGACATCAACCAGGAACCACCTCAAATGCCTGCTAAGAAAACGGGATAGAAAACCCCAAAATATCAGGTGTTCGGGTAAGGGGTGCTTTCTAACATTGGGCAGGAGGGCAGTTAATGTAAGAAAGATGATATCCAGATCGAGCAAGACGCTGCGGTTACGCACATAAAGACGGTCCAGGCGTAACTTGGAGGGCAGGATATCTTCCAGGTAGTCGTCCATGACCTGGTCATTATTTAACAAATTTTCCTCGTTGATATAGACGAGGGAGGCTGGGCTGGTCATGCCTGGTCTCATGGACAAAATCTCACGGCGAATATCTTCAGGCCATGTATGCACAATTTCCGGATCTTCTGGCCGAGGCCCGACCAGACTCATTTCACCTTTGAGCACGTTCCACAGTTGGGGGAGTTCGTTGAGCTTGGTATCCCGTAACCAGCGACCGAACGGGGTGATGCGGGGGTCACTTTGAGCGGTGATCCTTGGCCCGTTGTAGCTTTCGGCGTTTTCGTACATCGTCCGGAACTTCAGGATGTGGAAGGTGCGTCCATGACGACCCACGCGCAAACCCTGATAGAAGGTCGGGCCGGGGGTGTCGCGTCGGATGAGGAGGGCAACAAAAGCAAAAAAAGGGGATAGAAAAACCAGTCCTAAAAAGGTGGAGATGATATCCAACGAGCGGCGGACAACTCGATAGGTAAAACTTCGCAGGGTTGAGGCTTTTCTCTTTTTTGTGAATGGGGTGGTGGATTGGCTAGGGATAGTTTCTGGCATGTTTCCCCCCTCTTAGGGTGGTGTAGATATCATACCATGAGATGGGTATATTTTTGAAATGTTGGTTATATGGATGGAAAAGTAGATTCCGCGTGCCAACGAAGGGGGGAGGGATGAACTGGGTTTGGCCATTCATCACTTCCATAAGAAGTGAGGCTGATTAATCTAACCTGGGGTATCTCTTCCCCGCTTTCAAGACGATCGGTCACGTGGAGTTGAATGGCATCCTGAATGTTCGCCAGCGCTTCTTCATAGGTGCTACCTTGAGTTTAGCAGCCCTGCAGTTCAGGACAGTAAGCAAAGTATCCTTCCTCATCGCGTTCGATCACCACAGAAAAGCGATAGTTCTTCACGTTTATCTCCTGTTCCTTGGGAGGAAACGATCCATTTTCTGGGAAGATTATATCATTTGCAAGAGGGTAGGGAGTAGAGAGCGGGGGTCGGGGGGAGGGTGTCAGGTGTTGCGGGTTAGCGGTGGTTGGGGGGGGATGAGCACCAGGTAGTGGGTGTCCCCAAAGGGGATGATATTGAAGAATTTCAGACTTTAGGGGAACAAGTACAAAGACCACTGGAAACGGTACCATTTTGCGTGTGATGGGAGGCGCGGGAACTTACTGACGACCAAGCCCTAATTTTTCATACAAGTCGGGCGACTTCGGCCCCACATAGAGCAAATCAACCGTTTGCTCATCTGCTATAACCTGATAAACGAGCCGGCAACCACGCGGCAACCAAAGGCGATAATAGCCAGGATGTTCATCGAGTTCTTTAGCCCCCGAAGGATACGGATCGTCAGCAAGGGATTTGACGCGGCGACGAGCCATACTGCAAACGTCGCCTGGCAGCGCTTCCAGCAAACGCATAAAACGCCGGTCATAACGCAGACGGTAACCCATTTGCGCCCTTACTCCAGGTGACGAGTAGCCTCATCCCACTCTTCTGCCGTCGCTGAAATCACATCTTGAGGGTTTTTCTGGCGGTAGGACTGCGTTTCCTGAACTTGCTGCCAAAGGAACGCTTCTTCAGCATGCCGCTCTTTTACAAACAGCACGAAGTCGAAAACTTCTTCCGCCAAAGATTCTGGCAGTCGTTTCACCTCACGCAAAAGCATTTCGCGTATGTTCAGGGCAGTCATATTCGTTCTCCGGTTGTCATCAAAAACCTTTCTTTGATGTTTTCTAAAGTCTCTTCGTAAGTTTTACCATCGGAATAACACCCTGCGATGAGAGGACAATCTGCCAAGTAAACATCATCCTCTGGATCATATTGGATAACCACAGGATATTGATACTCTTTCATCTTTTTTCACCTCTCACAAATCAAGCCTGCTACATTTTTTGAATTGTATCACACACTTTGCGGGCGCCCCGCTACGCGGGATCTTCGAGATGGCGGCCAAGAGGGGCGTCAAGTGGAGGATAGACGATGGAGGATGGAGAGGGTGTTAGGGGTTAGGAGTTGCGAGTTAGGAGTTAGGGGTTGCGGTTGGCAGCGGTTGGGGGGGATGAGCACCGGGTAGTGGGTATCCTCAGAGGGGATGATATTGAAGATATTCAGATCACTTCACTTGACCTGAGAGGCGTTTTGCCCCGTTTATCTCCCCAGCGGTTCCAGAATTTGACCAGGCCAACGAGAAAGCCCAGGCCGTAGCTGAGGTGGAGGATGGCGTAGGTAAGAGGCAATAGTCCGATGATCGCCAGTCTGATAGTCGTTGGTCGGGTAGTCGTTGGTCTGATAGTGGTGTAGAGGGAGGCGGTGAGGGTGGCGAGGAGGTAGAGGGAGGGGATGAGTAGTGAAGGGTGAATGGTTAATTGTGAATGGTTAATTGTGAATTGTAAATTGTGAATGGGGAATGGGGCGAGGAGGAGGGAGAGGAGGAGGGCGAGGACGAAGAGAGGGGGGATGAACTGGCGGGGGCGCATCTGGCGGGGGTGTTTTTGCAGGACGCGGACTTTCCAGTAGCCGTATTGGAAGTATTGACGCCACAAAGCGCGCGGCGCGCCCCGTACGGTATATTCGGATTTGATCCTGGGGCTGAGCAGAATCTTGCCTCCCGCAGCGCGCAGGCGATAGTTGAACTCGTCGTCTTGATCGCGGACCAGTTCTTCGTCGAAGGGGCCGATGGCATCGAAGACGCTCCTGGGCCAGGCTCCCATGTAGACCGTGTCCCCCCATTCTTCTTTATCAGAGTAATGAAAGCGCGCTCCGCCGACGCCAAAAGGTGAACTGGTCGCCAGGGCCACGGCGCGGCCAAAAGCGTTCTCGCCCACAGCGTTCATGCGCCCGCCGACGTTGTCCGCCCCGCTGCGCGCCAAAGCATCCACGCATTGGCGCACGTAATCGGGGGCAATCACGGTATGTCCATCCACGCGGATGATGATCTCGCCGCGGGCGTGCTGCAGGCCCAGATTGAGGCCGGTGGGGACGATTTGTTGGGGGTTGTCTATCAGTTGAATATTGGGAAACGTGTTCTTTTTTTGCAACGAATGGCTCGAATGTTCGCGAATTATTTTGTTATGTTTTTTGATAACCTGCTGGATGATGTCACGGGTGCCGTCGGTGGACATGCCGTCGGCGATGAGGATTTCCAGTCGGTCGGGGGGGTAGTCCTGAGCCAGGACGGCGTTCAGGCAGCGCTGGATGTAGCGAGCTTCGTTGCGGATTGGGAGGAGGAGGGAGACGAAGGGGTGTGCTGTGGTTGACATCATACTTAATCTACGGTATCATGAAAGCGAATAATCGGGTGGCCAGGTGCCTCCACGGTAACCACCCCAGGGATGTGAGCCTGGCTGCGAGTGCCCTGATACAGGCACCCACCCGATTTTTGTTTTTTCAGTGGCGTCAACAATACAACAAAAGATCATCCAACGTCGCCACATGATCGGGTTTTCGATTACTTCTATGGGTCTCCCAAGCCAGCTTATGAGCAGAAGATTTCTTACCTATGCGCTGGAAGGTAATCGCCCCTTTTGGAAAATCAGGAACCCAGTTCAGAATGAATTGGAGCAGCACCCCCTTTATTTCTCCTTCTTTGCCCTCATATTCGACATCAATCGTCACGCTGGCAACGTTAGATATCTGTCTCCTCAGAAGCAATAGGATACCAGCTACAAACATACGTAATGCTATCATACCGGGCTTCATACCTCTGCTCCGCAACTTCCGTTGACAAGCACGCTTGACAGCGGCGGGAATAAGTATCACACACTGAATGCCGTTGGAAAAAGCCATCACAGTATGCTGATGAGTCTGTTCTATCTTTATACTCTGGTCAATTTCGATATGGTGTTGCGACAATGTTGAGTTGTCCCCGTAATACCATGTTCATTCAATCGGTGGCTATGCCTTCGGTGATGATATTTTCGAGCGGTCAGGGAGGTAGTCCTGAGCCAGGACGGCGTTCAGGCAGCGCTGGATGTAGCGGGATTCGTTGCGGATGGGGAGGATGAGGGTTACGAGGAGGAAATGCGGCATCGAATGTTACGAATGGGAACGAATTTTTGGTAGTTGGTTACGAGGGTTTTTTTTAACCACGAATTACACGAATTTCTTTGAGGGAGGAGGTAGAGTTGGAATTGTCAATTGTGAATGGGGGGCAGGTTTGCACGTTGGCAGGTTGGAGATTGGATACTAGATAATGGATATTGGATTGGGGATACTTGTCTTTTTGATTTGGGGTTTATGGTGTTGTCCAACGTCTCAATCCTGGGTTTCAGTGGGTGTGAATGTAACTTCAAGCTCCGCTCCCAGAGCCTCTGCTACTTTTTGGAGGAAATGAAGCGAAGGGTTGGTGGTGCCGCGTTCGAGGCGAGAGATGTTTGGCTGGCCTGTGCCGACCTTCTCGGCCAATTCCTGTTGTGACAGGCCGCGTTGAAGCCTGAGTTGAATTACCTGACGAGCCACCTGAAATTCCGGCTCCAATGCCCGGTAGGCAGCCAGAAATTCAGCGTCTTGCATTTGTTCCTCAAGATATTCTCCGAAAGGACGGCTTGTTCTCAGTCTAGTCATCATATTTCTTCTCTTTCCAGAAAGTCGGCTAATCTACTTTGAGCAATGCCGATTTCTTGCCGGGGTGTTTTACGGGTCTTTTTCAAGAAGGCGTGTAACAAGATGAAGCGTTGTCCGGTAAAGGCGAAGTAAAGTATCCGGTAAACCTTGTGTCTCGACCGAATACGCAGTTCCCAAAGTTTCCCTTCAAGATGCTTGATGTAAGGGGCGCCAAGCTGTAAACCGAAATCTGCAAGTAATCCGATGGTATGCACGATACGGACACGATCAGTAACCGGCAATTGGTTTAGAAAATTCTCTACCGGAGAACGACCCCGCGAGTCGACATAGTTTTCTACAGTCCAATCTGCCATGCTATTTCGCTGTCACAGCAATTATAGCATATACGCTATAAAGTAGAGAAATGAGAATACGATGGTATGGAGGACATGCTGTAGGCGATGAGGATTTCCAGTCGGTCGGGGGGGTAATCCTGGGCCAGGACAGAGTTCAGACAGCGTTCGATGTAACGGGCTTCATTTCGGATGGCGAGGATGAGGGTTACGAGGGGGAGATGCGGCATCGAATGTCACGAGTGAGAACGAATTTTTGGTAGAGGGTTACGAGGGGGGGTTTTTCACCACGAATTACACGAATTTTCGCGAAAAGAACTGGGAACACTTCATTTGCTTTCACCGGCTCGCCACCTGGCTACCGAATCAATAACGCCTCTGGCTTTTGCTATCGAACTCCTGGCAGCCCCCAGTGCCTCTTGTCCCGATTCTTGTGTGAACAGATCCCATGGTAGCGTGTATGTGGTTTCGTCACCATAATCGGTCAGGAAGTGCTCTCTCAATCCCAATGCTAACAAGTCAGGCAAGAGCTGCTGTAATTTATCCCGGATAGAATCAGGTAACCGCTGGTTACGGATTATTACAGCGATCTCTTTTGCTGGATCATGTGACTTTGGCACAATCTGGAAAAGTGCCAGGACGGATTTCCCCGAATTTTCTGCACTTAACTGGGCATTATCCACACAGGATCGCCACCGTTTTAAATCCTTGTCTTGTTCCGCCTCGGATAAAAATCCCTCTGCCAATGCCATGTGGTAAGCAACTTCATCGGGTGTATTCACGAAAACCTTCCCAGGTGAGTTCCCAATCCCTGTTTGGAATCTGGGGGAACAGCCACATCCGTTTCCCCCCTGTTTTCTTCCGCTGCAACCCTGCTTGCTGGATCGCGTTTAGCGCTCGCTGACGGTATGGTTCAAAATACAAATCTCCAAAGAGACAGATCCCATCCGCACAGACATCCAATAAGAGTGGTGTGAGATTGGCCTCAAATTCACACGGTGTTTTTGCGATAAATGTGATCAAACCCGGCAAACGATCCAGGATAGGTAGCAGGGTCATCCGGACAGTGCGTTGACGTGCAAGTGGATCACGGGGTAAATTCTCAATCACAACAAAAAGGTCATGATCGCTATCTGAACGCTGTTCACCATGTACTTGAGACCCAAATAATACGATGGTTTTTAGTTGTTCTCCAAACGCGCGTTCAAGGGCCTGAATGACTTCATGATAACGCTTCAGCACAAGCTCTTTGTGTTTCGTTTTCCCGGTAAGAGGTGAGGTATTCATTCTTATGTACCATTTGAAATTTTTCGCGCTTGACGTTGTTTTTCTGTTTGTTATTGTACCACCAGTCTTTAACAGGAGGTGAACACAGACATGCCAGGATGAAGCGCTATCATTTTCTTTTAGGGCTGAAGGGGGATTGGGGACTGGGGATTAGGGGGTTAGGAGTTGCGGGACAGGGGGTTCTTTTGCTGCGGATTTCTTTTGGCGAGGTGGGAGATAACAGCCCGGAATTTGCCGTTGGGTTCGCGGGGAATTTCAGCGACGGGTTCCAGGATAACTTCGACTGGTCCCATGCGAGCCTGAAGGCGTTCGACGATGGAGCGGCCGGCAGCGGGGGTGTAATCGGGGGCTGGGACATAACGTACGTGTACACAGTCGAGAGATTCTTGGATGATCTGGGCTTCGCGGATTGAGAGCCCATAGAAAACCGGATTTACCCAGAATATATACCTTCCATCAGGGGTAATCAAAAGATCGTTCAATCGACCCTCGATTTCACCCAATAGTGGAAGAGAACGACCACATAAACATTTCACGTCTTTCTCGAGGCTTCCGCGATCACCAACCTCATACCTGATTAGAGGCATATCCGCATTTAACAAACCTGTAATAATGATCCGACCAGAATCTCCATTTTTCACAGGACCATCATCAAAATCATTGAGAATTTCAATGAAGCCCACCTCTGGCCAGATATGCATTTTCCCCTCTGTACATTCACTTGCACTAGTAACATATTCACCCATTCCATACGTATTCCTGACCGGACACCTAAAGGCTTTGGAGATGGCTTCTTTATGCATTGGCAGAAGTTGCTCAGCGTTACTAAAAATTACTTTCAACCCAGGTAACTTCAGTCCTTGGTCTATGGCGTAGTTTGCCAGTACGGCAGCGGAGGAGGGGTAGAAGATCATGTGAGTGGGTTTGTATTTCTGCAGAGCTTCCACATACCATCTTGCACTCTTCTTCGAAAGGTGATATGTAGAAAGATATAGTTGGTTTAGTGCATAGTTGTAAACCCCAAAAGGGGGACGTGATTGGAGAAATGGAACAACCAATTGCCCACCAAGGATTGCCCATCTCTCATTGATACTTGTCTGATGCCAGACTCTAACCCTCGCCTCAAAAATAGCGAACCAACAAGTAAGCGTTTCTTTCGTTAAGTAGACCGATATGGGGGTTCCCGTTGTCCCACTAGTTTGATCACGGAACATTCGTCTAATGTTTCTATCATCGGACACAAAGCGATTAGGTGCAGCTCGGAGCTCTTCTTTTTTCAGGATTGGCCAATTCTCCAGAACTTCCCAAGAAGTGCGGTCTCCTTCACGACGGCGCTTCATCCAACTTTCACGATAATAAGGCACCTGTGTTGCAGCACGGTGAAGCACGTATGCAAGTCGCTCTTCCTGCCATGCTTTCCAGCGTTCTGCTGACCAGGTTTCTCTTTCCAAGGATTCCGACACCAACCGCTCGTGTTCCGGACCGTAGCGCCAAGTACGTAGGTAGTAACCGCGAGCAGTAGCTGCCAGCACACGTAAAGGGTGTGGGAGATGATGATAAAGTTTTATCCAATTAAGCAAGTGATATCAGCTCTCGAAACAGAGACTCCCACTGTGGCAAAATCACCTTCCAATCAAATTGCTCTGACTTATGACGAGCGTTGAGCGAAAGACGTTCTGCCAAGCCGGGTTCGGTGAGGATGCGGCGTATGTCCGAAGCCATTTCAAGAGGGTTGTTCGGTGGGACGAGGAGGGCGTCGTGTTCATCCTTTAACAGGCAAGGGATACCCCCTACATCTGTACTGACAATACATAAACCACAAGCCATGGCTTCGATCACGCTGACGGGGAAGTTATCCATGTTTGTGGTATTGATAAAAATGTCGCCTTGGTTCAACCAGAGGGGCACATCGACCTTGGGTACGCCTCCCACAAAGCGAATGTGTTCCATAACATTCAGTTTGCAGGCAACCTCTAGGGTTTTCTGCAGGCTACCATCCCCCTTATCCGGGCCAATCATAGTCAAGGTAGTATTAGGAAAATGCGGCAGGAGGGCTGCTAGTACGCGCGAGGCTAATACGGGGTTGTAGATAGAGTGGAATGACCGTAGCCAGATGAGGCGAGGTTTGGGTCGGAAACGGAGGCGAAAAGGATAGGCAGCAAGGTCTATGGGGTTGGGAATCAGACGTATGTCCTGACGATAGGACCGCATGGCTTCAACCAGATAGTTAGAGGGTGTGGTGACAGCCGCTGCAGAAACCAGCAAACGATGGATTCGACCCGGCCAACGGCAAGCAAAAAGAGGCAGATTGCCACCGTGTAGCGTGAGGGAAAAAGGTTTATTTAAACGTCTTAACAACCAGCAACTGGCTTCCGCCCAAAAGAAAGCAAGGCCGCTGAAGACATCTACATGGGCTACACTGAATAGGTCCCGTTTCCGCCAGATGGTAGTAAGGATATCGAATAAGCGAGGCAGACGACCGGGTTTATGAGAAGTTGTGATCACGTCCCAACCGGTCTTTTGCAGACGCTCAGACAAGTCTTCGCAAACACCACGTGGGAAACCCGCGTGGGAGAGGAAGTTGCCAATGAGGAGAATGCCATTATCTGGTTTCACGAAATAGACACATGGGGGACTGGAATTCCACCTGAATATAATATGCACTTCGTAAGCTATGCAGGATGAACAAGTAAAAAACTTCAGGAATAAAACAATATTGCCTTAGGTACATTGACGTATGAATTCATATGAATAATACCTTTTTAAGTTCATGATTGTCATATTGGCATTGAAAGTCACTGAGAGACGATTGTATGCATTTGGATAGAAAGTGGAAATATGGTTATTGCTATATTATAGTGAGGGTGAGTCCCACTTTGACAGAGGAGTCACGCTGGTTGTGGTAGCAATAATGCATGCCAGCTACAAGCAGTCACAGGGGGGTAAGATTTTGCAAAGAGGCAACCTGTAGTTCAAGCGTATAATATCTGACAAAATCCCATACACCAACCGTTAAGCGATCTCTGCCTATCGATTGGACATACGATATCCTCTGCAGCCAGTACAGGAGAAACTTGCCCGAAGGTGAGACAGCTATGCAAACAGCAGACTTGAAGAATGGGTTGTACAACGGCCTTGACGGGAGGTGCTGAAAGTATTCCCAATTCTTGAAGATCAATTGGTTTAGGAAACATCTTCCAACTGGAACGAAGCCGCAGCCAAACCAAATATGAAAGATGGTGCTACCAACCGGGTAGCCGCATGATACATAAACAAAAAAGTCCAGGCGGTAAATGAAACGGTGTAGGCTTTCACAACCAGCGAATTTTTAGCTAAGACCCGCTTGGCTGCCACCCATAGCAATATCAACAAAGCCAGCAATCCCAGGCTACCGTGTTCAGCAAGTAATCGGGTGAATTCTGTGTGGGGATTTGAAATGCGAAAGATCACCGCGTGGAAGATATACGATTGCCCAGGCCCAAGACCCAGTAAAGGATGCTCTCTGTATGCGATCAGATCGGCCTTAATTATTTCACTTCGACCAGTGGTATCGAAATCAGTAAATCTGGTTTCAAGTGTACCTCCCGTGAAGTTATTTAATAGAGGAAACACTAGAAAATATCCTACAAAGAGAACAAACGTGGTTGAAAAAGCAAATATCGTCCTGGCCCTTCGCTCACGGAGCATGTAAAAGCCAGCCACCACGATAGCCCCAATCGTCGTCCAAAAACCGCCACGGGAGAAGGTAAGTAAGGCCTGAGCCAGCAGCCAGATAACTATACCGATCATCATAAAGCGGAGGAAACGATTTTTACGTTCCCCCAAGGCGTAGAAAAATGCACCCAATGCACCTAACCCTAGGATAGAAGAGACCTGATTAGGACCAATGTCCGCGGCAGTGGCTCTGATGGAAGCACCAGTGAAGATGATCTCTTCTGTGGAAAATGTACCATAGGCAGCTAAGATCGCAAGCCCCACGGCTGGTGCGATCAGGGCTAAGAGAATCCGTTGAATGTGGCTTCGATTTAGAGAAATGGAACTGAAAAACAAGCTGCACACTGCCAGGGCAAAAGGACCTGCTAAGTTGAAGGCGATGGCTTCTCGATCAAAGCGGGGTAACAGGGAGACAGAGGGGATAAGGAGGAGAAAGTAATAAATGGGCCACTTCACAGACCGCGATAGCAATCGGTATCTGAATATAGCCAAGATTAACAACAGGCTGGTGGCGTATTTACCAGTTTCCCAAAAAGTGTTCGCCCCCGTACCACGCCAGAGTAATTCCGCGCCAGTGATGTAGGCAGCCAGGTAGATCACCCGATAGGGTTGGCGGTCTCGAAGCAGCCAGAGGAGGCCAAGTCCAATGGTGATCAAGGCGTGGGCGGTGGAGAAGATGGGATTCCAGCGAATAAGAAAGGCCAGGGGAACGTGCACCAGGATGAAGGCAATCACCCGGGTGGCATACGCACGCTCCCTGGCAGCCTGAGCCAGGATTTCCCGTCGTTGGAGGTAGTATTCGGAGTGGCGAAAAGTTTGAGCCATTGTTTATATATTAATGACACAGAGATTCACGGAGAGGGCACAGAGTTACACAGAGCTTCTAATAAAATTTTTCTGTGAATATCCGCGCTCACTCTGAGTAGATCCGCATTCCCGTTAGTTCTAAAAAATAGTGGCACAGAGATACACGGGGAAGGCACGGAGTAAAGAGAGAAATTATTTCTCTCTGTGAATCTCCGGGCTAACTCTGTGTTTCTCCGTGGTTCTGTTTAAACCGGTGAGTCGTTGTCGCTATCAGCCAAAGTCCAATAATTGCTTCGTTTAAGGGCCTGCATGGAAGCCTGGGAGAAACTATGCCAACAAAAGCGAGAAACGGTACTGACCAGGAATCCCAAGGAACGAAATATTGATTTTAGCTCTGGCAGAGTGACCATCACAGTGACCTGACTGGAACTGGTAGAGACAATGTCCTTCAATGCCAAATGTAAAATATCTTTCACCCCTTCCTGATCGGAGAAGTCACCGTAGAGGTCGAGGATACGGGTGAAAAGTGACCCCTGGGTTGGAAACTGACGGATCACCAGGTAATGGGATGGGGAAGGGCCAGGCCCAGCCAAGTAAAAGGAAAGTTCGTTTCGATAAGGAGCCTCAAGGAAACGCCACTGGATGTAAGCAGCATCACGGTATGTGGTGTTCAGTCCAGTGGGGTGATATCTATGAAAAACATCCGCCAGAATATCGGGGGAAGGAGATTCGAGGCGACGAGCTGTATGGGGGAGATAGGTGGACAAACGCCTGCGGAGAAGGGCTGTCAGGGGGGTGAGGCCCAGCGCCGCGGTGCGCTGCAGTTTCCCGCGCAATCCTGAGACATTGCGCAGGCTTTTTAACTGCAGAGGGTGGAGAGGAAGTAAAAAAACCCGATAATCCTGGCGCACGCCCCAGCCGTGTTTGCGGTGAATTTTGGCTGCCCGCGCGTTGGGGACGCCCAATTTGAGCACATCTATATTTCGGATTTTCGCATCGAACAGGGTTTGCAAGCCGCGGCCGCGAAATTCGGGGGCAATGATCAGGTCTACCCACCAGATGGCGGGTGTTTCTTCACCCTGGATCAGCACGCGGGTAGGGATGACGGCGCAGTAACCCGCGATGGTTCGGCTATGCTCACCACAAGTTTGGTCGTCTACCAGCAGTACCCAGCGGTTATTTTCGCCACTGTGCCACCACTCGCCGTGGGCATGCAGGAAGTTGGCTTTAGGAGGTGGGTAGACCTTGCGGAGAAAAGCCTCGAGGGCAGGTTTATCTATTTGATCGGCGGTGATGAGGGTGGGAACCACGGATTGCACAGATTTCACGGATTTTTTTGCCACGAATTCCACGAATTAACATAGATTGTGGCTGCTCAGGCATCCCTCGCCCCAGATTGATCCTTCGACTAGGACAAGAATCCAAGGCTGACAGGCTCCCCATGCGGGGGGCAGGCCCCCCATTCGGGGGGCAGGCTCCCCATTCGGGGGGCAAGCAAAGTCCGTTCAAACGGACTGACAACTCAGTGCATTTTTCAGTCGGATTTCATCCGACTTTAGTTCTCAGCCTGAGAATTTGTTCTCAGGCTTCAGGCTCAGGCGTAAGCGGGCTGAGCAGTTACCATAGATTTATCTTTTTTGATAAATCTCCCTTCGATGGCCTATGGCATGGATAACAATGGTTTGCTCAGCAGGAAGTATTTCGTAGAGAACCCGATAGTTACCCACCCGAAGTTTATAGAGACCACTCATCTCTCCTGACAAGGCTTCCAGTTTGATGTGGTCCAGATTTTCAGCAAGCCAGTAGATGCGGGTGGCAATTCTTCGCCCTGTAGGTTTATCCAACCGGGCTAATTCCCGAACAGCCGAGTCGAGAATCTGGACCTGGTAACCAGCCATCACGCTAGCCCAAGTCGTTGAACCACATCTCCCAATGATTCGCCGCGTTCGCCATTCGCCACCGCATTTTTTTGACGCAAAATACGCTGGCGTACTTCTTTCCGCACTGTAAGCCCTTCATCAGGGTCGCCAAGTATTTCAAACAGCTTCTGCTCGATGATGAATTCAATCATCTCTATGAACTCATCCTTAGTCATTTCAGCCACTGTGTTCATTTACTCTCCTGAATTGGGAAAAGAACTTTCACCGATTGTCTTCTCTTTCGTGATTCTACTCTTATTGTAACTGGTCAAGCATCCCTCGCCCCAGATTGATCCCTCGACTAGCTCAGGACAAGAATCCGAGGCTAGCAGGCCCCCCATACGGGGGGCAGGCAAAGTCCCTTCAAACGGACTGACATCTCAGTGCATTTTTCAGTCGGATTTCATCCGACTTTGGTTCTCAGGTTTCTAGAGCATCCAGGTAAAGCGTTGCGAGCTTCTTGGCGGCGTGTTCGCAAGAGTATTTGCGCTCAGCCAGCTCACGACCGGCGCGGCCCATGCGTTCAGCCAGGGAGGGATTGTCAAGCAGCACTTTCACCGCAGCCGCAAAGCCATCAACATCACCGGGGTTGACCAGGAAGCCGGTGACACCATCCTGCACAAGGTCGGGGACACCGCCCACGCGGGTGGCGACCACCGGGCGGGAGGCAGCCATGGCCTCCAGGATGACGTTGGGGGTGCCTTCGTAATCGGATGTCAGGCAAAATACACTGAAACGGTGCATCATGGCGGGGATGTTTGGATAGAAACCTGCCAGAAATATCTTATCACTCAGTCCATGCTCTGCTATTCTGGTTGTAATCTGTTCCGGGTAATCCGCTTCGTCGGGGATGGGCTGCCCGATAATCACACCTCGTGTATCGGGAAAACCTGCTAAGACTTGAGACAGACCATCCACAAACATCAGGTGATTCTTCACTTTACGCAGGTTACCCACTAATCCGACCACGCGTTGTCCATTCGGGATGCCAAACGCCGAAAGGTCAGCAGATGCTTTAGCCTTCTGGCCATTTGGAACGCAAGTCCCCACGCAATTAGGAACGATGAAAACTCGTCTTGCAGGAAACTTTCGACTGACGAGTTCTTCTACAATCGAATCTGCGTTTACAACAAGCATCCTTGTGCTGTAGAGCGATAGCAACCGAAAAAAAAAGATAAGTCTTGAAAACCTTCGGCAGAAAGCAACGACCTTACTGATCCCATACGAACTGGAACGCTTGCTAAAAATCCAACCAAGCCGGCATAAGAATTATCATGCACTGTCCAGGAATGGACGATGTGAGGGGAGAGCTGGCGGAAGAGGCAGTAGAGGTAGTGGGAGCGCTGGAGGATGCTGGTGCAATTATCGGGGAGCTGATATACCTGTACACCTGCAGCTTCCATAGACTGATTTAATACCACGTAAGGACTGGGGTTGAAGACCACCACGTGGGGGTCGAAGAGGGTTTTGTCGAGGTGTTTGAGAAGCAGGTAGAGTTGACGTTCGCTGCCGCCGAGGCCCAATTGGCCGATGAGATAAATGATCTTAATTCGCTCTTGCATTCTAGGGTTCTGTTACACAGAGATACTCGGAGAATTCACAGAGAGTCACAGAAAGAATAGAGTTTTTATAAAGAGACTTCGGGTGGCTCTGTGTCTGCTCCGTGTAACTCTGTGTTACCATTTTGGTGGTACACCGAGTTACACAGAGAGTTCGCGGAGAGGCACGGAGATTTTTTGCTACATGATAAAACGGCGGATACCGTGTTTGAGGAGTTTGACGTTGAAGTTGATCAGCAGGCCGATTTTGCATCCAGATAATCTGAGGTAAGAGAGTATCTGGGCTTCGTGTACTTCCGTGAATTGTTCAACTGCTTTCAGCTCGACCACAATTTGTCCTTCAACTAGCAAATCAATGCGATACCCCTGATCAATAGTGATGTCCTTGTAGACGACAGGTATAGGTTTTTGACGTTCAAAATGCAATCCCAGTTGGGTTAATTTGTAGGCTAAACAGCTTTCATAAGCAGATTCCAGCAAACCGGGTCCCAGATGTCGATGAACCTCTATAGCAGCTCCGATGATTTGTTCTGTTATTTTGTTCACCAGTAGCTGCATATTCATCTTATCCATCTTCTCAGTAGCTTTTCAGATATCTTGTTACGCAGAGAAACAGGGAGAAAAAATTTATATTCTCTGTGTAATCCATAAACAGGGCGGCGGTACAGACCGCTCAATTTCAGGCTGATATAGGCGGGATCAGACTGGTAGATGCCGATACGGGGGATTTCGAAGGCGGGCATATCTACGTTTTTGGAGTCAACGGCGAAGGCGGCGCGGTAACCTGCCTGACGCACGGCTTCGGCGACTGGCTGGTTGTAGTCGCCGGTAGGGTAAGCGAACAGGTCAACGGTCTGGCCGGTAATCTTCTCTAGTACCCGTTTTGATTCTGTCAGTTCGAAGGTCAGAGTCTCTGGTGTGCATTGAGTGAGAAAGGGATGGGAGACAGTATGCGAACCGATAGTGATCAAGGGATGTTTGGCGCAGGCAGCCAGTTGATCGGCGGACATGCCGTCATAGAAGTCAACGGCAAAATCATCCGGGACATCGGTTATGTCTTCCCAATTGGAGCAGGCAATTTTGCGGATGGCAGGCAACCAATCACGAGGGTCAGTGACGTGTTGGGTGGAGATAAAGAAAATCGCCGGGGCGCCGAATACTTCCAATACCGGAAGGACATTGGTAACGTTGTTAGCCAGACCGTCATCGAATGTGAGTAAGACGCCTGGTTTGTCGGTAGTCAGAAATTCCTGAGGGGTGAGGAAGGTGAAGCGGGATTGTAACCAACTCAATATATTGTGAAGTTCGTCTATCGAGAGGGAGGGCTGGACTTTGGCAGGGAGAGCAGTGTGGTAGTAGGTGGAAACGCCGTGGAAGAGGAGGGTGAAGCGGGCGCGGGAGGCCAGCAGGTGACGGGCGAGGACTGAGAGGCCGGTGAGGTAGAGGAGGCGGATTAGTCTGTCACGAATTGACACGAATTTTTTTATTAGTTTTTTGAGACGCGGATACTTCGGTAACCTTCCGGCAGGGTTTCGACAACACTTCGGTAAACTTAGTACAAGGCTCAACCTAAAGCTCAGAGGAGCGCTCAGCACAGGTTTTCAGGATGAACGCAGATTTTTTCTTTTTCTAAGGGAGATTGCTTCGTCGCGGAGTTTACACTGAGCGTAACCGAAGTGCTCCTCGCAATGACAAAGTCAAAAGTGCCTAAATCCCAAGTCGGTGTCTCATTTCTTCACTGGAGATGCCCCCCTCTGCTTTTTGGCGTGCCCGCGAACGTTCGATTAAAGCCATGAACTGAGCATCGGTGCTTAATTTCACGGTTTCCCAATCGGCGTTTTCGATAGCTACCAGTGCAGCTACAGGCTTTCCGCTAATGGTGACAATGATTGGTTCTGTTTGCACCTTCCGCGCATAGTCAGCTAATGGTGCTGTTGCTTGAGACAAATCCAACGTTTTCATAATTCAATCACCTCTTTACCTATTCGCACACGGTTACGCACTTTGACTCCGACAGCCAGCGGATCGGGTTCTTCTTCCACGTCATAGTATACTCGTAAATTCCCGATTCGCAATTCCCGGGGAGCCACCGGATTGGGACGCATTGGTTTTCGATTTCTCGTCTCAACGGTCGGTTGATGTGCAAGCTGCCTGTCTACCGAATCTAATACATTTCTTTGTTGCCGGGTCGATAACGCGCGCAAGTGTTCTTCAGCTTCAGGAGAATATTCAATCCGGTATGGCATTCACATATTATGAGAATGTAACAGTCCCCAGGCGGCTTCGAGGTGTGTGCCAATCTCATCGCGCCAGCGTTCGAGGGTGCAAGGCCAGTCACTCTGACTGAGATATTTGCCACCTCTACAGGTCAAACATGCGCCGCAATCGCCCCTTAATCTGGTCCTGCATCTCAGGGGGCAACTCGCCTAATTCCCGCAAAATAATGTCTGTCGTCGCCGTCATCATGCGGTGGAGCTGTAATGTAGAAGACAGGCGTAACCCTGTAGACGAAAAATCGGGGTGACTGGCCTCAATGACCAGGTCAGTCGGCAACAGAACAGTGGGGATGCGACTTGTGATAAAAGCAAGCACAACGTGCCTGTAAGCTCCCACCGGTTCAGTCAGGCATACGGCAGGTCTGACTTTGTTGCCTGACAGATCATCGAACGGAAAAGGAACCAGAACGATTTTAAACTTCGTCGCGGAATGGTTTGCCATCTTCCAGGGTGTAGATGTCTTCTTCAGGATCGTTCAGAAAGGCGAAGAGTGGGTTCCGGGCAGCAACTCGCAACCACTCAACCTCATTTAACTCTAACTCGCCCCATTCATCACCCAAAGGTTCTGTCAGTACAATGACACGAACACGCCTTGGGCCAGGGAAAGGAAGCAAACTATCTACATGAAGACGGCGTTCTTCGTCAATTTCCCCATTCAACTCAATTGCGGTCATCGGAGTTTTCATCATCTTATCTATCTCTCTCAGCCAGAAATGAACATCTGCCCATATTTTACCAGCAACCTGTTTCAACCGGCGCCCCAGGTTTGTTATGCAGGTGTATTTGCGCGCAACGGCCCCCAGGCAGCTTCCAGGTGGGCACCAATCTCATCGCGCCAGCGTTCGAGGGTGTATTGTTGGGCGGTTACGCGGGCGTTTTGGGCCATCTCTCGCACGTTTTCGGGATTTTCTATTAGAGAGAGAATGGCCTGCGCGACGGCTTTGGGGGTGGTGTCGGGGAGCACACAGCCGCTGTCTTTGATCAGATGGGGGATGACAGATACGTTGGTTGCTATGACAGGCAGGCCAACGGCCAGGGCCTCCAAGACGGCTTTGGGAAAGCCTTCCTTTACACGCGTGGGGAAGACGAAGAGATGGGACTGAGAGAGGATGCCCAGTACTTCATCGTGAGGAACATTGCCGTGGAAAGTGACCTGGTCTACAATGCCCAATTCGGCGGCTAAGGCCTCAAGGGAGGCGCGGGCTTCGCCGTCGCCAAGGATGTGCAGGGAAATATCCCTCACCCCCAGCCCCTCTCCCCCCGGGAGAGAGGAGTTGCGAAGAATAGGAAGTGCCCGGATAACGGAGGCGACGTTTTTTTCGGCGGTGAGGCGGCCTACGGTGACCAGGCGGAGGGGTTGGCCGGGACGCCAGGGTTGGGCAGGTGGAATGGAGGCCAGCTCCTGTTCCGTCAAGGCGGTGGAGAAGATCCAATGGATGTTGGGGTTCTTTTGCGATGGGGGAGTGTCCCCGCCGCCGGTAGCCAGCACCACGTTGCGCCCGCCAGCGATGCGCTCCAACAGCCAGAGCAACAGGTGGTCGGCCAAGGTGACCGGCTCTGCCCAGGTGCCACAGTGCCGTACGAAGAGGGGTTTGCGCTGGAGCAGGGCAACCAGGATACCAATGACGCCGATGTCGCCGGGGACAGGGGCGTGGACGGCGTCGGCCTGCTTTACTTCGTTCCAAATGCGGGGCAGATGGCGCGGCAGCCAGGTCAGCAGGGCAAGCTTACGACGCAGATCGTGGCTGGAGGGTTCGGGGAGAGAGTGGATGTGCAGGTTGTGGCCAGTTAACAGGCTTGCTCCCGATGGAGGTAATGTTGTACGTAGAGGTAGAATCAATGTGGTTTGATCAAAAAGCTCTGATATGGCCTGCATTTGGAATGGAAAACCCCCGATTGTAATGTGTTCTGGTGATTCTGTTTTAGAAATCCAATATGGCACGTGGGACGCGACAAGGAGCTTCATGGACGAATATGGTTCTATCCACTGACTTGTGTAGAGCTTTTTGATAGCTATGTTCAGGTTTGGTAGCAATTCAAGTCCAACGCTATACTTGATAATTTTAAATAAGGACTTCAGAGTTCGCTTTATGGTTGGGTATCTGCTGCCACTAGATAATGCATACCAAAGGTCTATTCTATCTAAAAATCTCTCCTGTTTTGGTTCTAGAAGAACAGGAGCCTCATTGGAGTTCATACGTATAATACCCAGAATCTCATTTATAGATGCTCCTCGTATCCCTCTTCGCAACAGTATGTTCCATGTCTCATTTGCTCTAATGTGTCTGCAAAATATTCGAGAAACGGGGAGTGCTAAACGATCCGGTAGGTAATTGATTAATGGTAAACCAGTCGTGTGATTTTCAATAGGAAACCATCTATACGGAGTCTGATTAATAAAGACAATACCCTCCTGTTTTACAACTGACCAAATCAGAGGCAGTATTACCTGACGTTCTTTCGGTAGAAGGTGCTCATAAACAGCACTTAGTGGTGCTCTCGCTAAGTAACTTTAGTGAAACTAAGGCCACCCCAAGGAGGCAGTTGCCCTCGGTTTTTTCTTCCAACGATAAGGATAGCGATGATTGTTCCAATAATCGAGTGCATCCCATAA
>JBFLVL010000007.1:0-142749 GCA_040758495.1 Chloroflexota bacterium
CCTATGAGGCGTTGGACGATATAACCATTCAATGGACAGGTTTGCCCGGTTACCGGGACTCGACATATTTCCTGAATATCTGGGGTCCGCTACCAGAGCATGTCTGGGGTCAGTACACTGCTGCTGAACTGCTAGAGGCCGAGGAATCCAGTCTGGCGCCCATGGGTTGGGGACCCTACATCATTGACGAGTGGGTCAAGGGTGAAAGCATCACCATGCATAAGAACCCCAATTACTTCCGCGCGGGTGAGGGTCTACCCAAGTTTGATTACCTGGTCTACCGCTTCGTAGGCGAGAACTCTAACGCCAACATTGCCGCTATTCTCTCTGGCGAATGTGACATCGTTGACCAGACCTCCCACCTGGATGACCAGAGTGCACTACTACTCGAGCTCCAGGGTGCAGGGGCCGTCAATGCCACCTTCGTGACAGGCACAGTATGGGAGCATGCTGACTTTGGCATCAACCCAGTTTCCTACGACGATGGCTGGCAGGCAGGCGATCGCCCTGCGTTCTTCAGCGATGTCCGCGTACGACGCGCCATTCTCATGTGCATGGACCGCCAGGCGGTTGTTGACACCGTGATGTTTGGTCAGTCCGTTGTGCTGGATACCTATCTGCCACCACAGCACCCGCAGTTCAATGCCGATGTAACCCACTACGCCTTTGATGTTGCGGCTGGTTCTGCCTTGCTTGAGGAGGCAGGTTGGATTGACGATGACGGTGATCCTACGACCCCACGTGTGTACCAGGGAGACCATCCATGGATTCCGCAGGGTACCGTGCTGGAGTTCAACTTCTGGACGACCAGCGCCACGCAGCGAATGCAGGCCACCCAGGTGATGGCTAACTCTATGGCTCAGTGCGGTATCAAAGTCAACCTGCAGTATTGGTCGGCTGGTGAGTACTTCGCCGATGGTCCTGATGGACCGCTATTCGGCCGCCGATTCGATATTGGTCAGTTCGCCTGGTTGACTGGTGTTCAACCGCCATGCGATCTATACGCCAGTGAGTTCATCGTAGGTGATGGAACCTTGATGATGGGTGATGTGCCCTGGCTGATGGAGGCTCTGGGTGATGCGGCTGATCCTACAAAGCCTGCCTTCCCCTATGGATGGGGTGGTCAGAACGAGACGGGCTATGCTAATGCTGAGTACGACGCAGCGTGCAAGGCTGCCCTGGCTGCTTTGCCTGGTCAACCCGAGTATGATGCGATGCACAAGCTGGCTCAGGAAATCTTCGCTCGTGACGTCCCTGTTGCCCCGCTGTATCTGCGACTCAAGCTGGCGGCGACTCGACCTGACATGTGCAACTTCATCATGGACCCGACCGCCAACAGTGAGATGTTCAACATCGAGGAGTTCGACTACGGCGAAGGATGTATAACAGGTTAGCTGGATCGCTCTAGCTCGATAACACCTCATGGGGTGACAATCAGCTGATTGTCACCCCATTTTTTATTCCCTGTTTTTTCCTGCAGATTTTGTCGTGGTATAATCCCCCCGCTCAATTTGCTTATTGAACCTTATATGGGTTTTAGTTGTATTTGATATGGCAGAGGGTGTAAGCACCCTCGGCGATTTTGTATTTCGAGTGACGCAATCACGATATATCGGCGTTGCAAGGAGCGTGTAGGATGACCAATTATTTGATCCGTCGATTCTTTCAGATGATTTTAGTGGTATTTCTCTCAACAATCGCCATTTATATATTACTTAACATAGCTCCTGGAGGACCACTATCTGGTCTGAGGCTATCGGCTGATCGCAAGTCTAGGGTTAGCGATGCAGATATTGCCCGGTTAAAAGCTTATCTGGGTTTGGATAAACCTCTGGTTTTGCGTTACATTGTATGGTTGGTGGGCGATGACTGGCTGGGTGCTGATTGGATGTACTTAGGGCTTACCCAGTACGATCAGCCGAAAATAGGTCGAACCGGTGAGCAGGTTTTTAAAGTTGATCGCGACACGGGTGAGAAGAGGCTGGTCTATGAAGAATTTAGGTTTTGGACTGATCCAGGTGTGGCCTTGTTTGATCCCGGTTATCTGTTATGGGTTTGGGGAGAACAAGTCGAACCGGATGTGTTTCAAGCAGACAAGATCCAGGTAAAGCCACCTCTTACCGAAAAAACGCCGGGAGATGTTGCTGTTGCTGGTACTGTAGTCTCCCAGGATGGGTTGAAAGTTGTCATCGAAATCCCAGGAGGGCGAAAATATACTATCCTCACCGATAAAGGGACTGAGTTCACCTTTCCAGCAGGAGAAGGGCGTCCCCGCCCGGAAGAAGGTAGGTGGTTAAATATCTCCTGGCTAACGGGTGCCTATGGGTTATTGAGCAAATATGCTCATTACCATGGCGGTACTCAGGGCTTGTTACGGTTTGACTTTGGTTTTTCTTGGGCTCTGTCTCCTTCTCAACCAGTTAGTGATTTGATCAAGAGTCGCTTGAATAACACCATCATCTTGATGACCACGGCTGCGGTGCTATCGCTCGTGGTAGCCATTCCCATAGGAATTTATTCAGCCGTGCATCAATACAGCAAGGTTGATTACGCGGTTACCACTTTTGCTTTCTTTGGTTCTGCTATGCCAGTTTTCTGGTTTGGTTTGATGATGATCCTTTTGTTTACATATCAGTTTAAACAATGGGGTTTGCCCTTTATGCCTTCTGGCGGGGTGGCCATGGTACGACAAGCTCCTGATGGTAGTTTGCTGGGGTTGATGGGAGCAGAGCCGGGCAGCTTTGTAGACCGAGTCGTGCATATTGTGATGCCTGCAATGGTGCTCAGCTTGTTATACATGGCGGGTTGGAGCCGTTTCATGCGCTCTTCCATGCTGGAGGTGTTGCGACAGGATTACGTACGCACGGCCCGGGCGAAAGGGCTAACAGAGCGAGTGGTAATTGTAAAACATGCACTACGCAATGCCTTAATCCCCATTGTAACGATTGTGGTATTTCAAATACCCGGCATATTTGGTGGTGCTACATTAACAGAGACAATATTCAGTTACCCCGGGATTGGACGTTTATACTATGACGCCTTGGTGGCCAATGATTGGCCCGTAGTTATGGTTCTGTTGTTTATTACTGCCATTCTTGTTGTCATAGCAACGTTGCTCGGAGACATCCTATATACGGTTGTAGACCCTCGCATCCGTTTTGATTAATCCGGCCTGAAAAACCAAAACCGAGGAACATCGGATATCTGGAGGTAAGGAGAAAAGGTATGGCTGTAGCAGAGCTTGAACGCGAAACCTTATTGACTGTCGAGGAGGAAAGCCCTTGGAAGATTGTATGGCGACGCTTTCGAAAGCATCGCCTGGCGTTGATGGGCACTTTTACTATCATCCTCTTTGCCACGGCATGTTTTCTGGCCCCATGGATAGCGCCATATGACCCCATTGCCATCTCGCGAGATGAAAACGGACAAATTTACCGCAATGCTCCTCCCTCTTCTGGGTTCCTAATGGGTACAGATAATATCGGACGTGATGTGCTCTCTCGCTTGTTGTATGCTGGTCGCATTTCACTCACGGTAGCATTTGTGGTGACAATGATTACCGAGACGCTAGGGACTTTTATCGGTGCTATATCTGGATACTTTGGGGGGTGGGTAGATGAGGCCATTCAACGTTTTACGGAATTTATCATTACCCTCCCGCTGCTCCCGTTGTTGTTAGCCTTTTCAGCTTTATTGCGAGGCCTTAATGTCCCTGGCTTGCCGCGCGAGTGGAGTAGTGCGGTAATCATCGCGTTCATACTGATTGCTTTCGGCTGGACTGGCTCCACGCGTTTGGTGCGCGGTATGGTGCTTTCTCTACGTAACCAGGAATTTACGGAGGCAGCCAAGGCGCTTGGTATGGGCAACCTGGGCATTATTATTCGGCACATGATTCCCAACTCATTAGCCCCAATTATTGTCTCTGCGACTTTAGGCCTGGGAAGTGTGATCATTTATGAATCCGCACTCTCCTTCCTGGGCTTTGGGATACAGCCACCAATCCCCACATGGGGAAATATGCTCAGTGAGTATCAAAACGATATGTGGACACAACCAGCCAAAGTGTTCTATCCTGGTTTGGCCATTTTTATTTGTACGTTGGCTTTCAACTACATTGGGGATGGACTGCGGGATGCTTTAGACCCGCGGCTGAAACATTAAGGGATGTATGTCTGGACAGGATCCAGAGCTTAGCCGAAGGGATATGCTCAAATTGCTTTCCCTGGGAGCAGGAGCTTGGATCCTGGCCGCGTGTAGCCAGGTTAAAGGACTGCAGTCCCTGGTTACACTAACCCCAAAAGAACTTTACCAACTGACAGGTGATCTTGTTACCTCCACGGCTGGGACTACACCTGCGCCGATATTGAAGGGAGACTTGCTGCCAACAGGGTTCGAAGCAGGTCGAATTACCCCAATTGAGGACTTTTTCGTTCAGTCTTATGCTGGGATAGCCAAGCCAAACCCAGAAAGCTGGCAACTGGACATCAGCGGACTGGTTGCTAACCCACTGCAAATTGACCTCACTGAACTAAGGATGCGACCAGCCCGGCAGATAATGGTTACACTGGAGTGTATTGGCAATCCCGTTGGAGGTGGTCTCATCGGTAATGCAATGTGGGCGGGAGTGCCTCTGGCTGATATTTTGCATGATGCGGGAATCTTGCCCGAAGCCAGGCACATTTTGTTCCATTGTGAGGATGGGTATCGTACCAGTGTGGAAGTGGATGTGGCTCTACACGAACGCAGCACCCTAGCATTTATGATGAATGGCCAGGAATTACCAGTTGCTCATGGCTACCCTGTGAGGGTGATTTTCCCTGGTGTATATGGGCAAAAACAACCCAAATGGGTAGTTTCCATTCGGGTCTCGGCGACGGATAGTCTGGGGACGTGGGAAGAAAAAGGGTGGTCGAACCAAGCAGAAATCCAGGTAAATTCGCGGATTGAAACACCAAAGATCCAGCAGAAGATCCCGAGTGGGTATCCCTTCTACATTACTGGTATGGCTATGGCAGCCACTTCCGGTGTACAGAAGGTCGAAGTGAGTGTTGATGATGGCCTTTCATGGCAGGAAGCAACCTTATTGTCCGGTTCTCACACGGGTGTGTGGACGTTGTGGTATTGGGTGTGGAACGATCCGCGACCCGGAGAGTATGTTTTAGTAGCTAAAGCTACTGATGGTAACGGTAAAACACAAGAGACAAGCCGCGAGCAAGGGTTTTCGGGAAATGTTTTTCCTAATGGTACCAGTTATGCACATCGTGTGCGTGTGCAAGTAGTTTGAACAAAAAAGGAATTAAACTGAGGAACCTATGAATTATGGATATTAAAGAACAGCCGTCTATATTAAAGATGGTTCTGGTTTCGATTCCTATCTTGTTGCTGGGGTTTTATTTCATGGTGGCCTTAAATACGGGAGACCTGTTGTGGTTTTGGCCAGCGTTTGAAGAACATCCTTCGGGTATAATCATATACTGCTATGGGCAAGAAATAAGTCTGGAGTATGGTTCGGAGGCGTTTGAACGGTTGACCACATTGATCAACGAGATATTATCTGGTAGGAAGAGATGGGATCCGCTCAGTATGTCCGATGTCACCTATCAGGAATATCAAACCAGCCCGAATATGATGACTTTAGCATTGCGGTTTAATCCTTCAGTACGCATTCACTCGTTTTATAAATTCTTTTCGGGAGTGGACACGCTGATAATCCCTCTCGATGGGCGTCATGCTCAGACGAACGCAGTGTTTGGACAGCGGTCGGGTAAGACAACAGCGGGTTCGCTGCATGTTAACACAATATCACCGCTTATCGAATACATCCAGGAACAGAGTTTGTGTCTTAAACCCTGAGGATGCATTCACGGTGAAAAAATATGCGAGGTAAGCCAGTGGCTGAAAAAAGTAACCAACCCATTCTTGAGGTGCAGGGCCTCAAAACATACTTCTACACAGAAGACGGCGTGGTTAAAGCCGTTGATGGAGTAGATTTGATCGTTAACCAGGGAGAGGTGCTCGGATTGGTGGGCGAATCGGGTTGCGGTAAAAGTGTAACTTCGCTATCAATCATGCGTTTAATTGGCATCCCAGGCAAGATCCTGGAGGGCAGCGTCTACTTTGATGGTAGAAACTTGTTGGAGCTGTCCGAGGAAGAAATGGTGGGAATGCGTGGCAACCGCATATCAATGATCTTCCAGCAACCACAGAGCAGCTTGAATCCGGTGTTCACGGTTGGTGACCAGGTAGCGGAGGTGTTGCAAATCCACAGCGATATGAGCAAAGAGGAAGCCTGGGAGCGAGCCGTGGAACTTTTACGCCTGGTCGGCATACCTGATGTGGAGCAAAAAGCTTACGCCTTTCCGCATGAAATGTCTGGAGGGCAGGCCCAACGAGTAATGATTGCCATGGCTCTGGCACTTAACCCTCAATTGTTGATTGCGGATGAACCAACCACTGCTTTGGATGTCACCATCCAGGCGCAGATTCTGGACCTGATGAGGGGTTTACGCAAGCGAATGGGCACTTCGGTTATCTTAATTACCCACGATTTAGGAGTGATCGCGGAGATGGCTGACCGGGTAGCGGTGATGTACGCTGGACGCATTGTGGAGGAAACGGACATCAAAACGATTTTTGAAAGGCCGACACATCCTTACACATTAGGTTTGATCGCTTCCATTCCTGTGTTTGGAAAGGTGAAGGCTAAGTTGAATGTCATCCCTGGATCGGTGCCAAACTTGATTGATTTGCCTCCTGGCTGTCGTTTTGCACCTCGGTGTAGAGAACGGGCAGAAAATCAGTTGACAATCTGTACGGAAGTTGAACCGGATATCATTAATATTTACCCAGGTCACACAGTCCGCTGTTGGTTGTATCAAGATTATAAAGATCACAAAGCGCCGTTGAAACCGGCTTGAAACTCCTGGTAACGATGATAAACTTCGATGTTTGAGAGGCAGACACATGTCTGAAACACAAAAAAGCAATGGCAGACCGAATTTGATCGAGGTAAAGAACCTGGTTAAATATTTCCCCGTGCGGGGTGGTTTATTGCAACGCATAGTTGCCTGGGTTCAAGCCGTAGATGATGTTACTTTTTTCATAAAAAAGGGAGAGACGCTGGGGCTTGTCGGCGAGTCTGGTTGTGGTAAGACCACCGTGGGTCGAACGATGTTGCGCCTGATAGAGCCCACAGGAGGTAGTGTGGTATTTGATGGAGTAGATGTCTTTGAGTTGAATCCGCGAGAGCTCAAAGCAATGCGACGCAACATGCAGATAATATTCCAGGACCCTTTCGCTTCTCTGGATCCGCGCATGCCAATTGGTGAGTCGATTGCTGAAGGGTTGAAGATACATAGGGTTGGTTCACCTAAAGAACGTTTTGATGTGGTTATACAGATGTTACGCAGTGTAGGTCTGGAAGATTATCACTCCAGGCGTTACCCACATGAATTCTCCGGAGGGCAACGACAACGAATTGGAATTGCCCGCGCATTAGCGTTGCGACCAAAATTTATAGTTTGTGATGAGCCTGTCTCAGCGTTAGATGTCTCCATTCAGTCACAAGTGCTGAACATACTAAGGGATTTGCAAAGGGATTATGATCTAACCTATATGTTTATCGCTCATAACCTGAGTGTGGTGGAGCACATCTCAGACCGGGTGGCGGTAATGTATCTGGGAAAGCTGGTGGAGATGGCCCCGCGTGATGAACTTTACCGGAATCCATTGCAACCTTACACGCAAGCACTGATGTCAGCCATCCCAATTCCGGATCCGGGTATCAAACGTGAACGCATTATTCTTAAGGGGGATGTACCTAGTCCGTTGAATCCCCCCACTGGTTGTCGTTTTCATCCTCGTTGTCCGGTAGCTATGGATCACTGTTCGATGGAGGAGCCTGAGTTCAAAGAGGTGAGTCCTGGTCACTGGGTAGCCTGTTGGCGAGTTGAGTGATTCTTGCTTTGTCTTTTTTCACTCCCGGAGGTGGGCGCCTTCGGGAGTTGTGTTTAATGATCCGGTTCACATGTAAAGGGGAGGATTTTTATGACCTTCAGCCACTGCTTGACAAAAGAAAAAGAGGTTGGTGAATAGATGAATAAGATGGCATGGGAGGGTTGTTGAACTTAGCAAGTGTGGTGTGATAGAATTTCAACAAGATGTCAGGGTATCGTGTGCTCATAGTGGATGACGATTGGGATATTGCCCATTTGCTGAGGAGCGGCATAGAAACGCTCGGCGAATCTTATGAGGTGGTTTCTGTTCCGTCGGGGGAGGAAGCTTTATTGGAGGTGGGAAAGAAGCACCTGGATTTATTGATTTCGGATGTTCATCTACCCGGTATTTCTGGTTTGGAGCTAATGCGGAGATTAAAGGAGCGTAATCCTGATCTTAAGTTGATATTGGTTACCGGAGTGTCTGATGCAGAGGTGCGTCGACAAGTTGCAGATGCTGGAGCGAACGCTTTTTTCTTAAAGCCGATCGAGATCGCAGATTTTTTAGATACGGTTGAACGCGTTTTAGGTGCTGTTGCGTCGGTTTTGCCGGCTGAGGTCATTGAGGTAGAGTCTCCCATGCCTCATCAGAGCATATCAGAGTGTTTGACTGTTTTACGTCGGAAATTAGAGGCTTTTTCCGCAGCGTTGCTAGACATTCGAGGAAAAATACTGGTACAGGCGGGTGACTTGCCGGATGCCACTTTGGAGTCAGCTTTGATGCCTACATTGATGACTGTATTTAATGCGAGCAGCCGTGCGGCCATTTTAATGAACCAACCTATGCCGGAGAATTTCCTCAGCATTGGAGGCAAGAAATATGACTTGTTTTTTGCTCATGTTGGGGAGTCTTATGGACTTCTAGTGATGGGCAACAAAGTGCCTGTTGAACGTATGGGGGAGGTCAATAGGCAGCTTCAGTCAACGGCTCAAGATATTATCTCTATTCTCACCAGGTTAGGAGTACCACTACAACTGCACGAACAGCGCCGACCACCTTTGGGTGTCTATCCAGAGGAATCAGAAGTGGTAGATCAGGAAGAGGTTGTCTCTGAGTTGGAGGCGCTTCTCGGGCGCAAAGGCCCAGCGCGGGTGAAATCGGACGAGGCAGAAGAATTTTGGGAGAAGGTGGTTGAGGAAGAGGGGGGTGTAAGCGAAGTGCTCAATGCAGATGTACTGAGCTATGATCAAGCCGTGCAGCTTGGCCTTACTCCCTCCGAATCTGAAACTTAATCGTTGCCATTTTCTTTAGCCTTATGTTACAATTCCGAGCGCTCGGTTGCCCAGGCGAGTTATTGGGGCGTGGTGCAATGGCAGCACAGCGGACTTTGGATCCGTTGATCCTGGTTCGAATCCGGGCGCCCCAGCCTAGAATTCTGGTTGTAACCAACATCCGTGTTAGACGAAGAATCGTTATCTAAACATATTTTTTCATTGATGAGCCCCGTGTAGAGAATGCGGACGACGCGGCGCTCATTTTTTTGTTTTCAGGAGTGATGGATCAATGAACGTTACCGGGGTTGTACTAGCTGCAGGTCAAGGAAAACGCATGCATTCCAAGCTGTCGAAAGTGCTGCATCCTTTACTGGGTCGAGAGATGTTGCTGTATGTTCTGGAAGCTGTTCGTGAGGTTACCAATACACAACCCGTCTTCGTTATCGGACATGAAGCAGATGCTGTGCGGGAAAAACTGGGTGAGGCTGCACGTGTGGTGGTTCAGGAAAAGCAACTTGGTACTGGTCATGCAGTACTTCAGGTTAAACCCTTGCTTAGAGGAAATACAGATCTGGTGCTGGTTACCAATGGTGATATGCCGCTGTTAACATCCGAGACTTACCAACGACTCATAACTGCCCAGAAAGCGAATCCCGACCCTATCACCATGTTGACGGTTGAGACTGAGGACCCCCACGGTTTTGGTCGTGTTGTGCGAGACGATCAAGGTTTTGTTCAGTGTATTGTTGAGGAAGCCCAGGCCACGCCAGAACAGATGAACATCCGTGAGCTTAATGTAGGCGCATATTGTTTTGACAGTGATTGGTTATGGGAAGCATTACCTCAACTAGGGATCTCTCCGAAGGGCGAATACTATTTGACGGATTTGATTTACCAAGCGGTTTCCGAGGGCATAAAGGTTCAGGCGTTGTGTTTGGAGGACCCTACTGAAGCTATTGGTATCAACAATCGTGTTCACCTGGCAGAAGCCGAGGCATTGATGCGTCAGCGCATAAATCGTCGTTTGATGTTGGAAGGCGTTACCATTATGGATCCGCAGACCACATATATTGGGCCGGAGGTAACTGTGGGTCAAGATTCCTTCATATGGCCTAATACCTACCTCCTGGGAAAAACAACTATCGGCGAGGATTGTGAACTGGGTCCCAACACGCTGGTCCACGATACACGTATCGGAAATGGAGTAAAGGTTTTAGCCTCCGTGTTAGAAAACGCAGTTGTAGAGGACGAGGTTAATATTGGGCCTTTCGCACACTTGCGGTCTGGAGCTCATCTGGCGCGGGGTGTGCACATGGGGAACTTTGGGGAGGTTAAGAGTTCGTATCTGGGTCCGGGAACTAAAATGGGGCACTTTTCTTACATTGGTGATGCCACCATTGGGCCTGATGTGAATATTGGCGCAGGAACGATAACCTGTAATTTCGATGGAGAGCGTAAACATCCAACAAAGATCGGGGCGGGGGTTTTCATTGGTAGCGATACCATGTTGGTCGCTCCCATTAGTTTAGGAGACGGAGCGCGTACAGGTGCGGGGTCGGTGGTGACCAAAGATGTTGAGCCTTATCACTTAGTAGTGGGGGTACCTGCACGGGCGATACGAAAGTTGATTTCCGGTGAATGAGATAAATTTGATATTGATCGTCATTGTGGTAGCTTTGGGTGGAGATCTACTCCTCTCGGTTGCTCGGATGAGCCTGGGAACCGTGCGCAGGGCACATCTATTTGCTATGGAAGACGAGAAACCGAGGCAGGTTCGACGCACGTTGGAGCTGCTCCGTAAACAGCCGCGGGTAAATGCAGCGTTACGCCTGGCTCATATGGCTTTTCGTGTGTTCGTCATGGGAAGTTTATTGGTTGCGCTGGCCCCATGGAAGACGACCAGCACTGTGTGGCCGAAAACACTTGGCGTGCTCCTGTTAGGGAGCTGGGCACTCACATTGATAGAGTTGGTCGTCGAGGGAGCTGTAATGCAATCACAGGAACTATGGGCGCTACGCCTTACTCCTATGGCTACGCTGTTGTACAGGTTGTTTACTCCCTTACTGGCTTTATCATTTGTCAGCTATTCGCCATCTACACGCACCCCCAGCAATACGGAAATCGAGGCGGAGCTTAAGGACCTGGTAATTGCCGGAGAGGGAGAGGGGATTTTGGAGCAGGATAAGCAGAAGATGATATTTTCTATCTTCCGATTTAGGGACACATTGGCGCGTGAGGTTATGGTACCGCGTATTGATATGGTTGCGTTAGAGATAGACACTCCGCTCATGGAGGCGGTCAATGCTTTGTTAAAGTCGGGTTTTTCACGTGTACCTGTTTACAAGGAGACGATAGACAATATTAAAGGGCTTCTGTATGCCAGGGATTTGCTCCGTGTCTGGCAGGAGGGACAGCAGATTGAATCGCTGGAACATTTAATCCGTCCTCCCTATTTTGTGCCCGAGGCCAAGAGGGCGGATGAGTTACTGGCAGAAATGCAAGCTCAACACTTTCACATGGCGATTGTTATAGACGAGTATGGTGGTGTGGCGGGACTGGTCACGCTGGAGGATATTGTTGAGGAGATTGTTGGTGAGATTCAGGATGAGTATGATCTGAGGGAAGAACAAGCCCTTCAACAGTTGTCGGATGACGAATTTATTTTTCAAGGACGTTTTGACCTGGACGATTTCAATCAGCTTATGAATACCAAATTACCGGCTGATGAAGCTGACACCCTGGGTGGCTTTCTGTATAGTCGTATTGGTCGGGTGCCAACCGGCGGAGAACAGGTAGTTGTAGATGATCTACTCTTGACCGTGGAAGTGGTCTCCGGGCGCCGTATTCGCAAAGTACGCGTTACCAGAATTTCCTCTTCACCAGAAATTGTCAAGGAACCTCACGATGCTAACGAATGAGCAACGGACTCAATTGATTCGCGCAGCAAGAGATGCCCGTAACTATGCTTATGCCCCGTATTCACAATACCGGGTAGGCGCGGCGTTGTTGGCTACCTCTGGTCAGATTTATACGGGTGTTAATGTTGAAAATGCTGCTTATCCCATAACCATGTGTGCGGAGCGAGTGGCTTTGTTTAAAGCAGTTTCAGAGGGAGCTCGCAGTTTTGTGGCCATTGCGGTGGTAACCCAGAATGCTGGCAGTTCCTGTGGTGCCTGCCGTCAAGCGCTATCTGAGTTTGGAAAAAGTACGATTGTGCTGTTTGCTGATGTAGAGGGAGATCAGGTAGAGGAAACAACCGTGGGGGATTTATTACCTGGTGCTTTTGGTCCAGGTGATTTGAGAGTTGGGTAGAGTTTTGAAGTATTTGATTTCACTCGCGGCTATCAACAACCTATGACCACAGCTCCACGTTCTTTGCAAACCGAGGCAGTAATTTTGCGTCATTTTGATCTGGGTGAGGCGGATCGTATTTTGGCGTTGTTCACTCCCAACTACGGAAAGTTGCGCGCCGTCGCCAAAGGGGTACGCAAGCTGCTTTCGCGGAAGGCAGGCCATTTAGAACCGCTCTCGTGCTCAAAATTGCTCTTGAGCCGCGGTCAAGATCTCTATATTATCACTCAAGCTGAGATGATAGAAGGTTATCAACCGTTACGAGAAGACTTAATCCGTTTCGGAAATGCATCTTACGCTGTTGAGCTGCTTGATCGTTTTACCTTTGAAGGAGGGGAGAACCGCTCTTTATATCGTCTGTTGAAAGACACCCTCTGGCGTTTAACGGTAATGGATGACTTTAACCTAATAATACGCTACTATGAAATCCGCTTGTTGGATTTGCTGGGTTTTCGCCCGCAGTTGTTCCGTTGTGTGGGTTGTAAAAGTGAGATTCGGGCTGAGGATCAGTACTTCTCTGCGGAGCAGGGTGGGGTGCTTTGTCCAAAGTGCGGAAGAGATGATAGGAATGGGCGACCAATCTCAATGTCCGCGTTGAAGTTCCTGCGGCACTATCAACGCAGCTCCTTTGAGGACGCCTCGCGCGCCTCCATCCCATCGGTTGTCCAGACTGAGATGGAAAATCTGATGCATTATTACCTGACCCATCTGTTGGAACGTTCTCTAAACACCCCCTCCTTTCTTCGTCGTGTGCGTGAAGGTTGAAGGTGGGGTTCTGAATCTTAGCCCCCTGAGACTTTAGGTTAAGCGAGTATAATTTGAGATCATGACCCGTCCCTTGGATTTTCAATCTATTATCATGGAGTTGCAGGCATTCTGGGCCGCGCGTGGTTGCCTTATCTGGCAGCCCTATCATGCTGAGATGGGCGCGGGCACCATGAACCCTGCGACTTTCCTGCGCGTGCTCGGCCCCGAGCCGTGGAATGTGGGTTATGTTGAACCTTCCATTCGTCCTGACGATGGACGTTATGGCAAAAACCCCAACCGCTTTTATCAGCATTATCAATTTCAAGTCATCCTCAAACCAGATCCGGGCAATCCGCAGCAACTGTATCTGCAGTCGTTGGAAGCATTGGGAGTTGATCCACGTCAGCACGATATTCGCTTTGTGGAGGACAACTGGGAACAGCCTGCTCTGGCTGCCTGGGGCCTGGGTTGGGAAGTCTGGTTAGATGGGTTGGAGATAACCCAGTTCACCTATTTTCAGCAAGCTGGTGGCATTTCCCTTGATCCGGTATCGGTAGAACTCACGTATGGGTTGGAACGGATCGCTATGGCTACCCAGCAGGTGCAGGAGTTCGGTGAGGTTCATTGGACGGAGCAACTAACGTATGGAGATATGCACCTGCAGAGTGAGCGGGATTATAGTACGTATGCATTTGAGCTGGCAGGAGTAGAACGACTAACCCAAATGTTTGCCCTCTATGAGGCAGAGGCGGAGGCGGCTCTCGCCGGAGGGCTGATACTTCCTGCTTATGATTATGTGCTTAAGTGTTCCCATGCCTTCAACGTACTCGACACCCGCGGCGCGATTGGGGTGACTGAACGGCAGACGTTGTTTGGACGTATACGAGATTTATCCCGTCGGGTCGCTGAGGCATACATAGAACAGCGACAACGGTTGGAATTTCCCTGGTTGAAAGAAGAGGGAATTGCGTTGCGTAGTGCTCAAACGAAAAGTACACGGACTGGGATTCAAACCATTCCCCTCAAAGAGGCTCCTGCCCACTTTTTATTTGAGATTGGTACTGAGGAGCTTCCCCCTTCCGATATTGAGGCCGCCCTCGAGCAACTACGTGAGCGTGTGCCGCTTTTATTAGCCGAGCTTCGGCTTGCCCACGGTGAAATCTGGGTAATGGCTACCCCTCGTCGGTTGGTAATCTATGTTGAGAAGCTGGGTGCCCGACAAGAGGATGTAGAGCAAATTTTCAAAGGTCCCCCGGCGAGCCGAGCTTATGATGAGGCTGGCAAACCAACAAAGGCTGCGGAGGGCTTTGCCCGTTCGAGGGGTGTAAATGTGGAGGATTTAGACGTTCGCGATGTGGATGATGGGCGTTAT
The DNA here is from genome assembly GCA_040758495.1 of Chloroflexota bacterium. GTDB lineage: Bacteria > Chloroflexota > Anaerolineae > Anaerolineales > JBFLVL01 > JBFLVL01. The sequence goes on from JBFLVL010000007.1 coordinate 14,680, forward strand.
GTCGTGGCCGTGGTGCACTCAAGTGGTCGCCCGGCAGGTGAAGTGTTGTCTGAGGCCTTGCCTGACCTGATTGCCACTTTGCGTTTCGATAAACCGATGCGTTGGAACCACACGAACGTGGCGTTTTCTCGACCAATACGCTGGCTGTTGGCCTTGCATGGTGACCAAGTGGTGCCTTTTGAGTATGCAGGTCTACGCTCGTCAAACGTCACCCGCGGTTTACTCTCCTGTGATCCATTAGAGATGCAGGTATCTAATCCAGCTGAGTATTTCGCCAAGCTGAAAGCTCAGGGCATCCTCCTGGATGTGGCAGAACGTAAAGCTCGCATTGAAGGACAGGTAAAAGCCTTAGGGGACGAAGTGCAGGGTGAAATATCTGCTGATCCTGATTTGTTGACCGAAGTCACCCATCTTGTCGAGACTCCTACTGCCTTGAGAGGTTCCTTCTCCCAAAATTATTTAGATCTGCCCGATGAGGTGCTGATTGCCGTGATGAAAAAGCATCAGCGATATTTCCCCGTGGAGCGCGGGGGGAAAATCTTGCCTTACTTCATCACCGTGGCTAACAAGCCTTATGAGGGGCAGGGTACTGAAAAGGGATATGAATTAATCACCCGCGGCAACGAGGCTGTCATTCACGCTCGTTTTGCTGATGCGGTCTATTTCATGGATGATGATAAGAAGCTACCACTGGAAGCATATCTTCCCAGGTTGGATACGCTTACTTTCCAGAAGGACCTGGGTTCAATGTTAGATAAAACCCGCCGGATTGAGCGTCTGGTGGCAGTCCTTGCCCCCAGGCTGGGACTTGACAACAGGGAGACCGAGGTTGCCCTTCGCGCAGCCAGATTATGTAAGGCAGACCTGGCCACGCAAATGGTTGTAGATATGACTTCCTTGCAGGGGATAATGGGTCGTTACTATGCTTTTTCTTCTGGGGAACCGGAGGAAGTAGCCACAGCCATTTATGAACATTACCTCCCCCGTTTTTTAGGGGATACCACTCCCCAGACATTGCCCGGTTTGCTCGTAGGTTTGGCGGATCGTTTGGATACTCTGGTTGGATTATTTACCGTTGGACTGGCCCCCAGTGGAGCTAAGGATCCCTTTGCTCAACGTAGAGCCGCATTGGGGATAGTTATCAATCTCATCGTATGTGACCTGGAATTGGATTTGCGAGATGTCTTGGATATGGCCGTTGATCAACTGCCAGTTGATTCTACCCAAGAAACTCGGTCCGATTGTCTGACGTTCATCGTAGAGCGTCTTCGCAACCACCTGCGCGAACAGGGTTATCGTTATGATGTGGTTGACGCTGTTCTGGCTGGTCAGGGCTACAATCCTGCTCGTGCTGCTCGTGGGGTGGTGCAGCTTACCGCCTGGGTTAACCGTGATGATTGGCATACCATCCTGCCGGAATACTCCCGCTGTGTGCGCATCACCAGGGATCAAGAAGAGATATACCCAGTTGAGACATCCGCGTTTGTTGAACCCACCGAGAGGAAACTTTTTGAAGTGCTGCAACAGGTTGAAAGCAAGGACCGTCTGCCAGGCTCAGTTGACGATTTTCTGCATTCTATTGTGCTCATGATACCGGTAATCAATCAGTTCTTCGACGATGTTCTGGTGATGGCTGAGGACAAGGTATTGCAACATAACCGCCTGGGTATGCTCCAGAGGATTGCAGCCTTAGCTGAGGGGGTTGCAGATATGAGCAGGTTAGAGGGATTTTAAATTGCGCTCAGGGAAAAGGGGGATTTTTGAGGCGAGTCATTGTCAAAGCACCTAAGCGCGCCTATAATTCACTTGCCTGTGTGTTGGGCATATCGTGTTAAAGTTGCCTGGATGCTTATCGGCAGGAATATAAGTAATCCTGCTTGAATTGAGCAAGTGAGCGTACTGAAATCAATAGGCATCTACGACGGGTCGTGATTTGCTTGAGCAACGTCTGAGGGCTGCCGAGTTCGATAGGTGTGAGACTCAAGCATCACAGTGAACAATGAAACTTCTGGAGAGGCCGCGAGGGCAATCTTCGGTGAGATAGCGTTGGGTAAAACCACCCTTATGAAATACTGATGAGCACGATAGATGAGATAAAATCCCGGATCGATATTGTAGACCTGGTCTCAGAAACGGTTCAATTGCGACGTTCGGGTAAGAATTACACCGGATTTTGTCCTTTTCATCCCAACGTGCGTACTCCTGCTTTTGCTGTCTTTCCCGAGACAGGTACCTGGCGTTGCTTTGGTCAATGTAATGAAGGAGGGGATATATTTGGTTTTGTGATGAAAAAAGAAGGGTGGGATTTTGTTGAGGCTTTGCGCCGTTTAGCTGAACGTGCTGGAGTGCAGTTACAACCACTGACTCCCGAGGAAGAAGAGAAGAAAGAGGAACACGAACACCTGCGTATCTTGTTAGAAGACGCGGTGACATTCTATCGTCATTGCTTGTTGAATACAGCAGGGGGTGAAAAAGCACTAGCCTATTTATATGAGGAACGCGGGTTGAGCGACGATACCATAGAAGGGTTCGGGTTGGGATATGCGCCCGATTCGTGGGAAGCGACCCTTCAGTATTTCAAAAATAAGGGTTTTGAAGGTGAGGATTTACTTTCAGCCGGTTTGGTTTCCGAGAGGGATAGCGGTGGATTCTATGATCGCTTTCGCCACCGGGTGATGATTCCCATCCGGGATGCGCGTGGGGGGATGACCGGGTTTGGTGCCAGGGCGATGGACCCTGACGATGTCCCCAAGTACCTCAACTCCCCACAGACAGCATTATTTGACAAGGGAAACCTGTTGTACGGCCTTGATCGCGCCAGCAAAAGCATCCGTACTGAAGACCAGGTAGTAATTGTTGAGGGCTATTTCGATGTCATTTCGTTGCACCAGGCAGGTTTTCAAAATGTTGTCTCCTCCATGGGTACTGCGCTTACTGAACATCACCTTCGTTTGTTAAAGCGACGCTCGCGACGCATTGTTTTGGCACTGGATTCCGATGCGGCTGGTGTGAATGCCACTATGCGGGGGTTGCAGATTGCTCGTCAGGCTATGGATCGAGAAGAGGAACCGGTGTTTGATGCCCGGGGTTTATTGCGCCATGAATCTCGCTTGAAAGCCGATATCCGGGTGACCACACTCCCAGAAGGAATGGACCCAGACGAAGTGATCCACAAGTACCCAGAAGAGTGGCAACGTCTGGTTGAGACAGCCAAGCCAATTGTGGCACATGTAATGGATACCCTGGCTGCTAATCGCGATTTGGAGGACCCCAAAGCAAAACAGGAAGTGGCCTCACAGGTCCTCCCGTTAATCAATGATCTTCCCAGCGCCATTGAACGTGATACCTACCAGCAACGTTTATCTCGTCTTCTGCAAGTTGACATCCGTTCGTTGATTGTAGATGCTCAATCTCGTTTACCGAGACGTCGAAGACAACCCGCCATGCCCAGGGAGGAGGAAACGCGCCGTGAACCGGTTTCTGTTCCCTCATCTCTGGCAATGGAAACGTATTGTGTGGGTGTGCTCATACGTCACCCATCGTTACTTTATCGGATTGATCGGGCGTTACTGGAGAGTGACCTGGCTCGTTTAACCCCTGATGACTTTCAGCACACTGAACATCGTCTGATTGTGGAACTAATTCAGGAGTCACTGGCTCAAGACCAGATGGAACCCCTTCAGTATCTCCTGGATCATTTGCCGTTAGACCTGATGGGACCTGCAGATAATATTCTTGCCAGTTCTGAGAAAGTGGACGCCAACCTCGAACATGTACTGGACGATCTGCTTTTGAACCTCATCCACATACGACGGCGCAATCTTGATAACAGGCTAAATGAGATACGTTATTTAATTGAAGAACTGCAACAATCTGGGGCGTTGAAAGACAGGTCTTATCATGAGGTGCTCAATAAGCATCTTCAAGCCAGGGCACTTCTGGATCAGGCCTTGCAGTGTCATGAGCACCGTGCTGTATTAAATAGCTGGCACAAACGGTGAAACACCTTTCAGATAGCAGGAAGAAAATGACTGAGGAAACCGAGCCCGATTTCTATACCCCTGAACCCGATGAGGTTGTGGACACTGAACTGTTTGATCCTGACGAGGAACTAGAGCCTGCGGCTAGTGACCTCAACTCCATTAAAGAAGTTGACGAGATGGTTGCGGAGGCAGAGGTCGTTGATACAGCCGATTTTCTCTATGGGATAGGCAGTGACCCGGTTCAGTTGTACCTCAAAGAAATCGGGCGTGTGGAATTATTGGACGCGGACTCGGAATTCTGGCTTGCTACCCGTTTGGAAGCCGAACGCCGAATGGACCAATATCTGCGTCACTCCACCCTTGACCGATCCGGTGTCCCTCTTCCTGTTGCTCTGTATCGAACGATATTTGCGGATATGAAGACTGCATGGAAGCGGGTACTTGAAGATACAAAACGCTTGGGTTATGCCCCGCCCGATTTACACAACTTGCTGTTCGAAGCCAAGGAATTACGCAAGACCTGGCGATTAGTAAGCCCCTCTTACTTGCGCTCGTTTTTAGAGAGTGGCCCATGGACACAGGATATGCGCTGGAATGATGTTGCTCGCAATGCCTTCATGGTGTTCGTGGGTTTTTATATGTTTCCGGACAAGGTTATTGCACGTTTTGAAACCTATCTGGAGAAGCGTGCCAGTTTACCATCCCCTCGTACTTTTTCTCGCTATCTTCCTGGGAACAAAGAATTACAGGCGGAGATGAAGGCTATTTCCCAAAGAGCTGAGATTTCCCAGCAAGAGGTCATCCGTGGGAATTTGCGATTGGTGGTCAGTGTGGCCAAGCGCTATGTCGGGCGTGGCAACAATTTCCTGGATTTGATCCAAGAGGGAAATTTGGGTTTGCTACGCGCGGTACGAAAATTTGACCCTACCCGAGGGTATAAATTCAGCACTTACGCCACATGGTGGATACGCCAGGCAATCACCCGCTCTATTGCAGATCAGGCACGCACTATCCGTATCCCTGTGCATTTGTTTGAATCCATTAATCGGTTGACGCGGTTGCAACGTGTGCTCACCCAGCAGTTAGGTCGGGAACCAACCTATGAGGAGTTGGCGATTGAGGACGGGTATCTTGAGCCTCAAGATGTACAGATGATCTTGCGTTCACAGGCGGAAGGCACGCAGTTACCTCCCCTGGTTCGAGAACGATTAAGGCAAGCGGCCATCAGGGTTGCCGGCACTTTACGCTTTGCTGAGGAACCCGTTTCCCTTGAGAGTCCGGTGGGCAGCGAGGAGGATAGTCGTCTGGGGGACATGATTGAGGATCATGAAGCAATAAAACCAGTAGATGCCGCTGAGCGCGAGACACTGCGGGAGCAGGTTCAAAATGCACTGTCTGTGCTTACGGAACGTGAGCGTCAGGTGCTTGAATTGCGCTTTGGTTTGGTTAATGGTAGAAACTACACGTTGGAAGAAGTAGGACGTTACTTTAATATTACTCGTGAGCGCATTCGGCAGATAGAAGCAAAAGCTCTACGTAAGTTACGCCATCCCACACGCAGTCGAGGTCTGCGCGATTATATAGGCTGACCCAGCGTATAGCATAGCTGAACTACCACTTGGCACTGAGAGCTTATCCTAGATCATGTAAAAACGTATTCCATTTGTGAAATTTGACACGAACTTCCGCCTGTGATATACTCGGCTGGTCGTTGGAACCTGTGAGGATATATCATGCTGATTGAGTATTTGCCAATAGCTATTTTGATAGTGTTAGCCACCGCCCTGGCGGTGTTAGTAGTTATCCTTGGACATACCTTTGGTCCGCGACGTCCCTCAACAAAGAAAGCCATGCCCTATGAGTCGGGAATTACGCCCATTGGTCCGGGACGGCGGCGCACACCAGTGCATTTTTATCTGGTCGCCGTGTTATTCATTCTCTTTGATATAGAGGTAATTTTTATCTTCCCCTGGGCGGTTGTGTTTCGGAAATTAGGCCTCTTTGGTTTGGTGGAGATGCTAATCTTCATTGCCATATTGCTGGTTGGGTATGTGTATGTCTGGAAAAAAGGAGCTTTGGAATGGGAGTAGAGCAGAGGCTGGGCAATTTGGGTGTGGTGACGACAACCCTCGAGCAGGCGATCAACTGGGGTCGCACGCGGGCCATGTGGCCCATGTTGTTTGGGTTGGCTTGTTGTGCAATAGAAATGATGGCGGCTCAGGCATCCCATTACGATATGAGCCGCTTTGGTATGGAGTTAATGCGCGCCAGTCCCAGGCAGTCCGATTTGATGATTGTTGCTGGACGAGTCACACGTAAAATGGCTCCCGTGCTTCGTCGTTTGTACGATCAGATGCCCGATCCGAAGTGGGCAATCGCAATGGGTGATTGTGCTTCTTGTGGTGGGATTTTCAACAACTACGCCATTGTTCAGGGGGTGGATGAGGTTATACCGATAGATGTCTATGTGGCAGGGTGTCCGCCCAGACCAGAGGGACTTATCCATGGTATCCTGACCCTTTATGAGAAAGTAAAGTGTGAACGTCTGGATAAATGGGCGTAGTGGAGGCAATGGCTCTGCTCAGCAGTTTGATTTTACGAGAGAACAATTATGGAAGATAAACTGTCAACTGCACTAGAAGCTCTCCGAGGACGTTTTGAAGTACAGGTTAACACCTTTCGGGGTGAGACGATAGTTAACGTCAAATCGGAAGATATTGTTGGGGTTTGTCGAGCTTTGCGCGAGGAGTTTGGATTTTGCATGCTGACAGATGAAACCGCGATAGACTATTGGCCTCAGCAGACTCCCCGATTCCATATTGTTTATCATCTCATTTCTATGATGAAGGAAAGATTGCGCTTGCTGGTTCCATTGGATGGAAACTCGCCCTCGCTTTCAACAGTTGAGGGAGTGTTTCCTAACGCAAACTGGCTGGAGCGTGAAATTTGGGATTTGTTCGGCATCACATTTGAACAACATTCCGACCTGCGTCGAATTATTATGCCGCGCGATTGGGAGGGACATCCCCTTCGGAAAGACTATCCCTTAGGGTACGAAGAAGTCCAATTTACTTTTAATTCCCAAGAAATTGACACGCGCAAACCCTATGCAAAGGAGTAAAGCGTAAAACATACTACCAAAAATAGTGGAGGATGTTTTACGTTTAGCGTTAAACCAAGAGGATGGTATGGTTGAATTGCGTGATATCACTATGGACGAATTGAAGCATCTGGTCTCTGAACGGGCTATTGAAGGTGAGACCATGCTGCTTAATATGGGGCCGCAGCACCCCAGTACCCATGGTGTTTTACGTCTGTTGCTGGAATTGGACGGAGAGACTGTCGTCAACTGTATCCCGGATATTGGATTCCTGCACACCGGTGTGGAAAAAAGCATGGAATCCAAGAACTACCAACAGGCTGAAGTGATGACAGATCGTCTAGATTACCTTAACACTGTAGGGAACACCCTGGTGTACTGTCTGGCTGTTGAAAAATTGGTGGATTTGGGTGTCCCTCCAAGAGCCCAGGTCATACGCGTCATCCTTACCGAGTTGCAACGGATTGCCTCCCATTTGGTCTGGTTGGGTTCACAGTCGCTTGACTTAGCTGCCATGTCGGTCTTCCTCTACGCTTTCCGCGAGCGCGAATACATACTAGACATTCTGGAGATGGTCTCAGGTCAGCGGATGATGACCACATACATTCGACCTGGTGGTTTGTGGCGTGATGTACCCATAGACTTTGAAGATGCGGTACGGCAGTTTGTGGGACTCTTACCACCACGTATTGATCAGTATGAAGCCCTGTTGACCAAGAACCCGCTGTATCTTGACCGTACCCGGGGAATAGGGGTGCTCTCAGCCGAGGATGCTGTCCGTTGGGGAATAACGGGGCCAAACTTACGCGGTTCTGGGGTGGCTTATGATGTTCGCAAAACCAATCCTTATTCTGGTTACGAGCAGTATGATTTCGACATACCCGTACAGAAAGAGGGTGATGTCTATGCACGCTACCAGGTGCGGATTGAAGAAATGCGCCAGTCCTTACGGATTATCAGTCAGGCGTTAGACATACTGCCTAATGGTCCTGTACGTAGTAACAATCGAAAGTTTGTGCCTCCTCCAAGATCCGAGATAGGTGTCAGTATGGAAGCTCTGATACACCACTTCAAGCTATGGACGGAAGGCTTCTCTGCACCCGCCGGAGGGGTGTTTGTTTCGGTTGAGTCACCCCGTGGTGAGTTGGGTGTGTATCTGGAGGGGGATGGTTCGCCAAAGCCATATCGTGTACACTGGCGTACTCCTTCGTTTACTAACCTGCAAGCCCTCCCGCTACTGTCAAAAGGGCACCTGGTAGCTGACCTGGTAGCGATTATTGGCAGCTTGGACATAGTGTTAGGAGATGTGGATCGGTGAATATTTTACTCGCAAAGTATCCTGAGGAAATCAAGCATATCCTGCAAAAATACCCGCAGGAGCACAAGCGTTCGGCCGTGATGCCCTTGCTGTATTTAGCCCAGCGTGAGGAAGGGTATATTACCAAGCCGATGATGCAGGATGTGAGCGAAATCGTGGGTATATCACTCACTGAAGTCGCCTCGCTGGTGGGATTCTATATGTTGTATCACCAGCAGCCGGGTGGTAAGTACCGTATTCAGGTGTGCAATGACTTGCCTTGCGCACTGCGGGGGGCGGATGAGTTCCTGGAGAAACTGTGTAGGAACCTGGGAATCCGGGTCGGCGAGACAACCGAAGATGGTTTGGTCACAGTTGAAGCCGTGAAGTGCCTGGCAGGATGCGATAAAGCTCCCATGTTCCAGGTGCAGGACAGCGGTGGGGTCAGGTATCACGAAAACCAAACGGTTGAAAGTGCCTTGGATTTGATCGAGACCTGGCGAGAGCAGGAGGGAGGGGCAAGCAAGCCAAATCCCGAATCTCAAAGGGGGACAAAAGTATGAGCTCACATATCCTTCTGCGTCATCGTGATCTTCCTGATATTAACCGGTTAGATGTGTATTTGAAGCACGGCGGTTTTGCTGCCTTCCGCCAGGTTGTGACCAGCATGCAACCATCCGAAGTTACCGAGGTGGTCAAGGCGTCTGGATTGCGAGGGCGGGGTGGTGCGGGTTTCCCCACCGGCCTCAAATGGTCCTTCATGGATAATCAAAACTGGCCTCATTACGTAGTAGCCAATGCGGATGAATCCGAACCTGCCACTTTCAAAGACCGCGAGATCATGGAGGGCAACCCTTTCCAGTTTCTGGAAGGTGTGGCGATATGTGCTTACGCGGTAGGAGCAAACGCAGCATATATTTATCTGCGCGGTGAATTTCATACCCTGGCAGCCGAGTTGGACAAACACATTGCTGAATTAGAAGCTCGAGGGTTTCTGGGTGGAAATTTATTTGGAAGTGATTATGCTCTACGTATCTACACCCATCTTGGTGCAGGGGCCTATATCTGCGGGGAAGAGACCGCCCTGCTGGAATCCCTGGAGGGCAAGCCCGGGTGGCCGCGCTTGCGTCCGCCGTTTCCCCCATCGTACGGTTTGTACGGTAAACCGACGGTGGTGAATAACGTGGAAACCTTGACGAATGTCCCTCCAATTATTACCAATGGTTCAGATTGGTATCGTTCAATTGGCACAGAGAAAAGCGCCGGTCCAAAGGTTTTTTGCCTGTCGGGGCGGGTTAATCGGCCAGGGAATTATGAACTGCCTCTGGGGACAACCTTCCGTGAGTTAATCTTTGAACACGGGGGAGGCATTCTTGAGGATAAACAGATCAAGGCAATTATGGCTGCGGGTGCTTCCTCGGCGTTGATCGTGGCAAACGATGAGGCCTTGGACACACCCATGGATTACGAATCCGTTCCCCATCTGGGGGCCCAATTAGGGTCGGCATCTGTTATCGTGATTGACGAAACAGTGAGTATAGATTGGCTGATCAACAAGACGATTCACTTTTTCAAACACGAGTCCTGCGGCCAGTGTACACCTTGCCGCGAGGGAAACAATTGGATGAGCCATATCTCCGATCGCATTTTGGCTGGCCGCGCTTCTATTGAGGACGTTGATTTGCTCAACGAAGTTGCACATCAGATACAAGGTAAATGCTTCTGCGCCTTGGGTGAATTCGCAGTCGAAGCCGTGATCAGCGGGATTGAACGGTTCCGTACCGATTTTGAGAAGAAGGTCCTGCCCTCGCTATCTGCAGGTAGTTCAGCCTGACCGGAAGGTAAGTGGAGAAGTATATGACTGATCAGGTCACCCTGACGATTGACGATAAGCAAATTGTGGTTTCCGAGAATACATTGGTTGTGGATGCTGCCAAAAAGGCAGGCATTGATGTTTCGGTTTTCTGTTACCATCCCAAACTTAAACCCGCGGGGATGTGTCGCATGTGTTTGGTGGAGATCGGTCGCCCAATGCGTGACCGTTCTACGGGTGAGCTAATTCTCGAAGCGGGTGGGTCTCCAAAGGTACAGTTTGGTCCTAAGTTAGAGACAGCTTGCACGGTGTGCGTAGCGGAGGGCATGGTAGTACGCACAAACACGGAGAAAGTTCAACGCGCCAGGAAGGATGTCCTTGAATTTTTGCTGACGACTCACCCTCTGGATTGTCCGGTTTGTGATAAGGGGGGTGAATGTCCATTGCAGGACTTAACCATGGTGTATGGTTCTGGGGAAAGCCGTTTCTTATTTTCAGAAAAAACAGGGCGGGAGAAGCACCTGCCTCTTGGCGACCTGATCTATCTGGATCGCGAGCGCTGCATTCGTTGTGGTCGTTGTGTGCGTTTTCAATCTGAAATTGTGGATGACCCGGTTATTCACTTTACCCATCGCGGTCATGACCTGGAAATTTTCACCTGCTCTGAACCCGGCTTTGATTCGTACTTCTCCGGAAACACCACCGATATATGTCCTGTGGGTGCTCTGACCACCACCGATTTCCGTTTTGGAGCTCGTGCCTGGGAGATGAGGTCTTCAGCCTCGATCTGTCCGCATTGCCCCGTGGGCTGCAACATAACTGTAAATACCCGACGCGAAGCCACGGCCAACGGCAATTTTGTCATCAAGCGGGTCATGCCGCGGCAGAACGAATGGGTGAACGAAATATTCATCTGCGATAAAGGAAGGTTTGCCTACCATTACGTTGGAAGCAGAGAACGGCTGACACGCCCGTTGGTACGCAAGAATGGAAAGCTAACCCCTGTCAGTTGGAAACAGGCGTTAAATGTGGTAACCGAGAAGTTCCGCCGGGCTGGGGCAGGTCTCCATACCCTCGTGGGAGGTCACCTGACGAACGAGGACCTGTATAACCTCAGCGCGCTTACCGATGCCTTAGGGGGCGTAAAAGTTTTATGTTCGTTTATGGCTGGCGGAGACCTGGTAGCGCAGGTAGGGGTTGGTCAAAATACTAACCTGGCTGAATTGGGCAGAGGGGATGCTATTCTCGTGGTGGCCAGTGATTTGGAAGAAGAGGCGCCTCTTTGGTGGTTGCGCGTAAAGCAGGCTGCTGAGCGGGGCGCTACTTTATTGGTTGCCAACCCGCGCCCGACCAAAACCGAGCGATATACCTCGCATACCATCCGCTACGAGTATGGCGCAGAAGCTAAAACAGTGCAATCGCTGACAGGAGCGAAAAATCCGGCGGCTAGGGATTTCGCCAAGGCCAGGAACGCCGTTGTGTTTTATGGCAGCGAGGGTACGGACCTGGCGGCCTCCGAAAACCTGGCGCGTGCCTGTGCCAATCTTCTGATCAAAACAAACCACATAGGTCGCCCCAACAACGGTCTGATTGGGGTGTGGTCGAGCCCCAATGAGCAGGGAGCCTGGGATTTTGGTTTTCGTCCCATCAGTGGTCTGGCTGCTAAATTGCAAACCGCGAGTGCTGTTTATATCGTGGGAGCTGACCCTGTGGGTGATAACCCCTCTTTAGCAGAGAGTTTGTGCAAATCGGGCTTTTTCGTGGTGCAGGACCTCTTCCTTACCGAGACCGCTGAACTTGCGGATGTGGTGCTGCCTGCCCAATCTTTCGCTGAGCGCGAGGGAACGTATACCTCTGGTGAGCGTAGGGTGCAGCGTTTCTATCCCGCCCTGCCACCTCTGGGCGATACGAAAGCCGATTATACTATTGCCGCTTTGCTTGGCAGGAAGTTGGACGTCAAGCTGCCGGGAGATAGCGCCTCACAAGTAATGCTGCACATTGCCGAGCAGGTTGCCGGTTATAACGGGCTGGATTATTTGAAACTGGCTGAGGTTGTGGAGCAGTGGCCACTCATGGAACGCATCAAACCCTATTACGGCGGTACTTCTTATGAGAACCGTCAGGGGCTGGGCGTACAGCTTGTCCCCTCTGCTCAGCGTGGTGCAGAGATACATCCCCATGAAATTGTAGAAACGTCAGGAGGGAGAGGTGAGCATAAAGGATTTTTGGCTGTGCCAGTGACCAGGTTGTACGATCAGGGACGGTTGGTGATGCCCTCCCTGGTTCTGCGACCACGTATCCCGGAGCCTCTTCTGCTCTTGCACCCGAGCGACGCGACCCGTTTGAGCGTACGAGATGACCTGGAAGTGTGTGTCAGCCTCAATGAGGTGACCGTTAATCTGCGTGCCCGGATTGATGATACGGTACCCCTGGGCGTGGTTCTCGTCCCTCGCAGCCAGGGTCTACCTATCTTTGAGCCCATGTACATCGAGATCAAACCTAAGGAGGTTATAACGTCTTGAGATGTCAGACCAGGCATACATCCGTTATGAAACTCCTGGTCGTTGGGTCTCACCGTGAATGAGGTGGCTATGGATATTGCCTTGATTGTGGAATGGGTGATCAAATCCGTAATTATCCTCTTGTTTGGGATAGCGGGTTTTGCTTATCTGACTTTTTACGAGAGGAGAGCTTTGGCGCGGATACAGGTGCGCATTGGGCCAAACCGGGCTGGCCCCGGCGGTTGGTTTCAACCGGTAGCTGATGGGTTGAAGTTGATTTTCAAAGAGGAGTTGATCCCTGCCCAGGCCGACAAGTTTCTCTTTTTATTATCCCCAATCATTACCGTGTTGCCAGCGCTCATCGTTTGGGCGGTGATACCCTGGGGGGAGACGCTGACCATCTTGGGTAGGGAAATCCCCCTGAGCCTGGCGAATGTCAACGTGGCAGTGCTGTACTTGATGGCTGTGACCTCCATCTCTGTGTATGGCATTGTATTGGCTGGGTGGTCATCAAATAATAAGTACGCTTTGTTAGGAGGGCTGCGTTCATCAGCGCAGATGATCAGCTATGAATTGGCTCTCGGATTGTCTTTTGTAGGTCCGATTCTGTTAGCCAACTCGATGAGTTTAGTGGATATTGTCAACGCCCAAAAAGGGATTTGGTTCGTGGTTTATCAGCCCCTGGGTGTGTTGATCTTTCTGATCGCTAGCTTGGCGGAAGTCAACCGTGCCCCATTCGATATGCCTGAGGCCGAGCAAGAGCTAACGGCAGGCTACCATACGGAATATTCCGGTATGAAGTTCGCTTTGTTCTTCATGGCTGAGTACATCAAGATGATTGCGGTCAGTGCCATGGCAGCGACGTTGTTCTTCGGCGGTTTTCGTGGTCCCTTTGTGGATACTTTCCCCTGGTTGGGGCCAATTTATCTGTTCGTAAAGATTCTCATCTTATTGTTCGGGATGATTTGGGTGCGTGCCACATGGCCACGTATTCGTTACGATCGTCTGATGGCGTTTGGTTGGAAGATACTATTGCCTGCTGCTTTGGTGAATGCATTTTTAACCGCAGCCCTTGTGCTCTGGTTGGGAGGCTGACAGGTATGTTCAATGCGATTATTGGCCTGGTCAAAGGTCTGTGGATGACCTTCCGGTCTATGTTTGAAAGACCGGTAACCATTCAATATCCAGAAGTGAAACGACCGGTGCGCAGACGTTTTCGTGGGCGGCATGTGCTGAAACGTTACGATAACGGTCTGGAGAAGTGCATCGGGTGTGCGCTATGTGCAGCAGCCTGCCCGTCGAATGCTATCTTTGTCGAAGCGGCTGAGAACACGGATGAGGAACGTTACTCTCCAGGTGAGCGCTTCGCCAGTACGTATGAGATTAACCTGTTACGGTGCATTTTCTGTGGTTTCTGTGAGGATGCCTGTCCGACAGAAGCAATTGTATTGGCAGACAATTACGAGCTATCTTTCGAGAGCAGGACACAGGCTATATATCCCAAGGAGATGTTGCTGGAGCCGGTATCCGCAGGTGTCTTGCCAACGCCGCAAATGGTGGAAGCAGGCTTATTCACCAAATCCATTCCGGAGATGTCTGATCCAACAGACTAGTGACTGGAGACTCACATATGACCCCTGATTTTATTTTGTTCCTCATATTAGCTTTCGTGGCTGTGGTTTCTGCGATGGGTCTGTTGCTCAGCAAGAATGCAATATATGCGGCATTGTATTTGGTATTGAACTTCATCACGGTAGCTATTTTTTACTTGATGTTAGGTGCACCGTTCATAGCCATGATACAGATCACAGTCTATGCCGGGGCGATCATGGTGCTGTTCTTGTTTGTTATCATGTTATTGGGCGCCGAACGGCTGGCTGGTCGCTCAGCCTTGGTGTGGCAGCGTCCTCTGGCTATTTTTTTGGCTTTGGTCTTGTTGGCCGAGACTGGTTATTTGTTGTTTTCTCGCGGCGTGGTGTGGGCTGAAGTCGTCACTCTACCAGCTCAATTTGGCTCCCCGGCTGAGGTGGGAGCGTTATTGTTCAACAAGTACCTCATCCCCTTTGAAGTGACGTCTGTTTTGTTGCTAGTTGCCATGATCGGCGCAGTTGTGCTTACCAAGCGTGAGAAAGGTAAGAGTGAATAAGCCAAAGTGCTAATGGGGACCTCCCCTGGGCAATTTGGAGGGATGATATGCTTCCGATTTCATATTACATAGCTCTTTCAGCGGTGTTGTTCACCATTGGGGCATTGGGCGTGCTTGTCCGTCGAAATGCCATCGTGATTTTCATGTCTGTTGAACTGATGCTGAATGCTGCCAATCTGTTGTTTATAGCTTTTGCACACATGTACCAGGCGTTGAGTGGTCAGCTCTTTGTGTTCTTTGTGATGACCGTCGCGGCAGCGGAGGTGGCAGTCGGTTTAGCCCTGATTGTCACCATCTTCCGCACGAAACACAGTATTGATGTGGATCAGATGAGCAGTTTAAAAGGATGAGTAGAGAATAGGTAGACAGGAAACCGGCGAACCAGAGATATAGATAATCGGCTATTCTCAGGTTTGCTGGTCTACTGATTACCAATTTACAAACAGAGAGTAAAGCTATGGTATTTAGCGAAATCGTAACAAACGGGCAGGATCTCTTCTCTCTAGCACCCTGGGTTCTTTTCTTCCCACTCATTGGGTTGTTGGTCAATCTCATCTTTGGTGGGCGCATGCGAGAGAGAGCCATCGGTTGGGTAGCCAGTAGTGCCTCGGGTTTGTCCTTTGTGATTAGCGTGCTCATGGCACTCACACTGGTGGCTCATCCCGAAGGGACCACCGTTCCCATAGCGGATTGGATCACGATTGGTGAGCTGAACCTGCGCTGGGCCATCCGTGTGGATACCCTGGCGGTGACCATGATGCTGGTCGTGGCCGGTGTAGGTACACTCATCCATATATACGCCATCGGCTACATGCACGAAGATGTCCGCTTCAAAAACGATCCGGGTCGCTATCGCCGTTTCTTTGTGTTCTTTAACCTGTTTATCCTGGCGATGATGATTCTGGTGAGCGGTGATAACTACTTGATGCTTTTCGTCGGTTGGGAGGGAGTTGGGTTGTGTTCCTACCTGCTCATCGGGTTCTGGTACGACAAAGATACCCTGGGACGCGATAGCACTGCGAATGCGGTAGCAGGCAAAAAGGCGTTTGTCACTAACCGCATTGGCGACTTCGGTTTCCTGATCGCCGGTTTCATCATGTTCTGGACATTTGGCACCGTGGCTTTTAAAGAAGTCTTTGAAATGGCTCCCCATGTTGCCCAGGCACAACCGAGTGTCATTCTTGCTATCACGCTTTTTATGTTGTTGGGCGTTACAGGGAAATCTGCACAACTTCCCCTGTACGTCTGGCTGCCGGACGCCATGGCAGGTCCAACACCGGTTTCTGCTCTGATCCATGCGGCCACGATGGTCACTGCAGGTGTGTATCTGGTAGCGCGCTCCGCACCGTTATACATCCATGAGCCAGTGGCCCAGGCTGCAGTTGCTTTGGTGGGAGGGGCAACCGCGTTGTTTGCCGCGACCATCGCCGCGGGGCAGTATGACATGAAGAAAGTGTTGGCTTACTCGACGATCAGCCAGTTAGGTTTTATGGTGGCGGCGGTTGGTATGGGCGCTTTCGTCGCAGGGATGTTTCACCTGGTCACGCATGCTTTCTTCAAAGCATTGCTCTTCCTTTCGGCCGGGTCGGTGATTTTAGGACTCGAACGTGGTCATCACCACCTGGCTCACGGCCATCGCAGTGGGCACAACCACTCGGAGGAGGTGTTTGACCCTGGCGACATGCGGAATATGGGTGGCTTGAAGGAGAAAATGCCCATTACCTTCTGGGTCTATTTAATCGGCGCGGTGACTCTGGCGGGGATCCCGCCTTTTGCCGGGTTCTTCTCGAAGGATGAAATTTTGGCCGAGGCAAACCTGTTGAATTCGACGGTGTATATCCTGTTGGTGATTGCGGCTTTCTTTACCGCCTTCTATATGGGGCGCCAGGTCTGGATGGTCTTCTTCGGCAAAGCCCGCCATGAGGCTTCTGCCCACGCCGAAGAAAGCCCCTTGATCATCATCGTTCCGTTGGTAGCGCTGGCGCTGCTCTCGGTTATTGGTGGTTTGTTGAACCTGCCAGGTGTGCACACATTTACTCACTGGCTACAACATACCTATGAGCACTTCGATGTACATATCCACGCGGGCGAATTCAACCTTGTTGTGGCACTGACTTCTACACTGTTAGCGTTCGTGGCAATTTTTGCTGCTTGGTTGTTGTATGGACGGAAGACACTCACCGTAGGGCAGCCTGATCCGCTCAGACGGATATTTGGCCCTGTTTTCATCGTTATGGAGAACAAATGGTGGGTGGATGAGCTGTATTGGACGATCATCCTGAACCCGTACATTGCTTTTGCCCGTTTTCTGGCAGACGTGGTGGATTGGCGCTTCTGGCATGACTGGTTCCACGATGTGGTGATTGCTGGAACATATAAGGCGTTATCACGCTTCCTGGCGCTGCCGGTAGATTTGGGCGTGATTGACGCTACAGCCAACGGACTGGCGAACCTTACTAAGCGGTTGGCTGCCTCGCTTCGCTTGCTTCAAACTGGATTTGTTCGCAACTATGCCCTGTCGGTGTTTGTGGGTGTGGTTGTTATCTTAGGTTATCTGGTTTTACGATAACCGATGAACGTTAGGTTGGACGTTACAACGTGTAACGGAGGATGACTGGCTATGAACTTTCCCCTTGACCCCCTTACCCTGGTTACATTCTTTCCCCTGTTGGGAATATTGTTGATATTGTTGTTGAGGAGAGAACAGGAAAACGCTATCCGCTGGGTGGCAGTTATCACCTCGACTATCACTTTCGGGATTTCGTTGTGGGTGCTGTCCCTTTTCAATCCTGCCGTCCCAGACATGCAGTTGATGGTCGAACTTCCCTGGATCCAGGTAGCAGGTTGGAATATCCGCTATATTTTGGCGGTGGATGGATTGAGCATTTTGCTCCTGCTCCTGACGACATTCCTGACCCCACTATCTATTCTATCAACATGGACAGCGATTACCGAGCGTGTGAAGGAGTTCATGCTTTTCTTTCTGTTGCTGGAAGTGGGCATGGTGGGTGTATTTCTGGCACAGGATTTGTTCCTTTTCTACATCTTCTGGGAGTTCACCCTAGTGCCGATGTACTTTTTGATTGGCATCTGGGGTGGGCCGAGCCGCATGTACGCGGCTATCAAGTTCTTCCTCTATACGATGGCGGGGTCTATACTTATGCTGCTTGCCATCCTGTGGTTGGGAATTAACCAGGGCACTTTCTCCTTACCGGAATTGGTGGCTAAAGGTAATATTCCTGCTGATCTGCAGGTCTGGTTGTTCCTGGCATTTGCCGCTGCTTTTGCCATCAAAGTACCCATGTGGCCGCTGCACTCCTGGTTGCCCGATGCCCACGTGGAAGCACCCACGGCCGGTTCGGTCATCCTGGCGGGTGTCCTGCTAAAAATGGGAACCTACGGTTTCCTGCGCTTCAACTTGCCGCTATTCCCCCAAGCTTCCGTACAATTAGCTCCTCCCATTGCGTTGTTAGCGATAATCGGTATTTTATACGGCGCGGCCGTTTCCTATCCTCAAAAGGATGTAAAGAAGTTGGTGGCTTATTCCTCCGTGAGTCACCTGGGTTTTGTGATTCTCGGTCTGTTTGCCATCAACCCACAGGGCATTCAAGGGGGAATCTTGCAAATGGTCAACCACGGGTTGAGCACGGGTGCATTGTTTATCATCGTGGGTATGATCTATGAACGACGTCACACGCGGGATATGGATGCCTTTGGTGGATTGTGGAAAGTAATGCCAGTGTATGGGGCTTTGTCGTTAATTGTGGCCCTCTCTTCGATGGGTTTACCTGGGTTGAATGGCTTTGTGGGTGAATTTACCATCCTGTTGGGGGCTTTTGGGTCGCCAGCCATCGGTTCACCCTGGTATGCAGGGCTTGCAGCTATCGGTGTGATTTTGGCTGCTGTTTATATCCTTTTCATGTTCCAGAAGTTGTTCTTGGGGCCGCTGGATAAAGAAGAAAACCGCAAGCTGAGCGATTTGAATTGGCGTGAGATCGTTACCTTAGCACCTATCATAGTGTTCATCTTTTGGATTGGTCTGTACCCTAAACCGTTCTTCACCTTGATGGGGCCTGCGGTTGATCGTTTAGTGAATATCCTGCAGACCGCAGCCGTAGCTATGCATTAGGCGTGAGGTCGCTTATGGTAAAGGATTTATTAGCCGTTGTCCCCCTGCTGTTCCTGGTCGTTTGGGCGTGCTTCCTTTTGTTGATGGATTTCGCTATCCCAGCCAAACGCAAAGGTGTGGGTGCCCTGTTAGCAGCGGTTGGATTGGTGATTGCTTTAGGTTTAACTCTGGGTCTACCCAACCCAGATAAGGTGGCCTTCAGCGGTATGTTGGTTGTGGATGGATTTGCCCGTTTTCTCAATGGTCTTTTCATCTTCAGCGGTCTGGCAGGGGTGGCGTTGGCTTATGATTACCTCAAGCGTATGGGGCTTGAACGGGGGGAATATTATGCCCTATTGCTGTTTTCTATCAGCGGTATGATGTTGATGGCAATGGCGGCTGATCTGATTGTAGTCTTTTTGGCCCTAGAGTTACTCTCTATTCCCTTGTATATCTTAGCAGGTTTCGCTCGTCCCCAACCCGAATCTGAGGAAGCTGCCCTGAAGTACTTCCTACTGGGAGCATTCGCGGCCGGATTTGTAGTCTATGGGGTAGCTTTGGTCTTTGGCGCCACTGGTACCACCTCCCTGGAAGGAGTTGTGGCGGCAATATCTGCGGAAACGACGAATCTGACATTATTAGTTGCGGGAGCGGGGTTAATCCTGGTTGGTTTGGGTTTCAAGGTTGCCGCGGTACCCTTCCACATGTGGACCCCAGATGTATATCAGGGAGCTCCTTCCGCTGTTACCGGCTTCATGGCTGTTGGAGCCAAGGCAGGTGGCTTTGCTGCTCTGTTGCGGGTGTTTGTGGTTGCTTTTCCTGCTCAGGCAAATGAATTGACACCCGTGCTGTGGGGTGTCGCTGCGCTTTCTATGGTGGTTGGAAACATCATTGCCATTGCTCAGCAGAATATCAAACGTATGTTGGCTTATTCCAGCATTGCCCATGCAGGTTATATCCTGATGGCATTCGTACCCTTTGGGATACAGGAGGTAACTGCTTCCTCTGTGGCAGCAGGTTTGTTCTATCTGTTGGCCTTTGCTGTCACCAGCTTTGGGGCCTGGGCTGTAGTTATCGCCCTGGAGAGGAAGGGCAACCTGGGGTTATCTCTGGATGATTACGCTGGTTTGGGACGTTCACATCCCAGCCTGGCGGCTGCGATGGCGGTGTTTATGCTCTCCTTTACCGGTGTGCCTCCAACCTTGGGTTTTGTGGGCAAGTTTTACCTTTTCCGCATCGTTATAGATGGTGGCTTTGTATATTTGGCTTTGGTTGGTGTGCTGACCTCGCTGATTTCCGCGTACTACTATCTGCGAGTGGTGGTCATCATGTACATGCGCGAGGGGGAGCCAGAGGTTCGCAGTGAAGCCTGGCTAAAGCTGACTACTGTTGCTGCTGCTGTTGGTACGGTTGTGTTGAGTCTGGTTTCGGCCCCCCTGTTTGGATGGGCAGCGGATGCGGTGTTGAGGTTATTTTAAAGGGGATTGTCAGTGTGGAGTTGAATTACCACCCTTTCCTGCCCTCCTGAAGCATCTCAATCGCTCGAGCAATACGTTTGCGTCGCGTCTCTTCGCGTTTAGCTTCGTTAAGCCAATTCACGTATTCCTTCTTGTGTGTATATGAGAGATGCTGGAAGGTGGCTTGCGCTTGTGGGTGCTTTGCCAGTGCCTGTTGCAGGTCTGATGGGACTCGAACTATCCGCTGCTCGGTGTCTTCCTGGAGAGTTACCTCTACCTCATCACCGATCGTTTTACCAATTTTGGTTCGGATGTCTTTGAGTACAATGAGGATGTGAGAGGGTGTCCCCATGCGCACCAATGTGCCTCGATATGCCTCGCCGTCAATGGTCGCCTTGACCTTAACGCGCTTTTTCCCAAATACCTGCTCAGCGTCAAAGGGGACCGTGACGAAGGCACCACCCCTTCCGGCGTCCTCAATAATGGCTTTGAATGAGTGTATATCGCTCATGAGGTCTCCTGTGCCGTAGTATAGCATGAAGTCGTTTTCCTTCAGCTATACTTCATGCTCATGGGAGGGCAACCGATTGGCTGGATTTCAATACGCCTGTTTGGGAATGCTGTTGCACTAATGAGTTGAATCTGCTTTAGAGGAGTAAATGCATTCTTTGTCAATTCGATCGCTGATTTTCGACTTTGATGGGCTGATATTAGATACCGAAACGCCGAGTTATCTGGCCTGGCGGGAGCTGTATCGTTCGTATGGTTTTGATCTACCCATGGAAAAATGGGGAGAGATTGTAGGGGGGACGGGCGCCTCGCACTTTGACCCGATGACATATCTGGAGGATTTAGCCGGAAGAACGTTGGATAGGGAGGCTTTACGTGTCCAGCAATGGGATCGAGAATGGGAATTGACTGCTGAGCAACCTCTGTTGCCGGGTGTTATGGACTACCTGAACACGGCCCAACAATTGAGTTTGAGGTTGGGAATCGCTTCCAGTTCAGATCGTGCTTGGGTGGAAGGTCACTTGAAGCGGATTGGGTTGTTTGATCAATTTGCAGTCGTTCGTACAGCGGAGGATGTGGAGCGCACCAAACCAGACCCGGCCTTGTTTTTATCTGTGTTGGAAGGTTTGGAAATCACTGCGAGGGAGGCCATTGCATTTGAAGATTCACCCAACGGAGTACTGGCTGCCAAACGCGCCGGCTTGTTCTGTGTGGCGGTGCCGAACCCCATAACGGCCCAATTGATATTCGATGAGGTGGATTTGTCTCTCACCTCACTGGCTGCAATGAAATTAGAGGATTTATTGAAGCAGGTGAAGGGTCGGTTCTAACCGCCATGGGGTAGGAAACAGGCAATGCGAGCCCTAAGCAAAAAAAGTAGGATTAAAGGCAGAGCCATCGAGTTCCTTCCGACGGCTCTGTATCAATTATGCGCGATAAGCGACCAAACCCAGAACACCCGGTCCGCCGTGAACTGCTAATGAGGATACCAGGTCAGCGACAAGGGTTTCTTTACAATCAAGTCTGGACTGGACTTGCTCCAACAGATCTTGACCTTCCTCGGGCACTCTGGCGTGTATGACGCCTACATTGACCGCATCGGTAGTGCCGACCTTTTCTTCCATGAGATCAACCAGCCGTTTCACGGCCTTCCCCCGCGTCCGAACGTTTTCAATGGCTTCTAAGACGCCATTTTCAACCGCGATGACCGGCTTGAGGTTAACCAAAGAGCCTATGGCGAACTGTAATCTACCCACCCTTCCGCTCATTTGAAGGTATTTCAGGGTTGCGGGTGTGAGGTAAAGGTAGATTCGGTCACGGATTTCTTTCAGACGCCTCAATACGCTCTCTCGATTGTGACCTTTCTCGATCATGCGAGCCGCTTCTAACACCATCCAGCCCGTTCCCAGTGAAATACTCAAAGAGTCAAAAATCTCGACATCAGCCCCGGGCACCATAGATTTTCCCAAGACAGCAGAATCGTACGTGCCGCTGTGTTTACTGGTTATGGTGATGACGAGGATGGAGTGGCCTTGCTCGGAGAGTTCACGATAGAACCTGGCAAACCAGGCAGGCGTGGGTTGGGAGGTGGTGGGGAGAATGCCCATTTCCTCGATTTTTTGGTAGAAGAGATCGCGATTGATGTTTATTTCTTCTTCGTAGGTGTTGTCGCCAAATTGTATGGCTATAGGGGCGACGCGAATGTCATATTGCTTGAGGGTCTCCTCTGTCAGGTTGCAGGTACTGTCGGTAACGATTTTGATCATAACTGCCGTTCCTCCTGAACTAGTGGGCGGCAGGTTTCATAACGATCGTAGAGCAAGTACGGAGAGATTAATTTCGATGTTTCTTGACTTATGGATGTGCTGCCATGTTGATGAGGGCGAATTCGCCGCTCTGCTTGTGTAGATATAACCCCTCAGGATGTGCTTCGCCTCGACTCTCCGGGTGGGAAATTAAGATAATCGAGTTCCAATTTGGCTGGAAAATCCCTGTCAGTATTCCTCCCCGAAGGCACTTGTTTTCCGTCTGATGTTTATCTATAATTGGATTGGGTAATTTTTTATTATAGGTAGTCTGGGTGGTGAGACAATAGAACCACACCATTAGGGATTTGAGCGGTTTTAATTTCACATTCGGACATCTGGAGGTGGGAGATGGACAAAAAGTGGCGGATAAACAAGTTCTATTGGGTGATCAGTATTGTGTTGGCTGTATCAATGCTGATGATGTGTATAACGCCGGTCGTGGCAACCCCTCCTATTAGTGGAACGAGCATCGTGTTTGGTAATAAAAACGATGTGGAGCAGGGAACCAACCATGTGAACGCTATCGTGTTTAGCGATTTGGATAATGATGGTGACCTTGATCTCATCTCAGGCAGTAATACTGGTAACCATGAATTAAGTGCACGTCAAAATGATGGTTCACCTTTTTCAGGAACGTGGTCGGATAATGACCTTCGGGATAGTACAGCAACTGTACCTGCAGTAGCTGTGGGTGACTTAGATAAGGATGGCAATCCAGATGTTGTTTCCGGAGATGCGAACAATAACGTGATTATCTGGCAGAATGATGGTTCTCCGTTTTCAGGTACATGGAGCGTCAGTCAGATTATTGGTTCAGGCGCAGGAGATATTCAGTCATTGTTGGTTGTAGATGTGGATCGAGACGGAGACCAGGATATCGTTTCTGGAAGTGATAAAGACAGCGGGGTAATTTACGAACTTATCGTATGGGAAAATCCCTGGACGCCAGCGGATACCAATCCCTTTGATCAGGCATGGACCGGACACAACATTCAGAACATTGCTGAAAATATCAACAGCCTGGCTTTCTGTGATCTGGACTCCGATGGTTGGCTGGATATTGTGGTTGGTTATCAGGATGTCAGTGGGGACGAGGTCACTGCCTGGGAGAACAATTACGATAGCTCAGTCTGGACGTTTACTGAGCGAAGTGTGGGCAGCCATCCCGGAGGAGGATCCGTTTATTCTGTTGCATGTGGAGATATTGACCGTGACGGGGATTTCGACTTAATTTCAGGGGCATCAAGTGGGTCAGACGTAGAAATTGTTGTGTGGGAAGCAACGGGTGGTTGGTCTTTTGTGCGTCGTAATGTAGGCACGGGGGATGGTGTGGAGTCCCTTGTTCTGGCAGATTTAAATAATAATGGGTATTTAGACATCGCTGTAGTCACCGACGCGGGAGGGGCCAGTGGGGACGGCAAATTGACTGTTTGGGAGAACAACGCGGAAACAACTTTTGATTGGTCATTCACTGAAATAGCAATTGGCACGGAAACGGGGAAAGGATTAAGAGTTGTAGCAGTTGGTGACCTGGACAATGACGGTGACACAGATATAGCTACTGGAAGAGAAGAAGGGTCAAGCTACGAAGTCGCGGTTTGGCCCAACACACTTGTGCATCGCAATGCATACTTTCTTGGCGGCATGAACATATCTTCCTCAAGTGATGATTCCCGCACCGTAGTAGCAGGTGACCTTAACAACGATGGGAAGAAGGATTTGGTTATTGGCCGCGATAGCGCCGTAAACACGGTTTGGATGAGTAACGGGGATGGTACATTCACTCAGGTCAACAATCCCGGGTGGTCAGGTTCGACGAACACACGCGCCCTGGTGCTGGGTGACTTGAACAATGATGGAAAGTTTGATCTGGTGATAGGACTTGATGGCGCCGCGGATACCGTTTGGCTCGGAAATGGTGATGGAACTTTCACGCAGGTGGAATCTCCAGGTTGGTCGGGTGCAACGGATACGCGGGCACTGGCACTAGGAGATTTGAACCAGGATGGTAGGTCTGATCTGGTTATCGGTATTGATAACGGTGCAGACACCGTCTGGCTGGGTGACGGTGATGGCACCTTTACCCAGGAAGCTAGTCCTGGCTGGTCAGGCTCAACGAATACACGTGCTCTGGCGCTGGGAGATCTGAACAACGATGGCACCCTAGATCTGGTTGTAGGTATCCATGGGGATGTAGACACGGTCTGGACAGGGGATGGGGATGGCACGTTTACCCAGGTGATGTCACCGGGTTGGTCAGGCTCCAGCGATACCCCCGCCCTTGCCACGGGAGATTTAAACAACGATAGAAAGCTAGACTTGGTCGTTGGCTTGGACGGGGCCGAGGACACGGTCTGGTTGGGAGATGGGGATGGCACGTTTACCCAAGTAGGATCTCCTGGGTGGTCTGGAGCTACGAACACACGCTGTCTTTCGCTGGGTGACCTAGATTTGGATGGCAAGCTGGATTTGGTAGTGAATATTTACGGGAATACGGACACAGTCTGGATGGGGGACGGAGATGGGACATTTACCCAGGTCAACATGTCTTCCTGGAGCGCTACGAACACGAACGCATCTGTATTAGGGGATTTCGACGGAGATGCTGACCCGGATCTGGTCTCTGTGTTCACATCGGCCCGGGACCAGTATTTCAAGAACATCGGAGGCAATGCAGAGCTGGACGTAACCGATACTTCCTCCGCCAGCTTCATCTGTGATGGCTGCGAGGACGATGTGCTCAAAGTTGTCTTTGATCACAACGGCATTTTTGGCGACCATGACCTGGAACTCAACAGATTCGATCTTGACCTGTTAGCTTCGGATTGCAGCACAGCATTGACCACAGCCCAGGCGAATCAGTACATTGCCAACCTGCGAGTGCGTCTGGACGATGGAGACAACACCTTTGAAACTACTGATACAATAGTGGGTGATATCGCTTCGGGTGCCTTCAGCCTGGACGCGAATGGTGTGCAAACCGTCTCGTTTACTGATGACGATAGCAACGTACAGGTGAGTATTGGAGGCACGGCCAGTAAAATTTACTGGATCAGTTTGAAAGCTGCCGATGGTCAGGGGCAGTTAGGAGTGTGCGTGAGATTCGACCCGGATGCGGATGCCCTGGTCGAGGGTAAGTCGCCCGATTTCTCGGTAAGCATCCAGGACACTGATCCAACACAAACTGGCAATGTGCCTACAGCAATAACCTTGTTGAACTTCGGAGTTCAATCTAGTCAAGACCTGACGGATTTTCGAAGTCTGTCAAACCTCTTTATACTGGCGCTTGTCGGTCTGGTTATGGTTTTCGCAATCTATTTTTCTAAAAGGAAGGCTTGATACAGGCTGCATATCTGCTGGTAAACCCCATCATCTTTGTGGAGTTCACTATTGGCATTTAACCCTCCTTCTCGTCCATTGGCCATCGCTGAGGCCACTCTTGTGGCCATCATCTGGGCTTCCTCGTTCGTGTTCATCAAATTGACCTTACCTTATGTAGGTCCGCTGACCTTAGCTGGAACGCGTTATTTCCTGGGATTTCTACTCTTGTTGCCCATCTGGTTGGTGCGGAGAAATGATGGGCACGGGCTCTCCCCTCGTTCGTTCGGGCGTTTGTTTCTGTTAGGGGTAAGCTCCTTTACCCTGGGTAACGGTGCACTGTTCTGGGGCTTGAAGTACTTGCCTGCCACAACCGGTTCGTTTTCCTTGAGCCTGATACCGATTCTGGTTCTCATCGGATCCTTGGTCTGGTTGCGGGAAGTTCCTACGCGTTGGCAGGTGCTGGGCATGTTCGTGGCCCTCGTAGGAGGGGTGCTATTCTTCTCCCCTGGTCTCAAAGTTGGGGAACCGCTTGGAATAGGGCTGGTCAGTGTGGGGTTGATTGGGTTTTCTCTCTTCGGCCTCCTTGGGCGAGACATTGCCCGCGAACATAGTGTAAACACTTTGACCCTGACAACCCTCCCCCTGGCTTTCGGGGGCGGTTTGACCTTGTTGATAGCACTATCCTTTGAGGGGGTTTCGGGATTCACCTGGAAAGCATTCTCTTTTATAGTAACTCTGGCAGTCGTCCACACCGCGCTGGCTTACATCTTATACAATCATTCTCTTCAGACACTAACCGCCCTGGAGATAAACATAGCGCTCAACCTCATCCCTGTCGGAACCGCTGTGTTTGCTTATTTTTTATTGGGCGAAGAGCTGCACCTCGTCCAGATCATCGGCATGGTTGTGGTGGTTGTGGGCGTAGCTCTTGTCCAGGCAGGGAGTGAAAATCAAGTCGGAAGTGAACACGCGTAGTCCGCCAACCGCTTTCATGAAGACCATCAGGGGTAAAACGTTATAACGAAAAGAAACGAATAACATACTACGTAAAGTTCGATGGTTATAATTTGAGGAAGGACAACCCCGGCTTGATTTATGTAGTAGACTAAGATTTTTCATCAAGAGGTTGTCTTTATAGGGGTTGAGGAAAGGAGAATGAACTCATGTTACGCAGCCGACTGGCAATCATTCTGTCACTGATGGTCTTGATTTTGGCGGCTTGCAACTTCCCTGGGACTTCACCGGAGGACATGGGACGGTTATATACTGCTGCAGCGCAGACGATTGTCGCTGAAGCTACCCTGACCGCGGCTGGACAATCGCAGGTGCCTGCAGGGTCGGTGGAGGCAACGTTAACATTGACTACCTCCCCTGGTGCTCCCATTGTAGAGGTGAGTGTGGATACGAACTGCCGCACAGGCCCGGGCGAACCCTACGATATTGTGGGCTATTTGCTGGTTGGGGAAAGTGCCGAGGTGGTGGGCAGAGGTGAGTGGGGGCAGTTCTGGGTAGTGGAAAACCCAGATGGATCTGGCCTGTGCTGGCTGTGGGCGCAATACGCTGCTGTTGAAGGGGATACCAGCGCTTTGCCGGTGATGACCCCTCCGCCAACCCCGACCCTCGCAGCGGCAGAGCCGCTGGTGTTAAGTTATGTAGCTGAATACCAGGGTTACTTTGCCTGTGGGGATGATTTTCACATGTCATTCCTTATCGGGAATGACGGTCAGGTGGAGCTGGATTTTGTAGAAATCGGAGTGCACGATCTGACTTCGGAAGTTGTTCTGTTTGAAGGGGTTTGCCACATCCCCTTTGTGAGTGGCCCTGAGGGATGTGAACCTGACCTGGAATCCCTTGGCCCGGGTGGAGTCGCCTTCATATCCGTACCGGTTGGAAGCACTGATTTTCTTCCACCAGAGTTCTGGCATCACGATGTAGGAGCCAGGATAAGGATATGCTCGCCAGATGGCAGGTGTTTAGAGAAGCTTTTATACTTCGTTCCCGAATGATATTTCCACCAGGATACACATACTGCTGCGCCTGAACCGACAAGGTGCCCCGTTTCTTTTTTGGCGAATTCCTGCTTGCGTGCTGAAACCCTGGGCTTGATAGCACTCCTTGGTAGAGCTTGGGATTACCTGAGACCAGGTAATTTGTATGCCCTCAGCTCCTGTACCTGCTCTGCAGCGTGATACGACGAGCGTACCAGCGGCCCGCTTTCTACCCATTTGAAGCCTAGCTCTAATCCATAGTCCTTCAATTCCTGGAACTCTTCCGGTGTGTAGTAGCGCTCGATGGGCAAGTGCTTCTTGCTGGGCTGTAAGTACTGACCGATAGTTAAAATGTCTACTTCCCACGAACGCAGGTCACGCATAGTTGCCTGAACTTCTTCCATAGTTTCACCCAGGCCGACCATGATGCCCGATTTGGTCAGTGTATCGGGGACGAGCTTTTTGGCATTGGATAGGGTTGCCGCAGCCCAGTCGTAGTTATCCTGTGGCTGCACCTGCCTGAACAGTCGCGGCACGGTCTCTACGTTGTGATTGAGTATATCCGGACGAGCATCCATTACTATGTGTAGTGCTTCCAGACGGCCCTTGAAATCGGGTATCAACACCTCGATAGAACAGTCAGGTTGAACTTCGCGAATACGACGGATGGCCATAGCAAAGACAGGTGCGCCTCCGTCCCGTCGGTCGTCTCGGTTCACGCTGGTGATCACTGCGTGGCGCAAGTTCATGCTTCGAATGGCCTGGGCTACTCGCTCGGGTTCAGACCAATCCAAAGGGAAAGGCCGACCATGCCGGATGTCGCAAAAGCCGCATGTTCGGGTACAGATATCGCCCAGGATGAGAAAAGTGGCAGTGCCTGCTCCCCAGCAATCCCCCAGGTTAGGGCACATGGCTTCTTCACAAACGGTATGCAGTCCTTTGGTGCGCATCAAAGCGAGCACTTCCTGGTAGGTTTCTCCCATGGGGGCCCGCACCCGAATCCAGGGTGGGCGCCGCTTGGGAGAGGAAACCAGTTTTTCAGTTGTGACTCGCCCTCTGGTGGGGATATGGCTCATGAGCAACCTCGGGACGGGCTGATTCTACCCCATGTGAAAGGAGTGTGCAATTTGCGGGAAGGAAGACTGCATCCATTAGTTTATGAGATAGCCCGTGGTCAGGTATGTGGGTAGCCAGACCCGGGGTAAAAATAACATGTATAATAAGAATGCTCATTCAGGAGGTGATTTTCATGCAACGTGACAGATTGCCAGCCATTCTCTCTGTGCTCTTGTTGATCCTGCGCAACTGGGATCTGTCATAGTCGCTCGGCATGGGGAGCATCCTGGTCTGGGGCTGGCACTTTGGACGCCCTGACTGGCAATTGGTATGGGTGGCGAAGCTGGAGCTGTGATGGGGACAAACGATGGTGTCTGTGAGTTCCAGATTTTTGCTACCGACAATGTTCGGAACACTATCAGTGATTCGGATGGGTTTCTGAACGGCGTGCAGGTGAACTACTGCCCGTGAAAATTGGTTAGGGATGGAGGAAATCTACGTTATAAAAAATAAGTGAGGAGGAGGATTGCCATGAAAAGACAACAGACAACCGCTTTTTCTTTGATGGTTATTTTCTTTGCGGTTTCTTTTCTCCTGGGGGGGTGTGGCAGGAGGAGAGCGCAGCCCACACCGGGAGGGGATGTGTTGACGGCCGTGGTTCAAACCCTCACCGCGGAAGCCATACTGCAAGCAGGTGGGGCAGTGACAACTTCGGGTACACCCCAACCCGCTGAAATGGAGCTGCCCACCCCGACCGCTACGTTAGAACACAAAGTGCGCCCAGGCCAGGGAGCGCCGGTGGTCTCAGCAATTTTTGACACCATATCTGGAGATACAGCGCAGCAGGGGCAAACCAACCAGCCTCTCGGAGGAGATTATTGGCTGTATAACCTGTACGAGCGGCCTTTCAATGCCCAAACACAGGATATCTTCTTCCCCGATTTGGACATACGCCAGGCTCAGATGGGACACCAGGACCTATGGATGTATGTGACCATTGAACTATACGGCACCCGTCCGGAAACCAATGCGCTTGAAGCCACATATGGTGTAGAGATTGATCTCGACCTGGATGGGCGGGGAGATTGGCTGATCGAAGTAACTGCCCCACTGGAAAATGATTGGACAGTGAACGGCGTGCGCGTTTGGGAAGACACCGACAACGATGTGGGTGGTGAAATTGCCTGCTATGCTGATCCCCCTCAACCGGAAGAAGAAGACAGCTACGATAACCTGGTTTTTGACCAGGGTATCGGAGATGACCCGGATGCTGCCTGGGCGCGCAATTTGTCCGGTGATCCCCCGCGGGTCCAGATTGCCTTTAAACACTCCCTGATAAACAACGATGTATATTTCATGTGGGGCGTGTGGGCTGATCAAGGTGTGAATGAACCTCAGTGGTTCGACTATCATGACCACTTCACTCACGAAGAGGCGGGTTCTCCCTTCTCGTATCTGCCAACGTTTCCCATTAAGGCTATCTTTGAGGTGGATAACACCTGCCGGTGGACGTATGGTTTTGAACCGGATGGGGATGAACCCTGCCTGTGTGCGGGGGCTCTCGGAACGCCTGAAGCGCCAGGTGAGGAAGGCGGTGAAGGAGGTGGAAAGGCTGGTTTAGCTGGCGTTTTATGGAAGGACGCGAATCGGGACTCTACCCGAGATGTGGGTGAGGGCATTGGGGGTCTTACTGTAACCCTGAAGGCGGGTGCTTGCCCGGGTGGAGCGACCGTGGACACCAGCGTAACGGATGCCAATGGGTCTTACAAGTTCACCGGTCTGGATCCGGGCACGTACTGTGTCATTCCGCCCGCTCCGTTCACATGGAGTCCCACCAACCGCCAGGTTACCGTTGATGGTGGTGATTTCGTTGACTGTCTTGATTTCCAGTTTCAATAATTGATTCGAGGTTCTCAGTGAAAGCCTCATGGCCCCGAGCCGTGCCAGGGTGACATAGCTGAGTTCGCCAGAAACAAACAGACATCCGGTGTCTTTTGGTGACATCGGATGTCTGCATTTACCAGCGGTTGTTATGGCCTTGATCGTTATCTGGAAGGTCAGATGCGTTCAGTCGAATAGCATATGTAGAAAATCTAACAATAGTTGCAATGTATTCGGCTCAATTTCAGGTACGATCAGCAGCATGCCATGGCTGCGTCCAGCATATTCAAAGGTTTGGAAGTGTTCCCCCGTCAATGATTTGCAGGTTGGCGCGGATTCTGGATCATCAGCGGCATATAAACACCAGACGAGCACCCCTTGATCGTCTAGGTATTTCGCGTCTGTTGTATAGTCCCGGTCAAAATATGGGCCGGGCGACATGGACATGGCTCCAACAACGGTTGCTTGAGATTCCATATTGTGCTGAGCAGCACCCGTTACCGCGCCGGTAGCACCAATGCTGGCCCCATCAGTGACGATGCTATGGGAATCAACGTAGGGTAATTGGCTGGCCGCATTTACCATGGCTAAGGAATCAAGTACCCATTCTTTTGGCAGCCATTTTTGGCAGCCGTCCACCCCCTCGCAACTGCGGTATGTGGCGGTGAAGACGTTCACTGGTGACATGAGTGTTTCTGACACTGCTGGGAACCACCGGTCATCCAGCCAGGGCGCTCCCAGCGGACGAGGCTCGAGTAGGCTGAAAACACCCATACTTGCCTGCATCTCCCCTTGTCGGTTTTGCAGCCAGGGAGCAATAGCGTCCCAGTCATGTTCATTTCCTGCAACCCAATGCATGAACACCACGACGGGAGCATCCTTCACCGCAGCAGGGTAGAAGGTGCCATACAACGGTTGTCCATCTTCGGCCTGAAATTCGATGAGGATTGGGTCAGGAGGCAGGTCTGAGGGTTCGGGTCCGAGTTCGGGGGTCTCTGTGGGGGGAGGTTCTGTGGGCAGTGGCGTGTCGGTGGGTTCGGGTGGTTGTGTTTCTGTGGGGGATGGGGATTTAGTGGCTTCAACAGGTGGGGCTGTGGCTTCAGGTGTGATAGCAGCTTTGGGAGCACATGCTGTTACCAACAGCACGAACAAGATGCCCAGGTTGATGAAAATAGACAGATGCTTATGTTTCATGATATTCCTCCATAAATGAAAAGCGTATTACATTAAGAACACATGTTAAGGACAGCCATTTGTGATAATATAGCATACCCCCGTACCTTATGCAACAGGTGGTTATAAGATGATGACTTCTGACAGTTTTTTACACCAATTGCTCCATCTTCCTGCCGTGCTCTTCGCACAGCTATCGCCCGACGCGCGTTGGGTGGCTTTTGTGTGGTATCACCGGCATGAAAACCTGGATGTGTTTGTAGTACCTGTGGATGGGTCGCGCCCTCCCATTGCCTTAACCCACACACCCGAGGCAACCTGGTTGGAAAACTGGACACCGGACTCGCGCGCTGTTGTCGTCAGTGAGGACCATGATGGGGATGAACATGCCAGGCTGTACCGCATAGAACTAGACCGCCCGGGTGAAATGTGGCCTCTGACTGAGGATCGCCCGCCTTATTTTATCCGCGGGGGAAACCTAAGCCCTGATGGTCGCTATCTCTATTATGGTGCAAATTACGATTTTGCCAGGAAGGAAGTAATCGAACCTACCTGGATGTATCGTCACGATTTGCATAACGGTGAACGGGTGGCGATGGCTCGTCCAAAATCACCTGCCTGGACGGAGCCTCAGCTAAACATGCAAGGTACGCATCTGTTGTACGCGCGGAAAGATCGGCATCCGGCAGGTCGCCAGTTTTATCTGGTGGATGTGAAGAGTGGCGAAGATGACGAAATCCTCAACTTTGGCGATGCCATCAAAATCTTTGCTCGTTGGTTTCCTGATGGTGAAAGGGTGTTGGCGCTCTCCGAGTCGACCGACGGGCAGGCACAAAACCACCAAAGCCTGGGGGTCTATCATCGGTCAACAGGTGCCATGCAGTGGTTGATAGACGACCCCTGCCGGAATATCGAAAGCGCCTGGGTTTCTCCCGATGGACTGATCATTGCAGACGAGGTCCGCGAGGCTACGCATCACAATACTTTTTTGGATCCTCACACAAAGGAGGAGAGGGATTTCCCCCACATGGATGGTAACCTGGTGCCCTTAGGTAGAGGTTGGGATGGAAGTTGGGTGGGCTCGTATTATTCGGCTACCAATCCCACAGACCTGGTACGCTTTACCTTAGACGCCGCCACCCCACAAGAACTACAATCCTTAACTCGGGCGCGGGAGTACACCGACCTGGATTTCAGCCTGCTTGCTGCTCCCCAGGCTTTTCACTGGCTTTCGGTGGATGGCCAGGAGGTTCAGGGCTGGTTATACCAGGCGAAGCCCAATCCCTGCCGAGCTATTATCTATGTTCATGGTGGCCCTACCAGCCACTCGGAAAACAAACTTGCCTCCCAGATTCAATACTTTGTCTCCCAGGGTTTTAACGTGCTGGATATCAATTACCGGGGTAGCACCGGGTTTGGTCTCCGCTTTCGGGAGCTGATCAAAGAGGATGGCTGGGGCGGACGAGAGCAGGCAGACATCGCCACAGGCGCGGAAGCGCTCATCAAAGCTGGCTTTGCAAAGCCGGGACGGGTTGGAGTGACAGGTACCTCCTTCGGGGGATATAGTGCCTGGTTCCTGATCACCCATTATCCAACTGAAGTGATCGGCGCGGCTGCTCCCATCTGCGGCATGACTGACCTGGTGGTGGACTACGAAACCACCCGTCCTGACCTGCGTCCCTATAGCGAGGAAATGATCGGTGGAAGTCCGGGAGAAATTCCGGAGAAGTACTTCGAGCGCTCACCGATACATTTTGTTCAAAATATCCAGGGGAAACTGCTCATCGTTCAAGGTGCGCAGGACCCAAACGTCACCCCCGAAAATGTGCGCCAGGTACGAGAACGGTTAAAGGAACACGCCATACCTTATGAGTTGCTGGTGTTCGAAGATGAGGGGCACGGTATTATCAAGCCCAGCAATCAAGAGCAACTGTATCTTCGCTTGGCAGAATTTTTTCACCGCAGCTTGATGTGAAGCCATCTGCTTTTGGGCGTCGAGCTTTGAATACAACCTAAGGGGTTTCAAGAACTAGGCCGGCCTACGATGCCCGTTTTACTTTGACCCGTACACCTAGCACGGATACCACTTCAACGCGCATGCCCTTAGGGATAGATTCTTCCCCCTCGGAAAGTTCAGCGCTCCACAGTTCTCCAGCTACCTGCACCATTCCTCCTTTGTGAGGGAGGATATCGCTGCGGGCGAAACCCGCGCGACCAACGAGGGATTCTCCGCCGGTACGGAGGGGGGCTTTCTGGGCGCGCAGGGCGAATGTAAGGATGGTGGCGAATATGGCTGCAGTGAACAGAGAGGTGACAACCACCAGGGGGACGGAAACACGCCAGAATTCCGGTGTGCCCGGCGAGTTGAATAAAACCAGAGCGCCTAATATGAAAGAACCAATTCCGGCCGCGGTTAATGCTCCATGGGTGGGAGCTTTGATATCCAAAATAAACAGCACGAACGAAATCGCCAGGAAGACCAGTCCAAACCAGTTGACGGGCAGGATGCCTAATCCGTAAATTGCCAGCGCCAGACAGACAGCACCAATGAATCCCGGTGCCCAACCCCCAGGGTGGGAAATTTCAATCAACACGGCTTGTACGCCGATGGTCAACAGCAAGAAGATGATGTTGGGGTTGGTGAGTATTTGCAGCAGTTGTTCGACAAATGATAAAGGCAGGTGGTCGATCTGTGCTTTGGCGGTGTGCAGGGTACGCATACCGGAGGTGGTTTCTACAGTCAGCCCGTCTATTTTTGTCAGCAGGTCTTCAAGGTCGGTAGCTATGAAATCAACCAGCCCAACCTCAAGGGCCTCGTTAGCCGAGGCAGCTTTGGCATTATCTACGGTATCCTCGGCGAGCAGGATGGCCTCCGGGCTGCGACCAGCGGCGATGGAGCGGATAGTGGCTTTGATGATTTCTTTGGTTTTCGCTTCCATTGTTTCGCCGATATCTTCGCCTTGAGAGCCTACAGGGCTGGCGGCACCGATTGCGGTCTCGGGAGCCATAATGGCCAGGTGGCCAGCGAGGGTGATAACGGTACCCGCGCTGCCAGCAATTGCGCCGCGAGGTGAAACGTAGACCACTACGGGCACCTGGCTGGAACGGATCACCTGCACCATTTTGCTCATCAGGTCAACGCTCCCTCCAGGGGTGTTTAGTTGGAGGATGAGCACTTCGGCTTGGCGCTGCTCGGCGATCTCCAGGCCGCGTTCGAGGTACTCCTGCAGTGCTGGCGTGATCGGGCCGTCGGCGGTCAACACCAGTGCCAGAGGAGCCTGGTTTTGGGCTTGAGCCGGCAGAAAGGCAAAAAGCAGAAAGCCGAAAAGGGTTAAGAGGGAGTAGAGCGCCTTTTTCATAGGTCTAATCCGTGCGTGTTCTATTATACCCTTGGTTGAGTTGGACACTCTACTTATATATTCCATTGGGGGTGGCGTACCACGGTTGCTGGTGAAGTGCGGTGTGCTTACACCACGGTCAGGTAAATTGTGCGGACGCTGAGCAGGATGATCAATATCCCCACCAGGAACATCAGGACTTTGGTGGGCAATTTCCTGGCAACCAATGCGGCTAACGGTGCAGCGGTTACTCCGCCGATCATTAACCCTAATATGACCTTCCAGTAGTTCAGTGAACCGAGTGTGAGGATGAAGGTGACCGACTCGGCGAAGGTGACGAAGAATTCGGTGAAGTTGACCGAGCCGATGGTAAAGCGGGGGTGGTTGCCGCGAGCCACCAGTGTGGTGGTCACAATCGGTCCCCATCCTCCACCACCGATGGCGTCGAAGAAGCCGCCGATACCACCCAGTATGCTGACGTGGTCTTTAACCTCTTTGTGATTGCTATTCTTACCCAGGGCTTTAATCACGATGATAGCGCCCATGATGAGCAGATATGCTGAGACAAACGGCTTGATGATATTCCCTGGGATGGAGGTCAGGAGATAGGCTCCTGCGACTCCACCCAAAACGCCAGGGATCAAAAGGCGCTTGACCAGTCCTTTATCAATGTTGCCTAATCGCCAGTGGGAAAAGCCGGATATTCCGGTGGTGAACACCTCGGCCATGTGAACGCTGGCGCTTGCCGTGGCGGGTGGGATACCAATACTGAGCAGGAATGTGTTCGAACTGACGCCGTAAGCCATACCCAGGGCGCCGTCAATGATCTGGGCCACAAATCCGACCAGTATGAAAGCCAGTATGTTTATATCCATGAGGGTTTCTCCGGTTAGTAAGATTATAAATTCTATAGTTTTAGTAGACTATCAACTCATACAATAAGACGGCATGTGCCGTCCCCATGTATGGCAATTTCTATGAACTTCGGGCTGCCTCTACCCGCTGGGCCACGTCGGCCAGGGTTGTGTTATCGAGGATGGTGGCGATGGCATTGCGCACGTCTCCCATCACCATACGCAGCCCGCAGGTTTTTGCGTCCGGGCAACCACACGGTTCGTAGGCAATCTGGCTGACGCAGCGGATAGGTGCGAGTGGGCCGTCGAGTATCCGGACAATGTGACCAAGTGTGATCTTGGAGGGAGGTTTGGCCAGATAGTATCCCCCCCCAACGCCCATCTTGCTGTGCAGCAGACCGGCATTCTTGAGGGTCAGCAGGATTTGCTCGAGGAACTTGGCGGGTATTTTCTCCCGTGTGGAGATTTCCCTGATCTGCAAAACAGGATAAGGGCCCTCCGGATTGGGGGTATCGGCGAGGATGATCATGGCTCTCAGGCCATATTCACCACGTTTTGATAGTCGCATAAGTTTGTCCCTTTAGGTTATCCTAATAGTCTATAGAAATAATAGACTTTGTGGTCGAAGTATATTGCATGTGAGATAACCTGTCAAGAATTTGAGTCCTGACTGCTTGACCGACTCCGCCCCTCACGGTAAAATCAGGCACACCAAGCAATTAACGCGCGGGAGTGGCCAAGTGGTAAGGCATCAGCCTTCCAAGCTGACATCCGCGGGTTCGAATCCCGTCTCCCGCTTTGTTCCTTTGATAGATGACCGTAACAAAAAACCGTACTTCGCGGAAGTGATTTCCGGTCACCGGCAACTTAACAATTGGAAATTGGGCCCGTAGCTCAGCGGCAGAGCAGGCGGCTCATAACCGCTCGGTCGCAGGTTCGAATCCTGCCGGGCCCACAGCGCAAGTGCTACACAGGAATTGTGTGGCACTTTTTAGTTACCCTTGTTTGTTGGATTCTGCTGGAGGTGATTATTTTATGGTTCTTGACATGAAGTTCGGATGTCATCCGGGCTTCCGAAGTTTTAACTATCCGGGGGACTTCTCGATAGGGATGTACACATCTATTTCTGATGCCTCGAGGAGTTCTCCTGTGCCCTTGAAACGTCTTTCTTCGTAAGCCTGTATCTGAAAGCTGTACTCGTGGAAGACAGCCAAACGGTAGCCAGATTTGGGCAGCCATTCCTGGTAGAAGGCTTTTTCCCAGCCATGTATCTCTTTTCCCTTGGGGGTAAAGAAGGCATATTTACCCGAGGGGAGGACGCGGAGCACCATTTCGAGGGGCAAGCCCTCGAGTTTTCCAGGGTCAATTTCTACCCCCACGAAAATGTAGAACTTCTTGAGGCCTGAACAATTACATCACTTGCTGGGCGACTCCGTCCCTGAAGCGGCTTTCACTTCAACCGAACTTTGCGTGTCGCGCCGCGTACCCTCTTTGGCCAAGTCCGGTTGATTAAGCGTTGGCCACTTTTTGGTTTGAACTCATGTTTGTATTGTAACAGCCTTGATCGAAAAGTTGAAAATCTCGACTTTTTCGAGCCAATGCCGTTCTTTTGGGGGAAAACCACCATGCCAATAACTATCACAGTAATTGTTTCATGAAATCCCGGATCAAGATTCTCAATCATTAATCCAGGCAGGTCCTCTACTAAACATATGAATGGCTGTTTTTGGCTCTGGGGAAAGAACCTGGAATGGGATAACGCCGAACCACTGGCGACTGTGAGAAAGATGATCAACTACTGGCCGCACCACACTCGATGATCCATATCCATCAACAGCGGCTATATCAACTCGTTTACCTTGGAGCTGTGTTTCGAGTAATGGCGCGATATTCTGATCGAGAAGGAATGCGGCACCCATTAAAATAAAATCAGTTGTTGATGATATGATCCGCCTCCAGCATTTATTATTAGATTGCCTAATTCAGGTACTACTGCTTTTATTTCGTTAGGAGTTGGTTCTACGTTATCGTAACATTGGCGGTAGAACTTAGTGTAAATTGTTTCTTTTGGGATAATCTGAATTGGATAGGTAATTTGATCAGTCTTAATTTGATTTAGGAGATCATCGAGACCATCGATTGCGTCACTTCGACGAGTATCTTGAGAACTATTGAAAAATATTCAACAGGAAATCACGATCAACTTGTGATGTTTTCATGTAATTAAAATGCGGCTCAACGGTATGGCTCACCTGCCGCCGTGATTGCAAGACTCCAAACTCATCAGAGAACGAAACTTTGCAAATCGCGCGCCGCGCGCCCACGCCGGAGGCGGTCAGGTGTAGGCGATGTTGGGCGCGCCCCCCCTCGTGGTATGAAAGTTGCGGATGGGCTTACGGGCGTATTGCGACAAGTCCAAAGTCATCTACGTAAACGGGAAAGCTGGGATCGTCATGATCCGAGTTATAACCAAAGCCGGTCTGGGCTTGAACTTCGAGCCATGTCACGGGCGCCACTAGCACCAGCGGGCGCGTGGTCAATTGTGTCCAATCGGGCAGCGGGCCAGCCGAATCGACATACGCGCTGCCCACCTGAACGTTGGCGTAGCCTGCGCTCACGGAGAGAATAATCCAGGCAGAGTTATCGAGCGTATCCGCCCTTGAGCCT
The DNA here is from genome assembly GCA_040758495.1 of Chloroflexota bacterium. Classification (GTDB taxonomy): domain Bacteria; phylum Chloroflexota; class Anaerolineae; order Anaerolineales; family JBFLVL01; genus JBFLVL01. The sequence goes on from JBFLVL010000007.1 coordinate 53,681, forward strand.
TGTGTCTTGAACCAAGCCGAGGCGGTGATGGTCGTGCCGGCCGGCAAATCCACCAAAACGCGCTGGATCACAGTGCTTCTGTCTAAACGCAGCCACAACATACGCGCCTGCGTTCCGCTGTGCACCTCGCGCGTTTCCTGTGCGGACTGAGGCAACTCCGCAATTGAGTATTGTAGATCATCGCTCCAGCCATAGAAGCCTTCTTCAAAGCCGGGATTGACCAACTCAGGCATTACAGGTGGTGCGGGCGTGTCGGTCGACGGAGGGGGTGGGACAGTCTGGTTGGCCGCTGTCGTCGGCGAATACTGTCTGTCGGGAGCGGCCTCAGTAGCAGCCAAATCCTCCCCAACCGGAACAGGACTGCGGGTCAACGCTCTGTCAATCAATCGGTCGGTTATTGTGGGGAAATTGCATGCCAGTGCGGCAAAGAGGGCTATGACAGAGACGCTAATTGCGCGCATCATTTGGGTGTACATGGTGACCTTCCTTGGACATCTCGACCATGATCGTCGCGACCTTCATAAAGTTGGGCCGCGCGCCCAACGTTTGCATAACCAGCCGGGGCGGATTTGACCTTGAACATCCTTTGCTCATAACCAATCTCGAAAAATCGCGCCGCTTACCCTCGGGCGATAGCCCGGTCATGCACCACGCGGGGTTAGCCTGCGCATGGCTTAGTTGTAAACTAAACCAAAGAAATCGCATGTAGCCTACATTTTTCATTTCAAGGAGCAAACTGCATGTCTATTGCTACAAGAATATAATGTGTTTCGTCATCTTTCCCAAAACTAACCGCGATTTCGCCAGTACTCGTATTAAATATCGTTGTTATCTTTTCTCCCTCTTCTTGAGGCCAATTATCAGTCAACCAATCCAGCACAGACGGAGATATATAATACTCTAAAATTGTCGCAAGTATCAGAACCTGTTTTTCTGTGTCAAATAAAGGGCTTTCAGACAATTGAATCATAAACCCAGCAGCTTCTCCATTAAACTCCAATAAGTAAATAGCTAGTCCGGCTGTGTAATCTTTTCCTTCATATGAGCGTAGCTCCCCGATATCATAGACATATTCAAACTTTGCGTTTGTCCACGATTCCATTTTTAAACGCATATCTTCATAGCTTGTATTTAGTGCTGATGCCTGGGTTGGTGTAGGTGTATTAGTAGATGTTTCAGTTGAAGTTGGAGTTTCTGTAGGTGTATTCGTAAATGTAGGGGAAGGCGTTATCGTTGGTGTATCTGTGGGAGTGTTTGTTGGTATTGGTGTGAATGTTAAAGTTGGCTGCGCGGTAGAAGTTTGAGCTATTGCTGTTTGAATGGCACTCTCAGACGATCTACAGCCGAACAGCAAAACAGAAGAAATAATTATTGCAAGGATTACAAACATCTTCATAGGGCTACTCATCCTCCTCACTAGCATTTGCGAGTGAAGTGCATGTTTTATTTCCATTTTTTTCTCCCAAGTTTTCTGGTATTTAGCAGGCTAACGGCCCGCGGTTCAGCCGCCGCCGACTCTGGCAAGATTTGCTGCACTTGCCAGAACGAAACACTAGCAAGACGCGCCATGCATACCCGCACCGAAGGCGGTCGGCTGCAACCGCTGTTATGCCGCTTTTCATCTTGAAGTGTTCCGCTGATGCCAGATTACTGGTCGAGTATATCTGAAGTTCCAAGCGGGGCGAGGCATTTGGGTGAGGGCATAGCCCGAGCTAGACACACTCTATTACGTGAGTGCAATAGCACCAAGCCAACGAAGTTGGCGAAGAGTTGCCCGAAGCCAATCGTATTATTCAGATTTATTGAATATGCATAACTTGCTTTCCCTATGTGACAAGGAGAATAGATTGGTCTTTTCTATTTGGGCTATTGCTTTTGGGATTTTTCTGTCCAAGTCCTCAGAAATAGAAAGGTGCCCTCCTGGTCTCAGAACTCTATGCATCTCTCTTATTATCCCTTCTTTGTCTCTAAAATCATGGAAAGCATCACTCATGAAAACTACATCCACACTATCCTCAGGTAAGCCCGTGTATTTATCTGTGAGTATTGTTTCTACGTTCTTCAACCCTTTTAGCCGTGCTTTTAATCTAACCATGTAAAGAGCAAACGGATTAATATCGGCAGCATAGACCTTTCCGGTATCACCAACAACATGAGATGCAGAAATTGCATAAGAACCGGTGCCGCAGCCGTAATCTAGAACAACCTGCCCAATCTCCGTTACACCATATTTAGCCAACTGCGCTACACTCTTCTTTTTTGTCCTAGTCGCATCCCGTAACACCATTAACCACGAGAACGGTCCCATAAGATACCACATCCATTCGAGTACTCTCCTTCCCAGTAAGTATTTGTGGACTAAGAAGATAATGGTCATCACTATGGTATATGCAGCTATGCCCATTAGAACCTGCACAAGTGGCTCAGGCAAACCCAATTGACTGAGAATATCCATGGTTCTCACCTCTTTTTCCTCAAATTCCATAGTCCCACTATGAAATTAAATCTTGGGACTTCTTTCATGTACTGTCGATATTCGTCTCCCCATTTTGGTATATTAAGCTTCTTTTCTTCCAAAAGACACGAATAGTAGACGTATATGATCATCGTGATAATAGCTGCAACTGATAGAGGCGAGAATGGAACATATTCACTGAGAATGATGGGTAATAGGATTGGCAATATCATAAAAGCCGCAGCAGGATGTCTCATTACACTGTATGGTCCATCTTTAATCAGTATGACGGTCTCATCGTGTTTAAGTCCTCCTCTTTTGTAATGCATACGGGTTGCCCAGATTCCAAGATACATACCAGCGCCAGATAAGACAATTGAAATGCAGATTATGAACAATGGGAATTGAATTGCTGGCAGTTGATCTGAGAACCTGAAGTTAAGCGGTAACCAAAGCACAAAATAAATGACCCAAGGAATAAACTCCCATCTTTCGGGTTCTAGAAGCTTTCTTTTGTGAAGTTCTCTGAGGGCCTCTTTGGAAGTAATTTCACCTTTCTTCAGTTTCTCTACTAAATCCTTTATTCCCTCTTCTCTCTTCTCCATTTTTTCACCTTATATTTTCGCCCTCAAGGGCTTCGGGCAACTTCACTTAACTCCCGCTTTATGCACGTAGCGGCATAACGACCAAGCTCACCTGCCACCAGAGCGATACGCCAACCAGCCCTCGAAGACTACAAGACCCCAGATAGCAGAATAAGACTCGTAAATCGCAGACGCTCTGGTGGTCAGGTGCAGCGCCCTGTTGGGTTGCCTTTACTTTGGTTTTTTGCCCTACACATCTAGCCAACGATCCTCATGCTCAAGGAAACAGGTAATCAAGCTACTTGGTTGCCTTGTGGATAGCGACGGCACCAAAGAACATGCGATTGAAACCGATCTGGCAAAAGCCGGCCTGTCGCATGATCTCGGCAAGTTCCTCGGGGCTATAAAAGTGGCGCATGGAACGCGAAAGATAGGTATATGCAGTATCCGATCCAGAAACCAGGCGACCAAGCGGGCTCACGCTTAGTTTAACGTAAAGGTGAAACACCCAGCGAATTGGTGCAAACCTAGGCTGGCTGGTCTCCAGATTCACGAATCGTCCGCCGGGCTTCAGAACCCGATGAAACTCTCGCAGACACTTAAACAGATTGTCTTTGCTGATGTTGAGATTTCGAGTGGCAAAGGAAATGGTGATGGCATCGAAGGAGCTATCCCGAAAAGGCAAGCGACTGACATCTGACAGGCTGAAGGCGATATGCTCTGCTTCGGGTTTTTCCATAGCCTTGCTCATCATCGGGAGGGAGAAATCGGCCACTATTATACTCGTGCCGTCTGTTGCCAGATGGGAGAGGCAGGTGGCCATCTCTCCAGTACCGCCGCAAGCATCGAGCCATCGTGTTCCACCTCCTGAAGCAGCAATCCTAGCTGCCCTTCTGCGCCAGATGGTGTCCTGCCCAAGGGTCAAAAGATGGTTCAGGAGCCAGTAGGTCTGCGGAACCTCGGTGAACATTTTCTGAATGGGTTGACTCATGAAAGGGTTCTCAGTTGACATCTATCAGTGATTGGGGTGCAGAAAACACGAGGGGTCTTCGGCCAGGTAGTCCCCATGATAGGCTAAGGCGCGTCCCCGGCACCCACCGCATATCGTTCGATACTTGCACTCCCCACACTTCCCCTTCAGTGTATCCTCTCGGTTTCTTAAATTGACAAATACCTCACTTTCTCGCCAGATTTTCTGGAAAGATGCCTCTCTCAGGTTACCAGTGTTTATCTCTACAAAGGGACAGGGCCAGACATCGCCGTTGGCTTTGATGTAGACGAACCCTCGGCCCGCAGCACAGCCGTGGAATACCTGCTTGGCAAGCTTGAGCCAAGTGCCATTGGATTTGCCGCGTCGCTCCATTAGATAAGGCCAGTATTGAGGGCCAGCTACTGGTTCGATAATTGTAGAGACATTTTTCTGCTTGCGGGCCAGAGATTTCAGTAGCCTCTCGTTTTCGTTGACATCGAGTGTGGCTTCTTCAATGGCGCTTCCTCGACCGACTGGCACCAACTGATACATCAGCATAATCCCCGCTCCCTCGATATCAGCCAACTCAATCAGCTCATCCAGACTGGAGAAATTATACTCCATGGCGGTAACATTTATCTGCAAAAGAATGCCAGCCTTCTTCAATGCTTGTATGCCTCGCATAGCCAGATCAAACGCATTATCGTTTCTGCGGATGTAATTGTGAATCGCGCTCTGTGAAGAATCGAGACTGACCGCTGCCCCAACGACTCCAGCCTCTCGGAGCTTGAAGGCAACTTCCTCAGTTATCAGTGTGCCATTGGTGGCGATTACATTGGTTAAGCCAGCCTTTCTAGAATGGTGCAATAGTTCGAGCAGGTCGGGGCGCATCAGAGGCTCGCCGCCAGTATAGACCAGCATTCGGAATTCATCCACCCTGGCGAGGTCGTCAATGAATCTCTTAGCCTCATCGGTTGTCAGTTCATCTTTGGCCGGTTTGCTGCTCGCCACGTGGCAATGGATGCAGCGCAGATTACAGGCGGCCGTCACCTCCCAGGCCGGATGCGCTGGAAAGCCGATGCAACCCATACCGATGGAGCCACCAGCCACAGGCAGAGACTTAAAACTGTGCTTGAGGAGCCAGTCGGGGAACTTATTCCACCCCGCCAGATTCTTGAAATAGAGCACGCTTGTCAATTGTTTCGCTATTAAAGTCGGAGGCCAGAATATTGATCTCAGCGGCCAAGTGAAAAGCGAGGGTTTTTGCATCTCGGCTAAGCACTTCCCAGCCAGATAGCCAAAGTATAAGCTAGTGAACTACCCAGATTGACAACTATGGTGAGTCCGCAAATCAACTCCAGTCGCTTTCTATCGAGGTAGTTCTTTTTGGACATCAAAACGACCAGTATCAAACCGATTAAGAAAACCGGAAGGTAGAAGAAAAATGTCACCGCAGGCAATCCCTGGCTCACTGCCAAACCGAATGCCATCCAGGCGATAACTGTCATCGCTATGTAGAGAAAAGCGGCGGTGTTTTTCCCCAATCTTACCACCAGATTTTTCTTCCCCTCGATCAGATCAGCGGGATAGTCCGGGAATTCGTTTATGAGGATGACATTGAAGATGGTGCAGGCAATGGGGATAGAAATCCAGTGCACGATGTTGTCTATTGTGCCGGTTTGGAGATAGAAAGCAGTAGCCACAGGGAGCCATCCGTAGCAGAACCCTATCAGCAATTCCCCGATGCCTCTTTTCACCCAACGCAGCGGCGGCGTGGAATAGAAGAAGCCGGCAATCATGCCAATGACTCCAAGGGGAATTGTCCAGGGGCCTGTTTTGTAATAAAAGTGAAGGATAAGCCCAATCACTCCGGCCATGGCTATCGCGATATAACTGGCAATTTTAGCCTGTTTGTGCGGCAGCAGGTTCTTTACTATCACCTGAGTACCACCGGAGAAGGCGTTCCTCTCCATTTCGGCAGAGAGCTTATCCACTTTGAGGTCGTGATATTCCCCACCGTAATAGGTGGAAAGCATGATTAACACAACGGCTATGGTGCTCCAAATAAACACAGGCCAATTAAATACGTCGTATGTGTGCCAGGCTAACACCGCACCTAGAACAAACGGGAACACACCCACCAGATGGAATGGGGGGCGGGATAATTGAATCCACCCTTTGATAGTTTCACTTCTTGACCTGGTATCTCTCGCTGGTATTTGTGCGGACATTTTGGGATTCATCTCCATGATTTCTGAAACACCTTTCGGCTCCGGTCTATTTTACAACAAACGGCTATCTTGCGGTAGAAAGAATAGCGAGTAGAATTGCTGTTATATGCTGTTTTCAATAATTCGTTTGCGCATTTAAGCGATTGCAACCCAACACAGTGATAGTGCTCATGACGCAATAACGCCTGATAGTTTGCATTTGCTCACTATCACCCTTATCTCTTTACCCCTCCTCTCCCTCCCCACCAGCTAGCGGGGGACTATCCAACGGGCTGCGCACTTCAGACAACGTACGCTTACTTACTTGAGTATACCTTGCTGTTGTCCGAATATCAATATGACCTCATAACGTCTAAGGATTGATGTGGCGGTCAGAGCCAATGCGGAAGCTCAGTTCAATGCGCCGCTACATCAATCCGAGTTGAACTAAGCCGTTATGGGGAGGACAAGGAATACTTGGGGGATTATGTGCGAGTGCTCGTCCAAGGAAATTCCTTGAGTCACTCCTGATATCAAGATTATACAAGAAAAAAGGGTGGGGGAGTCAATATTGAAAGGGAAAGGTGAGAAGGATTTGTCGGCCTTTTCGGCTGAGGGAAAGCGGAAAGGGGGATACTGCGCAGGCGGGCAGTATCCCGAAGTCAGGGGAGGGGGTAGCTAGAGAGATCATGGTGGGCAGCGTCCGGTGGGCTGGATGGTGTACAAGCGTCGCATGGGCAGACCGCAAAGAGGGCAGGAGAGAGCCTGGGAGGGTTTGGCTGGAGAAGGTTCCTGGTTCTGGTCAGAGAGGCTGCTATCTGGGTACGGGTGTACGAGCGTCTGGTGCAAGGCGGGTAGGCGCTAGCGATGGTAGTGGGCAAAGAAGCCGAAGTAGCGTACCTTGACGAAGCCTGTGGGTAGAACATGCTGCAAGAAGCGGTGGATGAACCTTTCGGCGGAGAGGGTACATAGCCTGGTCTCTCCGGTATCGGAGGTGCGATAGCGGAAGGTGACCTGATTGCGCCTCGCGTCCAACTTGACCAGGCGGCGGTTGCTGAGGACGACGCGGAAGATGTAGGAGGCCAGGTATTTCAGGGCTGTTTGGCCATTGCCGACCGGTTTGCAGTGGACGATCCAATCCTGTTTCCATCCAGCCGGGGGGATGGTGTTAGCGAGGGGGGACTTGTGGAGTGCGTGGAGGAACTTGGCCTTGAAGATCGAGGAGAGGGCTTTCACGGGCAACAGGAAATTCTTGCAGGCAGGCAGCCAGCCAGCCAGGCTTGACCATCTGCGGCCAGCCCACCGGCCGGGATGGGGTAATGCACGTGGGGATGGTGCCATCTTCCAGATAGCGCCAGCAGGTCAAAACGACCCTTAGCCAACTCGATCTCTTGGCGAAGAGCCACAAGGTCTCGCGCGACAATCGTGCGCAGGCGCGGCCGTTGCCCGAAGCCAATGGTGAAACCCAGCTTCCACTGTGTTTGGCCCAGCTCGAAGGCCATGTAAAGGTGCGGATGGATCGCGGTATACTGCTCTGTTGTGGTCGTTTCTGGATACATAAGCTCCTCCTTGCATTGTTTCTTTGGAGCTTACCAGAAACGACCCTTTTTAGCTATTCATAGTATCTAACGGCAAGGCTTAGCGGTAGGGCGGGGCAGGCAAGACTCCTTTGCAAACCAGAACCACTGTGGGCAAATCGCGCCGCGTACCCTCCGAGCGTAGCGAGGTCAGGTGCAGCCGGTGTCAGCCCGCTTTTCTCCTGCCAATATACTGTATACCTCATTGACTGATTACACTGCTACGGCAATATACTCTGCAAACGTGATATTTTCGGGGATTGGCATTTTGTCTTCAATCATGCCCTGTATGTGCATTTGTACGGCCTCGTGCATATTGCGCTCCGTTTCTTCGCGTGTCTTGCCAGTAGCAACACAGCCAGGTAAATCAGGGCAATATGCTGAATAATTGCCATTTGCTTTTTCGATAACGATAAGAAAGCGATACATGGTCACCTCTCGCTGTTTTTAGGTCTCTTAAGTTGGGCTTGTTTCAAAATGCTATTCAGTGTGCCTGGCGCTAAATCGTCACTCGGATGTCCTGCAATGGTCACACGTCCCGGTTTTGTTGGATGCTTATATTGCCTGTGGCTGCCTTTTGTGGCAACCAAGTACCAGCCATCGGCTTCAATGAGTTTGATAGCATCGCGGACCTTCATGACCAAATTTTAGCACATAAGGCTCTACCTGACTCGCTAAATCTATGACTTGGGGCGCTTGAAGTAGAGGCAATTCCAAGCCGAAGCTGTATTGCCGACACCAGTCATTTCCCAGCCCTCTTCTCCAAGTTTTGCGATATACTGTCACACAGCGTCCGCGTTAGATAGGCCCTTCGGCTTGTTTCTAAAATCAGAAACAAGCTCGAATCCCTTACTGGTGATACGATAGACCACAGGACGACTATATGGTTTCCCATTGTAGAGACCAATATCTCCCACTAAAAGATATTCCCATTTTTGCATGTAAATTTTCCTTTCCGACGGGCGGCCCAACGAATGCTTCAAGCGCCCGCCGACTTTGCACGACTCGATTATTTAATTATAACCAAACTTTGCCCCAAACGCGCCGCTTACCCACCGCCGAAGGCGGGTCGCTTGCTAGCTGGGTTGGGCAGCTACGATTTTATAAACTCATTTCCACTGAACTAAGCTCTTGAAGGTTCGTTGAATAATTACATAAACTTCTATCAACAATAACCCAAAATATGTAATATTTGCGGCCAGAAGTGGAATATCAATGTCGGGAAAGTAACCGCCAACGTCAATTGTGCCAAAAGCTAAGGCAAAAAAGATTGACAAAACAAAAAGAATTAACAACTTCGGGAAAATTGAAAATTCTAGAGGCAGCAATATTGATCCAACATATGCACCACGGTTTCTGCTAAAAACTTCTTCCATTGTGACAAATACTGACAGAACCTCTTGAACAAAAAGTTTTGCATCAATGCTATTTGATACGATTTCAATTTCTCTTAGGCGTTTTCCTAACGGGACAAACTTGGTTTCAATATCTTCAGGGGTAACTATTTGTTTTTTCGACGTGAGATTTTCGACTATCTTTGAAAGTTCAAGAAGTATTAGCTTCGCTTCCCCTATTTCACTTGGGCAATTTCGGGATAATGAATTTAGCTTTTCAACTTTATCTCTAAAATAATCGTACATTCGACTGCGTTCCAAACCAATAAATTGCAAGGCTAAAGCGAGAAAAACAAATAGAAAACCAATGATTGCCGCCAAACTTTGCGATATTGTTTGGAAATATCCAACTATGCTCTCATGTGGAATATATACGATGGAAGAAAAGAAATTTGAATATTCATTAATGAGAAGAAAGGCCAGAAAAACAGCAAGTGTGATGAGAAGCTGAATTGGCCATCTATAAATTGGGGGCTTATTGAGGAATATATGCGTTTTCGCTAGCCGTTTACTTTCATCCATCCATTCACCACGAAATTAATAACTATTTCTAGCTGCCCAACGGGGGCTTCAAGCGCCCGCCGACTCTTGCAAGCCTCAACAATTTCATTATAACCAAACTTTGCCCTAATCGCGCCGCGTACCAGAGCCGAAGGCGGGTCGCTTGCTAGCTGGGTTGGGCAGCCCCAAAATTACTATACCAATTCGGCTAGCTCTTACTAATATTTATTATCATAGTGATAACACGGCCATCACTGCTGGTTTTCACCGAAAGCTCATAAGGAATTAGCTCCCCTTTGTTGAATACAAGTGAAACACCATGAGTAAATTCATCTGGCAATCCGCTACTATCAGCGTAAATTTTATTCAGAGCATTCAATGATTTCAGTGTAACGAATACGACGCTTACTGCAATTTTATATTGACCAATGGAAAAAATTGCATCGGCCATACCCTTGGAGACATTTTCAAATTGAAGGAAATCACCTAATGTTGACAGATATTTTTGAAGTGTATCAAGAGCTGTATTCCTATCGCTAATGTAAACTAAGCCATTTTCTACATTCTCTCGAAGAATTTCCAATTGAAGTTGTAAAGTTATAGTACTAGCAAGATAGGTTAGCCAAGATTCAACTGTATCAATGACAAATTCAGCTTCATCAAATGTCACGCGTTTACCAACATGAGTTACCCGATTCCTTATTTGTTTGGCACGCTTGTATCGGTTCCAAAGGTCTGAACGTTTGTCTACTCTGAGACCAGTTGCGATCGGAACAATAACAGATAGACGAGAATCGAAATCATTTCTTGTCCTATCTTGTAACCACTTTAGAAGCAATGGATCCATTTTGTGTTCGAGTTCTTGAAACACATATGCCTGTACGTAACTTTCTAGACACGAAATTGCTTCAAGAACTGCTGGGCGAAGGTAGTTATCCTGCTCAGACATTAGCAGAGATTTTGCATTCTTCAGTAAATCTATTGGCGAGAGAAATTCGTTCGATTCAACATTCATAATTCATCAAGAAAACAGCATATACTCAGGCTGCCCAATACAGTGATAGTGCTCATGACGCAATAACGCCTGATAGTTTGCATTTGCTCACTATCACCCTTATCTCTTTACCCTTCATCTCCCTCCCCACCAGCTAGCGGGGGACTATCCAACGGGCTGCGCACTTCAGACAACGTGCGCTTACTTACTCGAGTATACCTTGCTGTTGTCCGAGTATCAATGTGCCCCCATAACGATTTAAGATTGATGTGGCGGGCAGAGCCAATGCGGAAGCTCAGTTCAATGCGCCGCTACATCAATCCTGGTTGAACTAAGCCGTTATAGGTGGTTCAGGGAATTGGTTGGGGGTTAAGGAGAGGCGCTGGTCCAAGAAAATCCCCTGAGTCGAAGATGGTATCGCGATTATACAAGAAAAATGGCCGCAGGAGTCGAACTTGGAGGAAGGAAGTGATGAGGAATTCATGGGGAAACCGCGTATTGGGGAGGTGTAAGCCAGGGTGCTGGAAGGGATGAGCAGCATCCGGATGGAAAACTGATGAGGGAAAGGAAGAGGGTCATCGGAGAGGAGGGCGTCCGGCGGTGTCCTGAGCTGCCATAATACTCCAGACCGATGAGGGTGGTCTCAGGCTTTTCGATAATTTTTGGTTACATTTTTCAACTCCGTAGGGTGCTTCCGGTTGACACGAGACTAAGGGCAGCTCGGATATCTTCAGCGATCATCCTCCGTTTGCTTTTTTCGATTAAAAAACTGGGGCCTGCCTGCAGGTAGGAGGGGAAAGCCCGTTTTCCGCGGAAACGATATTCCTGCCCTCGGATTTTGTAGGTGGAACCCGCAGGTATCACCCGTCCCTCACCCCCTCTCCTGGCGATGTGATTGAGGGCTTTAATGGCCACGTCTCCCATGAGCATAAAGGCTTTCACGTGGGGGAAGAGGGCCAGTTCCTGCTCCAAGAGGAACGAGCACTCATTGATCGTGGTCGCTTGGATGCCGTAGCCCGTTTTTCCACATTTCACTGCTGTGGTTAGGTACACGCCCAGATCGAGGATATCCTGGATGGAGGAAACCTCCGCGCCAGCGTCGTTGAACGCCTGGACGGTGGTTTGTTGAAAGAGGGGTTCTCCCTGGGCGTAGTAGTAATCTTTGGGGTCTGCGGGTGCCGCTTCCGAAATCATGAGGATGGAGACGCTCTCCGGGTCTACCTCGATATCCGGGACGAGATAGCAGGCATGGTTTACATCTATACAGGGAAAGTTTTGACAACGGACTATGTGGTTAACTCGCATAACAGGTTCTCCTTTTTTGCTACTTATTTTCAAAAAAGCCTTACCGACCTTCTAGCCTGCTGACTATTTTTTCAAGTGTTCTCAACCCCAAGGCTTCCGCTTCTCGGGCTTTCTTCAGCATGTCAACTGCTTTTTGGCTTTTATCATCCAGGTCAATGCTCTCTTTGGATCGGTACTCTTCAAAAGGATACAGTTGGCACCCCCCCTTCAGGTGTCTGGTGACGGTTTCGTAGTGTTCGATGGCTTCGTCGAAAAGCGTGGAGGTTGCTCCCTTGAGCCGGGCTTTAGCTTCCTTCAGGAAGGCCACTCCATATCGGCGACATTCTTCCCAGACAGCGGCATTATAGGCCATGCCCATCCCGTGAGCTGTTCCCTTTTGGAGGGAGTTTATCCAATAGTCGAATCCCTCCAGGCCGGCTTTGTACCTGGGAAGGATCCACTTGTCGGGGCTTTGGGCATGTTCCAGGGCAAACTCAAAAGCCTGCCGTACTGTACTTACCTCGTCTGCGGCTTTCCCGGGTTTCACGCTGTAAAGTTCAATGACGCCGATGTCTGTACCCCCCAACTCCTGCCAAGGTTTAGGTCCTTTGCCATCGCCACACATGGGGCCAGAGTAGTAGTACCCCACATGGTCATAACCCAATACTACGTAGTATTCGGGAACTTCCAGCTCCCAACCGTAGCAAGGGAAACCCTGATCAATGGCCTGTCTGGCATGTTCCCAGGCTTGCTTCTGTACGCCGGCGAAATCCTGGTCGGATTTAAAGCCGAACACACCTTCGATGTGGTATCCGATGTTTTTGCCCAGTTCGAAGAGCTTCATGGTTTTCCAGGCGGTGGGACTGCTGGGACAGACCACTTCGCTCATGTTGATGATGAAGGCATGACCGGTGGCACCGTAGAGCCAGGCATCGGTTATGTTTAACTTCAGGTAGTCCAGACAGCCTTTAATGCAGCCAAGGTGGCTTACCCACTTGGGGCTCCAGGTTAGGTTCTCTAGTTTTTTCATGGAAACTCCTTAGGTGATCTCTAGAAGGATGATCATACAACCAATTAAGCAGTATGATACAAGAACGTCTGTTCTATGTCAAGTGAAAATCGAGGAGGTTCTAGGTGCGTCACCTATGGACGTGCCTGACACCTGGTCGTAAGCTTGATGTAAAATGGGGTTAGGTATGTGCAGGAGGCGGGTAGTCGTGGATGTTTGGATTGAGGAAGGTGTGTATGGAGGCGAGCAAGCAGAAACGGCTCCCGATTTTCCTGTTCACTTCTGGAACCTGCTTGGGGTTGGCACAAAGGTAAACCAGGCAGGGAGGTCAAAAATGCTATCCGACAAAAACCAGGTAGAGAGATGAGGATGTGGAACATGTCATCAGAAAAAACGAGAGGCACGGGGAGGGATCAGGCAGCCTACGGGGGAGAGGGCTGGTCGCCGCGCACGAGAGCCTTACGCCAGGAGATAGGGACGGTGTGGGGCGCTTGTGGCCTTTCAACGGAATGGGGGCGGTTGAGGGCGGTGCTGCTGCATCGTCCCGGCGAGGAACTGGAAGGGTTGAGCGATCCGAACCGCGCCTTGATGATCGAACTGCCGGATGTTATCCGCGCCCGTGAGCAGCACGATGGGATGGCGCGGGCGTACCAGGATGTGGGCGTGGCGGTGCATTATGTTGAGCCTGGTGATATCTCGCTGCCCAACATGATGTACGTGGCCGACATGTTTTTCATGACGCCTGAGGGCGCCATCCTGGGACGGGCTGCTTCTACGGTACGTGCGGGTGAGGAACGGCACATTGCCTGTCGTTTGTCTGCTCTGGGCATCCCCATCTTGCGGACGGTGCGAGGCGGCGGGGTTTTTGAGGGGGCGGATGCCATGTGGGTGGATGACCGTACGGTGCTGTTAGCTACCGGTTTACGCACCAACGAGGAGGGGGCCGAGCAGGTGAGCGCGCTGCTGAAAGAGATGGGTGTGGAGGTGATTCGGGTGAGGTTGCCTCACGGCACGATGCACTTGATGGGGGTGTTGCGTTTTGTGGACCGGGATATGGCGATTGTCTGGCCTGGCCTTGTCCCTCACGCGGCTGTGGAGGCGTTGCGCAGGCGGGGGTTTGAGGTGCTGTTCATTCCGGATGTTCAGGAAGCGGTTAGCGGTATGGCGCTCAATTTTGTCACTCTGGCACCCCGGGAGATTCTGATGCCAACGGGCAATCCGGTGAACCAGGCGTTTTACGAGCAGGCCGGAATTGCTTGTCGTACCGTGGCGGTAGATGAGCTGCATAAGTGTGCCGGAGGGGTCGCCTGCATGACGGGAATCTTGGAGAGGGATCAAACCTGCTAGAACCATTGGGTAACACGCCTCCAAATCTGTACATGACCCTGGAAATCCCCAGAGACCCAACCGGTCAGGGGGGTTAAGGAGTGATGGCCATGAAGAGATTCATATGCTTGTTGACCCTCTACCTCGTGATGGCAACCGCTTGCTCGAGGGTAGATGAACTTTGGGAATCCCCGGTTGAATCTGATGGCGACCTGGTGGGGATCGTCTTCCAGAACGGAGTCGAATGTCTGGGCGAGGAGGCTCGACCCCTTCCAGACAGCCAACTCTATGTTTCACCCGAAGGGGATGACAGTAATCCCGGAAGTGAAGATCTGCCCCTGAGGACGTTGGGATACGCGCTCTGCAACCTGGTTCCCGGGCAAACGCTTACCATCCTGCCAGGGGTTTATCGGGAATCCGTCATTATGGGAGCCTTCGGGGACAGCCGAGCGCCGATCGTGATTCGTGCCAGCCCCGAGGTAGAAAGCCGTCCTGTGCTGGATGGCGAGTCATCTCGAACCATGGGTATTGCCCTGGTGGAAAGCATCAACATCGTCATTGAAGGCCTCGAGTTCAGGAACTATACCGACGAAGGCCTCTACGTGCTCGGCGGTTCAGACATCGTCATCAGGGGTAACAAGTTCGCTGCCAACGGGCGCGCTTCCATGGATCCCGATCATGACGGAGAGGGCTTCGGCGTCAATGTGTTGGGGGTCAGCCATGTGCTCATCGTGGGCAACGAGGTCGCCGATAACGGCCCAGACGAGGAGCGCTGGAAAAATTTCACCCTAGGGACCGGGATCAACACCTATGGAAACCGAGATGTGATCATTCGGGATAATTACATCCACGGCACCATTGGCGGAGGTATCCTGGTTGAAGACAGCCTGGACGTGCTGGTGGAGAGCAACCACATCGAAAATAACCAACTCGACGCCAACGGCGATTATTGGGACGGCGGCATCTGGGTGGATGGGGGGAACAATATCACCTTGCTCGGAAACGCGATCGTGGATAACAACGGGCCGGGGATCGTGCTCAGCGACGAAGATGTGCAATACCCGGAGGCTTCTCATGGGTATGTGGTCGAAGGCAACCAGATCAGCGGCAACTTGGTAGGGATGTTCATTTGGAACTGGGGGCAGTGCCCAGTCGAGGAGAGCATCGTTGAAATGAAGGATAACCTGTTGGCAGGCAACCAGGATGGGGAAGTCTGGTGTGTGGAGTGGGAGTGTGGGGAGGGGCAGCCGTGTGAGTGAATGCCGTCCACGAATTTGGATCAGGAATTCACGACTGGGAGAAGCCCGGTATTCGTGTTCATTTCGTGACCGGCTGTTCTTTGATGTATAATCGAAATCGGGTTGGATTCACGTATTCAAAGGGAAGCCCTATGTCTGCCGATCATACCAACCAAATCGAAAAACGGCTGTGGGGCGCGGCGGATGAGTTGCGCGCCAAATCCAATGTGTTATAGGTTTTCGATGGTGACATCACCCCCAGAAATCCAGGACTTTCGCTTTGGGTCTATTCGAATAGACGGGCAGAGGTATCGCAGTGATGTGATCATTTTCCCCGATAGGGTGCTGCCCAACTGGTGGCGCGAGGAAGGGCATTCGCTTTCGGTGGGGGATCTGGCGGAGGTATTGGTTGCTCCACCGAGGGTGTTGGTGATCGGGTGTGGAACCAGTAACCGCTTGAGTGTGCCCCAGGAGACCAAACGGCACCTGGAGGCGCAGGGGATACGCGTAGTCATCCAATCCACCGCGGAAGCTTGCCGGTCATATAACCGTTACCGCGAGAAGGAGCATGTAGTTGCTGCGCTCCACTTGACGTGTTGAGCTTTTCATCACCAGAAGGTCAAGCCTGTTTGAAATGCGAGCTGCCCGGTTAATGGAAGGACGAGACTCGGATAAGGTGGCCTCAGCAAGTCAAATGGGTCAGTTAATCAGGATGAGAAAAAAGATGAAGGCCTCCGTTGCGGGAGGCCCTCTGGGTTAATCGTCTATGGCTGGAGGGAGAAAATGGCCACTACAGGATCGTGGTCGGATTGACCAAGAGGGGATTCGTCTCCCGGTACAGGGGGCGGGTAGTCTGCATTGGTGCGTAACACATCAACTCTGCGGAGCAACTGCCACAACGCCGGGGTAACCAGGATGTGATCCAGACTTTGCGATGCGCCCTGATAGATGTAGGTGTAGCGTTCATCCTCGGGAAGCAATTCAAACACATGGTGCAGACCTGGCTGACGCAACGTATCCAGGGGCAGGGAATCGTAGTAGGAGTTCAAATCACCCAGTATGGCTACGTAGGCATTCGGCTCCGAGGCGAGGAGGGAATTCAGGATGGTGACATTCCAGGTTGCCTGGGCTGTCCTTCGTGGTTCTGTAGCAGCTTCGCCCCCACTCATGGAGGTGAAGTGATTGTTGATGACGTAGATGGTGAGGGTGCCAGAATCGGTGGTAATTTCAATCTGGATGAGAAGCGGCGGGCGGCTAGTTAGTCCCCCAGGTGCGTCGCGCTGTTCCACGCTCAGAATTTTAGCTTGATCGCCCCGCACAAGGTATCCCACGTCAATGCCGCGGCTGTCTCTGCCCTCCAGCAGGATGGGTTGGTAGTTGTACACAGCCAGGGTTGCGTGGTTGGCCAAGTCCTCCAGGATTTCCAGGTTCTCTACCTCTTGTAGGGCGACAACGGTGGGTGCACCAGCCGCCAGGATGGTATTGGCGATTTTGGTCAGCGCCAATTTGTATTCCAAAACCGAGGGGAGAGGCGGGCTGGAGGGATGCGGGATGTTGAAATCGAACAGGTTTTCCACATTCCAGGTCATCAGGCTGAACTCATCTGCTTCTAGAGGAGGCAGGGTGGGAAGTTCGACAGGGTGGGGTTCAACCTTCGGGATGGAAATGGGTTCGATCTTATAGCGTCCGAAGGTGAAAGCCAGGGGCCCTAATAGGTTGCTGACCATATCACCGGTAGCGACGACGTAATCCAACCCGGCTCGGTCGTAGTGCACCAGGTAGGTGCCATCGTCCACCATGATCGCCATACCATTCTCCTCTCCCTGCCACAAGCGCTGGATGTGGTGATAGGGAAGCACCAGGACATATTCGCCATATTTTGAGGTGGGAGCCACGATGATAGCCGGCCCTGACACCTGCACCAGCATACCCTCGCAGGCTTCGTAGTACTTTTCTGCTTCAGCCTCTGAAACCGGGGGATCGAGGGTAACTGGTTCGGGCAGTGGATTCCCCTGGGTGAGGATAGATACGTCTCCTGGGGTTGCTACCTGGATTTGGGTTTGCTGGTAAGCCTCGCGTACCACACCGCTGACTGTAACCAGGTCGCCTATTTGTACAGAGATTCCTGTATCCTCTATTTGGACAAACAGCCCATCTGAAGTGCTGGGGTTATTGTCGGTGGTTGTTTCCTGGATCCAGAATCCTCCCAATTCTGGAAAGACTCCGATGACCACACCGGTGGTATTCACGGTTTCAAGTATGTATGGAGAGCGAAAAGCGCTTCCCTGGATTGCCCAGATGGGCACGCTATCACCGATGAATGTGAAGAGGGGATCACCACTTACGGGCTCAGGCCAATCGGTGGCCGTTACTTGATACCCCTCTATAGCTAGGTAGGTGCCTGTGTTCGGTGCACGTACCTGGTAACTCACACTTACCTCAGTCCCGTTACCATTCAACTCAGGGATTTCCCAGGTGATGAGGTCATCGCTCAACATGCCAAGGTCATAGATGGCACCTATCGAGGTGGATTCCCCAGGCGTAGGAGCAGTGATTGTCAGGTTGTTTATTTTTTCAAGGGTGTGATTGGTTACCGTCAGGGTGACCGTAAAAAGTTCATTGGGTTGAACGGCAGTGGATGTGCTTGCCTTGATCATCAGCACGGGTGGAAAAATTTCGGTGAGATCCGATTGCACGCGTGGGTAAAGTTGCTGAATGTCGTCGCGCACTTCCATAATACCGATAGCGCGGATAAGTTGTCCTGACACGATGGTTTCAATATTGATGTTGGTGAGTTTATCCACATACAAGGTCAGCAGATAACCCTGATCATCTACCATGTCAATCTCATAACTATAAGAAAATTCTTCTACACGCGTAGCCGTTCCTTCAACTTCGACCAAGTTGCCCGGGAGTGTTTCCAGGTCATTCGCTGCCTGCTGGATGCTTACTGCTATGGGGTCCCATTGGGAATCGAGGGAAGGAGGGGAGAGGATTTCAACATCTTCAGGGGTGTTGGTCACCAGTTCCACCGCCCCGCGGTATAGTTCGGGGGTTCCCGTTACTCGGACAAGTGTTCCGAGTTGAACGTTCACCCTACCTTCACCACCCGGCACCCAGACCTGAATACCGCCGGTCTCATCAGACAGGTAGAACTTCGTGTTCCCACTGCCGGCGTAATACCCTCCGGTGTACATGGTGGCAGTCCCTTCGATGACCACTTCGGTACCCAGCAATGTGCGAGCGGTGCTGATGGGTATGATCCCCCCCTCTACTTTGGTCAGCAGGGGTCCCCCAAAGGCAATTTGAGGCCAGTTCTTGGCCAGGGCGGAGTAGCTGTGGGCGCGGATGATTGTGTAGGTCCATGGAGCCCTGACGACGAGACTTTGATAATGTGTCTCACCCGTGGGCAAATCCCCCAGTTTCCAGGTGACCGTGCCGTCTTTGACCTCAGCATCCTCTGGGGTATTCACGATAGCCAGTTCGTTGGGCAGAGGAAATGTTACCGTGATCTCGGAAACATCCTGGTTGGTTTGGTTGCTGAGGGTGAGGGTGTACTCGAAGGTATCGCCTGGGTTGACGAGGCTAGGAGCTTCCAGGGAAACCAGCAGTTGCTCCTGGATCAGTGGGGTCACCGGGCTACCAGTGTTCTGAGGATGGGGTGCTGAGTTCAGGAAGAAGTCGGCAGCGTTGTTGTGGGTGTCTGTCATGTTTCCATTCTCGCTGCCGGGGGCGCGTTCCAGAGAGGAGCCATTCTTCATTGCTAAAGCCGTTTCTCCCTCAGCGTACATTTGCGGCCCTGTTCCCCACCTCAGGCTGTCTGCGATTTTCCCCTCCGGCGTCCGCAACTGTAATCCGCCCTTTGTGGGCACTAGAGGCTGGTCAAAATCAGCATCCGGGGTGACGCCAATATCCTCACCGAGATGCACCAACAGGTAGTGGCCGGTGGATGGGATCATGGTTAGTGTATGCCATTCACATAGCTGTATTTCAGGCTGGTCATCCGCTAATTGATACCAGAGCGACCAGCCATTCAGGTCAACAGGAGATGAGGTGGGGTTGTAAAGCTCTATGAATTCAAGATTGTTGTTTCCCTGAATCCCTGTCATTACCTCGCTGATTACAACAGATGAGGCGTCCTCGGGGGGGAGCTGGGGCGCGGTTGGGCTTGCTTCGCTTGTCCCAAACGTGGTGCTCGTCTTGGAGCTAGTGCATGCGCCCAACCCAATTGCCAACAGAATGATTATCCAAAGTGATAATTTCTTGATCATGGTTTTTCTCCGGTTAGTGTTTTTAATTTCATATGGAGGTAGATAATTTTACCCCAGCCTGTTTGATCGGTATTTTCAATGAAGGAACCTGCGCAGTTGACCGACAGAGAGATGAGCAAGATAGATTGAGGGGCTGTGGTGGGGGTAAAAATAAAGAGGGCCAACATGGAGGGGACATGTTGGCCCTGATAGAATTTGAGACACCTGTAGAAACCAGTAAAAGTTTTTTAAGGAGGGCAGGTGTCTGTGATGCCAAATATACCACAAATATATGAATTTAATGTTAAAAATATATTAATATTTTTTAGTGGGCCTCGTTCTCCTGGTCAGATGAGGAACCAGCCTCAAATTGTCTCAGCCAGTAGGTCACTTCCTGTTCGGTAGGGGCGTCATCGGTAGGGGTTGGGGGGTCTTTGGGGGTCAGCTCGCAGGCGAAGGTTTCCGATGATACTACGTGGGCGCCCGCTGCATGTGCTGCCCTTTGCACTGCCCGGTCGGAGCTAACCACCGTCCAATTTCGAGCTGCTTTACCGAGGCGATGCAGACGCGCTTGAATAGCGTCATCAGCGGTCTTACCCTCGGGGATAAAATAAGCGACGACAGGTCCAAAGTGTTTTACGTGAGGCGTTCCTGGAGGTGAGCGGTCAAAGTAGGCTTCTACCTTTTTTCGATGCGTGCGGCTGTAGGTTTGCAGCAACGTAATGAGCTCTATCTCATCATCAGCATGTTGAAGGCTCAAACCAGGTATCCTGGGAATCAGATTGTGGCCATCAATGATGTGAGGCATGGTTTCATTTTATTGCTTAAGCTAAACCACGTCAATTTGAACTTTGTGCTATGATTCAATACGCTTATGAAATCCTGGAAGCGCCTGCTCTTCTACTTGATGTTAAATGTGGTGGTGTCGGCTTGTACTATGTTGGTGGTATTATTCCTGTGGAATCGTACACATCCTGCCCAGGTTGTATCCACCCCCCTTCCTCTGACGACAACCCTCTCATTATCAGACACCTCAACTCCAATACCACCAACGCCTGAACCCACCGAATCTTTGATCGTTTATCAGGTAAACTCAGGCGATACATTGGGAAGCATTGCTCTGGAGTTTGGTGTGAGTGTTGAGGAGCTTATGACTCTCAATGGTTTGACAGATCCTCACACCTTGAGCGCGGGTCAGGTGTTGTTTGTGCCGGTCCACGAAGAGGGGACAGCCTCTGCTGAAGTTCACCCGACGACCGAATATCCGCTTGTGCCTCAACCCTTGGAAGTTGAGATTGTCGCTGTCGTCGGAGTCGGGGATCTGGATATGGAACGGGTGTTGATAAAACGTGTTGCTGGAGCGGGTGAACTCTCTCTGGAAAATTGGCGGTTGCAAGATGAGAATGGTAATGTGTACATATTTCCACGTCTCATCCTGTATAAAGACGGTGCAGTTACCGTGTACTCGAAGTCCGGCGTGGATACAGTGGTCGAGTTGTATTGGGGACGGGATGAGCCTGTGTGGCAGAGTGGCGAGCTTGTGACCTTATCAGATGGGCAAATGAATTTACAGGCTGCTTTTCTGGCACCTTGAACATTCCAAGAAAAATGTAACCGACAAGAAAGGTAATCAGTAAACAAAGGCAGGTATTTTGAGTGGGCTAGGAAGAGCAATCGAGGAACATATCCGCCGGGCTATGGAACGGGGGGATTTTGATGATTTACCAGGAAAGGGTAAGCCTTTGCCCCTGGATGAAAATCCCGTAGAGGATTCTGAATGGAGGTTAGTCTTCTCTTTTTTACGAGGGAGCGGTTTTTCGCTGCCCTGGATCGAAGCCCGTAAGGAGATTGAAGCTGATCTGCATTCTGCCCGGACACAATTACAACGTTCCTGGTCTTGGCGGTTGGGGTGCCTGGCTTCGGGGAAAAATGAGGCCTGGGTAGAGGCGGAGTGGGAACAAGCATTAGAGCGGTTCCGCGAACGGGCAGACGATCTGAATCGAAGGATTTTTGACTACAATCTTAGGGTTCCTTCCTGGCGATTTCAACACAATCCCATCCTCCTCGAGCGGGAAATTGACCTAATAACCCAGGGTTGAAATATGCACCTGAACCCGAAATCAGAACACCCGAACCCGCGAGGTTAGTTGACCAGTTGGTTTGCTTTTGATACACTCATTGAGAGAAGAGGAAATTATGGCCCAGGTCTTATATCTGAAGTGGCGACCTCAAGATTGGGATCAGGTCGTTGGACAAGACCATATCATACAGACAATACACAATGCGGTGGTGGCTCAACGAGTGGCACATGCATATCTCTTCGCCGGCCCGCGTGGTACCGGGAAGACTACCACGGCACGCTTGCTGGGCAAAGCTGTCAACTGCTTAGATAATGACCTTGAGCGGCGACCCTGCAACCAATGTGACCATTGTAAAGCTATTAACCAGGGGCGGTTCTTAGATCTCATAGAGATCGACGCGGCTTCCAACACCAGTGTTGACGATGTTCGCGATTTGCGTGAAAAGATCAACTTTTCTCCTAATCAGGGTCGCTACAAAGTCTACATTATTGATGAAGTGCACATGCTTTCGAAGGCAGCCTTCAATGCCCTGCTCAAAACGCTCGAAGAGCCACCGCCTCACGCTATCTTTGTTTTGGCTACCACGGAGGTGCACAAGATTCCACCAACGGTGCTTTCCAGGTGTCAACGTCATGAGTTTCGTCGCCTGCCGACAGCCGAGATAAGACGTCAGTTACGCCTCATTGTTGAAGCTGAAGGGATACGTATTGACGAGAACGCCCTTTCATTGATTGCCCGACAGGCCACCGGAAGCTTGCGGGATGCTATCTCTTTGCTTGACCAATTGGCTTCGACAGGGAGTGAAATTTGCTTAGAGTATGCAGAGGCAGTGTTGGGTACCGCAACCGAACAGTCTGTTTTAGATGTGGTGGATGCTTTGCTGGCGAAAGACGCGGGTAAAGGATTGGACCATTTGCACCGAACTTTGGATGCCGGAGCGGATGCTCAGCAGTTTGCCCGTCAGATAGTCAACTATATGCGCAATCTGCTGCTCGTAAAGATGGGTAATGCCTCGTTGGTCGAAGCGACGCGGGAAGAGCGCTCACATATGGCAGAACATGCTCGAAGGTTTGAAACAGATGGATTGTTAGGTGTAATTCGGGCTTTTAGTTCTGCTGCGAATCCCGTGCGTAGTGTATGGCAACCTGCCTTAGCATTGGAGATAGCTTTCATGGAAGCACTGGTTGAACCTTCTGGAATTCCTGCCTGGTCGGAATCCCAGCAGGGTGGTACTGACCCCCAGCAGGTGCCCCAGAAACGGACCCTCAAAGAAACGCCCCAATCACTTGAGTCGGTTGATGAAAAACCGTCTTCTGAAGGAAATCTGACCATGGGACAGATTCGCAGTCATTGGTCTGAGATCAGGAAACTATTAAGAGAGAACAGCCCCCAAACCGAAGGTTTGCTCAATTCCTGCCGCAGTGTGAACCTGAAAGGAGGAACTCTGGAGCTGGGTTTTGCTAGTAATGTACTTAAATCAAAGATGGAAAAAGAAGGCAATGTGGAGAAGATGCAGTGGGCACTAGAGCAGGTTTTCGGTTTTACTGTGCTCATTCGATGTGCCCTGACCACGGGCGAGCAATTCCATCACGATTTACCTGAGGGCGTCCCTGAAGATGGCATGATCAGGACTGCCCTGGATTTGGGTGGCAAAATCGTGGATATTCAATAAGAGATGAACCCGGTGATCTTGGGATTTGATGATTTCTATCCGAACGATATGTAGAAGTTCTAGAACGAGCTCATGTTAATACCTGAACCGATCCAAACGTTGATTACCGCCTTTTCCCGTTTACCTGGTATTGGCCCTAAGACGGCTGCACGCCTGACATTCTACCTGTTGCGAGCACCGGAGGATTTAAACCGTGATCTGGTGGGGGCGCTTGAAGCCATCAGAAAGGATATAACCTATTGCCAACGGTGTTTCAATATCACGACTGCTGGAAGGGAGCTTTGTGAAATTTGTGCCCATCCAGATCGGGATCAAGGGGTAATCTGTGTTGTAGAGGAACCGCTGGACGTGATGGCTTTAGAACGCACGCGCGGATTTGATGGTTGCTACCATGTCCTGCATGGTGTCCTATCACCGATCGAGGGTGTGGGCCCAGAGGATATCCGGATTGGGGAACTGGTTGAGAGGGTACGCACAGGAAGCGTAAGCGAAGTGATTATAGCAACCAACCCAAGCCTGGAAGGGGATGCGACAGCGATGTATCTATATCAGCAATTGCACACATTAGGGGTGAATGTGACCCATCTGGCGCGTGGCCTTCCAGTGGGAGGAGATTTGGAGTATGCTGACCAACACACGTTGTTACGTGCATTAAACGGTCGTAAAAAAATGGAAGAATGAGTGTGTAGCCAGCAGAAACATTAAAATTCGGGGTTTCTCTTGACACCAGTTATACAACTTGTATATAATGTGGCTAAGAGAACACAGACGAGCATCTAGCCCGTTGAATGGGCAGATCGATTTAAAATTAAATAACGCGCAATAGAGGCAGAGTCCTGAAAGGTTTTACATGCCGATGGTAGAAGGAACTTCACATCGGCTATTTGGGCTCTATTGCTCTTGACATTGGTAGCGAAGGCTGATAGAATGTCGCCCGCTCGAACGCAGAACCTTAACAATTGAAGAGTGGTAGGAAGTGTGTCCTCGCGTTCCATAACAAGGAACTTCCGTATCGTAAGATACATTTTTTACGGAGAGTTTGATCCTGGCTCAGGATGAACGCTGGCGGCGTGCCTGATACATGCAAGTCGAACGAGGAGGTTTTTGTACTCGTACAGGAGCCTCCTAGTGGCGGACGGGTGAGTAACGCGTTGGTGACCTGCCCCAAAGAGAGGGATAACTCTGGGAAACCGGAGCTAATACCTCATGTGCTCGCTTTGGTTAGAGGCTAAGTGAGTAAAGGGTTCCGAGAAGGAAACGAATCGGTTCCGCTTTGGGAGGGGCCTGCGTCCCATCAGCTAGTTGGTAGGGTAATGGCCTACCAAGGCTACGACGGGTAGGGGGCCTGAGAGGGTGACCCCCCACACTGGCACTGAAACACGGGCCAGACACCTACGGGTGGCAGCAGTAGGGAATATTGCACAATGGGCGAAAGCTTGATGCAGCAACGCCGCGTGCGCGATGAAGGCCTTCGGGTCGTAAAGCGCTTTTCTGAGGGAAGAGAAAGGACGGTACCTCAGGAATAAGTCTCGGCTAACTACGTGCCAGCAGCCGCGGTAAAACGTAGGAGGCAAGCGTTATCCGGATTTATTGGGCGTAAAGCGCGTGCAGGCGGTTCGGTAAGTTGGATGTGAAAGCTCCTGGCTCAACTAGGAGACGTCGTTCAAAACTACCGGGCTAGAGGGCGATAGAGGGAGGTGGAATTCCCGGTGTAGTAGTGAAATGCGTAGATATCGGGAGGAACACCAGTGGCGAAAGCGGCCTCCTGGATCGCACCTGACGCTAAGACGCGAAAGCTAGGGGAGCGAACGGGATTAGAAACCCCGGTAGTCCTAGCTGTAAACGATGCGGACTTGGTGTTGGCGGCGTAAAATCCGTCAGTGCCGCAGCTAACGCGGTAAGTCCGCCGCCTGGGGACTACGGTCGCAAGGCTAAAACTCAAAGGAATTGACGGGGACCCGCACAAGCAGCGGAGCGTGTGGTTTAATTCGAGGCTACACGAAGAACCTTACCTGGGCTTGACATGCAAGTGGTAGCGAGCCGAAAGGTGAGCGACCCTTCGGGGAGCTTGCACAGGTGCTGCATGGCTGTCGTCAGCTCGTGCCGTGAGGTGTCCGGTTAAGTCCGGTAACGAGCGCAACCCTTGCTGCATGTTACATGTGTCATGTGGGACTGCCGGTATAAAACCGGAGGAAGGTGGGGATGACGTCAAGTCAGCATGGCCTTTATGTCCAGGGCTACACACACGCTACAATGGCCGGTACAATGGGTAGCAATACCGCGAGGTGGAGCCAATCCTCAAAGCCGGTCTCAGTTCGGATTGCAGGCTGCAACTCGCCTGCATGAAGCCGGAGTTGCTAGTAACCGCGCGTCAGCTATAGTGCGGTGAATACGTTCCCGGGTCTTGTACACACCGCCCGTCACGTCATGGGAGCTGGCAACACCTGAAGCCAGTATCTTAACCCTAACAGGAGAGAGCTGTCGAAGGTGGGGTCGGTGACTGGGACGAAGTCGTAACAAGGTAGGTGTACCGGAAGGTGCGCCTGGATCACCTCCTTTCTAAGGAGCTCTGAGTTCATCTCTGACATGCAGGTCATGCGGAGAATGGCTCTAGGCTTAAAAAAATCGTCTCACCTTGGTGTGTGAGACGTTGGGACAAAGGGAAGCTTCCTGCCACTCCTCAGTTGTTGAGGTTGCGTTATGGGCCTGTAGCTCAGTTGGTTAGAGCACTGTGCTGATAACGCAGGGGTCACTGGTTCGAATCCAGTCAGGCCCACTTGTTAGTTGGATAGTCCAATAGTCGGATTGATCAAGTGACTATCAGACTACAGGACTATGAGACTAACCGGGGATGTAGCTCAGCTGGGAGAGCGCCGCCTTTGCACGGCGGAGGCCAGGGGTTCAAATCCCCTCATCTCCACCTGAGCTTCGGTAGCGTAAGGAGTGTTGTAAGATTGGTAATAATTGCTATAATCACATAAAAGTAGAGTAGCAAGGCACAATCGTGATGGTATCTGGGCCCGGCGATGTGTCGGGCCTTATTGTGTCTAAGAAAGGGGAGCTGTTGATCACCGACCTGTGTTTCTGACCAAGGTGAGAGGCACAGGCCGGTGGTGAACACCGGGGGTAGCGTGAGCTACCAAAGCAGTACCTTACCAACTGAATATATGCGAGCTGAAAAGTTTCGATTTCTCCGCATCACGTAAGTTTAAGTTACTAAGGGCTTACGGTGGATGCCTAGGCGCCAAATGCCGAAGAAGGACGTGGGACACTGCGATAAGCCTCGAGTAGCCGTGTACAGGTGATAATCCGAGGATGTCCGAATGGGGAAACCCGCCGTGGCGAACCCACGGCATCCCCTGGTTGAACACATAGACTAGGGGAGGGGAACCTGGGGAACTGATACATCTTAGTACCCAGAGGAAAAGAAATCGAATGAGATTTCCCTAGTAGTGGCGAGCGAACGGGAAGAAGCCTAAACCGTCTGTGCTTGCATGGACGGGGTTGTAGGGCCAAGCATATGAGAGTTAAAAAACGGTCAGTTAGCAGAATGGTGTGGGAAAGCCAACCAAAGAAGGTGATAGTCCCGTATGCGAAAACTGACCGACTCTCGCATGGTTCCTGAGTACCACCGGGCACGCTAATCCGGTGGGAAGCTGGGGAGCCCACTCTCCAAGGCTAAATACATTTGGCGACCGATAGTGAACAAGTACCGTGAGGGAAAGGTGAAAAGCACCCCAGTGAGGGGAGTGAAATAGAACCTGAAACCGTAAGCTTACAATCAGTCGAAGGGCTAATAGCAGGTCTGTGCGCCGGTGAAAGCCGGCAGCGCGCTGCTAAGCCTGACGGCGTGCCTTTTGGAGAATGAGCCTGCGAGTTAATCTTTGTGGCTAGGTTAAGGGAGTGACACCCGAAGCCGTAGCGAAAGCGAGTCTGAATAGGGCGTGCAGTCGCAGGGATTAGACACGAAACCGGGTGAGCTACCCATGGCCAGGGTGAAGCGAGTCTAACCGCTCGTGGAGGCCCGAACCTTTCGCTGATGCAAAAGCGTGGGATGAGCTGTGGGTAGAGGTGATATGCCCAACGAACTCGGAGATAGCTTGTTCTCCCCGAAATAGCTTTAGGGCTAGCGTCATGTGTTTAGTACCGGAGGTAGAGCACTGGATGGGCTAGGGGGCTTATCGCTTACCGAACCCAACCAAACTCCGAATGCCGGTACTCCAGAGCATGGCAGTCGGACTACGGGAGATGAGTTTCGTGGTCGAGAGGGAAAGAGCCCAGATCATCAGCTAAGGTCCTCAAGTCCAGGCTAAGTGGAGAACGATGTGGGACTACTGAGACAGCCAGGAGGTTGGCTTAGAAGCAGCCATCCTTTAAAGAGTGCGTAAAAGCTCACTGGTCAAGTGGTCCTGCGCGGAAAATTAAACGGGGCTAAGCCTGGCACCGAAGCTATGGGTCTTCGTCGCCTTTGGGTGACGGGGGCAGTAGGGGAGCGTTCTGTCCGCGGTGAAGGTTGACCGTGAGGACGGCTGGAGTGGGCAGAAGTGAGAATGCAGGCATGAGTAGCGTAAAACACGTGAGAACCGTGTTCGCCGTAAATCTAAGGTTTCCGACGGCAGGTTAATCCGCGTCGGGTTAGTCGGGCCTTAGCCGAGGCCGGAAGGCGTAGGCGATGGACATCCGGTCAACATTCCGGAACCACCTAGGAGGAGCGATGGGGGGACGCAGCGAGGTAGGCCAGCCTGTTATTGGATTCAGGTGCTAAGCGCGTAGGCATTGAGGCCCGTAGGTAAATCCGCGGGCTGAGCTGAGGCGCGATGGCGAGCCCCTGAGGCGGAAGTGGCTGAACCTTGCTGCCGAGAAAAGCCTCTAAGTGATGATACCTAGGTGTCCGTACCGCAAACCGACACTGGTAGATGGGTAGAGTATACCAAGGCGAACGGGAGAACCCTCGTTAAGGAATTAGGCAAATTGACCTCGTAACTTCGGGAGAAGAGGTGCCTTCTGGGGTGAAAGTAGTCTACTACTGGAGCTCCGGGAGGTCGCAGTGAACAGGCTCTAGCGACTGGTTAACAAAACCACAGGTCTCTGCTAAGTCGAAAGACGATGTATAGGGGCTGACGCCTGCCCAGTGCCGGAAGGTTAAAGGGAGGGGTTATCCTGAGCTTCGGCGAAGGAGAAGCTCCGAACTGAAGCCCCGGTGAACGGCGGCCGTAACTATAACGGTCCTAAGGTAGCGAAATTCCTTGTCGGGTAAGTTCCGACCCGCACGAATGGCGTAACGACTGGAGCACTGTCTCAACGAGGGACCCGGTGAAATTGAACTATGAGTGAAGATGCTCGTTACCCGCAGCAGGACAAAAAGACCCCGTGGAGCTTTACTGCAGCTTGGCATTGAGTTTGGGCTTGGTTTGTGTAGGATAGGTGGGAGGCTGAGAAGCCGGGGCGCCAGCCTCGGTGGAGCCATCGGTGAAATACCACCCTGATTACGTCTAGACCCTAACCCCATACCGTTAACCGGATGGGGAACCGTGCCAGGTAGGCAGTTTGACTGGGGCGGTCGCCTCCTAAAAGGTAACGGAGGCGCCCAAAGGTTCCCTCAGGTTGAATGGAAACCAACCTTAGAGTGCAAAGGCATAAGGGAGCTTGACTGCAAGACATACACGTCGAGCAGAGACGAAAGTCGGGCTTAGTGATCCCACGGTACCGAGTGGAAGGGCCGTGGCTCAACGGATAAAAGCTACCCCGGGGATAACAGGCTGGTCTCCCCCAAGAGTCCACATCGACGGGGAGGCTCGGCACCTCGATGTCGGCTCATCGCATCCTGGGGCTGGACAAGGTCCCAAGGGTCGGGCTGTTCGCCCGTTAAAGCGGTACGCGAGCTGGGTTCAGACCGTCGTGAGACAGGTCGGTCTCTATCCGCTGTGGGCGTAAGGGATTTGAGGGGAGCTGCTCCTAGTACGAGAGGACCGGAGTGGACAGACCTCTGGTGTGCCAGTTGTCGTGCCAACGGCATTGCTGGGTAGCTACGTCTGGCAGAGATAACCGCTGAAAGCATCTAAGTGGGAAACTCGCCCCAAGATAAGATCCCTCCCCTGAGCTTTTGCGAAGGGGTAAGGCCGCAGGAAGACTACCTGCTTAATAGGCGGCAAGTGTAAGCGCAGTAATGTGTTCAGCTAAGCCGTACTAATGGCCGAGGACTTAAATCGTGATGCGGAGAACTCGGAACTTTTCATTGCATTATTCAGTTGCTACTTTGACAATCTTTACGTAAGTGTCCCTTGGTGATTCTAGCGGCGGGGGTACACCCGGTCACATCCCGAACCCGGCAGTTAAGCCCGCCAGCGCTGATGGTACTTGGGGGGTAGCCCCCTGGGAGAGTAGGTCATTGCCAAGGGACTTTTACATTAAATTGACAACTGATGCCGCGGACGTTATAATGTCTTCACGTTCGTAGACACCTGTTTTATAGGTGTGTTATTTGAAAGGAGCATTAGTCCTTTACCTGTGATGCAAATGGTTATTAATAAAGCTGGGCTCGGCTGCATCCGGGAATATTAGCCGAGCCTTTTTACTGTATAACATTATTTGTATAACATTATTGTAGGAGTCCATAATTCAGTTCAGAAAGGTGATAGGAAATTGGCCAAAGTATATTTAAGACCCAATGAATCTCAGGATCAGTTACTCAAGCGCTTTCGGAAAAAGGTAGCGAGAAGTGGTATTCTTAGCACGGTGCGCCGCAAACGATGGTATGTTTCTAAAAGTGAACTTCGCCGCATTCAGAAGAAAAAAGCCGTTCGGCGTAGTAGACGCCGTCAAAGTTTTCGTCCCAGGTAAATTTAGTAAGTAGAGGTTTGCATGGCGAAAGATGAGGGCAAGATTGAGGTTGAGGGTACGATCGTTGAAGCATTGCCTGGGACACAATTTCGTGTACAGCTAGATAGCGGTCATGAAGTGCTGGCATATCTATCTGGTAAGATGCGCAAATATTACATTCGGATTCTGCTGGGTGACAAAGTTCGTGTTGAGGTATCTCCTTATGACTTGACAAGAGGACGAATTGTCTACCGTCATAAGAAGCGAGTCGAGGCTCCTGAAAGTTAACTATTTTGATGTAGATATTGATAACACCTTTTTCTTCTATTCTCTTCCGCAATTTTCTTTTTGTAGTACCCTCGCCCTGATTGGCGAGGTTTTTTTGTGAGGGGGCATGAGATATTCATTTCTGGAATCGTAAAAACGAACCACCCACAAATCCGGGGAACTGTCAATAAAAGGGCTGACTCAGCTTTACTTGACCTCAAGTGAATGTGGGAATACAATCTCCGTACTCAGGAGTTATGTTATACTGATTTACTAAATGAATCGGCATATCTGGCAAGGATGGGCTGAATACCTGCATATGTGGGGGTTGGGAGAACTGGCCGCAACTGTCATAGAAAGCGTCGGCCCGTTAAATTTTCTTGGCGCGCAATTGTTATACTTTTGTCAGCCCTTTATCCGGCCTTTTTTACCCGCAGACCAAGTAGAGAGCTTTGCCAAGATGCTGGAACAACCAGAAGGGTCGCAGATTTTTGTGGCCTTGTTGCGTGATGAGGTCGTGGAATAATGTGGGGACTCGGTTTTGTGTTTGTTTTTTTAGTGCTATTGCTCCTTTTCGCCATTCTGGGAAAAAAGAAGAAGGCGATATTTAGGGAGATCCCGGCTTTCAAACAACTGATCAATGCCATCGGTCTGGCCGTTGAAGAGGGTAAGCAAGTACACTTTTCACTGGGTAGGGGTAGCGTGAATGGCCCTGAGAGCACTTCCTCTTTTATTGGTCTTAGTGTGTTAGAACGGATCGGTAATGTCACCTGTACGAGTGACTTTCCGGTTGTGGCTACAACTGGCGAAGGGGCATTAGGCATCCTGACTCAGGATGTATTACGCGCCTCTTTCCGTGGAAGTAAAGGGGAGTATAGATACGATACCACTCTTGCCCAGATCAGCGGTCTTACACCATTTTCATATGCTGTCGGTACTATGAGACCTGTAATGGATGAGCGCGTATCGGTGAATGTGCTCATGGGTCATTATGGCAGTGAGGTGGCTTTCATCGGTGATGCCATTGGGCGTGGTCACAGTTTTGGTTTAGCAGGTTCTGATAGCCTTGTAGCCCAGGCTCTAATGTATGCTACAGTTCAAGAGACTCTGATCGGTGAGGAATATTTCGCGAGTGGAGCGTATTTAGGGGCAGGGAATATGCACCTTGCGAGTCTGCGCACCCAAGACGTTTTCCGTTGGATGCTGGTGTTGATTATTTTGATTGGTTCTGCTTTGAAATTAATGGGAGTTTTATGAGGAGAGTTTTGAAGGCGCCGATTTCAACTGCCATTGCCATTGCTGTTGGCCTGGTGGTTCTGGTGGGGTATTTTTTCCCCTTTCCACTGTTAGATGGGTTGTTACAGGTCGCTTTGCTTCCCTGGGCGTTGATTTTAGCCGCTGTTGCACTTTGGATTGGGGTCTTGAACCTGCTCTATGTTCACTGGCGAAAAGTCCGAGAAAGACAAAAAGGGAGTATCTACAGTGGGGTGTTGGTGTTGGCTTTGTTATTGACTACAATGATTGGTGTCGGGCTGGGTTTAAATAACACGTGGGCAGGACGATTATTTACGTATGTTCAGATACCGATTGAAATGAGTTTGATGGCGGTTTTAGCGGTCAGCCTGGTGTATGCCTGCGTACGTTTGCTATACCGGAGGTTCAATCTCTTCACCGTGGTGTTTGCCTTGACTGTGTTTTTAGTATTACTGAGTAGTGTTCCATTGCCTTTTGGAGAGCTGCCATTTCTAAGTGATACTCTGCGTCCTTGGATCGCAGAGGTGTTGACTGTGGGTGGGGCACGAGGAGTTCTTTTAGGAGTGGCTTTGGGGACAGTGGCAACCGGGTTGCGCATTCTGACGGGATCTGACAGACCGTATGGAGGGTGAGATGAGTGAAGTGCGCTGTCCCATGTGTGGAAAAACCAATCCTGAAGAATTAGAAAACTGTCAATTTTGTCAGGCGCGTCTGAAACCATTGATTGCTCCTTCGCCGGATGACAAACCACGCAGAATACCAGAAGATGTGGAAAAACCTGAGGGCAGGGAGTCAGTAGAATTTGAGCCAGATACAGAGATCCCTGAAAGCGTTATCCCACCTTCGGAAGAGGATGAGGGAGTGCCAGAGTGGCTTGCTAGCATTCGTACTCGCGCAGCAGAGGAGGGTTTTACTTTTGAGGAGGAAGAGAGGGCAGAGGCTCAATTTGAGGAAGGAGAAGAACCAGAGTGGTTAACACGTCTCAGGACTAAGCAAGGGGCAGAAGGAGAGGTCCTCGTTGAAGGTATCCAACCAGAGGAAGAGGAGCAGGAGGCAGGTTATCTTGAAAGGATTCGTGTTCTGCGTGGTACAGAGATAAGCGAAAGCATTGAGGTTCAGTTGGAGGAAGAGAAAGAAGTTGAGCCCGAGGAGGAGTCTTCGGTTGAAAGTGAAATTCCCGAATGGATAGCTGAAGATGTTGACCAAGAAGCTGTTGTTTCCGAGGAAGCGGTTGGTGAGGATTATGGGGTTAAATGGCTGAGGGGGACGGGGGAGAGAGCTGATTACCAGATTTCAGAAGAAGTGGTAGAAGAAGAGCTATCCGCTCCGCTTGAAGGTACGACAACCGAGGAGATTGCTGTTTCTCTTGAGGCCGAAGAGGAAATTGTTGAGCAACGTGAGTTGCCAGAGTGGTTGGCTGATTTTGAAGAAGAAGTGATCCTTTACGAGGAAGAGGAGATCCCTGAGGGGGAAGTGGATAGTGTTCGGGAAGCTCAGGAAGCTCTTGAAACCCCTGGGACGGTAAGGGAGCCTGAAGAGGCCAAGCAGGCTCAAATCCCCTCAAAATTCTCCTTCGAGGAGCTACCGGATTGGCTGGGAGAATCGCTTGAGGAAGATGTTCAGATTAAGGAACCAGCTGAAGAACAGTTAGCTGAAGAAGAGGAGCTCTTGCCAGCAGATTTGCCAACCTGGCTTAAAGCCATGCGTCCAGTGGATAGCATTTCCGCAACGATAAGCGATATTGCTAGGGTTGATGAGGATGTGTTGACGGTTGGCCCTCTGGCTGGTTTGCGAGGCGTGATCCCCGCTGAGATAGAAGTATCTAAACCTCAAGCACCGCCAGCATACCCGCTTAAGTTAAGGGTTTCTGAAAAGCAGCAAGAGCAGGCGGTTTTGTTTGAACAGATGATTGTCGCTGAGGAAGAGCCGAAGCCCATATTGAAGCCGAAAGTTGGGCGTCCTTCACCGATTTGGCGCTGGTTGCTCACATTATTGCTGATAGCGGCAGTGTTGTGGCCAATTATCAGTGACCGTCAGAATATATCTTTGCCAACCTTACCACCTGCGGGTGTTTTGGCAGCCAGTGAGTTAATTTCGTCCCTGGAAATGAATGCCAAGGTGTTGATAGGGTTTGACTATCAGCCAGGTTTGTCCGGTGAATTGGATGCTGCGGCTCAGTCTGCAGTGGAACATGTATTGATGCGAGGAGCGCTGGTCACGTTAGTGTCTACACAACCAACTGGCCCGGCTCTGGCAGTGCGTTTTTTCCAAGACACCCAGGCAGAGTATAACTATACCTGGGGGCAACGGGTGGTAAATTTGGGGTATATACCTGGGGGACCGGTTGGATTATACAACTTTGCCCGTCTTCCACAGCGCGCGAAACCATATACAGTTGAAGGATACTCTGCATGGGGAGGTGAAGCTGGAGTGCTGGCTCCTCTGCAAGGAATACAACAATTATCAGATTTTGATATGGTTATGGTGATCACCGAAGAGGTAGACGTGGCGCGCTCCTGGATAGAACAGGTACAACCTGTATTGGCTAGCACGCCGTTAATAATGGTGGTCAGTGCTCAGGCAGAACCATTGATACGTCCTTATTTTGAGGCCACGCCGAATCAAGTGCAAGGTTTGGTCGTCGGCCTGGCTGGTGGGGCTGCTTTTCAGCAGTTAGAGGAAAGCACTGGTCTGGCTCGCACCTACTGGGATAGTCTGTCAACCGCTTCACTTCTGGCTGCAGCACTGATTTTGTTAGGTGGGTTGGTAAGTTCCAGTTTAGCCATATTTGAGCGGCAAAACCAAGAACGAAGGGCTGTATGACAACAACCGACTTCGTTTGGGCAGCGATTAGCTTTGTATTGACATTATTGGTTTTTAGCTACCTATTGGGGGATAATTTTCTCTTTCGATTAACTATGCATATTTTTGTTGGGGTTGCAGCGGGGTATGCTGCAACGGTGGCTTGGCAACAGGTCATCTGGCCAATGCTCTTATTGCCACTCTTGAGTGGGAGTTCACTTAGTGAGCGATTCCTGGCATTCGTTCCTTTAGTCTTGAGCTTATTATTGCTAACCAAATTATCCCCCCGGTTATCGGGCTGGGGCAGCCCTTCAATGGGTTATCTTGTTGGAGTAGGGGCTGCCGTAGCTATTGGAGGAGGGGTTACGGGAACGATATTTCCCCAGGTAAAAGCGGGGATAAATCAGTTCGATTTGGAGACTATCCAGGGAGGGGGATGGTTCAGTTATATGATAAATGGCGGTATCATCCTGCTAGGCACCCTCTCGACGTTGATCTATTTCCATTTTGGTGCCCGGCCGCGCCGTAATCAGCCTCCTCAGCGTCATTTAGTTATCCGTCTGATTGCCGGGGTTGGGAAAGTTTTTATTGCCATAACCTTTGGTGCTATTTTTGCCGGTGTCTATCTAGCAGCATTGACAGCGTTGATAGAGAGGCTCCATTTTATGTGGAAATTTGTGGCTAATTTCCTGGGTTAGGTAATATGGTTGGTGTATCTCCCTTAGATGCCGGTCCGGTTCTGGCAATAGACATTGGAGTCACAACCACGCGTGCGTTGCTCTTCGATGTGGTTGAAGGACGTTATCGTTTTATTGCTAAGGGAATTTCGTCAACTACTTCTGCCATACCTATACATGACGTGGGAGAAGGTGTACGGATGGCAATTGAAGAAGTACAGGAGGTCTCAGGACGCCTCTTTCTCGGTTCTGAAGGGAACATTATCATCCCCAGTCAACCAGATGGCAGTGGAGCGGATGCTATTGTGGCCACATTGTCGGTTGGCCCTCCCTTGAGAGTCGTGGCAGTAGGGTTGCTTGATGATGTCTCCCTAGAGAGCGTTTGCCGTCTGGCAGAAACAACCTATCATCAACTGGTTGAAAAAATCAGTCTGAATGATCGACGCGATACGGCCACTCGCATTGATGCGATTGTTCGTGTTCGACCGGATGTGGTAATTATGGCCGGTGGGACCCAGGATGGTGCCACCCGCTCGATGTCAGAGTTGATTGAGGCTGTAGGGTTGGCGATCTATTTACTGCCCGGAGGTAAGCGACCAGAGGTGCTGTTCGCTGGCAACCAGGCTTTGGAAGAGGAAATTAAAGAGTCGCTGGAATATCTGACTTCTTTACGTATTGCCCCTAATATCCGCCCCGCCCTGGAGCAAGAAGATCTCGGACCGGCTCGAAAAGCATTAGGAAAAATCTATTCCAGTGTGCGGTTCGGGCATGTGCCAGGGATGAAAGACCTGGAAGCCTGGATGGGAGAGCGAATAACACCGACCACATCGGGCTTTGGTCGGGTTGTCCGTTTTCTTAGCACGGTATATGATCCAGCGAAAGGCGTTTTGGGGGTGGGTGTGGAAACGAATGCAATCAGCATTGCAGCAGGCTTTGAGGGTGAGCTTGTTCAACTGGTTTACCCACAATATTGTATGGCAAACAACCCGGAGGAATTTCTTTCTAACACCTCGTTGGAGAACATCTATCGCTGGCTGCTCTTCCCTGTTCCCAAGGAAAGTCTTAAGGACTACATTTATAACAAAAGTCTTTATCCTAGCAGTGTACCAGTAACCCGAGAGGACCTTGCCATTGAACAGGCATTGGTACGGGAGGAGCTGAGACTGGCAACAAATGCCCTCTTGTTGAGGTTGCCAGGTACAATCGTCCACTCAACGGATGGTCTAATGCCATGGTTTGAACCCATCATCGTCCGTGGTGCTCCTTTCTCCCAGGCTCCAACATATGGGCAGGCGATGTTGATGCTATTGGATGGATTGCAACCCACTGGTGTTACGACCTTTGTGCTCGATCAAAATGATCTATCGCCTGTGCTTGGAGCGGCTGCGGAAGTCAGCTCTGTGTTGAGTATCCAGGTGCTTGAATCCAATGCGTTTTTAAACTTAGGCACGGTGATTTCGCCGGTTTTTAAAGCCCGAGAGGGGGTTCCTGTCCTTGGCTTGCGTTTGGTAGATGAAGAAACAGGGAGGACTTCGAGTGTGGAGATAGAAGCTGGTGAGTTAAAAGCCATTCCGATACCCTCGGGTCAGGTTGTGAGGGTAGAATTACGACCATTGCATTCTGCCAATCTTGGATTCGGAAAGCCAGCTAGCGGTGGTGAGTTGCGGGTTATCGGTGGCTTGCTTGGATTGGTGATAGATGCGCGTGGTCGCCCACTTGAATTAGAATCTGATCCTCAACAATGTCGCGATATGATGAGAAGATCACTCTGGAATTTGGGTGGCTAGCCGGGCCCAGGCATCAATCTTGCACCATGTATTGTGAGGAAAACTATGCAAGCCCCCATTATTAATCACCTTCCTGTAACCGTTATCCGCCGAGAACGTTTATTGCCGTTTCCAGGTGAGATAACAGTGCGTGAAGGACAAAGCGTACGACCAACAGATGTTATTGCCGAGGTGGATCTCTCCCTGGAGCATATGGTGTTAAATTTGACGCGTGGGTTGGGCATTTCAGTAGAGAGGGTTGATAAATATGTTCAGCGCAGTGTGGGTGATCGAGTAGCTAAGGGGGATGTAATTGCTGGACCAGTAGGTTTGGGAAGGCGCGTCGTGCGTGCCCCCAGTGATGGAAAACTGATTGCCGTTGGAGGGGGAAAGGTCCTTCTTCAGGTGGAAAAACCACCTTCTGAATTGCGAGCAGGTATTCCTGGTGAAGTCAGAGAAGTTGTGGAAGATGTGGGTGTGGTGATCGAAACCACGGGATCGTTGATCCAGGGTGTTTGGGGAAACGGAAAAGCTGACATGGGAATTATGCAGGTGTTGGCAAAATCGCCTGATGATGAACTTGCCCCAGGGCAATTGGATGTCAGTTTTCGTGGTGCGGTTATCATGGGGGCTTATTGTGCTAACCCGGATACATTGAAAGTGGCCGCGGAGATATTACTCAGGGGATTAATCCTTGCCAGCATGCCATATTATTTGGTGCCCATAGCGAAAAGACAGCCCTTCCCGATTGTTGTTATTGAAGGATTTGGACGTTTACCCATGAATTCGGCTGCTTATCAATTACTCACCTCCAACCCTAAGCGGGATGTGGCCATATACGCCGAGCCACTTGATCACTATACCGGTTCACGCCCCGAAGTTATCATCCTTCTGCCTGAAGAGGTTAGAGCTGAACCGCCAGTGGATATAGAGTATTGGCGCCCAGGACTTGCCGTGCGAGTTACTCACCCTCCCTACGTGACAAAAATCGGAACGTTGTTGACTCTACCGGACGGCTTGGTAACCTTTCCAAATGGTGTGCGCGCCCCCGGTGCCAAAGTGAGATTAGAAAGCGGTGAGGACGTGATGATACCGTTGGCGAACCTGCAGGTTTTAAAGACAACCTCATCGCATAGAGAAAGAGAATAGGAGGAAAGCTCATGTTGGATGACATGGATTTCAATACTGTTGAGCCTGAAGATGTTGCCCCTCCTGAGGAGGCCAGTAATCGAACCTTTTTGATTGCGGCTGGTGTGTTGGGGGGTGTGTTGTTGCTATCGTTGGCTTGTATGGCAGTATACGCCATGGTTATTTTGCCGCGCACCCGCTCAGTGCGTGCTACTCAGCAGGCTGACATTTATGCCCAAAATACAGCGGTAGCTTTAGCGGGGACACAGACTGCCCAGGTAGCAGGTTTTAGCCCTACGCCTTCACCTGAGCCAACCCTTGCCCCCACGAGCACACCTTCGCCGCTGCCGGAGCTAACCGAAACGTCGGTTTTAGCCCCACCAGCAGAGC
Organism: Chloroflexota bacterium; assembly: GCA_040758495.1. Taxonomy (GTDB): domain Bacteria; phylum Chloroflexota; class Anaerolineae; order Anaerolineales; family JBFLVL01; genus JBFLVL01. Next base: position 92,329 of record JBFLVL010000007.1, read on the forward strand.
TAGCAACTGCTACACCCACATCTACACTTAGCCCGCTGACAGCTACTGTAGCCGCATTGCTTACGCAGGCAGCCGGATTGCAAACCGGTGTTCCAACCGCAACTTCTACGGCTTTGCCTACCACGGGTTTTGCCGATGAAATTGGTATTCCTGGTTTACTGATAGCGGCAGTCGTTTTGGTGGGGTTGATTTTACTGACCCGTCGCTTACGGGCGTCTACAACTTAGCTGGGTGCCCTTTTTTAGCTTAAGCCCGCGAAAGCGGGCTTAAGTGTGTTAAGGAATTGTTGTTTACTTATCCTTGGACAGGGGAGAAGCTTGGTTGAATTTGATATGCAAGGGGGAAAGGTTGCAATCGTGCGAAATCCATATTATAATGGTTGTAATATTACGATATTCGCAACCTGCTGTTCAATTATTATGGATAAATTAGATATTGAGATTCTGGCCATTCTACAAAGAGACGGCCGCGTACCTTATACGGAAATCGCACAAACACTGGGGATCTCTGAAGGGACAGTACGTAATAGGATTGCCCGGTTGGTTGAGGACCAAGTAGTTCAAATCATCGGCCTGGTTGACCCCTATCAATTAGGTTTTGATGCGCCTGCTATGATCGGTGTCACTGTCCAGGGCAATCTCGAAGATGTAGCTGCTCAAATTGCGGTTATGCCGGAGGTCAGCTATTTAATCATGGTTTCTGGTGAATATGATCTTATTGTTGAGGTCATGTGTCGTGATCGTACCCACCTGGCAAGATTTTTGAATCAACAACTACGTCAGGTGCCTGGCATTATCCAGACACAGACTTTTTTGATTCTGCGCACGTTTAAGATGGCATACGGTGCCAGACCAACTGTTGATATTGCTTTACCTGGAGGCGATTATGGATGATGGTTACGCCGTGGAACTCCGCGAGGTCACAAAAAAGTTTGGTGAAGTTCAAGCTGTTGACAATGTTTCTTTACAAATCCACGATGGCGAATTTTTTTCGCTGCTTGGGCCCAGCGGTTGTGGTAAAACGACAACTTTACGCGTGATCGGAGGATTTGAGATACCCACCAAAGGAGATGTTCTGATAGAAGGTGAAATCCAGGGATACAAGCCACCCTTCCAGAGACCAGTGAACACAGTTTTTCAAAATTATGCCCTGTTTCCCCACATGAATGTCTTCCAAAATGTAGCCTTTGGCCTGCAAATGCGGAAGGTTCCCAAAGCGGAGATTCGTGAACGGGTAAACGAGGCGTTAGACCAGGTGCAATTGTTGGGTATGGGTAAGAGAAAACCAAATCAGCTTTCCGGGGGTCAACAGCAGCGTATCGCCCTGGCCCGAGCACTTATCAACCAACCGAAAGTACTTTTACTTGACGAGCCGTTGGGGGCTCTGGATCTAAAACTGCGCAAAGCCATGCAGTTAGAACTGAAAGCCCTTCAGGAAAGGGTGGGCATTACCTTTATTTACGTGACCCATGACCAGGAAGAAGCTCTGACCATGTCTGACCGCATCGCGGTGATGAACTTCGGAAAAGTTCATCAGATTGGTGTACCGGAGGAGATTTACGAGAAACCTACTAATCGCTTTGTGGCTGATTTTATTGGTGAGACCAATTTCATGTCTGGAAGGATATCCGAGATAAATCCTGAGTATGTATGTGTCATGGTGGATGAAACCTATCCTGTCAGTGCCTCTCCTATAGACGGTGTACACGTAGGAGATACCATCACTCTTGCTGTTCGTCCAGAAAAACTTACTGTCTCATCTGAAAAGACCAGAGAGGTGAACATATCTGGTCGGGTCGAAGAGGTTATTTACATTGGGACAGACATCCGCTATGTCGTGCGCGTTACCGATAACATCCAACTTACTATTCGAGAGCAGAACAGTGGGGGTTTGGCTGAGAGACGTTTTCAACCAGGTGAGAGTGTCTGTGTGGGTTGGGCAAAGGAAAACGCCAGTTTGCTAAAGGAGTAAGAGTGATGGCAACTTCCCATTCTCGACACAAATGGCGGGTCCTATTCCTGATTTTCCCCAGCCTATTTTGGTTAATAGTCTTTTTCCTGATCCCTTTATTGCTCGTATTTGCGATAAGTTTTGGGCAGCGCGGTACGTATGGTGGGGTTGAGTGGGACCTGACGATAAGTAATTACTTTCGATTCTTTGACCCTAGAGATCCCTTATATCTGCGTATTTTCGGGAGGACGCTGTATATTGCTTTCATTACTACCATTGTTTCACTCCTGATTGGTTACCCCATGGCGTTCTGGATTGCCTCGCGGCCTCCCGAAAGTCGGAGCTCCTTGTTGCTCCTGCTCATGGTTCCTTTTTGGACCAACTTTCTGGTACGCACGTATGCTTGGATTTTAATCTTACGAGATCAGGGTTTGATCAATACCATCTGGACAGGGACGTTGCATGGATGGTTAATTAGCCTGTCACAAGTTTTACCTGGGTTACCATTAGAGGGTTTAATCCACCTAACAACAAACCCTCTTCCGCTTTTTGGCACTGACCTGGCAATTATCATCGGTCTGGTTTATGGGTGGTTGCCCGATATGGTGCTACCCTGTTATGCAGCTATTGAACGCTTCGATTTCTCACTCGTAGAAGCCGCTCAAGACCTGTACGCCAATCGGGTTCAAGCCTTTTTGAGAGTGATTTTGCCTCTTACCCTTCCCGGTATTGTGGCTGGTTCGATCCTGGTGTTCATCCCTTCCCTGGGAGCATACATTACTCCGGATTTACTCGGTGGTGCGAAATCCGTCATGATTGGTAATGTCATTTATTCTCAATTCATGTCGGCGCGTGATTACCCCTTTGGCTCTGCGGTTTCTTTCGTATTGATGGCACTGATGTTGGTAGGGACCTTACTCTATTTCCGTTTGGCGGTAGATTCTGGCAAAGGAGAGAGCGATGGCGGACAAGGCATTTGAAAATCAGACCGGGGACTATCAGCACCGCCCACCCAGGGGTATCCGAATCGGTCGTGGGATGTTGACGATGCATGGATTGATGAGTTACGTCTTTCTTTACGCTCCTATCCTCATCCTGTTGGTCTTTTCTTTCAATGCCTCGCGGTTTGCCTCCGGAACCTGGCGGGGTTTCACCTTGCGCTGGTATCTGGAGTTGTTCAATAACGAAGCCTTGGGAGACGCGCTGAAGAACAGCCTGTATGTTGGTGGGGTTTCAACTCTCCTATCCACAATTTTCGGGACAATGGTTGCTCTGGTCATGGAGCGTTACAAATTCTGGGGGAAACTGGCATTTGATGCCCTCTTGTACTTACCTATCATTATTCCTGACATAGCCATGGCGGTCATGTTGTTACTTTTTTTCGTTTTGGCCCATATGCCGTTGGGGCGTTACACTATCATCATTTCCCATATCGCATTTAACATCTCCTTTGTGGCAGTGGTAGTGCGTGCCAGGTTGGCTCAATTTGATATTACCCTCGAAGAGGCCGCACAAGACCTGTATGCCAATAACTGGCAAACATTTCGTCGTGTGACCCTACCTCTGCTTATGCCGGGTATCATGGGGGGCGCGTTGCTTGCCTTCACTCTTTCTCTTGATGATTTTGTCATTACCTTCTTTACAGCTGGTGTTGGGGCTACCACACTGCCGTTGCGGATCTATTCCATGGTGAAACTAGGCGTAACCCCTGAGATAAACGCTCTCTCGGCTGTAATGTTAGTTGCTTCTTTCATCCTGGTGATTCTTTCTTTTCTCATACAGAAAGGAGGTGGCACAAAAGTAGATTTGGTTTAGGTAATCGTTCAATAATTTTTACGCACTGATATAAGGAGGTTTTGACATGAAGAAGATGCTTATACTTTTGGTCATCCTCGTGGCAATTCTGAGCCTCTCAGCCTGCAAGGGTGCAGGGGGCCAACAAGAACTGGCAACAGAACTTCACCTGTTCAACTGGACAGAATACATGAATCCAGAAGTTCTGAGTGACTTTGAAGCCGAATTCGGAGTTAAGGTTATCGAGGATACCTTTTCCAGTAATGAAGAGCTACTGGCTAAGCTGCAGGCAGGCGCGACGGGTTATGATGTCATCGTTCCTTCTGATTACATGGTTGACATCATGATACAGGAGGGATTGCTTGCAGAACTCAACAAAGACAACATTCCCAACCTAGTTAATCTTTCCCAGACTTTCAAAAACCCCCCTTACGATCCTGGGTTGGTCCACTGTGTGCCCTATCAATGGGGTACAACAGGCATCGGCTACAACAGCGATGAGTTTGAAGACCCACCTGATAGCTGGGCTTATCTCTTTGACCCTGCAGTCGCTTCCCTATACGCTGGAAAGATCACTATGCTCAATGACAGCAGGGAGTCAATCGGAGCTGCGCTTAAATATCTGGGTTATTCACTGAACACCACTAATGAAGCTCAGTTGAACGAAGCTCGTGACCTGCTTATCCAACAGAAACAATGGGTGTTTTCTTACGACAGCGATCAGTATGAAGACCTGATAGCCGCGGATGAGACCGTCATGGCCCACGGTTGGAGCGGTGACTTCTTCATGGCCGCTGTGGAAGATGAGCGTATCTGGTACTCCATCCCCAAGGAAGGCGCGGTCGTTTGGGCGGATAATATGTGCATTCCTGTTTCATCTAAAAACAAATACACGGCTGAAGTGTTTCTCAACTACATACTCCGCCCTGAAGTGGCCGCTAAGATTACTAACTTTACTTGGTATGCCAGCCCAGTCGCAGCAGCAAACGAGTTCATAGATCCTGAGATCCTGGAAGAGCCAGCCATCTATCCACCTCCGGAGGTGTTCGAGAGACTGGAGTGGCTCGAAGACGTTGGTGAAGCTACTCCTATCTACGAGCGTATCTGGACCGAGGTCAAGGCTGCAGGCCCTTAAAACGTTAGGGTGAGGTTGTCCTAAAATTTCTTTTTGGAAGCGCACCATCATGTGTGTGGGGGTTGAGAGAGATTCTCATCCCCAGTTTTGGTGGTCGCGCCTCCCATTATGTTCTTTGGGGACAGCCTCACCGCAGCATAGAGGTAATCATGATGTACATCAATGGTCAATTTACTTCTGGTCATGCGACGGAAACCATTTCTATCATCAACCCAGCTACGGAGGAGATACTCGATGAGGTTTTGCGAGGTACTGCTGAGGATTCCCTGAAGGCGGTGGAAGCCGCCAGGGCTGCATATTTGGACTGGCGGTGGATACCTGCCAATGAGAAGGCTGCGGCTCTCCATCAGATGGCTGCTAAAATCCGAGACCATCATGATGAACTGGTCCGCCTGCTTACCCAGGAGGAGGGTAAGCCCATACCCGAAAATGACGAGGAATTATGGTGGGTAGAGGAGACCTTCGATTATTATGCTGAACTGGCCCGTCATGAGCGCGGGCGGGTGATCCCATCGGGTGAATCCGGCCAATTCAATTTTGTGATTAAAGAACCTTATGGCGTGGTGGCTTGTATTGTTCCCTGGAATTATCCTTTGCTCTTGCTGGCCTGGAAGATGGCCCCTGCACTGGCTGCGGGTAATACAGTGGTGATTAAACCCTCAGAATTGACGCCGCTCTCTACGCTGCGCATGATAGAGGTGGCCTGCGACCATCTGCCGTCAGGCGTGGTCAACGTTGTGACCGGCTATGGACCGGAAGCAGGCGAACCCCTGGTAACACATCCTGATGTCCCAGTGATTGCCTTCACCGGTTCCCTAGCAGTAGGACAGCACATTGCGGGTCTGGCCGCGCCGATGATGAAGAAACTGCACTTAGAACTGGGGGGTAAAGACCCGATGGTGATTGCTCCTGAGGTTGACCTGGACATGGCTGTCAGTGGGTTGGCTTACGCCGCGCTGATCAATGCAGGCCAGGTATGTACCAGTACGGAGCGTGTGTACGTTCATGAGAGCATCTTTGGGCGTTTCAGCGAAGAACTGACCGATTTTGTCGGTAAACTACGCCTGGGGAACGGTCTGGATGAGGGGACGGATATCGGTCCGATGATACGGGATAAATTCCGGCAGAAAGTTGAAGCCCAGATATCGGAAGCGGTATCCGCTGGGGCCAAGATTCTGGTTGGGGGCCAGCGACCACGCCAATTTCCGCACGGCTTCTTCCTGGAACCAACGGTGATCACTAACGTGGATCACTCCATGCGTCTGATGCAGGAAGAGACCTTCGGACCGGTTATCCCTTTAATGCCTTATAAGGATTTTGATGAGGCCATACATCTTGCCAATGATTGCCAGTATGGTCTGGGGGCCTCACTGATGTCCTATGACGCCAGACTGGTTAAGCGTTTTTTCGAAGAGGTCAAGGCGGGCACCATCTGGATTAACGACCCGTTGACGGATAACTTCGCAGGCCCCTTTGGTGGGATGAAGATGAGTGGTCTGGGTCATGAACTTGGTCAAGAAGGGCTGGATGAGTATTACGATGTAAAGCATGTACATTGGGATATTGAAGGAGGTGTGAAGGAGTATTGGTATCCCTATTGAACTGCCGTTAAACAGCTTATTACCATAAACGAACAGTAAACAAGGTCAGGTTACTTGACTTGTGTTTTAGATAGTAAAACCTATGTCAAACAACGTATCATCTTTGAACCACCTTTCTCCGGTCTGGACGCATTTGACCCATATTCAACCCGTGCGCGCTGAGGGTGTTTATCTCTTCGATTCAGAAGGAACCCGCTACACGGACTTCACCTGTGGCATTGGTGTGACCAATACCGGGCATTGTCATCCCAAAGTGGTAAAGGCAATCCAGGATCAGGCTGAGAGGCTGATCTTTGGACAGATGAACATTGTCATTCCCCCGGTCAGTGTTGCCCTGGCCAAAGCGCTGAGTGAGGTCACACCACCATTCATGGATGCCTTTTTCTTTTCTAACAGCGGCGCGGAAGCAGTAGAAGCGAGCGTAAAACTCGCCCGGCATGCCACTGGGAAACGTAACATCATCGTTTTTCAGGGCAGCTTTCACGGGCGCACGGCTCAGACAATGGCAATGACGACTTCCAAGTATATCTATCGGCATAACTACCAGCCGCTTCCGGCGGGTGTCTTCGTAGCACCTTACCCTTACAGTTATTATTACGGTTGGAGTGAAGAGGAGACCACCACTTTTTGCATGAAACAATTGGATTTTCTCGTCCATGGTCAGACTATGCCCGAAGAGATCGCCGCAGTGATTATTGAGCCGGTGTTGGGTGAAGGAGGCTACGTGCCTGCGCCAATTCGCTTTCTACGTGAATTGCGGGATTTTTGCTCAGAAAACGACATCCTGTTTATTTCCGATGAGGTACAAAGCGGTTTTGGACGTACGGGAATGTTTTTCGGATTTGAACATGCTGGCATCGAGCCGGATATCATTGTGATGGCCAAGGGTCTTGGCAGCGGGTTGCCCATTTCCGGGATCGGTTCACGGCGAGAGCTAATGGATAAGTGGACACCTGGCTCGCATGGCGGCACCTACGGTGGAGGCAGTGCCGTAGCTGCCGCGGCGGCTCTGGCAACCGTTGAGGTCATCCAGGAAGAGGGGTTGGTGGAAAATTCTGCCCGCATGGGTGGAAGGTTGATGGATGGTCTGCGACAAATAAAAGAAAGATTCCCATCCATTGGTGAGGTGCGCGGTCGAGGGTTAATGGTGGGTGTTGAGTTCACCACTGATGGAAAGCCAGACAAGCCAATCACAAAAGCTGTCCAACAAGCCTGTCTTGAGGGTAAGCTGTTGTTGCTGACCTGCGGCACCTATGAAAACGTTATTCGCTGGATTCCTCCTCTCACTGTCACTGCCGAACAGTTAGAAGAGGCGCTTAATACCTTTGAACACGCTCTAAACCGCGTCGTCAGCTAATTTGTGTTCAGCTATTGACCTGCTTGAGCACACAGGAGCCATTATGCAGAATCCAAACCCAACCTACCACCATCAAGTAACGGGTGAAGGATATCCAAATCCGAACGGGCGGTTGTTGGATCGTGTGGCCCTTATCACTGGGGGTACTTCAGGAATCGGGAAGGCCACGGTTGAACTTTTTGCTGCTGAAGGGAGCACGGTGGTCTTCACTGGCCGACGTAAAGGTTTAGGGGAAGCCCTTGCGCACCAATTGACCTCCTCAGGTCGTTTGGTATTTTTCATCTCCGCAGATCACAGGTTGCCCGATGACTGCCAGCGAGTGGTTGAGGCGGTCATTTCGAGATTTGGTCGTGTGGACATCCTGTTCAATAATGCTGGCATTGTAGTTTCAGGAACGGCTGAATCCACCTCGGAGGCTGACTGGTTTGACACTCTGGACATCAATGTCACTGCTGTCTGGCGGATGAGCAAATTGGTGATCCCTCATATGCGTGCTCAGGGTGGTGGGGTAATTATCAACAACGCTTCTGATTGGGGTTTGGTAGCTGGAAGTGAGGCGGTCGCATATTGCACCAGCAAGGGGGCGGTGATACAGATGACCCGCGCCATAGCCTTAGATCATGCCCATGAAAGTATTCGCGTCAACGCGATTTGTCCTGGAGATACATGGGTGGAACGCTGGGAAAGCGAAGGGTACTTTCGGAACCTCTCCGCGGGTGCAGATGAAAAAACCATCCATGCTGATGCAGAGTCTATACCCGTAAGACGCGTGGCTCGCCCAGGGGAAATTGCCAGAGGTGTGCTTTTTCTTGCCAGTGAGGATTCATCTTATATGACAGGAGCAACCCTAGTAATAGATGGTGGTAACACTGCGAGGTGATGGTGTAAAAACGGAGTCTGCTATGCAATCACAGATCTGGAGAATAAACCTCTCAAACCTTGAGCTGACAACCGAACCTGTGCCCCCTACCTGGAAACGCTTGGGTGGGCGTGGTCTGGTGGCTCGTATTCTGTGTGATGAAGTTGACCCAACCTGTGATCCGCTTGGTCCCCGAAATAAACTAATCTTTGCCCCCGGCTTACTTGGAGGTTACTCGCTTTCGTCATGCGACCGTGTGTCGGCTGGAGGGAAAAGTCCGTTGACTGGCGGTATCAAGGAATCTAACGCTGGAGGACGCACCGCATTGCATCTTATCCAGTTGGGAATAAAAGCCCTGATCATCGAGGGTCAACCAGAGAGACATGGGTGGTGGGTCATCCACCTGGGCAAAGAAGGTGCCGTTTTCGAGGAAACATTCAAGGTATCCGAAGAACCTCAAGGAATGGTTGGCCTGGGCGTCTACGAGACTGCCTCTCGCTTATTGGAACGGTATGGACAAGATGTGGCCATCTCGCTGATTGGGCCAGGTGGCGAAATGTGCCTGGCAGCAGCAGGGATTCAGAATGCGGATAAAGACGGCACCCCCTCGCGCATCAGCGCTCGTGGTGGTTTGGGTGCGGTGATGGGTTCCAAAGGCATCAAGGCTATCGTGTTTGACTCACAGGTTGATGGAAAACCTCCAATAGCCTATCCCAAGGCCTTTCGTCAGGCGCATAAGGAATACAACCGTGCGCTGATGGGTCATCCGCAGACCCAGGTCTATCACGACTATGGCACAGCCGCCATGACTCACATGTGCAATACCTTTGGTGGTCTGCCTACCCGTAATTTCATCAGCGGCCAGTTTGAAGGAGTCGAAAAGATCAGTGGCGAACACATGCGTGAGTTACTTCTTGCCCGTGGCGGAAAGAGTCAACCCACCCATGCCTGCATGCGAGGCTGTGCCATTCAGTGCTCCAATGTCTTTGCAGACGAGCAGGGCAAATCCATCGTCTCACCGCTCGAGTATGAAACCATTGGTCTGATGGGTTCCAACCTGGGTATTGATGATCTGGATATCGTTGCCCGTTTGAATTGGGAGGTCAATGACCTAGGTCTGGACTCCATAGAAATTGGCGCGGCTCTAGGTGTTGCAGCAGAAGCCGGGCTGTGGACATTCGGAGACGGAAACGGTGCTATGAAGCTTTTATCTGAAATTCGCGCCGGAACTCCCCTTGGCAGATTGTTAGGGAATGGGGTTTATTTAACTGGCAAGATGTTGGGGGTTGAGCGTATTCCTGCTGTCAAGGGGCAGGCTATCTCCGCATACGACCCGCGAGCCATCAAGGGTACCGGTGTGACGTATGCCACCTCTCCCCAAGGTGCCGATCACACCTGTGGATTGACCATCCGAGCCAAGGTCAACCACACCGAGCCTGGAGGGCAGGCGGAGCTTTCCCGTAAATCACAAATCAATATGGCAGGATATGACACCCTGGGCGTGTGCCTCTTTGCCGGTTTTGGCTTTGGTGTTGCACCCCTGACCATTCCGAGTTTGCTGAACGCCATTTATGCGTGGGATGTGACCGATGACATTTTACACGTCCTTGGACGTGAGACCCTTTCATTGGAACGCGAGTTCAATCGCCGTGCTGGTTTCACCTCCGCTCAAGACCGCCTGCCAGAATGGATGACTCGCCAACCTCTACCACCCACCAATGCAGTCTTCGATGTGCTGGCAGAAGACCTGGATAGTATATTCAACTGGTAAAACCAAAAATGGAAAGAAGCAGCCATGAACGCTGAAGAAATTGTTCAATTGAATCGAGAATACTCATTTTTTTCCTGGTCAGCCCAGGGGAAAGTTGATCCCATCCCGGTGAAGCAGGCCAAAGGGGTTTATTTTTGGGATCAAAATGGTAAGCGTTATATGGATTTCTGTTCACAATTGATGAATGTGAACCTTGGGCACAGCCATCCCAAAGTAATCCAGGCGATAAAAAACCAGGCTGACCAATTGCTCTTCATAGCCCCTCAGTTTGCCACGCAGGTGCGCGGTGAACTTGGCCGTATGCTGGCAGATATCACCCCCGGCGATTTAAAGAAGACCATGTTCACTCTGGGCGGAGCTGAGGCCAACGAGAACGCCATAAAGATTGCCCGAATGGTCACCGGGCGTCATAAGATCGTTACGCGTTATCGTTCTTATCACGGGGCTACATACGGGGCCCTGACGGCTGGTGGTGACCCGCGCCGCCTAGCCGTTGAGCCAGGCATTTCAGGGATTGTGCGTGTGTTGGACCCTTATTGTTATCGTTGCCCTTTTGGCCAAAGACCAGAAAAATGTCGTCGCGAGTGCCTTGATCATGTTGAGCAGGTAATTCTGTTTGAGGGTCCTGAGAATGTGGCAGCCATCTTGATGGAAGGTGTAACTGGGACAAATGGGCTGTTCGTTCCACCGGATGACTATTGGCCGCGCATGCGGGAGGTCTGCGATAAGTACGGAATTCTGCTGATCAGCGATGAAGTGATGAGCGGATTCGGACGCACAGGTGCCTGGTTTGGAATCAACCACTGGAATGTTGTTCCCGATATGATAACCATGGCCAAGGGTTTGGCCTCAGGATATTTACCCCTCGGGGCCGTGACCGTCTCGGAGAAAGTTGCCGATTACTTCGAGGAGCATACTTTCTGGGGCGGTTTGACGTGTAGCGGACATGCCATGTGTTGTGCAGCGGCAATTGCTACCATCAAGGTGTACCAAGAAGAAAACCTGATTGAGCATGCCAGGGAAATGGGCGATCTGATGAAGGTCAGGTTGAACGAATTGCACGAACACCATCCGAGTGTAGGTGATGTGCGCGGAATGGGCTTGTTCTGGGTGATCGAGTTGGTCAGGGAGCGAGATACCCGCGCCCCCCTGGTTCCCTGGAATGCGCCTGCCGATCTGCGCGGCCCAATACTGGAGATAGCGCGCTATCTGCGAGATAACGGATTGTATACGTTTACTAAATGGAACTGGATCTTTATTGTCCCCCCGTTGCCCATCACCTCCGAGCAAATTGAAGAAGGATTAGGGATGATAGATGGAGCGCTTACTCTCGCGGATAAAAGCAGGTAAGGTTAACGCCTATTCAAGGAATCTTCGCCTATGCCAGTTACCCAACCCCACCTCTGCCTCAACGAGGCCCTTGTACAGCCGACTCTGAGCTTTGTTGAAACGGGTGTCTCACATAGCAAAAATCCTGGGTTTGGGTCAGGTACTGCCTCTTCTCAGGCCATAAGACTTTTAAGGAGGTTACTTCATGCGTGTAATTGTCCTTGGAGGAGCGGGCGCGGTCTGCAAAGAAACCACCCGCGATTTGGCACAGTTCAGCAACTTCGACGAAATCGTGGTAGCAGATTACAACATGGAAGCAGCCACAAAGCTGGTGGAGAGTATTGGTAATCCCCACCTTATACCGTTCCGCTTTGATGCTGGCGACTACGACACCATGCTGGAACTCTTCCCTCAGTTTGACATCGTCATCAACGGACTGCCGTTTGAATTCGACTATGCGGTGAACAAAGCCTGTGTGGAGGTGGGTGTAAATGGCCTGGATCTTTCCAGTGAGGATCCACAGTTTGGGCTGCATGAAGAGGCGCTGGAGAAAGATATGCTCTTCGTTCCTGGAGTTGGTGCCACCCCCGGAATCACCAACATGATGGTTCGCCGGGCTTCGGAGGTGCTTGACCGGTTGGACGAGGTGGAAATTTTCTTTGCTGCTTTTCGTTGTCTGTCTCCCGCTCCTGGCTTGTTAAAGACTACCTTGTGGGAGTTCAATCCCGAAGAGGAGGATCGGGATGAGGTTTATTTCCAGGGCGGGAAATGGTGTTCTACGCCTCCCATGTCGGGTGAGATCAAAGTTCGCTTCCACGAACATATTGGTGTGCAGAAGGTGTATTACGTGCCCCACGACGAATCCAATACCCTACCGCGTTCTTATCCAACCCTGCGACGAGTTGCTGTGCGGGGATGTTTCCCACCCCATGTGATGGCACTGATGGGGTCGTTGATGCGTGGTGGGTTGTTATCCAGCCGTAAGGTAAAAATCGGTAAGGCGGAAATGGCCTCTATCGAGGTCATGCGAGCCGCCCTTTCCGAGAATCCCATTTCGAAGGAAAACCCTGTTTGGGCTTACGGTTTGGTTGTGGAAGTCCTCGGACAGCGAAAGGGGCGCCGCGTCAAATGCACGTATCGCAGCAAACATCCCTCCCAGGAGGAATGGGGTGGTGAGTCCGCCTACTTCAAGAACGTGGGTATTCCCCTTTCTATCGGTGCACAACTGGTCGCTAATGGTCAGAGCACTGCAAAAGGTGTCCAACCTCCAGAGTTGGCATTACCCACACAACCTTTCTTCGAGGCGTTAGCAAAACGGGGCATCATCGTAGAGGAAACGATTGTGGAGGAAGGTTTGTTGGCAAATTGACCAAGATGCTCCGCACTGACAAGCAACATGTTAACCAAGGAGGATTAATGGAATTTGGGATACTCAGAAACTACATTGGTGGTGAGTGGATTGCCTCAAAGTCTAAGGAAATCCTGGATGTGCGCAATCCGGCGATTAATGAAGTAATTGCCCGGGTGCCGCTGTCCACAGTTGGGGAAGTGGATCAGGCAGTTGTTGCTGCACAGGAAGCCTTTCGGGAATGGCGAGAGACACCCGCAACCGTGCGGGCGCGTTACATGTTTCGGCTTAAGGCGTTAATGGAAGAACGTTTCGAGTATCTCTCACGCCTCATTGTTAAGGAGCATGGAAAAATCCTGGATGAGGCTCGTGGTGAGGTACGGCGAGCAATCGAAAATGTGGAAGTGGCTGCCGGGGTGCCATCCCTGATGATGGGGTACAACGTTGAGGACGTTTCATTGGGCATAGACGAGGAGTGTATTTTACAGCCGGTAGGTGTCTTTGCCTGTATAGCTCCCTTTAACTTCCCTGCGATGGTCCCTTTCTGGTTCCTGCCCTGTGCGATTACCACAGGCAACACGTACATCGTGAAACCCTCCGAGATCTGCCCCATCAGCCAGAATGTGCTCTTTGAGATGCTGGATGAGGTGGATCTTCCACCAGGAGTAGTCAACCTTGTCAACGGAGCAAAAGGAACGGTAGACGCGCTGTTGGTGCATCCTGGTGTGGCAGGGGTTTCTTTTGTCGGCTCTACGCCAGTAGCGAAGCACATCTACAGCACATCTGCTGCTCATGGAAAACGGGCTCAATGCCAGGCCGGCGCCAAGAACTGCCTGGTAGTTATGCCCGATGCGGTATTGGATCGTACTGTCGCTGCCATACTTTCATCTGCCTTTGGAACAGCAGGGCAACGTTGCCTGGCTGGCGCGCTGGTATTGGCGATTGGCGAGATTTACGAGCCCCTGAAGGAGAAGCTGGTCGAAGAAGCCTCGCGCATAAAAGTAGGTGACGGGTTGGATGAGTCTGTCCAAATGGGTCCGGTATCAACCCGAAAGGCAATGGACCGCATTCTGGGTTACATCGAGAAGGGAATAGAAGAAGGGGCGGAACTCATTCTGGATGGTCGTGATATCGTTCTTGAGGATTACCCGAACGGTTACTTTGTGGCTCCAACCATCTTTGACCAGGTGCGGCCAGATATGGTTATCGCTCGCCAGGAAATATTTGGTCCCGTTTTGGGCATTATCAAGGTCGCAGATTTTGATGAAGCTATTGACGTCATGGAGGGTCTACCTTTCGGCAACGCGGCTTCCCTCTTCACAACCAACGGCGGATGGGTACGTGAGTTTAAGTATAGGGTACGCGCTGGAAATATTGGTATCAACATTGGCATAGCTGCTCCGATCGCATCTTTCCCCTTTGCGGGGATGAAGGATTCGTTCTTCGGCGATCTGCATGGTCAGGGCAGAGATGCCATCCAGTTCTTCACGGACCGTAAAGTGGTTATCACCAGGTGGTTCTGAAGCATACAGATTTGTGGTTTTGAAGCGAGGCGATAACGATGGAACTTGGTACGTTTGGGGCGATCCTGGGTTGGGCACTGGAACTTGAAGGGCAGGCCATAGCCTTCTATGAGAAATGTGCCCGGGGTCGGCTGGAAGACACATTTAACACCCTGGCTCAGGGTTCCCGCCGAAGGTTAAAACGGCTGGAGCAAGCCCGACGGGAATTAGTGGCTGAAATAATCCTGGAATCCATTACAGGGTATATGCAAATGATTATCTTATGGAATTGAACCTCGAGGCAGATGAGGCCGAATTGCTTTCTCAGTCTCGGTCATTAGAAGAAACAACACACCGTTTCTACCAGAAGGCAGCAGCCAAAATGCCTATCCGAGAAGTCGTTCGACTTTTTGAACGATTGGCACACGAGAATGAGAAACGTAAAGCTCTTTTAGTATAGGAGCTGATAACCCTAAAAACTCAAAACTTTTACAAAACCAGGAGGTTGCTGTGGCTTTACAAGGCAAAAAAACAAAACAACTTTATCAACGTGCGTTAAACGTTATCCCTAATGGGGTAAACTCTAACTTCCGTTATTGGGGGGAAGAGGACACCCTGGTCATAGAAAGGGGTGAGGGCGCCTACATTTGGGACATGGACGGCAAACGGTATATTGATTACCGCTTGGCATTTGGCCCGATCATCCTCGGGCATGCTCATCCGATAGTGAACGAGGCGGTAACTAAGGCCATACACAACGGCACGCTCTTTGCCTGGACTACCCCGCTGGAGGTGGAGTTAGCTGAGCGTATTATCCATATGACTGGTGTAGATAAAGTTCGTCTGACCAATACGGGAACAGAAGCCACCATGCATGCCCTGCGCGTTGCCCGTTCCTATACCAACCGTGAGAAATTCATCAAGTTCGAGGGGCAGTACCATGGCATGAGCGACTATTTCCTGTTCAGTACTGCCTCCTCGAGAAAAGGCATGCTCGGTTCACGGCGTGCCCCGATTGTGGCCACAGGAACCTCCGGTATCCCCAAAGCGCTCAACCAGTATGTCATCATGCTACCATACAACGATGTGGAAATGCTCGAATGGGCAGTCAAAGCTCACTGGGGCGATCTTGCAGCTATCTACATCGAGCCAGCTATGGGTAACTCCGCAGGTATTTTGCCTGAACCAGGATTCCTGAAAAAAGCACGCGAGCTATGTGACGAATATGGCATCGTATTGGTCTTTGACGAGGTTAAGACCGGCTTTCGCATTGCCAATGGAGGCGCACAGGAATATTTTGGGATCAAAGCCGATCTGGTCACCTATGCAAAGTCTATGGGTAACGGCTTCCCCATCGCAGCTTATGGGGGTAAAGAAGATGTTATGATGACGATCGAACCTGGTGAGGTCGCCTGTGGGGGCACTTATGCTGGTAATGCAGTTGGAACAGCCGCGGCTATAGCCACCTTAGAATTGTTGGAAAATGAGCCCATCATCGAGACAATCAACACCCGCGGCAGAGTACTGATGAAGGGCATTGATGATATCCTTACCGAACAGGACATCCCTCACGTGATCACTGGCCTACCTTCGATGTTTGGCATTATGTTGGGGATCGACAGAGAGCCGAAAGACTTCCGAGATTATATTGAAGGCGATGCGTTGTTTTATGAAAAGATTGCCTACGAATTGATCCACCGCGGTGTGATGCCCGATGCTGATGGGCGCGAGCCCTGGTTCTTGTGCGCGGCCTTGAGTGAAGAGGATGTCAACGAAACGCTGAATGTCTTCAATGACGCGGTCAAGGCAGCCAAATAACAAGCGTGGAAAGAGGTATACCAGGTTTTTCTTGTAACCGCATAAATTGTAGCCTGATTTATAAGGAGAAAACCATGCCCCATGGATACAACGGCAAAATTTTACATGTCCACCTGGGTGATCTTACCCTGGAGATCGAGACACCCCTGGAGAGCTTCTACCGGGCCTTCATGGGCGGTAGCGCGGTGGGAGCTTACTATCTGCTCAAACACACACCGCCGCACACCGAACCGCTCAGTTCAGAGAACACCCTGACCCTGGCTGTGAGCATAATTACCGGTGCACCCATTTCCGGTCAGAGCCGTGTCACGGCAGTAGCCAAATCGCCTCTGACAGGAGCAATTGGTGACTCGCAGGCTGGTGGATTCTTTCCTGCAGAATTGAAGTTTGCCGGGTTTGACGCCATCGTTGTTCATGGCAAGGCAGAGAAGCCGGTTTACTTGTGGATCAAGGATGGCAGGGCTGAACTGCATCCTGCCAATCACCTGTGGGGCAGGACGACCGCTGAGGTGGATGATATCTTAAAAAAAGAACTTGGAGATGACAGGATACAAGTTCTGCAAACTGGTATTGCTGGTGAGAATAGTGTGCGTTTTTCCTGTCTGATCAACATGGTTAACCGCGCCAATGGGCGTACCGGGATGGGTGCGGTGATGGCCAGCAAGAATCTCAAAGCGATTGCCGTGCGCGGCAAGTCACGCATTTCCATTGCTGACCAGGAGGGCTTGAACGAACTTGCTCGTTGGGGCGCGCAAAACTTTGAAGATTCTGATATTTATGGACTTGGGCTGCTGGGTACTGCGGAGATTGTCGGGTATCAGAACGAGGTAGGAGGCTTGCCCACACGCAACTGGTCGAGTGGTACCTTCGAAGGTTGGGAAGCTCTAAATGGTAAAACCATGGCAGACACCATCCTCAAAGAGCGCGACACGTGCTTCGCTTGCACGGTACGTTGTAAGCGAGTGGTGGAGGTAACGGAGGGCCCTTATAAAGTCCACCCGCGTTACGGTGGTCCAGAGTATGAGACCCTCTCCACTTTGGGGTCTTACTGTGGAGTGGACAACCTGGAGGCTGTCGCTCTGGCTAACCAGTTGTGCAACCAGTATGGTTTGGATACTATTTCCAGCGGGGCGACCATCGCCTGGGCGATGGACTGTTTTGAGCAGGGATTGTTGACGACGAAAGATACAGATGGCATCGAATTACGCTTTGGCAATGCAGACGCTATAGTAAAGATGATCGAGAAAATTGCCCATCGTCAAGGTTTTGGTGATATTTTGGCTGAGGGTTCTGCTCGCGCGGCTGAGGAGATCGGTCGGGGTACTCGTGACCTGGTGGTAACAGTTAAAAATCAGGAGTTGCCCGCACATATGCCACAAGTCAAGCGTTCGTTAGGGTTGGTTTATGCCGTTAATCCCTTCGGAGCCGATCATCAGTCTCACGAACACGACCCTTCTTACGGTGAATATCAGGAGCGCATGGCTCAGGTTGGTCTAACCGACCCCCCACCCGACGATGTGATAAACGAGGCCAAGGTCAGATATGCGCTGGTGACGGAATTCCTGTATTCGGCGATGGATTCGGTCAACGTCTGTCAGTTCGTCTTTGGGCCTGCCTGGCAGTTGTATGATGCTCAACAACTGGCTGAAGTGGTGCATTTAGTCACAGGCTGGAATGTCAGCGTGGGTGAATTGCTACTCGTTGGCGAACGCCGTCTTAACCTGCTTAAAGCGTTCAATGCTCGCGAAGGCTTTAAAAGAGAGCATGACAGACTTCCCAAAAAGATGTTCCAGCCACTCAAGGGGGGTGCCAGCGATGGGATGGCCCTGACCGAGGAGGAGATTGAATCCGCCAAGGATGTCTATTACCGGATGGCTGGATGGGATATCCAGACAGGTATTCCCAAACGTGAGAAGCTCGAAGAACTGAAGCTGGGTTGGGTAGCAGACATGCTTGAGGATATATAACCACCGAGTTAGGGAGAATGAGGAAACCATTTCTAAGCCATTAATGTGAATTCTCTCTCTGACTCCCTATCTGGCGGTTAAACCTTTTGGAGGAGATCAATATGAAAATCGTTGTCCTGGGTGGTGCGGGGAAGATGGGCTGTATCTCCGTACAGGCACTAGCTGGTGACCAGCGTGTCCACGAAGTGGTCATTGCAGACTACAACCTGTTTAATGCGAAGGTTGTTGCCGATTACCTGAATAATGAGAAAATACGCATCGAGCAGGTAGATGTCAAGGACTGTGCTGGGTTGGTGAATGTCTTGCAGGGAGCGAATGCCTGCCTGAACGCCACTGTCTACTATATGAATTTGCCCGTCATGGAAGCCTGCCTCGAGGCTGGTGTGCACTACACCGATATGGGAGGTTTGTTTCATACGACGCGCAAACAACTCAAGCTGCACGATCGCTTTTCTGAAAAGGGTGTCAGTGCTGTTTTGGGAATGGGTTCAGCGCCGGGGATTCCCAACATCCAATCTCGCTATGCCGCCGACAGGTTGGATACCATTGAGTATGTCCACATATATGATGGTATCAAACCACCCCCGCCTGACGATATACGTTTCACCTACGCAGTCCCCACCATTCTGGATGAATTAACCCTCGAGCCGATGGTCTACCGGGATGGAGAATTCATTGCCGAGAAGCCTCTCACCGGTTTTGAAGATTACTGGTTTACCTCGCCCATTGGTATGCTGCCCATGCACTACTCACTTCACTCCGAGGTAGCCACTATCCCAGTCACCTTCAGGGATAAGGGCATTAGGGAGTGTTTTTTCAAGATCAACTACTGGGGCATGTCCAAAAAAACCGTTGAGAAGATCAAGGTTTTGACTGAGTTCGGTTTTGCAGGACGAGAGGCTGTAAAGGTTAATAACCAACGAGTCGTCCCCCGTGATTTGATGATTGCCTTGATGTCTAATTTTGTCCCCCCCATCACCGATTTCCTGGCTCCTCCAAAGAACCACCCACCGGATTGGACGAAGGAGATCGTTACTGAGGTCAGAGGTAGAAAAAAGGGGAAGAAGGTCGTTTACCGGCTGGGCACACTGACGGTTAAAGGTGCGCTGCCCACCGGTGTTGCCCCGGCCATTGCTGCCATCTGGCTGGCGGAGGGGCAAATTCAGCCGGGTGTCTTTCCCCCAGAAGTTGCCCTTGAACCCGAGCCCTTTTTCAAGGAGTTGGAGGCCTACGATATTGTCACCAGTGTTGGTGTGACGCAAACCATGTAGAGAACCGAACGGCTTTCCCAGCCGTTATAAAACCCGCATCTAAGTAACCTGTCCACATTGACTGCTTGTAAATGTACTTGATTTACGCACTTGGCTAAAGAAGCCAGCGAACTGCTTAACTCCTGAATAATTAGATTGGCTGGAGTTATTACATGACGGTAATGATAAAAAAACAGCATCTTGTATCCGGCGGAGTAACGATCATTGTTCTAGGGATTGTCCTGATGGCAGGTTGCAGGCGACAGGAATCGGTCGTCATTGAGACAGGTGGAGAGGCGATCAAAATGCCTGCCCCGGTCTATGATAGCAAGACTTCAGTAGAAGCCGCGCTGCTGGAGCGGCGATCTGTTCGACAGTACCGCGACGAACCCCTGACGCTCGCTGAAGTCTCCCAACTGCTTTGGGCTGCTCAGGGGATTACCCACACCGATGGGCTGCGTACTGCTCCCTCCGCTGGCGCGCTGTATCCCCTGGAAGTTTATATTCTAGTTGGTAGGGTTGCTGGTCTCCCCGCAGGAATCTACCGTTACCAGCCGCAAGGCCATGAATTGGTCCTCATCGCTGAAGGTGATTACCGCCAGGCTCTACATCAGGCGGCTCTCAACCAGAGTGCGGTCCAGGATGCGCCCGTCGTTATTGTCATTGCTGCGGTGTACGAACGCACGACGGTGAAATATGGCGAACGCGGATTCCAATACGTCCATATGGAGGTGGGCTGTGCCGCCCAAAATATCTATTTACAAGCTGTTTCGCTGAACCTGGGCACCGTGTTCATTGGAGCATTCCATGACGACCAGGTGAAGGAAGTCCTCCACATGGGTGTGGATGAACAACCACTTGCCCTGATGCCAGTAGGGAGAAAATAGCACCCCTTCGATATCAAGTCCATTTCACCTTACTCAACCAGTGATTTTGTTGTGATTGTGACAGTGTAGTTGATTAAGGGATAATGCTGAACAAGGTCCCTCCACTGGTGCCCTGAACTTCGGGGAAATACACCTGACGGGCACGCGCCGGGAGTACCTGGTATTCCCCGGCCTGGAGCAACACCAACGTGTAGGTAAGATCGTAGGTGCCTGCTGGTAGGTAATCGGCAGCCCAGGCGATGTGATCGTCATAGATTTGTGGGGTGTGGAAGTACCACCATCCCCAGCCCTCGGCGAATGGACGCCTGGGATTGTACTCTAGCATAACTGCCCCTATTTGGCTGGTCTTCAAGCTGGTATCCAGAACTTCAGCACCTGCGGGGATGTAATCCTCTACCAACAGGTAATACAAGTCGTGTTCCAAGCTGAGGCTCAACCGTACGGTGATGAGTTCACCGGCTGGAGCGCTTTGTAAAGCCGGACACTGCAAATCATTACAGGAATCACCACTGGCGGTGTACATACGTGAGAGGCTGATTCCCTGATTGAGGGGAGCCACAGCTTCCACAGGGCGTTGGATGTTTAAGTCGACGCGGTAGTACAGGCGACCCGGACCGGCAGTACGTTGAATATCTAATGCGTTGGGATTCTTGGGGAATAGCGTGCTCAGGGGAACAGTCACCCATACAGGTTGAATGGAGGTCCCTTCCACTACCTGGCCTGTAGCTACTTGTGTGTTGTTGAGGCTGGCACTGAAATTGAAATCTGCGTTTAGCTCGTCACTGACCTTGAGCATCTCGCTGAGTGCTAACACAGACCAGGCAGTTGCGTAGGAGTTACCCCAATCACCATCGGGACTGCGCTGTGTCATCAGGTAGCGGATGGCATCGCTTAATATAGACGTAGTGGGGTCATATTGGGCCATGGCAAACATGACCACGGCTGTAGTGAAGAGAGGCGTATCCAGGTTGGGGCTATCCGGATAACGTGCTTCCCAATGGAGACCGGTTGCCGTACGGATGGCGCTAGCGCCCAGGTCAGAGAATAGCGTGCTGGCGCGTTCATCGCCAGAAGCGATCTGCTCAAAGCTCAAGGCGAGGAGTGCCTGTGCCCAGGCACTGAGTTGGCTGCGTTGCTGATATAGCGCCGAGAGTTCAGCTATCTCTCCAAAGCCAGCGGTTGCCAGGGCAAAGTGAGCCAGAGCCAGCCGATCTAGCTGTGGGCCAGCAGGCAGGGCTGAAACTGGGGGTAAGACAGCCTGAAGGTATGCGGCAGCTCTCTGGAGTATGTCGGGGTCTATCTCTATGCCTAAGGTTCTGGTTTGTGTAAGACCAAACAGTATGTATGCTGTGAAGTAGGTATCCGACTCGCAACCGGGCCACCATGCCCAACCTCCGTCCTCGTTTTGTTGCTCCATGAGCTTTTCAAGACCGGTATCCAGAGTGCGTTCTAATCGGGCAGTTAGTTCGGGTGATTCCAGGCCCAGATCGTGTATGGCTCGCAGCGCTGCCAGGTTAGGCAGAAAACGGGAGAGCGCGGCTTCATTATGGTAGGCGTGATCGGCTTCGAGTGCCTCTAACGCGGCGAGAAGTGTTGAGGCCAGAGTAGGAGCTAATTCGACTTCTAGTGTTCCGCTGCTTGGGTCGAAGGTGCGCGGCAGGCTGATAACCTCCAGCCGTCCTCCCTCTTCTTCCAATACCCCCGCGGTAGAAAAGGTTTGTGGAGTGTTGTAGTGTAGAACCGGGAGGAGGCCGGCGGTTGGACGGGTTGCGTCCTGGTAGTCGCCTGCCCGGGCTGTGAAGATGAGTTCCACTGAATCTACATCTTCCACCCGCCCCCACCAGTTCAGGCGGAACTGACCGTTGGGGGGAATCGTGACCGTTTGGATGGCTTGGGCAGGATCATCAAGCACAAAGCCGCTTGCTTGCAGTTCGACCATGGCCTGCAAGGTTTCGCTGGTGTTGTTGTGGATAACTGCTCCTAGTTGTACATGATCGCCGACGACGAAGAACCTGGGTGTGATGGGACGAATGAGCAGGTCTTTAGTCACCATAATTTGCAGATCCGCCTGGCCAACGCGGGTGTCCGTCGTAAGGCCGCGGATGTCTATCTGCCAGGTCGTCAGGTTATCGGGTAGAGGCAGGCTGATACTGGCGTATCCCTTATCGTCTGTGACCAGGTCGGCGACCCAATATGCCGTGTCGAGGAACTTCTCGCGCAATGTGTCGGGCTCAAACTCGCCGCCACCGCCTCCCATACCGTCTGCCAGGAGGGATTGTCGGTTGGAGTAAGCGGCCAGCGATAAAGAAGTGTTCACACCCAGGGGTTGGGTATCATAAAACGCAGTCAGGATGTCCACGGAATTGGGGTCGGCTAAAGCGAGGGTGGCTAAATCTACAGCCGCGAATGAAAACTCGCCCCTCACTGGAACCCCTTTGTAGTCTGTAACGCGCAACTCCAGTTCCAGCGTTTCACCCGGATCCGCTTGAGAACCGCTTTCAAAGGTTGTTTTTCTAGCGACATCCAATACGTTGACCCGCAGGATTTGTCCTTCAAGTTCTACATTGATGTTCAGGTATCCCTGACGGAATTCAGGGCGACCGTCCATCTGTCCTAACAGGGTGAGAGAGAGATAGATATTTGGCGCGTCTTGAGCAGTGAGCGGAAGTTCAAACGTCGTGCCCCCGGTTTCAATGGTCAGTATCTCAGCATGCAGCACTTCGCCCCGTTCTGTGGTCAACAGCCCGATCACGGCTTCATCGAATGGGTTGGGCAGGAAGACTTCGGCTGTCTCTCCGGGACGGTAAGTGTCGCGATCAGAGCTAAGGAGGAGACGTTGGTTAGGGAGCGCCGGCCAGACTGGATTTCCCGCTCCGCCGATCCAGACAAGGACTTGGGTGGCGGCTCCACCCCCGCTAATCTCCAGGACGTACATACCTGCTTCGGGAGGGGTAACAGAGATTTCCGCAAAACCATCCAGATTGGTGGTGAAATCCTGCTCCTCAATGAGAGTGTATTGGGGGATATATGTCGGATACCCGAACCCCTCAACCGCCTGATTATCTTCTCGTACCCAAACGACGTTCTGGAATTTAGCGTGAAGCGTACGCGCCCCAGCAGGCTTCTGTTCCCAATCCACCACCTGAACTTCGATAGGCATCTTGAGCCCCGCCCGCCCGATCCAGGTCTTGGGTTGCACCCCGATGTAGAAGGAAGCAGGATGCAGGGTAACTTCGGTGCGGGCGCTGGTCGGTATGCCACTTTCGTCCTCGATAGTCACCTCGAGGATGAAACGACAGGTGTCAGACGGGTCGCAGGGGTTGTTAGGGTAACTCTCGACCATCGTGGACAGGTTGATGGTATAGGTGCCGTCTGTATTCGTTTGGCCGCTGTCAGTGAGCAGGAATGTGCCCAATGGGGTGATAAACTGATACCAGGAGGGAAGTGACCAATCCAGTTTCAGCAGGCCGGTCTGATATTCAGGCAGATAAAATGAGTCTTCGTAAGCGTATAGAGCCCAATGGATGGGTATCTCTCCTGCCGGAGTGCCGAAATAGTAACGAGCGTCCACTGTGGCTTGAAGTGGTTCTCCTGCTTTGATTTGAGAAGCGTTGAACTCCACCTGCAGGTTGATTTCGGGTTTGCGATAGGATGCTACCCTGAAGGACAGGTATCCGTATTCACTTTCGAAGTGGTAATAACCTGGAAGCGCGTCTTCTGCCAGGGTGTATTCACCGTTGGCAGTACCAAACTCAGAAAGCGGCAGATGGAATTGTTTGATTTCCTGGTTGGCTGCATCGTAAAGTGTGAGAGGCAGCTCTTGAATATCTGGCAGGGTATAGCGCCCATTGTAAGCATTACGTACGACGGCGCGAAAGTAGACCGTCTGGCCGGGTCGGTATATGGGGCGGTCGGTGTAGAGGTAAGCGTACAGATGAGGTGGGCGAAAATCTGCGGCCAGGCCAAAATCCCAGGGGCTCACTCCCATGTTCCAGATGGAGAGTGCCATGCTGAAGTATTCTTCTCCAGGCTTGCCAAGTACGGCATAGGCCGTGCTATAGGGGTCTTGGCGTGTGGGAATAGCTGTGTGGAACAAACCCTGGTTATCTGTCTGCCCAGAGATGAGCAGCTTGCCGTTCTCATCGTAGATGGATAACGGCATGTTTTTTACCGGGGTATAGTCGCGCAGATCTACAGCCCATACCAGGGCATCGGTTGCACTGAGTTTGAAGGTGAGCTGCACATGGCTTACAACCAGGGGGAAAGGACCAGGTGAGAAGGAGAGGGACGGCGAGCTGAGGCGTAGGAAATAGAGACCGGGAGTAAGGGCTCTGCGGTTCCTGGTCAGGGGTATTTGAACGGCTTCGCTCTGGTTCCGGTTCAGGTCGAGGGGGTGGCTCCATACTTCTCGATCGGGAGGGATAAAATTGCGACGGGTTTCGTAGTTTCCAGGAGCCAGCAGGGTAATGAGATTATCCAGCGAAATCCTCCCGATGGAGATGGTTATCTTGTCCAGGTTCGTAGCTTGAGCGGTTAGGTTAGGTTCATTTGGGGTAATGAAAAGTACTTCTGAGACGTTGGTAACGTAGAGACGCGGTTCCGAGGCTGGGGTACGAAAGTGTAAAGTGAACGCTGGTTGTAAGGAGCCATCCCAAGGATCGCGCAGGTTTTGAGAGGCTGTGAGGGTGTAATTCGTTTCTGGAGCAAAGGTTCCATAAAAGTTTAGGCTCCAGTCCTCTTCGTTCCAGTAGTATGAGAGGTTGGGAACTTGCGGGTCGAAGGTCACGGATGACAGGATGTCGTGGTCAAGGATGGGTGCGCTGAAGTACAACGTCACGCCCTGATAAAGGGTTTCAGTAGTCTGTCCCTCAGAAGGTTCGCTGTGCCTGACCCAAAGCCACGGAACAGTGGTAACGACAGCGCGGTTGTCAGTACGCAATGGTGTCCCTCCATTTGATTCGGTTTGTTTGTCAAGGAAGAGCGTGTATTGGGTTTCACGTTCTAACAGCCTGTCTGGTTGGAAGGAAAGAATAGTGAAATCCTCATACCAGTTGTACTCTCCGGGAACAGCAGAGCCAGTCGGGTCGAAGAGCGCAAAATTGGCTGCAACACTTTGAGCGTCCATCGGTTGGTTGAAGGTCAACGTAATGGGGGCGCTTATTGGCCAGGGGATTTCAGTGCTTGGTTGGATAGAGAGCAGGCGGGGTGAGGTGGTAGTGAATTCCCAGCTTTCGCCTTTCATTTCGGGAGTTTGAGGTGCATTGGAGGTACTCTTCAGTTCAGGGTTTATCTGGACATGGTATGTAGTCCCTCCGGCCATGGATAATTGGGGGTAAAAGATGTAGGTGCTGCTGTTCAGCCATTCGCCGCGACCGTCAACTTCCGGTTCTAACGTGAACGCTTCGGGGAGGTCCTCTGTTTCACCCAGGGGGACAACAGGTTGGTTGAAGGCCGCCACAATGGCGGAGGTTGGGTCTACCTCTCTGGCGTCAGGTTCGGGCAGCCTTTGCATGAGACGCAGATAATCGGAGGTTCGGTAACGGACGTTGATTGCCTCGGTTAGGGGTATTCCATTCGCCGCGCGTGCGGAGGTGGCTACTGTAATCACGAATTCGCTGTTGGGGAGGAGAGGCGCGTCGGGGGTATAGGTCAGAGTGGAATCATCCAGCCATGACAGTTGACCACTCAAGGCTGGCAGGCCTGTCAGGGCGGTTTCAACTGAGGGTTGGTCCATTGGCTGGTTGAAGTAGAGGGTGACAGCCCCGTCCAGCGGAATCACGCTCCCAGGGATAGGATCGCATTCCACCAGAGCAGGAGGGAGATTAGTGAGCGGAGGGAGAGTAGGGGTGACAGGTTGAGTGGGTGTGGGTGAAGGGGTTGGCTTTCTAAATATATCCGTGATCGAACAAGCCAAGCTGAGCAGGAGGAGTACGGTGAAAACCTGATATAACCTGCTCTTGTTTTTCGGGAAAGATGAGCCAGAAGTAGAGGGAATATCTTTCATGAGTTGCTCCTGAAACGGGCGGATAGATCCATGACCCATTATACCCTCAGCGAATGACGGGTCGGTGGGGTCCTGTAGAATCTTGGCGTATGGTTTATCCGGGTATTTACATTTACTTTAAAAACGCCATCCAATTGGTTATAGTTCCAGAACGCTTTCGGTGAAAATAAAAGGCTTCGTGAGAAGCCATCACGAAGCCATGTTTATTGTTTGTGAAGAGATAATCAGATTGTTGGGAAAAGGAACACTTCGATGGGTGAGATATATTAATCGTCCTCGAACTCTTCGTCGTCGTAATATTCATCCTCCTCGTCAATGGGCCAATCCAATTCAACAGGGTCTAGCCAGACCACTTCCAGGACGGCATCACAGCTTGTGCACCTGGAACGCTGTCCCATTTTGGGTTTACTATGGAAGACGACGTGTTCACCGCATGAGGGGCATTCTGCTTTGATCATGTGCTACTCCTTCTTATCTAAGTGTAGAAGTGCGAAATATTCGCACAATTTGGAGGCAGTATATCGCATGGAAGTTAAAAATTGGTAGAAAAGATGTATCAAAAAACGGGCAAATCTGCTTCTGAGACAGAAATTTATACGGGTTGTAAATACCTGGTAGAGAATATTTGAGTCTCAAAAAGGGTGACCGCACTCTATGTCCCCTTGAATTTAATTGATTGATTTACTGAAGAGGTAACCTATGCCAGGGATGGTGATGATGTGCTGGGGCTTTTTCGGGTTAGGTTCTATCTTCTGGCGTAGTCTTCTTACCAAACCACGCACGAGTTCCCGTTCGCCCTGACCGCTATAACCCCAGACGCGTTCAACCAGCGTTTCGGCGGGCATGGCTTGCCCAGCGTTGGTCATCAAAGCGTAGAGCAATCTGAATTCCAGTTGAGTCAGACGGTTAGGAGGGTTATTGATCACCTGCACGGTGCGCGTGGATGGGTCGAGGACGACCCCCGCTCGGCTTAATGTTGGCAGACCAAAGTACGGCAGACCGCCAGTGTGGCGCAGAAGAGCACGAACCTGGGCGATAAGCAGACGGGCGCTGAATGGTCGCGGTACGACCATATCAACCCCGCTTTCCAACAGGTCAATCATAAATGCTTCGTCGTTG
This sequence comes from Chloroflexota bacterium, assembly GCA_040758495.1. Taxonomy (GTDB): domain Bacteria; phylum Chloroflexota; class Anaerolineae; order Anaerolineales; family JBFLVL01; genus JBFLVL01. Next base: position 120,020 of record JBFLVL010000007.1, read on the forward strand.
ACCTCTGTTATACAAAGGATGGGTATCTCCGCTTGAGACCTTAGCTGGCGAATTTGAGGCAGTGAAACCCGTGGCTCCAGCACCAAAACGATGAGATCAATCGGGTAATCCGGCCATCTGGCAATGATCTCCTCCAGACTATTTACCTCGTAGCTGGTAAGACCAGAACGTTGCAACACCAGCGTGAGTATGGCCCTTTCGTTGGCTTCTGGAGCGAATAACAATGCGTTCATGTGCGTTCCTCGTCTTTATGAGACCTGGTTCAACGCTTGTTCCATGTCGTCCAGGATATCTTCCACGTTTTCCACGCCTACAGATAGACGCACCAATCCATCAGAGATGCCCATTTTTTCCCGTTCTTCAGGCGGAACCCTTCGATGGGTCATGGTGGCGGGATGTTGAATCAGGGTATCCACGTTACCCAGGCTGACCGCCAGAGTTATCAAACGCACGCTCTCCATCAGCGTAATTCCTGTGGACAACCCACCTTTAAGTTCAAAGGAGAGCATCCCCCCAAAACAGTGCATCTGTTTTTGGGCAATAGCGTGTCCCGGAGAGCCATTGAGGCCTGGGTAGTTGACTCTGGCAACCTTGGGGTGGTTTTCCAGAAACCGGGCTACGGTCATGGCGTTCTGGCAGTGTCGTTCCATACGCAGCTCGAAGGTTTTCAAACCGAGATTGGTCAGCCAGGTGTCGAAAGGGCTGGGGGCAGCACCGATGAGCTTGGCCATGGTTGTCACCGGACCTCGCATGTAATCCAGTTGTGTACTGACCACTGCACCACCAATGATCACGCCGTGACCGGAAATGTACTTGGTTGTCGAGTGGATGATGACCTCGGCACCCAGGGTAAGAGGGCGCTGGCAGTAGGGTGTAGCAAAGGTATTGTCCACAAACAGCCAGGCATCATTTTCATGGGCGATCTGGGCAACAGCCGCCAGGTCTACAACGGACATAGTTGGGTTTACGGGTGTTTCTGCGTAAGCTAACCGCGTTTGTGGATGAGCTTTAAAGGCCGCTTCCCACCCAGCGGGAGATGGATCTCTGACCCAAACGACCCGGATTCCCAACCGGGGTGCCACCTCGTTGAGGAAAGCAAAGGCGTTGCCGTAGAGAGCTTGCTGGGCGATGAGCGTGTCGCCTGCTCCCACAATCGCTAATATGGCAGCGGATATTGCTCCCATCCCAGAGGCAAACATTCTGCCAGAGACGATCTCATCAACGGGCACCCCAGGTTGTGCCTGCAGCAAATCCAGGGCTTCCAGCAAGGCTATCTTGCGGCTTACCTGGGCGGCATTGGGGTTGTCAATGCGGGTGTAATAATATCCGGGTTGGTCACCCTGAAGAATGGCCGTGCCGCTCTCCATATCGGGAAAGCTGAACGTAGAGGTTTGGTAAATGGGCGTTACGTGGGCATGGTGGGGGTTGCTGCCCTCATCTGCATGGATGGCCAGGGTTCCCATGCCCTGATTGGGGTTGATTGGGGACATACTCTACTCCTAAAAATGGGTTGACACGGCAGTATTATACGTTGAACTGCGAAAAAGGTTGGTGGTGAACGAACCCACCCATGTTTTTTCTGATGTGCGCTGGTAGGCGTACCATGGGGTAAAATTGCACTTACTTGTCTGGTAACCCTTCAGCGTCGCTGAACTGAGAGACATCATGGACAGATATGGGCAAATCCCTTACACCAACCGTTTGATAACCCAACTGGCCCCGTTTGTAGTTGCCCTTATAGAGGGTATCGTGTGTGCACTGCTTCTGTGTGGTTTGTTCGTGTTGGGTTTTCAGGTTCGTTATGCTGGGCGGATTTATCCGGGTGTTTCTGTTTATGGGGTAGACCTTTCCGCTTTGCGTCCCGAAGAAGCTGTTGGGGTTGTGAACCAACGCCTGGATTTTCCGGTAAATGGCAAGATTCTTTTTCAGGATGGTGCCCAGGTTTGGGTGGCCGAGCCAGCTCAATTGGGTCTGTTCCTCGATCCTGAAACCAGTGTGTTAGCCGCCTTTGAGCACGGGCGGAGCGGTGGCTTGATCCTTCGCCTGAGAGATCTATGGCATGCCTTTTTACGGTATCGGGTTAATATCCCCCTGCACTTTGTATACGATGAGCGCATGGCTTACAATTATCTTCAGGGCATCGCTTCCCAAGTGGATCGTTTATCAGTAGAAGCCACCCTGCATGTGAGTGGTACGGAAGTTGTGGTGCAACCGGGACAGGTGGGACGAACGGTGGATATCGCGGCTACACTGGCCGGATTAAACGTCATATTGCAGCGTTTGGAGGATGAGATTGTTCCCCTAATTGTGACTGAGTCTCCTCCTGTGATTCTGGATGTAGAGGAACAGGCGGAACAAGCGCGCCAGATTTTGAGTGCTCCGTTGACCCTGAAACTCCCTCATCCTGAGACGGGCGACCCAGGCCCCTGGACTTTTGACCTGTCCACCCTCACCGAGATGCTGGTGATTGAAGTTGTCAACCAACCGGAGGGAGGGGCACACTATCAGGTGGGCTTGAAAACCGGGATGTTGCGTGCGTTTTTGCAAGAACGGGTCTCGGAGATAGATCGTCTACCTCAATACCCACGTTTTATCTTCAACGACGACAGCCGACAGTTAGAGTTAATCCGCTCCACGGTTGTAGGGCGGAAACTGGATATCGAAGCTTCCATCTGGGAGATCAACCAAAGGCTGTTGAACGGGGAACATGAAATTGAATTGGTTATTGAATATGCCTACCCGCCGGTCACAGATGAGGCCACCGCGGAGCAGTTAGGGATTAAGGAGGCCGTCAGTGTCCAATCTTCTTACTTTTACGGCTCCAGTACCGGCCGCATCCAGAATATTCAGATTGCCTCCAGCCAGTTCCATGGCTTGCTGGTTGCGCCAGGTGAAACCTTCTCCATGGGTGAGGCGTTGGGGGATGTCAGCCTGGATACGGGTTATGCCGAAGCTCTGATCATCTACGGGGACCGGACAATTAAGGGCGTAGGTGGCGGAGTATGCCAGGTAAGCACAACCTTGTTCCGTACGGCTTTCTTTGGGGGTTATCAAATAGACGAGCGACATCCCCATGCTTATCGGGTGTATTACTATGAACTGACAGCCAGTGGGAGTGCAAACTCTTCGTTAGCTGGTCTAGATGCCACTGTGTTCTTGCCTCTGGTGGATCTAAAATTTACGAATGACTCGCCGTACTGGATACTGATGGAAACGTACGTAGATGTTTCTGCACGTCGCTTGACATGGAAGTTTTACTCCACATCGGATGGACGCGTTGTGGAATGGGAGACGACTGGGCTCACAAATAAAGTAGACTCTCCTGATCCAGCTTATCATGAGAACCCGGAGTTGGATAAAGGTGAGATACGTCAGGCAGATTGGGCAGTTGAGGGTGCAGACGTAACCGTTACGCGCATTGTGACGCGTGGTGGAGAGGTCTTACACCGCGATGTGTTCAAGACGCACTACCTGCCCTGGCAGGCAGTGTGTGAATACGGACCGGGCACAAAGGGCATGCCCCCCAAGAAGCCTGACCCTGACGACCCCTGTAAACCAGACGCAAAGAAAGAGGGGTAGAACAACATGTCCAGTATAATGATTGCGTAACCCTCTAACTTGTTCAGGATTGTGTAACTATGTTTTGTGGTTTTGTCAGGTCAGAAAGAAGCCTGTGGTTTTTTAAAACTTCGAATGGTGGCAGTTGTAGATTGTGCTCTTATAAGGAGTCGAATAACAAAACAGGTGATTTGTCATCTATCCAGATCAGGAGTGTGTGATGGTCAGTCAAGAACTGCTTGAGATATTGCGTTGCCCTTTTTGCGTCAGTGGGGAGACCCGTAAGCCCGGAGAGGATCCCGGTCGGCTGGAATTAATCCACGGCTGCTGGCTTGTGTGTCAGGAGCCCGATTGTGGGCGTAAGTATCCTATTCGGGACGATATCCCAGTGATGTTGATTGATGAGGGGAGCAAGTGGATAGAAGTACAGGTCAAGGATTTGCCTGTTCCTCCGCCGAAGAAGTAACAGGTGCTCGCTCTCTGGAATGTCGGATATCTGGGAATTGTTGGGACAACTGACCAGCGGAGACGATGACCTCGCTGAGGGTGCGGTGAGTAAGATCATCTTGTCAGCAGGAGAAGCCCTCCCTGCTTTGCAGGAGCTATTACACTCTTCGAGCATTGACAACCGTTGGTGGTCGGTGCGTGTGCTCAGTGAAATCCATGACGCCGCTGTCCCCTCTCTGCTTTGTCAGGCCTTACAAGACTCCAGCCTAGAGGTCCGTCAGTGTGCTGCGTTGGGGTTGTGCCGCCAGCCCACGCCGGATGCAGTGAGTCTCTTAATCCCTCTGCTTCGCAGCAGGGATCAAGTTCTCTCGGGTCTGGCGGTGGAGGCCTTAATTGCCATCGGTCCTTTGGCTGTTCATCCCTTGATGCATGTTTTGCGCCAGGGTTCAAAAGGAGAGCGCCGTTTGGCCGCGCGGGCGCTGGCCATGATTGGTGATGCGTGTTCCATACCCGCGTTGTGTGCCGCTTTAGAAGATGCATCACCTATGGTGGTATATTGGGCAGAAAGGGGTCTCGAAAGGATGGGGGTCGGCTTGCTTTTGTATCGTCCTGAATAAGACAAAGGGAGGTTTTACTGGTTTGTCTTACCCTTTCCATGCCCAGATTACCCAGATAAGTACCATCAGTAATGCAATCCCCAGGCGGATAACGTAAGACCATCCGCAACCCAGGACCAATCCGCGGGTGGCATCAAAGGCTTCTTTCCAGTTACGTTTTATCAGGTATTCAACCAGCAGCAGTACGATGGGGGCAGCGATGAGGCCGCCAAATGGAGGCCAGAGTATGGTGACGCCTATGCCAGCGACCAAGCCAGCACCGATAGCGTACCAGGAAGCCCCTTTCTTACGGGCTCCGGTGCCCATCAATATATTGTCTGCCAGAGTTCCAACCAGCATCAGCACTGTGAGCAAGGCGAACAGCCAGCCGCCCAGGGAGCCAAATCCGACCGCCAGGCCGTATCCCAGTGCAACCAGCCAGATTACCACAATGCCAGGGTAGATGGGCACAATCACGCCGAGCACTCCCACCAGCATGATCAGCAGGGTCAGTGATTTGAGCGGGATTTCTAACCATTGGGACATATCAGTACTCTTTGCGGATCGTGGTGTCGCTGCCTATCCAGGGGTGTAGCACCTCTGGCACAACCACCGACCCATCTGCTTGCTGATAGGTTTCCAGCACGGCGATGAGTGTGCGTGGCAGCCCCAGTCCTGAACCGTTTATTGTATGGACATAACGCGTGCTGCCCCCGCTTTCGGGACGGTAGCGGATGTTTGCCCGTCGGGCTTGAAAATCGGTGACATTCGAAATGGATGAAACCTCCAGCCATTCGCCACACCCGGGAGCCCAAGCTTCGATATCGTATGTGATGCTGGCGCCAAATCCCAAATCACCCGAGCAGAGTTGGTTCACGCGGTAGGTCAGTCCGAGCAGGGCACAGGTTTGTTCTGCGTGAGCCACCATTTTTAAAAACTCAGCTTGTGATTCTTCCGGTTTGCAGAAGGTATACATTTCTACTTTATCAAATTGATGGCCGCGTTTTATTCCCCGGACGTCTCGTCCAGCGCTCATTTTTTCGCGACGAAAGCAAGGTGTGTAGGCTGTGTAATGCAGAGGCAGGCTAGTTTCCTCGAGGATTTCCTCCATGTGCAGACATGTCAGGGGTACTTCAGCAGTAGGAATAAACCACAGATCCTCCTCGTGGTCCTTGTACAGGTTTTCCTTGAACTTCGGAAGTTGCCCGGCTGCGTAAACGGTCTCTGTTTTCACCATAAAGGGCAGGTATTTCTCCGTGTAACCCTGGCGGATGTGTAAATCCAACATCCAGGCAATTAGCGCCCTTTGCAGACGGGCTCCGGCACCACTCAGAACGTAAAAACGCGAGCCAGTTATTTTCACGCCCTGCTCGAAATCAAGGATGCCCAGAGAGGGGCCCAAATCCCAATGGGGTAGTGGTTGGAAATCAAACTCGGGGAGATCTCCAACGGATTTTATGACTACGTTTTCCGATTCGTCAGCACCAACTGGGACGTTCTCGTCCAGGATATTGGGGAAGCTGGATAGCAGGTCGAGTAACTCAGCTTCCACCTTTCGCAACTCAATTTCCAGGGTGTTGATTGCCTCCCCCACTGAGCGCATGGCTTCGATCTTCTCCTGACGTTTGGCAGCATCCTTCATGCTTCCGATTTCTTTAGAGACGATATTGCGCTCTGCTCTCAGTGCTTCGACCTTTTGTATTCGTTCACGGCGTTGAATGTCCAGTTCTATCACCTGGTCTACCGGAGCGGTATCCAAGTACCGCTTTTTCAAGGCTTGACGCACTAGCTCGGGGTGGTTTCGGAACAATTCGATATCTAACATCACAGCACCTCCAGGTAAAGAGTAACGCCCCCTCCCCAGCAGGACGAGGGGGCGTTCGTGGTGCCACCTGCTTTCACCATTCTTTAGAATGGTCTCGTTGTTCGCGCTAACGGGCGAAACCCGGCCCCCATACGGTGGGCATCCCACCCCTGCGGGGGCAACTGGTTTGCGCATCGGATTGACCATCCGATGTGCAAACCGACGGAGTGGATTTCACCGCTTAGCCTGCCATCTCGCACCCAACGATGGCTCTCTGAAAGGTTAGACGGTTACTTTTTTCCGTGCTGGTTGATAGGGAAGGCTTAATATGCCTTTGTAATGTTGCCCAGATTATATGGAAGATGAAAGACTCTGTCAAATGTATACCTCATCCTGTTATAGGCGATCAAAGTGGTGGCTTTGAGGGACTTCGGGTGTATTTGGAGGTTGGGATTTGGCCAACGAAGTTTTATTCCCGGTTGCGTAGATGTGGGTAGAGGATGACCTCGCGAATGCTGTGCCTGTCAGTAAACAACATAGTCAATCGGTCAATGCCCATGCCAAATCCACCATTGGGAGGCATACCGTAACGCATGGCTCGTAGGTAGTCCTCATCCATCGGGTGGCGCTCTTCGTCGTCTGCCTCGTAATCGCGCCTCATCTCCAGGAAACGGGCCTCCTGGTCTATAGGGTCGTTAATTTCCGTAAAGGCATTGCACAATTCCATGCTACCGGCAAAGCCTTCAAACCGTTCTACGGTTTGAGGGTCACCGGGTTTACCCTTAGCTAAAGGGGAAATATCCCGAGGGTAGTCGTAAATAAAGGTTGGTTGAATCAGGTCTGGTTCCAGGAAGTGGGTCAGCAAGGACTCAATGAGTTTTCCCCGTGTGGATTTGGGTTTCGGTTCCAATCCGCGTGACTGCATGATGGATCTTAGGCTGTCGGCTGTAGGATGTTGGGAGATGTCAATCTCGGTGGCTTGCAGCAGCGCCTGACGAAGATTGATTCGCTGCCAGGGAGGCTCGAAGTTTATCTCGTTTCCCTGGTAGGTTATCACTCGTCGCCCGAGTACCCGGTCAGCGACATAGGTGATCATCTCTTCGGTGAGGTTCATCACATCGTTGTAGTCAGCGTAGGCCCAATAAAATTCCAGTTGGGTGAATTCCGGATTATGCTTGTGGGAGACACCCTCGTTACGGAAATCGCGGCCGATTTCATAGATTCGCTCGAAACCACCCACCAGTAAGCGTTTTAAGTACAGCTCGAACGAAATCCGGAGGTAAAGGTCTTGTTTGAGTTGGTTATGATATGTGACGAAGGGCTTGGCTGCAGCCCCGCCGTAGATGGGCTGTAGGATGGGGGTTTCTACCTCCAAAAACCCGCGTTCATCCAGAAACGCTTGTACGGCGCGTACAATGGCAGCACGAGTGTGGAAGATCTGACGGTTCTCTGGGTTGACTGCTAAATCTGCATATCGTTGACGGTATCGGGTTTCAGGGTCAGTAAGTGTTGCATGGCGGATGACTTTTCCGTCTACGACCTCGTCTTTGGCTGCTGGCAAAGGAGTGATCGCCTTGGCCATCATGTGGAAGTTGTGTACCTGCAGGGTCACCTCTCCAGCTCGAGTGCGGAACATTTCCCCACTAGCCAGGATGAAATCTCCGATATCGAATTCCTGGTTGAGCAAGTTGAGTTGCTCCTCTCCAATTTCGTTTGACCGGAAGAAGAGCTGTATACTTCCTTCACCATCTTCGATGTGAACAAAGGTGATTTTTCCCATCGGACGCATGGAACGGATGCGTCCGGCTAAAACCGCACTGACAGGTGTATCTTGGTTGGCTTTCTCTGCTGCCTCAAAGGCCTCAATTGCCTGGCTGCTCGTGAGCGTGCGTTTTCCTCTATGGGGGTAGGGTTCGACCCCTTGAGCCCGCAAGCGCTTAATTTTTTGTAGGCGTGTTTTTTCTAAAGTTGAGTATTCCATTGGTCATTCCTGAGGGAGTATAAACAGAGAGATGTCATTATGTATGAATTCCAGGGTTTATCAAAAAATTGCCCCGCGCATACATTCGCGCGGGGCAATTGTTATCCCGAAATGCCCCTGTACTTATTCAATCTTTTTGATATGCACAGAAAATTTGCCATCCGGTGCTTTTACCTCGACTGTCTCCCCAACGCGATGGTTCATGAGTGCCTGGCCCAACGGTGAGAGGTGGGAGATACGTCCCTCGCGAGGACTGGCTTCGGTGGGGCCGACGATAGTATATTTTTCTGCTTTTTGCCCATCTTCCTGGATGGTGACAATAGAGCCCAGTTGAACAACGTCAGATTTTCTGGCGTTCTCAATGATTTGTGCGTTGGCAAGTAATATTTCCAGTTCCTGAATCCGACCTTCGGTGAATGCTTGCTCGTTCTTTGCAGCTTCAAATTCTGCGTTTTCGGTTAACTCACCGACATCAGCGGCTTCGTGTAACCTTTTGGCTATTTCTTGACGTTTGATTGTGCGTAAATATTTCAGTTCTTCCTGAAGCCTTTCAAGTCCCTCACGAGTCAAGAATGTTGTCATGTTCCTTCATCCTTTACCAAAGTTCTTAATTTAGGGGTCTCATGTTATCTACATTGATTTTTGTATGTCAACACGACGACCCCTGGTGTTATTGTGTGCCTCAAACGCGACGGTGTTTGGGGTTATATAACAGAGCACCCCGATGTGGAGTGCTTCAAACAGATTGCGGCGTTTTGAAGGGTCTGCTTCTCATCGCCGCGGCGGAATAATAGCATATTTTTAAGGGAAAAGCAAGTGTAGAGCATCTGTTCTAGGGTGGGTGCCACAAACGGACACCACCAACCGAGGCATGGCATTTTTCTATCGCCAGGGTCATCTCCTCCTGTGAGCTCCAGAAAGTACTGATTTGGGTTGCGTGGGCCGCAACGGATTGAATCCAGGCTTTTTTCCCCTTATCTGATACCAGGTATGTACACATATTCCATTTCTGAGCAACCAATGCTTCTATCTGTGATTGAGCCGTAGGTTCCAGGACGTAAGGGTAATCAGCGTAGTACCATAGAGATGTATAAAGTGACTCAGCGATAATGCGTGTCAGTTGATGGTCAACATGATGACCGAGTGCCAACGGAGCCACTACGGTACAGCCTGCTGGCAACGTGGATGTAAGAGCTGGTTTGATCTCCCGGATGTGGATCTCATCCTCGGGGTGTAATTCCCCGAATAAGGAAGACTCACTGGCGTATAGAGCTGCACCAGTTTGTGAATGCTTTCGATAGATGCAGTCTGGCAGAGGGAAGTGCCGGGTGGATGCGCCCAGGATAGCGTTGGCGATTCTGTCTTCGTTCCTGCGTACCGCGAGGGTTTCTCTTTCTGTATTCCACCGTTTGTGGAGGGAGAGGGAAAATTCGGAGAGGGGACCAGGGGGTGGATCCCCAGCACAAAGGGTCCACACCCCAACCTCAATTCCCCGTTGTGACTGTTCCCAAAGCAACCCACCACAGGAAAGGGCCACATCATCCAAATGGGGCGAGAGATATATCCATGGCATACCCCTTTTTTACCATAAGGTTATCCTAAACAGGGATGGTATGCGATCATGTCAAGTCAGAAATAGATGTTACCGAGGGATGTTGACGCTGCCCTGGCAGCGTGATAGAATGCGACCGGCGTGGGCGCGTAGCTCAATGGCAGAGCAGTGGCCTTTTAAGCCAAGGGTTGCAGGTTCGAATCCTGCCGCGCTCATGTTTTTGATTTAAGTCCAGGTTGAAGAAATGTTTGGAGGTCTCATCCCAGGCAGAAGGGGTTCTGAAATTCGTGTCGGGGATATGGTACGGTTTTGGGGTTGAAGGTGCCCGGGAAGGCGTTCATACTTGAAGGTGCGAAGCGAAAGTTTCTATTCAGCGCCTTTTGTCTTTGAGGGCAACACCAGGGGAGTGTCGTATTCTGGGTGAGGGATCACCTGGATGGTAGTCTGATATGCTCGGCTGATGTTTGCCTCTGTGAGGACTTCGTTGGGTTTTCCTATGGTTTCTAACATCCCGTTCACCAGGAGGGCAATTCGATCAGCGCATAGGGATACCAGGTTGAGATCGTGCATGGCCAGCAGCACGGCCAACCCTTCGTTGTGGGCCAGCTTCTGTATAAGGGAGAGCAGGCTGGTTTGGTGGTGCAAGTCCAGGTTGTTGGTTGGTTCGTCAAGCAGCAGAATGGGTGTGGTCTGAGCCAAGGCACGCGCCAGGAGGACGCGCTGTTGTTCACCTCCAGAAAGCTCAGCCAGGCGTCTGTTAGCCAGGTGAAGTGTATCCGTGCGTTCCATGGCAGCATGCACTTTTAGGTAATCTCCCTCGCTTTCGTGTCCCAACCAACTCATGTATGCTGTGCGTCCCATCATCACGGCCTGCTCGACGGTGAAGGCGCCCCCCAGCGGTTGAGCCTGGGGTACGACGGCCAATGTGCGCGCACGTTGAGGGTTTGAGAGTGATTTTATATCTTTCCCGTTTGCCTGAACGATGCCTGACTTAATCGGCACTACGCCGCTTACTGCCCGAATGAGGGTGGTCTTGCCGGACCCATTGGGCCCAATCAGGGCAACGATCTCACCTTTAAAAACGGTCAGAGATACATCCTGTAAGGCGATGTGGGTGCCGTAGGTTACAGTGATAGCCTGTACATCCAACATGGTTACCAAAACACCTCTGTCTTTGCCTTTCGGAGAATCCACAGGAAGAAAGGTGCCCCAGCCAGGGCGGTGACAATGCCAACCGGCAGGGATTGGGGCGCAAGCAACACACGAGCGAGCACATCTGCTATTAGTAATCCGCTGGCTCCTCCCAGTATGGAAAGGGGTATCAGTTGCCGGTAATCCGGGCCCCAAATCATGCGGAAAATGTGGGGGATGATGAGGCCGATGAAACCGATCACTCCGGAGAAGGAAACCGCGGTAGCGGTGGTTAACGAGGCTGTCAGGATGATGAGAAGTTTGCCGCGTTCGACAGATAATCCAAGTTGTTTAGCCTGCTCCTCACCGAATTGGAGCACATTCAACATGTGACCGGATAGGGAGAGTAATCCCAATCCCAGTATCAGATAGGGCAGCGCTGCCAGGATGGGTTTCCAGCCGCTGATTGCTGATCCGCCCAATAGAAATGATATGGCGCGATGGATCTGGGCTTCGGAGCGTAACATAAGAAAGGAAGTCAAAGCCGAGGCGAAAGCTCCCACGGCTACACCAGCCAGTATCAAAGTAGTAAGAGGTAGGGTTTGTCCAACGCGAGCCAGGCTGTAGACCAGCGCAATTGTAAGGAGAGCTCCGACGAAAGCAGCCGCGGGGATAAGATAGAGGCCGAACAGATCACTCGGCCAGCGAATAGCCATTGCGCATACGGCTCCTAGGCCAGCACCAGAAGCCACACCAATCAGATAGGGGTCAGCCAACGGGTTGCGGAATAGTCCCTGGTAGGCTGACCCACTTCCGGCCAGCGCTGCTCCGGTTATAGCCACCAGGATGGTGTGCGGCAGCCGTAGGTTAAAGACGATTACACGGTATGTTTCCGGCCAATCTGCATGGATGGTTACACCCGGCAGGTTGTCTGCCAACAAACGGATTAAAGTGCTTGGTGGAATGAACACAGCCCCAACAGCGACACTGAGTATCAGCGTCACGACCAGCAGGGCCAGGTTCCATAAATAGGGGCGTATACGGGATCGCATTGTTGGTTTGTGGATCAGATCGGTATCCGTTTGCGGAACAAAGAGGCGCTGATTAGATTGGATTTATTTGAACAATTCTGGATGGAGAAGCTCTGCCAGGGTTTCTAGGCCATCTACCAGACGAGGCCCGGGACGGCTGACCAGATCGTCGTCAAACGGGTAGACCAGGTTGTTTAACACTGCCGAGAGGGATTCCCAGCCAGCACGCTCCACAATCATTTCTGGCGTTATGCCATAAGCGGAGTCGCCTAGGAGGATGATGTCCGGATCCTGTTCGACCAATGCTTCGATGCTGATCTGAGCCCAGGCACCCTCGAGCATGGCACCAATGTTTTTACCCCCCGCCATGTTAATGAGGATATCAATGAAAGTTCCCGGACCAGCAGTCCAAGGGATGTTGGGGTCGGAGGCATCCAGCTCATAAAAAACGGAAGGGCGTTCCTGACTGGTTGCAACAGTTGCCAGGACATCCGCCACCCGTTCTTTCAAGGAGGTGATTAGATTGTTAGCCTCTTCTACGTGCCCGGTTAGAATTGCCACTGTCATCAGGTTATCGTACATCCCCTCAAGATCGGTAGGGTTTCCTAACATAAACACGGTCAAACCAAGTTCCTCCAGAGCCTGTACCTGCTCAGGGGTGTTGATTTCGGCAGCCAGCACAAGGTCAGGATTGAGGGCTATGATGGCTTCCATGTTGTATTCACCCCAGCCACCGCCAACGCTCTGTAACTCAACTGTCTCTGGGGGATAGTCGGAAAACTCATCCCTGCCGACCACCTGGTCCACCGCACCTAGAGCGAAGAGCATCTCCGTATTGGAGGGAGCCAGGGAGACCACACGTTGAGGTTGGGATACCAGGGAAACCTGGCGCTCTAAGTCATCCGTCAATGTGATGGGCTCCCAGGTGAGGATTGCTTCTGAGGTTTCAGCAGGCGCGGCTTCCGGGATTTTAGCCTGCTCGCTCTCACCTGGAGTCGTGGCTTTTGGCGTGCATGCCGCGAGCATCCCTGTGAACAGAGCGAGGGTTATTAGAATCGTAATAGTTTTTTGCGTCATTCGATAAAACTCCTGAATGTTGAGATGTAGTTGTCTATGCGTTCATAGAATCAAAATCCCCTGCCATCAAGACAGGGGAGGGATTGAATGTTTACCAGGTACAGGTTTAAATAAACATTCCCACCTCCCTTCCTCGAGGTTTGTGGTGAACCAGCCAAGGCGGTCGTCCTGGCTTGTTAGTCTAATGATCTTGTAATCTGGTAGTCACTCTGCGGTTACAAACCGAATGACTGTTTGCCTAAGACCATCCGACCAACTTACAGTTGCGGGACAGCGCCGGACTTCATCTGTCAATGGATGCAGATGTCACCGGCTTCGCCATTACACCCTCCCATCCGGGGGTGGAGGTACCCTGGCTGTTATTTAGTTGATAAAGTGCCAGATAATCTTTGCCAATTAGTGTCTTACCGAACACCCGGCACAAGTAGTGGCTGCACAGCTACTGCAAGATGAGCCGCCTATGGCTTGGGAGCTACCGTCTGATGAGCGCGAGTAAGCCATTGGAAGTGAGATCAAGCGGTTGCATCGGATGCCCTCGCAATGAGGGCATGTAGCCGGTGCATCCCGCTGGGCAATGCTGCGACTAAGCTCGAAACGGCTTAAACAATCCTGGCACTTGAACTCATAGAATGGCATGTCGGAGCTCCGGGTTATATTTTACCCCATTCACGGGAAGACGTAAGAGGCCTGTCAATAGGGGATATCAAAAAAGTAAGGGAGCTAGATAAGGGGGTATGGAAACGCGCGGCGATCGGAAGGGGGATAAGGAAACTGCCTGGTTTCCGTCAACTTCTTGGAACGAGAGAGGATGGCGCTGATTTCTCTGGGGGTGAGATAATCTGAGAGAGCCGCGAGCAGGCTGGATTTCCGTTCCAGTTGCTCGCAGAGGGAGTTAATGTCATCCATCATCTCCTCAGGGATGGGTTCTCCAGCAAAATCCCAGATGACAGTTCTCAGTTTATCATCTTCGTGGAAACACACGCCGTGGTCTATTGCCCAGAGGTTATCCTGGGGGTCAAGGATCAGGTGGCTCCCCTTGCGGTCAGCGTTGTTTATCAGCACGTCTAGCAAGGCGACGGGGCGTAAACGCAGGAGATGTTCGGGGCGGAAGTTGAAGTAATGGTATTGGGGGTCATGCTGGATGAATTGTTGTAGCGAGCCAGGACCGTGGGGCGCCTCGAGGCGGTAAACGGTTGGAGGGATAAGGTGCCAGCCGAGTGCTTGGCTGACCAGATAGGCGGCAACTTCACGTTTGGTGAGAGAATGAGCGGGAAAATCCCACAAAGGACGCTCTCCAAGCGAAGGCTTATACACTGCCAGGAAGGATTGCCCGTTGTGGTTGACCTGGATGAGGAAGGTGTAGTTGGACCCCCAGCGGAATTCTCCTTTGAGCGAGAGGCCGCCATTTTGGAGAATGGCGAGAATATTGTCAGGCATGGTGTATAGATGTGGAGAGAAGCAGACCGGGAAAAGGATTAGTGCTTGTGTCCGTTTTTCTTCGGGCAGAAGTGACCCTCAGGGTCTATGGGATCGTTGCACTGGGGGCAAATTTCCCGCCCGCGAGAAGCGACTTCGATACCCCAACGGGTCATGGAGTGGATTTGGGAACGTGTACACCAGAATCGTACTATCCGCGCTTCACTGATGTCTTTGTCCTCGGGGAGAAATTCGCGTGCTACCAGAACCATTTGATCGTGGTCAGGGTCGTATCCCAGGCCGAATTCGCCAACCCGGAAGATGGGGTCCACCGGTGGATGGATATGCATTTTGTCTTCGTCGTAATTGGTAGAAGTTGCCGATAGGTGGGGAAATTTCTTGTGGATTTCAACCAGGAACTGTTCAACACCAATTGCCAGCGTCTGGATTTGTAACTTTTCGACGATGAGGGAGGTGACTCGATCCCCCTGCCAGGCCTGGATGTAAAAGACGCGTTTGCCGGGAGGGCCAATGGCGTCGGTGGTTATATGGGTTACGGGGTTGATGTCAATTTCTTGAGGGGGCATGGCGGAGGGGTATCAGATGAATAAGCACAAAACTAGAAGTACTCAGGTTTATTACCGGTTGTGGAAGTTTTCAGCCTCGACCTGGGCATGGATTTTCGGAATTTTGGCTAACTCGGCTGTCAGGTTATCTTTTCTTCCTGTTAGTTTAGTATACCAGTTTTAATCATCTGAACATTGGGATGGAATGTTTTGGTTGAGATTGATCAGGCGCACTTGGTCCCTAAGGAGGTTTATGGTGGTGATGGAAGCTGGAGCGATGACCAGGCGTTGGAACATATCTAGGGGCAAACCCAGGTAATAGGCGACTGCCAGTTTGATGACGTCGCTGTGGGTGACACAGACAAACGTGTCTTTAGGATTGTGGCTGGCATTTAGGTTTTCTATTTCATCCACGATTCGGGATTGTGCCTGGGCGAAGGTCTCGCCGCCAGGAAAGCGAGCCAGGGATGGGGAGCGCACCACAACCTTCCAGAGCTTAAGCCGATGCAGTTGTTTGAGCGAACGGTTTTGCCAGTCACCAAAGTCTATCTCTATTAAACCAGAGCGAGGGATGACTGAAAGACCTAGAGCCTGGGCGATGGGTTCAGCGGTCTCCATGGCGCGCTCGAGAGGACTGCTGTACACGGCTTTTACGGGAGCTTTTGACAGGGCTTCCGCTATGTCCCTGGCTTGCCTGCGACCTTTTTCGTTCAGTCCAATGCCCGGCATGCGCCCGGCCAGATGCCCTTTGACGAGGAGATCATTTTCTCCGTGACGGATCAATACAATCGTTGGCATGTCCCTGGTTTTATCTGGTTCACGATTCGATTGTCCCCGAGGCTTTGTGCTTGCTTTTGATCTCTTTGATCGTCTCTTCAGAAAGTTCTGGCAGCATTTCTGTCTTGGTGATGCCCAGGGCTTGGCGTTGGGCGGTTCGCCAGCGTTCCAGCCGCTCAGCAATTTGAGACTCGTAGCCCTGGTCCGAGGGGCGGTAGAAGTACGTACCGAGCAATTCGCGGGGTAGGTATTGTTGGGGCAGGAAGTGTTCGGGGTATTCGTGAGGGTACTGGTAGCCCTTTCCATGCCCTAAAGCTGCGCCGTCACGGGTCGCATCTTGAAGATGCCGGGGCACAGCAGTATGGCCCTCTTCTTCGATAAGTTGAAACGCCTTGAAATACGCCCCGGCGGTGTTCGATTTTTGGGCCGTGGAGAGGTAGATGGTGGCGTGGACGATGGGGTAGATACCCTCAGGCAATCCTACGTATTCGAAAGCCTGAGCCGCGGCACTGGCGACTGCCAGACCCATGGGGTCTGCCATGCCGATGTCTTCGCCAGCCAGGATGATTAAGCGGCGCAGGATAAAACGGGGGTCCTCGCCCGCGTAGAGCATTTTAGCCAGCCAGTAGAGTGCAGCATCGGGGTCGGAGCCACGCACAGACTTGATAAAGGCGGAGATGGTGTCGTAGTGGGCATCGCCATCCTTGTCATAGAGCACCGCGCGCCGCTGGATGGACTCTTGGGCCACAGATAGGGTGATGTGGATGGCATCTTCCTGGTCCGGTGGTGTGCTTTCCACCGCCAGTTCGAGGGCGTTCAGGGCGTTGCGGGCGTCCCCACCCGAAACGCGAATGAGGTGCTGGCGGGCGTCTTCGTCCAGAGTTACCTTCCTGTTTCCGTATCCCCTGTCAGGATCGGTGAGGGCGCATTCCAGGATGGTATTTACGTCCTCATCTTCCAAGGGGCGCAATTGAAAGATCCGAGATCGGGAGACCAGGGCATCAATAACCTCAAAGTAAGGGTTTTCCGTGGTAGCCCCGATCAAAGTGATGGTCCCGTTTTCGACGTGGGGTAACAGGGCGTCTTGCTGGGCCTTGTTCCAGCGATGGACTTCGTCCACAAACAGGATGGTGCGTTTATGGTACAGCTTACGCCGTTCCTGGGCATCCTCGATGACTTTGCGCAGGTCAGCTTTGCCGGCTAGAACTGCAGAGAGCGTGTCGAAGTGGGATTTGGTCTGGTTGGCAATCACCATAGCCAGCGTGGTTTTTCCTGTGCCTGGAGGTCCCCACAGGATAATGGAGGAGAAGAGACGGTCGGATTCGATGGCGCGGCGTAGCAGGCGCCCTTCTCCGACGATGTCCTCTTGCCCCACAAATTCGTCCAAGGTTCGCGGGCGCATGCGCGCTGCCAGGGGAGCTTCACGCGCCAGGCGTTTTTTTAATGCCAGGTCGAACAGGTCATCAGGTTGCATCAGTTCACCATGTTGAACATGGAAGTTTGCTCAGGTTATAAGGCTAACGGTTTACCGTGTGCAGGAGATGCACCACGACTAACGTTTTTTCGCGGGTTTCCTGTGGGGTCAATTGTACATCAAAAATTTTTTTGTTTGACAGGGTGGTTCCATCATCCTCTGTGAGGCGCTGTTACCAATGATTCGGCTTCTTGCCTTGAAATTTTGCCATTCAGAGACTTCGGAAGTCTTCTGGATGTTCAATAGGAAAATCAGCCTTGTTATGCCAGAAATCACCCTATGAGACTTCCGAAGTCTTTGGGGGCCCGACGAGGAGGTCGCAAGGACCGAGGGAGATGTTGCGTATGCCGTAGCGTTCTCCCATTTAGGTAAACGTGTTGGGAGCGCTTGTGTTATTCATAGTTATGCTATAAAATGCGAACAGTTCGTATTCTTATTCGTATTTAGTAAGTAAAGTGTGAATAAGAACGAGCCTCATTCATACGTATTAGAAAGAAAGCGAAACCATGCAGCCGGAAGAATTCAGTGCCACTGCCTCAGGACGAGTAATCAAAACATTGGCTGGATATTGGGCTTTCGTGCCTGACCCTCTGCCCCCGAAAATTGCCTGGACGGATAGCTTGCTTTCACAACTCTCGAAGGCCGATCGCAGTCTAGCGCGCCTGGCCGTCGTAGGCGCTTCTTTCCCCTCTCCATACGTGGTGGTGCGTCCTTTCGTACGCCGTGAGGCGGTGCTCTCCTCGCGCATCGAGGGCACCCATACGAATCTTGAAGAGCTCTACACCTACGAGGCCCGGCAACTGGCGCTCTTTGAGGACCAGGCTGACGCTCGCGAAGTGCACAACTACGTGTGCGCCCTGGACTACGGCTTGGAACGGGTTAAGAGTTTGCCAGTCAGCGTCAGGCTGCTGCGTGAACTGCACGCCCGGCTGATGGAGGATGTGCATGGCGAACTCCTTACACCGGGAGAACTGCGGCGCAGCCAGAACTGGATCGGCGCGCCGGGGGCTACAATCCAGGCGGCCAGGTATGTTCCTCCACCCGTGGATGAGATGCATAATTGTTTAGCGCATCTCGAAAGGTTCATCCACGGCCACTCCGACTTGCCGCCCTTGATACGCTTGGGGATGATCCATTGCCAGTTCGAGGCCATTCATCCTTTCCTGGACGGGAATGGTAGGGCAGGGCGCTTACTAGTCAGCTTGCTGCTGTGTAGCTGGGAACTCTTGCCGCAGCCGCTGCTGTACTTGAGTGCCTTTTTTGAAGAGCACCGTCAGGAGTATTACGATAAGCTATTGGCCGTCAGCCAGCAGGGAGCCTGGGAAGCCTGGCTTGATTTCTTCCTGACTGGGATTGATGTTCAGGCGCGCGAATCCGTCAGCCGTTTGCATCGTCTAGAGCGTCTGCTGGACGAATTGTACGCGCGCGTGGAGAGGGAGCGTATGCGCCAGCCGTTGAGAGAACTCATCGAGTATCTGATTGGGCATCCTGTTACCACTGTGCGTCAGGCGCAGCAAGGTTTAGGGCAGAAGCACTATGCCCCCGTGCAGCGTTATATTGAGAAATTGGTCGAGCTTGGGGTCTTACAACAGGTTGGGCAGCGCGCTCGCAACCGGCTGTATCGCGCCCCGGAGGTCCTGCGCGCCATTGAAGGGGAGATAGACAAGGAGGGATAAGTTCAGGTATATAGCTACTCAGGCATCCCTGGCTCCGGATTGATCCTTCGACATCTCAGGACAAGAATCCAGGGCTGGCAGGCCCCCCATACGGAGGGCAGGCAAAGTCCGTTCAAACGGACTGACAGCTTAGTGCACTTTTCAGTCGGATTTTATCCGACTTTGGTTCTCAGCCTGAGAATTCATTCTCAGGCTCAGGCCACCCCCCCTCCGCCCGCCAAACTGCCGCAGCTTGAAGACACACAGGTCTGAATCACTCCGTCGGCAATATACACTCCCGCAACGTCAGTCACATCATCGGCAATGATGATGTTGCCGGAAGCAATCACCGCCAAAAACCCGCCTTCCGCCACCTCAATATTCCCGCTCACGGTCACGTCTCCGTCCACCACAGCCACAAACTGCTCGTCCCCGGCAATCATCCTCCCCTCCATGATTACCCCGGCATCGGCCTGATAGACTCCGGGTGCAGAAAAAGCCTCGCCTTCCCAGCTCACCGTTCCCGCCGGGTCCTCCTCCAGCAAACGCTTAAAATAGCCATAGCCCGTCTGCAGCCCCTGATAACTGGTTTGGGCCTGCCAGTCATCTGCCGAAGAGCTGATATTGGCTGAGCTAAAATCTCCCAAATCCAAACCCCCGCTGTAGGACACCAGCCCTGCCTCGCCGGTAATAAGATAAGGGTCACAGGCCGGCTCAACACAGCTTGAAGGAATCTTGCTGCTGACATTGCCCAGGTTGGCATGCACACTCCCTCCCTCCGTCTGAAACCAAGCCTCCCGCTGGTTGGTGACAAAAAAATCAAGCCCGCTCTTGGGAGCCAGCACCCCGCCGTAGCTGCAGCCTGAAGGACAACTGCACACCCACTGGCTCGGGTCGCCGATCGTCAAACTCACCGTCTGGCCGGTGCCGCCTGACACGCCGGCCACACTGTAACTCCCGTCTGCTCCCACCGGCCCGCTTCCCTCTCCCGCCACCGTCACCGTTGACCCTGCCCCCGGCTCAATCCCCGGCGCACCGGCAAGCTGGCACACCCCGCCGATCAGCTCTGCCAAATTCTCATTATCCTGCCTCACCGTGCCCGTAATCGTCCCGCTGATGGTAAACACCGCGCTCTGCCAGTCGCCCAGATCATCGCTGCCGTCATAAACCGTGCAGCTGGTGTTTATCCCCCGCACCTGGTAAAAATAACTGGAAGCCAGCGGATCAAAGCTGTACTCGACAGCAGCGGTTCTTTGGCAAAAAGCTCCCAAGGAACTGCAGTCGGCACCAACCGGATAAAGCTCGATCTCAAACTCATCGGCTTTGGCCGGACTGCTCCAGGATACCCTCACCTGTTCGCCTGCGCTAAGGTTAACCGTCTCCCCGTCTGCCGGGCTCAGCACCGGCTGGCTGGGCTTGCCGTTGTCCGCATTGCCGCAGTTACTGCCGCAGCCGTCAGGCTGGCCGCACCTTACCGGGCAACTGGGTACGCAGGCGCAGTCCGCATCATACTCGCATTTGCTCGTCGGGCACCCCCCGTACCCCGGACAGTTTCTGGTGTACCTTCGCTCATCATCAGCACAACTCCCCGCGCTGCAGGCTCCCCGCCTCCAGGCTGTACACACCGCATCGCAATCCACCCCGCCTCCCCCGCAATTCGTCGTCCGGCACCTGCCAAAATCAGGATCATATGAATAACCTGTTCCCGGATCAATACAGTTTGCCCCACAATTGCCAACTTTCCCGTCCGACCCTCCACTCAATGAACATGGCGTCTCTGCGTATTCGTAAATTGGTTGTCTTGTCACCGGATCATATCCTATTCTGCGACGGCAAGTAACCACTCCGCAGCAATCTCCCAGAACCTCACTGCTTGCACCCCAGCCGAATAATATCAACCCGGTAAGCAAACCGGCTGTAACTGCCAAGCCTTTGATAAACTTTTGTCTGCCCCTCATATTTTACCGGCTGAAAGATAAGCCTGTTTGTTCCAGCCCTCCTGTGCTGCTTATCACTTCAGTCACAAACTCCGGCAGATCCCTGCCTATCTGCTTGACTGACAGCTCTGCCAAGACTATGGCCACTAGCATACCCATATCCTTATCTGGATCATCAAGCTTTGTCATCCTGTTCAAATTTACTCTCACTACCAGCTCTTTGCCCGGCAAACGGTCAACAAACTCTTTTTCAAAGCTGAACTCATTGCCGTTGGTAAACGCAATCCTCTGCTTTAGCTGACTATCCGTTACTACAAGTCTTATGGTTCTTACCCCAACCTGTTCTTCTTTTTGCCCTGCAAACTCATACACCAGCCGTTTGCCCTGTCTGCAGGTCAACTGTTGGTTGACTGCTTTGTACCAGGCGATCGGATTAATAACTTTCAACTGCCCCTTGTTTGACTGGTTGATAACACTGATCCTGCACGGCCAGGGGAAAAAATAAACCATCACTGCCCCAAACAGCAGATTAACAGCCAGCAGAGTTTTGATCAAGTTAAGCCTCAACCTCACCCTTTTATTCTAAACCAAAAAACCTCTTTGGCAAACCATAAGCTTACTGGTTGCCTACTGCGCATTGTTCCACATAATCAAGAGGTGCTTTGGGGTATTCAAAAGGAACCTGGATACTTCCATAATTTTCCGACAGTTCAAAATCCCTGGTTGTTTTTCCGCAAAGCTTGATAATGATATTCCCGCTGACATCGCTTGCATATCCTTCCGGAACACCAACCTCTTTATTGACTAAGCCCCTTAACGCACCGCCCAACTCGCCGCCGATCGTTCTAACAAGAGGGTGCTTCCATCTCTCTATACTCGGGTCAATCTTAATTATCAACCTGCTGTTCTCATCAATACTAACGTTAATCCAAGGAACTTCTAAACCGTAATTAGTGGTGTCAAGCGGCCTGTTCTCGTTCTCACCAATCACAATTACCATTCCCTTGAAAATATTTTCCTCGCCTATCTGCGTGCCCTTGAGGGCTATTTTTTCTCCTGCCCTGCCTCCCCAGGCCGTGCCGTCAGCAAGCGCCTGCAAAAACTCCTGGGTCACTCTGTCAAGAATAGTAAACTTCTGGGCTAAGCTGGACGGCTGGGTATACCCTCTGTCCAGTTTGCCCATCTCCACTGCCCAGTTAACCGCCAAAATCTCCACCATCGCTTTAGCCAGCCTCCCCTCCTGGCCGTTGATCACATAATAAGGCTTGATCCCCGCCTCGGCCAAAGAGGCATCGTTTCTCAGGTACACCTTAAACTCCATGCCGTAGGCTTCATAAACCGAGATGCCGTCAAACATCTCCCCGGTCTCAAAGTTATACACCTGCCGCATGATGCCTTGGCTGTCCCGGTAAATCATATGGTCGTAAAAAATCTCCGCCTTCACCAAACCTTCACCCGCCTCCGGCGCATAAGCCGCAAGCTCCTCATCGCTCATCGCCTCAATCTGCTCACCCGTCAGCAGTTGAGGTTCTGCCACATTTTCAACTGCCTCGCCGGTGGCGGCGTTGAACCAGCCCATCAGCTTGCCTTCCTTGTAAAAACCGATGACAAAATGGCCGCGGGAGTCGCCTTCAACCACCGGCACCAGCTTCTGCTCATCCGCCCCTTGGGGAGTAGGCACTTCTTTCAGCTTGAAATCATCAATCGTTTGAGCAGCCAAAGGCATTA
>JBFLVL010000008.1:0-106580 GCA_040758495.1 Chloroflexota bacterium
AATGAAAGCCAAGATAGACACCGACCAAGGCAAACAGATCTATGCCAGGCGCTTGGCCATCGTCGAGCCGGTGTTTGCCAATACCTGCGTTCAGAAACGATTGGACCGCTTCACCTTACGTACGAAATCCAAGGTGGATGTGCAGTGGAGGTTGTTTGCTCTGGTGCACAATATCGGCAAAATCCACAATTATGGGCTGGTTAACTGAGTTCTCGGTATGGCATCAAGAAGGAAGGACGAATGTACCAGGCATCGATCAAGATTACAGCCTCGAAAGCTCCCCACCCTTTAATCATCTTGTGCTTCTGTATAATTTGATCATTCAAAAAAATATTTTTCGACAGTCTCGTTGGGTGGCAGATATGCAAGAAAGAAAATGAAATTTACGAAAATCAGATCTTGCGAGATATACGGCTATGCCGTATAATATAGCTATGGAATTCATCGAAGCCTCCGCTTTTACCAAACATATCTATGAATATCTGTCCGATGATGAATTTTTAGGATTGCAGAACTTTCTACTCCAATACCCAGAAGCAGGAAAAATCGTTCCTGGCTCTGATGGAGTCCGAAAGGTTCGCTGGAAAATCTCCGGGAAAGGGAAAAGCGGTGGCGTGCGAGTGATCTATTACTTCTAACGGCAAGACAATGAAATCTGGTTGTTGACTATTTACAGAAAGAGCGAGAAAGAAAATATCCCTTCTCATGTTCTGCGGCAAATCGCAAAGGAAATCGAAAATGTCTAAGCGAGATATTGGTCAGGAAATCCTTGAAGGTATCCAGGAAATCAAGGCTCACAAGGCTGGCGAGAAAACATTGCGTACTCATATGCTAAAAGAACCCGCTCCGCCGCAAGTCATTCGAGCACAGCTAAAGTTATCGCAGTCGGCCTTTGCTGCTTTGATGGGAGTAAGTCTGCGAACTGTGCAAGATTGGGAGCAGGGACGGAGGAAGCCAAGCGGCCCTGCTGCTGCTTTGCTCAGAATCGCAGAGCAAAAACCTGAAGTCTTCAAGCAATTGACATGAGCATAGCTGTCTATTGGGTAGAAAGCCACCCAACACCGCGTCAACCAGACCAGGGTTATCGCCCTGGAGGGTCAGCGCCGCGAGCAGGCCAGGGTGTTTTATGAAAAACGGCTCTGAGCAAACCCGCCCCGGCTGGTGAAGCCAACGTTGTGCAGCTTAACGAAATCGTAAATACTACTTGCATTATATACGGCAATGCCGTATAATTTGATATATGGAATTCATCGAGACATCATTATTCACGCGATTGATTTATGATTATTTGGATGAAGATGAATATTTAGGTTTGCAAGTCTATTTGCTTCGTCATCCAGAAAGCGGCAAAATAGTTCGTGGCTCAGGCGGCGTTAGAAAGATCCGTTGGGCCATAAAAGGCAGAGGAAAAAGTGGCGGCATACGAGTGATCTATTATTGGAAGGTTAGCGAAGAAGAGATATGGTTGCTAACCGTTTATGCCAAAAGTGAACGAGAGACAATACCCGGTCACATATTGAAACAAATTGCTGAGGAAATCAAAAATGTCTGAGAGAAATATTGGTTTAGAAATATTAGAAGGGATAAGAGAAATCAAAGCTTTCAAAGAAGGGAAAGTAAACCTCGTAACGCGAAAACTAAGCAAACCTTCGCATCCGAAAGAAATACGTGCCAGGTTAAATCTATCTCAATCGGCATTTGCGGGTCTAATGGGTGTAAGTGTGCGCACAGTACAGGATTGGGAACAAGACAGACGAGAACCAAGCGGGCCAGCGAAATCACTATTGCGAATTGCAGAACAACATCCTGATGTATTTCTTGAAATTGCGTAATGTTGAGGAGAAAATCAAATTCCTCGTAAGGATATTAGTATTGCAATCAACCGTATTAGCTAACAGCTGCACAACCCTGTTTGCACCAGACGGGGCTAACGCCCCAAGTGTAAGCGGTGCGATTTTTTGCAATTGGTTATGAGCAAAGCCGCATCAGGGTCCACGCCGCCCGGCTTGTGAGCCACCCGTTGAAACTGTCGAAAAAGTGTGCAAAGGGGCAGAAAATAGTGGCGATAAAGCGTAAGGTAATGAAAGCCAAGATAGACACCGACCAAGGCAAACAGATCTATGCCAGGCGCTTGGCCATCGTCGAGCCGGTGTTTGCCAATACCTGCGTTCAGAAACGATTGGACCGCTTCACCTTACGTACGAAAGCCAAGGTAGATGTGCAGTGGAGGTTATTTGCTCTGGCGCACAATATCGGCAAAATCCACAATTATGGGCTGGTTAACTGAGTTCTCGGCATGGCATCAAGAAGGAAGGACGAATGTACCAGGCATCGATCAAGATTACAGCCTCGAAAGCTCCCCACCCTTTAATCATCTTGTGCTTCTGTATAATTTGATCATTCAAAAAGATATTTTTCGACAGTCTCGTTAGCCTGCTTCCATGCGCGCGGCAATTTTGCATTGCAGGAGACATCACACATGTCTTGGCAAGATCAACTCAAGGGCGACTCGCTATCATGGTTGTTAGAAACCGAAACGCCGGGAGTGCAATACTTGGCTCTGCGCGGTTTGTTGGAATGTTCCGAGACCGATTCGGAGCTACGTGCCGCTCGTAAAGCCGCCCATAAAGAAGGTCCCATCGCCACTGTTTTGGCGGAGATGGATAAAACCGGCTATTGGGTGAAACCTGGTCCGGGTTACACTCCTAAATTTCGTTCCACGGTCTGGTCTATCGTTCTGTTGGCACAATTGGGCGCCTGCGTGGAAGAAGATAAACGCATCGCACAGGCCTGCGCTTATCTGATGGATCACGCTTTCACCGATGGCGGTCAATTTACTAGGTCGGGCGCGCCCTCTGGCACCATAGATTGTTTGCAGGGAAATCTTTCTTGGGCCTTGCTCGAACTGGGATATGATGACCCGCGACTGGAAATGGCGTTTGACTGGATGGCTCGCAGCGTAACTGGCGAAGGAGTCGCTCCCGCAAAAGATCACCAGGCGACTGTGCGCTACTATGCCGGCAAATGTGGGCCAACCTTTGCGTGTGGGTACAATAACAGACTGCCTTGTGCGTGGGGATGTGTCAAGGTGATGTTGGCTTTGGGAAAGTGGTCCAAGAAACGTCGTACGCCCCTCGTCAAACGTGCTATCCAACAGGGCGTTGATTTCTTGTTCAGTGTTGATCCTGCTAGCGCAGCCTATCCCATGGGAACTGGCACCAGGCCGAGCCAAAACTGGTGGAAATTTGGTTTCCCGGTATTCTATGCCGCTGATTTGCTCCTGCTCGTTGAATCGTTGGTGGCAGTTGGGCATGGCAATGATCCTCGCTTGTCGCGCGCCTTGGCGCTGATCCGCGAAAAGCAAGACGCACATGGTCGTTGGGCATTAGAACATGATTTTGCCAACAAGACCTGGGTAGATTTTGGAGCGAAGAAACAACCCAACAAATGGGTAACGCTCCGTGCTTTACGGGTGCTAAAAGCCGTTGACGCAGGCTAACAACCGCATCCAGCCGACTTGGCCTTCGCGCTCCGCGCTTGGCCAAGCGGCTGATGCGAAACGTTGAAACTGTCGAAAAAGTAAGAAAAGAGGTCGAAAATGGTGCCGCTCAAGCACAAAATTCAGTATTCTCGCTGTGAATAAGGTATTATTCGACAGTCTCGTTAGCCCGTCTGATTAGGAGTTTAGCAATGAAAAAACCGACCTTACTATCCCTGTTCGTGACTATTTTTGTCCTGGCTTCGTTGAGTGCTTGTGAACCAAGTCCGTATCCAACTTCTGCTCCCTCGGCGCCTATATCATCGCCATTCGCGCTGACACCAACTTCGCGGGAAGAGATAACCGACGTTCCTACCAACGCTTTTAGCGGCTCAGGCATACCATGTGTGGGAACTAAGGTGATCCATCAGGAAGGGAACTCGTTACCGGCATTCCAGTTATTGACCAGACCCTCGGTCGAACTGGCCGACAACAGAATCGGATTGGCTTTTGCTGGTCCCGGCTTGGTGGCTAACCTGGATGAATTGCCGCATGTTCTGGAGCATCTCACTGAAAATGGCGCGAAATTTGTCCACACATCGATGTACGAGATCGAGCCTCCCATTGATTGGAGCACTGACGAATATTATGTTCCACCAGAATTCGACCAATTTGTCGATGACCTTAATGAAAATGGTATCGCCTTTAATTACGTGATGAGTTTCTGGGACAAAGCGGGGCATGCCAATGGGGAAACACTCTCTGGACCTCGCTTCAAGAGCGAGGCGCAAATCCAAAAATTCCTGGATAATATTCACTTTATCGCTAGCCATTTTAAGGGTCGAGTGCAGTATTACACGATTTGGAATGAGCCGGACAACTGCGGCGGCTCTGGCATCAATTGTATTTGGCCGAGTGATTATATAGAACTGGTTAAACGAGCAGTTCCGGTCATTCGCCAGGAGGATCCTCAGGCAAAGGTGGCGATTGCCCCGAATGTGCTTTACTTCGCGCGTGACAGGCTGTTCACCATCCTCGAATCCGATGTGATGCCCTTGGTCGATGTGGTGCAATGGCATGGTCTCTATGATGTGCTTCCAAACGACGCGTTTTATGGGGACTATTACTACGAATATCCGACCATCGTCGAAGATATCAAGCAGACTGCGGAAGCACACGGTTTTAATGGAGAATATTGGGGCACCGAAGTCACTTGGTGCTCGGAAACATTTCCGAATTGTAAGGGTGAGGGGCAACCCTGGGGACAAGCGGAGACAGATATCCAGGCAGCAAAATACTATTTACGCGGAATCGTCATGCACCTGGGAATGGATGTGGGAATCTCCCTCGGTGGTTTTCAGACCTCCGCGCGCTGGTCATTCCCGGCAATACGGAATATCAGTACAGTCATGGCCGGTGCAGAGCCCACCAGTTTGACCGTAAACGTGGATGGTGAAGCCACGAATATCCTGAGCTATGCGTTCACATTACCGAACGGCGACAGGTTGTTTGCAATGTGGATGAATGGCGTGGCTGTAATCGATGACCCTGGTATTAGCACCACCCTTACCCTTCCTGATCAGTCCGCTCAGCAAGTGGCCATAATTGATACTCTATATGGCTTCGAACAAGAACTAAACACCGAGATGGAGAATGGCGATCTGATCATCCGCAACCTGCTAGTCAAGGATTACCCGATCATCATCAGGCTCAGCGATACAACACCGTAAATACAATAACTTGTAACATCAAAAGAAGTAAGTCGGGTTTCACAACTTCATAAAAACGGGCTAACCAAGCGTGCACCTGACTGGCGGGATTCTGCGGCGTTTTCGGGCTTTTTCTACGCCCAAGCGGAATCCTGTTCCCAAGCCGAGTCCAAGTCCCACCCGCCAGCAGGTAACGCGAGCCGTTGAAACTGTCAAAAAAGTAAGAAAAGAGGTCGAAAATAGTGCCGCTCAAGCACAAAATTCAGTATTCTCGCCATGAATAAGGTATTATTCGACAGTCTCGTTGGGCGGCTTGCCCGAGGATATGCCATGAGAATTCGAAAGCTTGGTATGCTTCTTCTGAGTATGTTGGTTGCTTGTACGCCCGTGCCTGTGACCGTTCCCCCAACCTTTGCCGCCCCGACGGATACTCCGCCTGCAACTGCCACATCAACCGCGGAACCAACCACCCCGCCACCAGACACCTCTCATTCCATTTCTCTTCCCCCTGCTGGTCATCTCTATCACGGCGTCTTCCCTGGCGCCTCCACGCCCATAGAAAGTGACCTGGAAATCACTGTGAACGATCTGCACTCCTACGAAGAAGCGGCGGGCAAACAAGTTGTCTGGGTTTATTTCTCACATGAATGGTATGAAGGACGCACCTTTCCCTCTCAAACCGCAACCTGGATTCGGGAAGCGGGCAGTATCCCTTACATCCGCCTCATGTTGCGCTCAGACGCCGAACAGAATACAGCAGAACCCGTTTTCACCTTGCAAGCCATCGCAGATGGTCAATTCGACGCCGACCTGCATAACTGGTGCGCGGCAGCGCATGATTTTGGAATGCCCCTGCTCGCCGAATACGGCACGGAAGTCAACGGCGAATGGTTTTCCTGGAACGGAGTCTGGAACGGCGCGGGCGAAACTGCAAGCTACGGCGACCCGAACCAGCTCGACGGCCCCGAACGCTTCCGCGACGCCTACCGCCGCATTATTCAAACCTGCCGCGATGAAGGCGCAGAGAACATCACCTGGGTCTTTCACATCAACGCCAGTGATTGGCCCCAGGAAGACTGGAACGCCTTTGAAAACTACTACCCAGGCGATGACTACATTGACTGGGTTGGCATCAGCAACTACGGTGCGCAGACCCCGCAGGATGACCACTGTGATGAATTCCGCGCCGACATGGACGTCGTTTATCCGCGCGCGGACGCTCTGACTGCCAACAAACCCATCTTCATCGCCGAATTCGGCGTGACCAGAGATAACCCATATTGCGGCCAGGCAGAGTGGGCACGTGCCGCATTAACCGACATCACCTCGTTCCGCTGGCCTCGCCTCATCGCCTTCTCGTGGTGGAACGAATGGTGGCAGAACGACGATGACCCCGCCCACGACACCCACATGCGTTTGCAGGATAACCCCGAACTGGCAACCGTCTTTCAGGAATTGGTGGGAAACAACCCCATCGTGCTTGGGCAGCCCCTCCCTTCCCGCGACCAAACCGTCCTCCGCATCGCCGATTACCTCCTCAACCAGCAAAACGCCGATGGCGCGATTCCCGATGTTCCCAATAACGAGACCGTCAACATGGACTCGAACATGGAATACGCCCTGATCGGTCTTGCCGCCGCGTACCAATCCAGCCGCGATCCGCGCTATCTCGACGGACTGGAAAAAGGCATCCGCTGGCTGGCCGAGCGCGAAGAAATGACCGATACACAGTGGCGCGGCATGACAGGATAGTGGCGCTGGTAGAGGAAATGCTGCGTCTGCAAAAGGAGCACGGCCCAGGCCGAGGCACTGAAAGAGGACCTCCGCCATGACCTGGCACGACGCATTGGGCGGCTTGACGCGGAAATTGACGCGCTGGTGTATGAGTTGCGACCGCAGGGAGTCCCCGAAGCGCATGCGGAGGGGATATGGGTTGACGGAGGAGGAAATTGGGGTGATAGAGGCCATACTCAATCAACCCTCCAGGCTTGATGTGGCGATTGAAAAGCACAACGCGTGCTCCTATCTTTGCAAGGTTTTCAGAAGCGTATATCCCCGCAGGACCAGCACCCACAACCGCGATCAGATAAGAACCTCTGGAGTGTTTCACTGGTTCCCCTCCTCAATAAACCCGTGAACAAAACCAGTATGATCCGCTAACATCCATAAAAAATTATAGGGGGCACCTCACAGTTTTACAAGTGAGGCTAGCAATCAAACTCACCGACAAACTTCACGGAAGTCAGTTTCTGGATTTTAATACCCTGGGGCAAAAGCTTATATCCAGGTTGCGGTCACAGCCACGCTGTGCTATATTCAAGAAACTTCCTAGAGAAAAGCACAACACTCTACAACCCTCAATGCATTTCATGGAGAACAATCCATAGGAGTTAGATTGGCAGATTCGATCACCAAAGCCCAACTTTCAAATGGCATGCTCGTCTTGCTAAAAGAAATTCACACTGCCCCCCTCATCAGCCATTGGGTTTGGTACCGTGTTGGCTCAAGGGATGAGTTTCCGGGCATAACGGGGATATCCCACTGGGTTGAGCACATGCAATTCAAAGGTACACCCCAATTCCCTGCTGGAGAGCTGGATAAAGCCATCTCCCGCTATGGAGGCATATGGAACGCCATGACGTTCAATGATTGGACAACCTACCTGGAGACCCTTCCCTCTCATGCAATTGACCTGGCCCTCAGGTTGGAAGCCGATCGGATGGTGAACAGCCTTTTCGACCCAGGCGAGGTGGCCACCGAACGCACGGTCATTATCTCCGAGCGCCAGGGTAACGAAAATGACCCTTTATTCAAGCTGGGTGAGGAGGTTCAGGCGTCTGCCTTTCGCTTGCATCCCTATCGCCATGAAGTTGTCGGCGATATGCCCGATCTCGAAACCATGCAGCGCGACGATCTCTACCAGCATTACCGCACCTACTACACACCTAATAATGCTGTCCTTACCTTGGCTGGCGACTTTAAAAGTGCAGAAATGCTGGAACGCATTCAAGAACTATTTGAACCCATCCCCAAAGGATCTACTCCCCCTCAAAAATCCCGACCGGAACCCCCTCAATCTGGAGAACGGCGTGTGACCGTAGAGGGACCCGGTGAGACAACCTTCCTCCAGGTCGCTTATCACGCTCCAGCAGGAGCTGATCCTGACTTCTTTCCACTCACTGTCTTAGATAGTCTGCTGAGTGGTCCAAGTAGCTTTAACCTGTTTGGGAGCGGCCTGTCCAATAAGACCTCCCGGTTGTACCAAGCCCTTGTAGAACGTGATCTGGCCGTAAGTGTGTACGGAGACCTTCAAGCCACTATTGATCCGTTCCTCTACACGATAACAATCACTGTTCACCCGCAACGTACTGCCGATGAGGTGTTAATCGCCTTGGATGAGGAATTAGACCGTTCTAAACAAAAACCACCCAGTGGAAAAGAAATTTCCCGAGCCATTAAACAAGCAAAAGCGTTGTTCGCCTACGGCAGCGAAAGCATCACTAATCAGGCCTTCTGGTTGGGTTTTGCCGAGATGTTCGCTTCCTACGAGTGGTTTTTAACTTTCCTGGATCGCTTATCTACGATTACGCCGCAAGATGTCCTGTGCCTCGCCCAGAATTATCTGCGCCCCCAGAACAGGGTGGTTGGAGTGTACCTTCCCACCAATAATCTAACGACAAACCAAAACCATAACCAGGTAGTAACGTGATAGCTGCAATCAACCACCCCAAACCGGGTTCACTCCCTGGCCCAGAGGACATTGTCCGTACCACTCTCCCCAATGGTATTGTCGTGTCGGCGCGCCGCAACTTCAATAGCCCTTCAGTCGTCATCAGAGGTTATCTCCCCGTTGGAGGCCTCTTTGATCCTGATGAAAAATTGGGGTTGGCGAATTTCACCGCCTCTGCACTCATGCGTGGCACCTCCGAACGCACCATGCAAGAAATGTATGATGCCCTGGAATCTGCAGGAGCAAGCCTGGGTTTTAGCTGCGGCACTCACACCACAGGTTTCAGTGGTAAAGCCTTGGTTGAAGACCTGCCTCTGCTGCTCGACCTGTTACATTCCGCTCTGTGTAACCCTACTTTTCCCGATGATCAAATTGAGAAACTACGCGCCCAACTCCTGACCGCACTGGCACTCAGAGCCCAAAACACGGGATTAATGGCCAGCATGACCTTCGACCAGATTGTCTATAACCACCACCCTTATAGTCACCCGGATGACGGATTTCAAGAGACCGTTCAAGCCATCAGCCGAGACGATTTGGTTGCATGCCACCGTAATTTATACGGCCCTCGAGGTCTGGTTATCGCCATCGTGGGAGCCATAACCCCGGAAGAAGCCATAACCCGGGCACAACACGTATTCAGCGACTGGCAAAACCCCGACCAACCTGCCCCCCCTCCTCTACCTCCCCTTGCCCCTATTTCAGAAACCACAACCCGAAATGTGAACATCTCGGGTAAAAGCCAGGCAGATATCGTGATGGGCGTAGCCGGCCCTCCCAGGCGTGCTCCTGAATTTTTAGCCGCAGCTTTGGGTAACAGTGTGCTCGGACAGTTCGGGATGATGGGACGCATTGGTGAAACAGTGCGCGAGAAAACCGGATTGGCTTATTATGCATACAGCAGCATCAGCGGTGGCCTTGGGCCTGGACCCTGGAGAGTCATAGCTGGTGTAAATCCCAGCAATGTCGAACGTGCCGTCCAGCTCATCCGTTCCGAAATCTCCTGCTTCGTTGAGAACCCCGTATCAGATGAAGAGCTTAAAGACAGCCAGTCAAACTTCATTGGCAGTTTGCCACTTACACTAGAGTCAAACGCAGGCGTGGCCAGCGCACTGCTCAATCTGGAACAATTTGAACTTGGGCTAGATTACTATCAACGATACCCTCACCTGATAAACTCCATCACGGCAGAGGATGTCCTGCAAGCCGCATGTGCCTATCTTGATCCAGACAAACTGGGTGTCGCGGTTGCAGGACCGTGAGTACCGTACTTATGAAACTCAGAACTGGTGTGGATGTAGTTGAGATTTCCCGGATTGAACGCCTTATCCAACAATACGATAAGAGGTTTCTCAACCGAATTTATACACCCAAAGAATTAACCCAAGTGGGCACGAACCTGGCCTCGCTTTCGGCAAGATTTGCAGCCAAAGAAGCCACAGCCAAAGCGTTAGGTACAGGCATTGGCCCGGTCGGCTGGCAAGACATAGAAATTCTTTCCTCCGCTAAAAAAGAACCGGTTTTACATCTGCTTGGGGCTGCAAAAAGACTGGCAGATGAACAACACCTTACCATTTGGTCGCTCAGCCTCAGCCACACACACACTTACGCCATTGCCTTTGTCGTCGCCATGAGTCGTGAGGAGGAAAGTTAGATTTTTTGGAGAATATGGTCTGAACCCTCACGCATGGCATCACCCAAAAGCCTGTAACGCCTCAAAAAGCGATCGCAGGCACAATTATCGGACCAAAATCTGAAAGGAGGATTCAAGATGGCTTCCAAAATTCTTCGCATCATCCTGTCTGTCCTCGGTGTGATCCTTGTCCTTGTCCTTTTGATCGCAATCATCGCCCCACCACTTGTACGCGCGGCCGCCAAGCGGTCATTTCCACAAATCAACGGCGATATACAGGTACCCGGCCTGGATGGTCCAGTAGACATTTACCGAGATTCCTTTGGCATCCCCCATATCTACGCGGCTACACAACACGACCTGTTCTTCGCTCAGGGTTATGTTCATGCCCAAGACCGTTTCTGGCAGATGGATTTCTGGCGTCACCAGGGAGCCGGTCGCCTTTCTGAGTTGCTGGGCGAAGCCACCCTGGATATTGATGTCTTCCTGCGCACGCTGGGTTGGGAACGGGTCGCCAAGGAAGAATTAAAAAATATGGAACCCGAACCGCTAGCCATCCTGGAGGCCTACGCGGAGGGCGTAAATGCCTACCTGGCTGAGCACAAAGGGACAGCACTCAGCTTAGAATACGCCTTCCTCCCCATCATCAACCCAAGCTATGAGCCAGAACCATGGACACCCCTCAACACGCTGACCTGGGCTAAAGTAATGGCTTGGGACCTCTCTGGAAACATGGATACAGAGATTGACCGCGCCATGCTATTGAACACCCTGACATCAGACCAGGTTGACCAACTCTACCCCCCATATCCAGCCGATCATCCCGTGATCGTGCCCCATCTCCACATCACCGGGGAAACCACCACCCAAACGGATACGAATTTATTTGGGACCAAAAACGTATATTCAGCTCTGGAAACAGTACAACAGCATCTCACGTTACTCAATGCATTGACCCTCGGCAGCTTCGAAGGAATCGGGTCCAACAATTGGGTAATTTCTGGGGCCCTTACAGACACTGGCATGCCCATTCTGGCAAACGACCCCCACCTTGGAGTACAGATGCCCTCGATCTGGTACGAGATTGGGCTGCACTGCGTTTCCAAAGGTTCTGATTGCCCATACGATCTAGCCGGCTTCTCCTTTGCTGGAGCGCCAGGTGTGGTTATTGGGCACAATGACCACATTGCCTGGGGGTTCACGAATGTCGGTCCAGATGTCATGGACCTCTACATCGAAAAAATCAACCCGGATAACCCTCAGCAATACGAATTCCAGGGTGAGTGGGTAGACATGGAAATCATCCACGAAACAATCAATATCGCCGGAGGCGAGGCCCAAGATGTGACCGTATATCTGACACAACATGGACCCCTGATTACCTCTGTCTACGGGCTGGAGGATTTCGCCGACCAAGCGGGTATTGATATCCCTGAGCACTTCGCCATTGCCCTGCGGTGGACTGCGCTTGAACCTTCATGCGTGTTCTGCGCTCTATGGGAGTTCAACATTGCCCAGGATTGGGAAGACTTCCGAGCAGCCGCCTCAAAATTCGTCGTCCCCTCTCAAAACCTGGCCTACGCAGATATTGAAGGTAACATCGGTTACCAGACACCTGGCAATATCCCCATCCGCACGGAAGGGCACTCGGGCGTTTTACCCGTACCTGGCTGGACAGGGGAATTTGAATGGCAGGGCTACATTCCCTTTGATGAACTACCTTTCGCCTTCAACCCTCCCGAGGGATACATTGTCACTGCCAACAACGCTGTAGTAGGCCCAGAATATCCCTACCTGCTTTCTATGGAATGGGCATACGGCTTCCGCGCTCAACGCATTGTAGACATGCTAAACGAATCCCCCGGGGTAATTACCATCGCTTACACGCAACAAATGCAAGGCGACAACAAAGAACTGGGGGCCGTCACCTTCGTCCCCATCCTGTTACAAATTCCCCTGAACGAGGAGCGACTGATTAACGCTCGGAACATCCTTGTGGATTGGGACTATCAATTTCACATGGATTCTGCCCCCGCCGCGTTGTACGCCGCCTTCTGGAGACAGTTGATTTTACAGACCTTCAACGACGACCTGCCCGAGTTCTATTCACCTGGCGGTGGCTCAAGGTGGATGGAGGTTACCCGCAATCTGATTAAAGACCCCAACAGCCCATGGTGGGATGACAAAACTACTCCAGAAATCGAGACCCGCGACGACATATTTGCCCGTGCCTTTACTGCAGCAGTAGAAGAGTTGGAAAAACTATTAGGTAAAAAACCGGCGGGGTGGGCCTGGGGTGACCTCCACACCATATCCTTCAACAACGACGTGATGAGCAACTTTCCACTGATTGATACCGCTTTCAACCGGGGCCCCTTCCCTACCTCTGGTGGAGCAGCCATCGTCAACGCGACCGGGTGGAGCACGACCTCGCCTTACACTGTCCACAGCGTTCCCTCCATGCGCATGATCATAGACCTCGGCGATTTGAGCAACTCCTTCAGCATACACACCACGGGTCAGTCAGGTCATGCCTATCATCCCCACTATATAGACATGATAGACCTCTGGCGCACGATCGAATATCATCCCATGCTTTGGGATCAAGATTCTGTTGAGGGCGCGGCAGAGGGACATTTACGCCTGATTCCGTAAATCAAGTGTCCGACATCCTGGAGATGTCGGACACTACTTTTTCTTTTCCCAAACGAAGCCCGGTAAACCTTCATCCAGGCATGTTTCTTATTCCCAGGACTTTTGCCTTTCAAGGCGGGTTTTTATATATTCCACAAAGGGAGGCAACAAAGAAACAAGGATAATCCCCATGATAACAAACGTGAAGTTTCTTTGCACAAAGGGGATATTTCCAAAATAATATCCACCCAATGAGAAGACGGCCACCCATACCACACCACCTATCACATTGTAGACGATGAACTTCGAATAGGTCATGGCTCCGATGCCGGCCACGAAGGGTGCAAAGGTACGGATAATAGGAATAAAACGTGCCAGAATAATTGTCTTGCCACCATGTTTTTCATAAAACACGTGTGTGCGTTCAAGATACTCTTGTTTCAGAAAACGGATGTTTCCACTGAACGCTCGGGGACCGATGTAATGCCCAAGCCAGTAGTTCACTGTATCGCCTAGTATGGCCGCGCCAGATAACAGGAAAAAGAGCAGGGCTATGTTGAGCCAGCCCAAACCCGCGAACGTCCCCCCAGCAAACAACAGCGAATCACCTGGAAGGATAGGGGTGACTACCAGACCGGTTTCCATAAAAATAATCAGGAAGAGCAAAAGGTATGTCCACACCCCAAATTCCTGAATCACGATACTTAAATGCTTGTCCAGGTGTAAGAACAAATCAATCAAGTAGCTGAGTAACTCCATTACATCCTCTTGTGCTTCAAAGATAAAAAGTCCATTAACAGACCGTGGGATTATAGCACCCTTCATCCTACTTAAGCTCAAACCAAAAAGCGTTGCTCGAGCGGTCTTGGCAATTACAAAAAGGGCACAATTAGGCTAGAGAGAGATACTGCCCGACCCTTATTAACCACGGGAGAGAGTTATGGTTACCATGCTCATCGTCATCCTTCACGATTTAGACCGCTTCCCCGACTTGCTGGAAGCCTGGAAGCAGATCCGTGTTCCAGGAGTGACTATTTTACAAAGCGTTGGCGGTTTCCAGGCCGAAGCCTCCATACACCGCAGCGGACTGGGAGGGTTGTTATCATTGTTTGAACAAAATCAATCTTCCCAGCGTATGCTTTTCAGTCTGATTGACGATCCTGAGATCCTCGAACTGGCAATCGCAGAAGCTGATCGGATTGTGAAGGGATTCGACCGCCCACACAGTGGCATCCTGTTCACCATACCCATTAACCGCGCCCTCGGTTTGCAAAAGTGGAGAAAGAGGGAACAAATAGAAGAAGCAAAGGTGAGAAGAGAAATTGTTGACCGCGGCGAGGTGAATTTATTGAAGTGGTTTGAGGAAGATGTCAAAAGGTTGTACGGCAGCGAGGCGATAACTGATTGGACATCACATCGAGCCACACCTGTCTCTGAAATCATCAACCTGCTCACCTTGAAACCTACCTGTGTTCAGATGGATACGCCCCTGAAAGAGGTGTTCTCCAGGTTTCTGGAAAACCCCAAAATTCCCCTCGCCTGTGTGATCAACAAAGAAAAACGACTGATGGGGATGATATCCATCTCCAAACTGGCAGAGGCAATGATGGTTCCAGTGATGCCGGAGGAATTCATCAAGGACTCCAACGACTATCAAAACGCATTAAAGTTCGCCAACCCCAATGAGACCCACCTGGCTGCAGATATCATGCGCGATGCGATTTACATTCACCTTGATGACACCCTGGAAGATGCCTTTCACCACATGAAAGAAAATAACCTCCCTGGATTGCCCGTCGTGGACAAACTCTTCCGGGTGAAGGGATATCTCACACTCTTAGAACTGTTGGCGACTTGTTTCCCGGTGGAGAGCAAAAAGAAGTAGCCAGTTATTGTGCAGATTCTCTGACATCCCCATGTCTGGGACGCAGCCTGCGGTTAATCAACAATAAGAGGGTCAAACATCCAACCGACAGGAGGACCAACGCTAAGGGGGAGATGGTGCTCAATTGCTGCACCCACTTTCCGGGCGAGGGCACAGCTTCATACACGGGGACAAAAGCAGAGCTGACCGAAAGGACATTCCAAACCGCGTGCAACATCACCACACCAAAGTACATCCACCCCAGGCGGTAATAATTGCCCTCTCGCCAGGATCGAGCAAGACCCCATCCCATCAGACCCGCTGTCAGCATATGCAACAATCCTGTACCCATGCGAGCCACTACTGCCCCTAACCACTGCTCCGGCAAGGTTGCCATAGCCAGGCTTTCGGCAAACGTGTAACCCACCCCACTCAGCGCACCAACGACAAACCCCTCCGTAGGAGTCAAACTATTCTTGATTAATAGCCATACCCCCATGGGCTTGAACACTTCCTCAATCATAGGAATCAACACCGCCGAGACAACAAATACAGTAAAAACCACCCCAGGGCGTACAAATAACGGCGCTAATATATTCAGCACCACCTGAGGTGAGGGTGCGTGGCTCAAACGTCGAACCAGATTATCAAGTAATATAGACCACTCAGGATTGAAGGCTACACTCATAACAACAACTAAACCTATCACCAACAGCATACTCATCTCGAGCAGAAAGGTCACCGTGGGTGTCAGCACCAAACCCGCGGTAAATGCACCCCATTGCCTTTGCAACCCACTCTTGGGCAACCTGTGTAACCCCGCTCGCAGAAACCAAAGCAACGGCAGTCCCACGGCCAAAACATGTAGCGGTGGCAGCAAAATGATCTGTATAACGTTTTCTTGCGAAGCCACCCACTGACCAAGCAATAGCACCATTACCAGTAACACCAGCAACAATACCGGATGTGTCAGCCCCTGCAACCAGATAACCGGCTTCTGTATCGGGCGTTCCGCCAGCCTTCTTCCAACCAACCAGGCAGATATCAACAACATACTACCAACCACCCCAGCGCTAAAACCAAGCATAAACAGCGAGGTAACCTCATCAAGTGAGTGCGTTGTTTTCAGAATGCGATGTAAACCCAGGGACAAAAACCCTAATGCCATACCCCATAAAACCAGTGCAGCCAGTAAACTAAGGATTAGTTGCACAATAGAAAGTTTACGCATTCGGGGAGTACCTGAAACCGGCTGACCGCCCGTCCCTCCTGATGAAGGGGATGAAAACATCCCGACATTTTCATTTTCGGGTTGCAAACCAGATTTTTGGTTGGTCGTCATAATCTAGTCCTGTCCCTGAGCGAACTTAACGCTCCTCGATGCTGACATGTAAGATCCGATCACCTGGTGGTGTCCCCCCACCAGTGTACGGATCACGAGGGGTAAGTTGTTCTAACACCTCCATGCCAGCAATTACCTGTCCGAAAATGGTGTAATTACCGTCTAGGTTTGGAGCAGCGTCAAAGGTGATGAAAAATTGACTGCCGTTAGAATCTGGACCGGAATTCGCCATACCCAAACGGCCAGGACGATCGAATACCACATCTGGGGAGATTTCATTCTGGAATGCATAGCCTGGCCCTCCATATCCTGTCTCGCTGGGGTCGCCTGACTGAGCGACAAAGCCAGGGATCACCCAATGAAACAGTACACCGTCAAACCACCCCTCCCGCGCCAGAAAGACAAAACTGTTCACCGCCAGGGGAGCAACTTCGGGGAAGAGCTGAATCACGATATCGCCCTTTTCTGTCTCCAGAGTGGCAAAATACTCTTTATCCAAATGAATAACCGTGGGTGGACAGTCGGTAAATTGACGACGCTCTAATTTCAGGAGTTTGATGATTGTTTCCAGACTGGTGTAATCCAACGGGCCGGTATAGATTTGTCCGTTAATCAAGAAAAATGGCGTCCCAGGGATACCTATCTCCCTGCCGGTTTCCCAGGCCCGGTTTACCTTGGCAACATTATCGGTATCCTTCAAATCGGCCACAAAACGATCAACATCCAACCCCAGTTCTTCGCTTCGTTCTACCAGCCAGGCTTCGTAGTCTTCAGGTGAAAGGGTAACCCAGGCGCTGTACTGCCCAAAGAGCACATCGTGCATCTCCCAGAACATCCCTTGACGCCCGGCAGCTTCGCTGGCTTGAGCTGCCAGGGCTGCCTTATCATGAATGCTAACCAGAGGGTAATGACGGAAAACAATCCGTAGGTCATCAGGATACGCTGCTCCTAATTGCATCAACACGGACGCAAGCTGAGTGCAATATGGTCACTGAAAGTCGCTGTATTCGGTAAAGGTAACTGTGGCTGATTCCGGGCCTCGGATCCAATCGTCTTCCGTGGGAGGGGGTAACAGGGAACGTTCTGTGGGACCAGGTGTAGGACGAGGGCTGATAAGTGTGCACCCTGCCAGGGCGACTATCTCATTTGTAGGTGCCAGGGTCGCGGTGGCAGGTTTGGCCGTAGATGTTGGGGACGGCACTGAAGTCAGGGTGGGGGAAGCAACCGTAACCTCAGACATACCTCCCTGGCAGGCTGTCAGGATTAGAAAAAGCCAGAAAGCCAGTGCCAAGTATCTGACGGCTGAATAGTTGGATCGTTGTTTTCTCATGAATCATCCTGTAACGTGGATTGTAACTGCTCAAATGAAGTTATCCAGGATAACTGTTTTAAGAAGTAGCTCAGCGAGGGGCTGAGGCGGCGAAAGTCGCGCACCGCGGCACCTACTGGGTCTTCACCGGCTGCACCTCCGGGCAGGTCAGCGTAAGCGCCGTGGAAGGCAAAATACGCCTGGTTAAGCTTTCGAATATAGTACCCGTGTTCCCAGAAAAAGTGGCGACGCTGCTCCATGTACTCCTCCGCTGCCCGGATCTGTCCCTCGGCGAGCATTTCATCAACCGTCTCACGCGTGATGTGCATTTCGAGGAGAAAATCAAATTCCGGTGGCTCGGTTGTGTATGGCTGCTTTTCGGTTGGCGGCCAAGGCGGCTGGGGCAGAAATTCGGGGTAGAAACGCGCCAGTAGCGCGTAGCCGATCTCTTTACCCGCGATCGAAGCCACGGTCTCGTTGATGGTACGCATGGCGGGACTTTTATCGTAAAGCATGCCTAACGGTCGTAAGGTGAGAAAATTGTGTACCCACTCATGGGCAACCACCTCTACCAGCCAGTTGATATCGCTGGTTTCAAGAATCATCGTTGGATAGGTACCCATCCCACCGAGTTCTACCACCAGCGTGGAAACATTCAAAGCCCGATCAACCCTCTCCTCAAGGGCTACGCTCTGTTCCATGGTTAAGTTGGGGTCAATAGATATGTTGGCATCTTGCCGGATGATGTCACGGGGTGAGACGATCAGACCTAACGGCAAAGGAGTGGTGTGGTACAACACAGGCGGCAGGGGTTGACCTCCCAGAGTAAGATGCAGTTCCGCCAAGGTTACATTGAGTTGAGCTTGTATAATGGACTCTGCCAGAGGTTCCAAGTAGTCGCGTCGCTCGTAGAGACGGTCTAAACGTCCCCTCTCTAAAGCGGATGCGATTTCCGGGTTGATGATATCAGGGTTAGCATACATATCTCTAACCCGCGCTTCGGCCCTGTGGATATCAGCAATCAGTTCCAGATAATCCAAAACTAGCTGTCGGTTTTCAGCTGGGGATAGGTACTTCGCTGTGCCCAACGCAAACTGTTCAACTGCCAATCCCAAAGCGTCCAAAGTCCAGGATACGAAACCAAATTCAATATCTCGGGTGAAGGCACGTACCTGTTCAATTTTATTGGCAGGTGGGAGCGCGCTGCGCGTGAGAAACAAACAGAGGAAGGCACACGCTCCCAACAGACGAAGGAACTGAGCGAGAAACATAGGGGGGATAATACTGCCTTACTAAATAGAAGTCAAACACAAAAACTGTGAAATGATATAATCTCGCTATGAACATCAAAATACCGAACTCTTACACCTCTCTATCCTATGATGTCAGATCGAGATAACACAATCACTTTTGAGCGCTCGCATTTATATGCCGCTCTGCTTCCCCTGGCGTTTGTAGTAGGTTTAAGCCTGGGTTACATCTTCTGGGGACGCGGGCCCTCTGGCACACAGACAACCGGCGCAGTGGATGTAGACCCACAACAAGTTGCCGTTCAAACCACACCGAGGCAGATCACGCGTTACGAGATACCTATTGAGGGTGACCCTACCCTTGGTCCGGAAGACGCCCCCATCACGTTGATCGAATACATTGATTACGAATGCCCATACTGCCGCAAGTGGTATTACGAGGTCTTCCCTCGCTTGCAAGCCGAATACCCCAACCAGATCCGCTTTGTTTCCAAAGACTTTCCTCTCACCAACATCCACAGCAACGCACAAAAAGCTTCTGAGGCTGCCCTCTGTGCCGACGACCAGGACGCTTATTGGGATTACCGAGAAAAACTGTACGGCATGGAATACGGCCTGTCTGAGGAGGCATACACCCAGTACGCCTCTGACCTGGGATTAAATATGACGGCTTTTGAGGAGTGTATGAGCAGCCAGAAGTACAAGGAAGCCGTCGAAGCGGACTTAAACTACGCCATACAACTGGGTGTGCGGTCTACTCCCACTTTCTTCCTTAACGGTATACCCATCGTAGGCGCACAGCCCTACGAGATTTTCAAACAGGTCATTGATCAGGAACTAAGTTCGGAAACTCCGTAGCCACTACTGGTTTTGGGGAAGATCCAACCACGTATTTCTCTAAACTGGAAGGTGCTATTCGGGGCTCTTATTTCCTTGTGGAGATGTTTCCGCGCGGATATCCACCTTCTTTTCCATACGTATTTGACCGCGCAGAAAAGCGCCTTCCTCGGTAGAAAAGGAAACGGCAACCACATCACCCCATACCCGTCCTGTGCTGCGAATTTCTACTTTTTGAGCCGTGATGTTCCCTTTTACCGCTCCTGCGACGATAACATTCTCGGCGCGAATGTTTTCACATGTGACCCGTCCAGATTCCCCAACCACCAGCAGCCCATTGAGGACGATCTCGCCCTCGAAGGCTCCTTCTATCCGAACTCCACCCCGACCACTTATCCTTCCCTGAATGCTGACATCCGAACCTACCACCGAGGTGATTCGATCGGTTGTGAGAGTTGATGGAAGCTGGTTCCCTTCTGCTTCACGTTTTCGAAACATATTTTCCCTTGAAAATTAGGAATTTTAAACTGAACTATTTTACCCTATACAAAATTATCCGAAAACTCTGCACGTACTTCTCTCTATCCGCTTTGTTTATGTGCATCACGCATATCCGCCACAAAACGCCAGGGCACGCTCCTCCAGGGTTCCGGCACGGTATTCAATCCCACACGGGAGGAGATGGTCACCCTGGAATCCGGAATCTGTATCCCCTTTTCGAGGAAAATCACAGCCTCCCGAGCAC
Organism: Chloroflexota bacterium; assembly: GCA_040758495.1. Classification (GTDB taxonomy): domain Bacteria; phylum Chloroflexota; class Anaerolineae; order Anaerolineales; family JBFLVL01; genus JBFLVL01. The sequence goes on from JBFLVL010000008.1 coordinate 20,532, forward strand.
ACACATCCACGCCGTTCAACTGACCATCAATACACAACGCCTGGCAAAGTTTGGCCGGACCATTGGTCCACTCACTCCGTTGTCGCCCTGGTCTTTGGGTAGCAATGAGGTCTAGACCTTCTAAGGGTTCGATAGCCCGGATCAAAACCGCGGCGGGAAATCCCTCGACCTCGGTAACAATGTTCAACATCCAATGCATGCCGTAAGTGAAATAGACATAAGCGTGCCCCGGAGGACCGTACATTACAGCGTTACGTGTCGTTCGTCCCACGCGTGCGTGACAGGCCAGGTCGTTCTCGCCAATATACGCCTCCGTTTCCGAAATATATCCCCCCAGGCGCCGGTCTCCTTTCAAGCGTACCAGATGAGCGCCCAGTAACTCCCGTGCCACCAACAACGTGGGCCGGGAAAAAAACGCCTGTGTCAAGCACGGTGAGAGGGACATGACCAAGGAAAAACTATCCTTGACGAAACGCCGACATGGTCACCACTCCGCCCTCCAACCTGGCCTGTTCAGCAGCAAAAGCCATCAGATGACTCTCGAGAGATTCGTGGGCAGCAGTCAAACCAACTGCTCTTTCCCCACTCAAACTATCAACAAAAGCATCCATAAGGGCGAAATCACCGCCTCCATGTCCATCCCCAACGGGTGCACTCGTATCATAATGGGAGCTTAAATCACTTCGATGTTCATGCACATCAATCCAGGAGCCACCGTGACCTAAGAATGCCCGCAATTCAGCACGAGAACCTTGGATGCGCGTCTCGCGACACTCCCAATGCGAATGTCCTTGCATCGTCAGGGTAACTGATAGACCACCCTCAAACCGCATTAGCACGACCTGATGATCTACAACATCGTTGGCGCAGTGGTAAACACAGCGACCGTAAGGACCACGTCTCAGGGCAACCATGAGGTTCTCCTTTGTGGGAGGAACCGCTACGACGGAATTGGGCCAGCCATCATAACCGCTTATCTGCCGCAAAGTGGGTATCACCTTGCTGAATGTTTTGACCAGAGCAGGTGATCTGGTCTGTGCTTTGGTTGCCAAACGCACCATACCTTTGCTGGAATCACGTACACCACGCCACAAGGGAAGCAAATCTATGTAGATAAACGGAGCATAATAAGCACAGCTATCCTCAACGGGACACCCATCCAGGCAATATTCCGGCGCACCAGGAGGCGCGTTTTCACGACGAAAATGGATGCGACTTCCCTCACTGCTGAGACGTTCGCACTGCTTACCAAGAACCCACAGGAGTATGTCGAAATCGTGACAACATTTCGCCAAAATCATCGGACAACTCTGGGAAACGCTCGCCCAGTTACCGCGCACATAACTGTGAGCCATGTGCCACCAGGAGACATTCTCACGGTGAGCAACGGTGACGAGGTCTCCCAACACACCGGATTGTACAATCTGCTGCAGCTTCTGGAAGTGGGGGGTATAACGCAGCACATGGCAAACATGAAGCTGCCTTCCATGTTCCTGGGCTATGGCAACTAACTGACGGCACTCCTCCTCGGTAGTAGCCATGGGTTTTTCTAACAATACATCGTAACCCGCCCTCAACGCAGCTATGGTTGGAGCAGTGTGTAGCTGATCCTGGGTGCAGATCAAGGCTGCCTGCCCCAGTTTGGGCTTCTCTAACAGGGTTTCCCAAGTGGTGAAGCGGTTTTCAGGAGGGATGCTGTGTTGAGCCGCGAAGCGATCTCGCCTCTCCGAGATAGGCTCTGCCACGGCTATAAAACGTATCTTCTGGGAGTTTTGAAGGGCATAGGCGCCATAGACATCGCCCCCGCGTTGACCAGCACCCACCAAAACTGCCCTGACAGGTTCGGACATATGGCACCTACAACCTCACAATTGTTACACCGTTTCCACCTTCGTCTTTACCACCTGGCTCAAATGACTTCACATGAGGGTGCTGACTCAACATCTGGCGCACTGCCTCGCGTAAGCGCCCCATACCGCTACCATGGATGATGCGCACCAAAGACAAGCGTGCTAGAAATACGGCATCCAGATAACGGTCAAGCGCCTCTAACGCATCGTCTACCCGTTGACCCCGCAAGTCAAGCTCCATACCTGGGGAGGTCCCCGTAAAGGTGCTTTTCACATGCGCAGCCCTTCTATCTTCACCTCGAGCATCGTTGGGGGGTTCGCCGAGCGCCTCCAGGTCGTGTAAAGGAGCGCACACACGCAGCACACCAACCTGGACTTCAGCCTCGTCTTCGCTCAGGCTGATCACCACACCTTCTGCATTCAGCCGATGTAATTTCACTTTTGACCCCAGACGGACAGGTTGAATGGGGAGCACATCCTGGGGATGTCGTTCTACTGGTTCCTCGACGGTTTGCTCTAAGACCTCTATCTGTTCCTGAACTGGCTTGAGAGCTTCCAGCGGCTGACGCGCCCAGGCCAATTGATTCCGCACTTTCTGGATTTCTGCCTGGAGAGCGTTGATTTCAGCTTTGGCCTCTTCCCGAGCGGTTTCCAGTATCTCCCGGCGCTCATCTTCGATGTGTTCCAGACGTTCTACCAGTTCGTGGCGCAATCTTCTGGCTTCTGCATTGGCTTGCTCCGCGGCAACGCGGGCTGTTCGCGCGGCCTCACGCTGCCGATGAATCTCATCAAGTAAATCATCTGCCCGTAAGTCATCAGGATGTATATTGCTGCGCGCTTCCTCGATGATTTCATCCGATAACCCTAACCGGGAAGCAATGGCCAAGGCGTTCGAACGCCCAGGCAGCCCAATCGTCAGCCGATAGGTAGGGCGCAAAGTTTCCAGATCAAATTCCACGCTGGCGTTGGAAACCCCTGGAGTGGTATGTGCGTAGGCTTTCAATTCGGGGAAGTGAGTAGCTACCAGCGAAGGGACGCCGCGTGATACCAGGTTGTTGAGGATTGCTCTTGCCAGGGCCGCGCCTTCCTGAGGGTCAGTCCCGGCCCCCAACTCATCGAGTAAAACCAGGGAGCGTGAGTTCGTGTGCTTCAGGATACGGATGATATTCGTGATGTGGGCCGAGAAGGTGGAAAGTGATTGCTCGATGGACTGCTCATCGCCGATATCTGCATACACAGAGTCGAACACACTCAGCTCCGAACCATCCTGGACGGGGAGTTGTAAGCCAGATTGAGCCATGAGCGTGAGCAGGCCGACTGTCTTTAGGGTAACCGTCTTGCCACCCGTATTTGGGCCAGTGATGACTAGGGCAAATGTTTGGGAATCAAGCTCTACATCTACAGGCACAACCGTATCGGGGTCCAGCAAGGGATGACGAGCCTGCCAAAGACGGAGCGTCACGCCTGGGTGTGGTAGCACGCGGGAAGTCCGTAAATCTTTCAGCTCGGGCTCGGTTGCGTCCACCTTTTCGGCATACTTGGCCCGGGCAAAGATCAAATCCAACTCAGCTAACGTCTCAACTGCACGGTCTATCTCCTCGGCATGCTTACCAACTTTATCCGAAAGGTCAGCCAGTATACGGCGCTCCTCGTCCCGTTCCGCTAACTGCAGCTCGCGGTAGCGGTTGTTCATATCCACGATGGCAAGCGGTTCGACGAATAATGTGGCTCCTGAAGAGGACTGATCGTGCACGATGGACTTAACCCGATTTTTATACTCAGCCCGTAGTGGAATTACATAGCGTCCGTCACGTTGAGTAACAAAAGCTTCCTGTAAATAGGGCGTAATTTTGGGGTCGTTAACCATGCCCTCCAACCGAGAAAGCAAGCGGTCGTGCGCAATGCGCAGTTCATTACGGATTTGGCCCAACTTCTCCGAGGCGGTATCCAGTATTTCGCCACGCTCAGAGAGAGCCTTGGAGATGACATCCACCAACCCTAATTGTGGGGGTAATTGAGCAGCAATTTCACTCAAACAGGGATACTGAGCTTCTTGACCCTCAAAATGCCGGCCCAGCGTTCGTCCAGCAATCAATGTGTACTTGATGTCGAGCAAAGCACTCGGCTCGAGGAGGATTCCTCGGGTGGCAGCCCAGGCCGCCTCGCGCACGTCGCGCGCTCCACCAACCGAAATGCCGGGGCTGATTTCGAGCAACCGCCGAGCTTCGCTGGTTTCAGCTTGCAGGCGCTTGGCAGTCTCCCGATCGCTGGTAGGCAGCAGAGCGCGTGCCTTCTCTGTAGAAGCACTGAAGGCTGTATAACCTGCCAGGCGGTCAAGGACCTTTTGAAATTCCAAAATGTCTAACGTCTTGGCGTCCATTATTTTTGGTCGGAGAATTAACCCAGAAAATCGCTTGTCAACCCATATTTTTCGGCTGATGAGCAGTTGCTGGTGGAGTGTACCATAAATTCATGATCGGTTAAGTTGTTCATTCCGGTATAGATGTCCCCGAAAACTGAGGCGGTTTGCCCCTTTGTATGGTATGCTTTAGGCTGTATTCTGAATCCCGTAAGTTCGTTCAAGTCATGAAATGGCAGAAAGCCGCCTCGTGTAGTCATCATAGGAGTAAACCATGCAAGATTACACTGAACACATTCTCGAACTTGTCCGGCTGACAGCGACCGACCTGTCACCGGATGTGGAAAAAGCGCTGAAAGTAGCCCGCGACCGGGAGGAGAAAGGGTCTGCAGCCCGCGGGGCCCTGGATTCCATCCTGTTAAATGTGGATATGGCACGCAAGAATTCCACTCCCATCTGTCAGGATACCGGCACACCGATCTTCTACGTCTACCATCCTGAAGGGTGGAGCACCCGTAAGCTACGCCAGCAGATAGAAAACGCAGTGGCTGAAGCCACCCGTCGGGCATACCTGCGCCCCAACGCGGTAAACTCCCTCACCGGCAAGAACACTGGCGATAACGTCGGGGATGAGTACTTCCCGACGGTCCACTTCGAAGAAGTGGAAGGGAGCACCCTGACCATAGAACTGATGCTGAAAGGCGGAGGTAGCGAGAACGTGGGTGCTCAATACAAACTGCCCGACAGCCGCTTGGGAGCCGGGCGCGACCTGAACGGTATTCGGAAGGTGGTGTTGGATACGGTATACCAGGCACAAGGTAAAGGCTGTTCGCCAGGTTTCTTGGGTGTGACCATTGGTGGTGACCGTGGTTCTTCGTATTGCGCATCCAAAGAAGTGCTCTTCCGCAAGTTATCCGATACCCATCCAAACCCCGAACTGGCCAAACTGGAAGGACGTATCACCGACGAAGCCAATCAATTGAATATCGGCCCTATGGGTTTCGGGGGCAAGACAACCGTCCTTGGGACGAAAGTCACAGACATACACCGCCTGCCCGCCTGTTATTTTGTGTCTATCTCTTATACCTGCTGGGCCTACCGCCGTCGGAAGATGATTGCTGAAAACGGTAAAGTAACCTATGAATAGGGAGGCTTCCATGCGAAAACTCAACATGCCTATCAGAGATGAAGATATCCGAAGTTTGAAGGTTGGCGACCCCGTGATGTTGAATGGCATCATGCTCACAGGGCGGGATGCCGTACACAAGTGGATGGTTGACACCTTCATTGAGAAGAAGCACCCTCCCCAAGGGGAGGATGAAAAGATATACGCAAAAATCAAACCCATGCTAAATGGAGGTGTGATCTATCACTGTGGGCCAGTGGTCAGCGGCCTGGATACCGGGGATTACAAGTTCGTCGCTGCCGGACCGACCACCAGTATTCGCGAGGAACCCTACCAGGGGCCGGTTATGCACCACTTCAACCTCAAAGGTGTAGTAGGCAAAGGTGGGATGGGGCCAAAAACATTGCAGGCCTGCCACGATGTGCCCGGTGTGTACTTCCACGCAATAGGGGGTGCAGCGACGTTGATCGCCCAATCGGTTAAAAAAGTGCTTGGTGTGTACAAGATGGAATTCGGGGTTCCGGAAGCCATCTGGGTGTTGGAAGTCGAGGACTTTCCCGTGGTGGTGACCATGGACGCTCACAAGAACAGCCTGCACGCCGAGGTAGAGGCAAAATCCAAGATTGAGTTAGAACGATTGCTGGGAGCTTCCTGAGGAGGGTTGCCGACTCATATTTTCATAATCAGTGATGGCCTTAGCTAAACTCAAAGACACCACAAAGTGAAGGGATAAACCTTCAAAATCGGGTGTCTTTGTGGTTAATTGTCTACAGGAATGTCCCTCATCGTTGAGCACGAAATAAATGCGTTCCTCGACGGGCACCCCGGCTACCAACACCTTATTCGTATCAAAACATGCGGTACTTACGCCGTGTGCTCGCTCCAGTCACTAGGTTCCAGATGCAACCCAGACCACACAGGCGTGTTTTAAGTACCAAACAGCTCAGAGGGAAAAAAGCGGTTTTCTTTCCCCACCTGGACTGTATCCTTCCATATCTTACATCGTTAAAGGAGTTTAACCCATGAACATCTTCGATCGTATCCTCCTCCTGCTCACAGGTTTGGTGGCCATCTATGTCATCTGGCGGTTCTACACCCGCTACAGCCAGTCGAAGAAGCTGCACGACGTGTATTATCTGCTGGGTTTCATTGTCCTGCTGGTTTCCGGACTGCTGCTCATCTTCCTGGGCTATGGCATCCTGGCCTCACCGTACGTCTTAACCGTTGCCAGCCTGATCCCCCTGGGCATCTCAATGGGCATTACTGAGCAGTTCTTCCCCTCCTGGAAGAAAGCTTTCAAGTGGTTTGCCCTGATTGGTTTCCTGGCAATCGCAGTGACCAGCATCGCTCAAATCGAACTGGGCCGCAAGATCAGTGTTCCGCTCTTTCACGGCGTGGCCGGTCTAGTCATTTTCCTGGGGCCATTCTTCGCCAAGGGCGCAGGGAAGGGTTTCTGGTGGGTTGGCATCGGTGGCGCGTTAATCGGCATTGGCGGCATAGCCTTAGCATTCCTAACCGCTGGTAAACCCTTGCTGGGAATCTTCACCCAAGATTTGGTGTTAACCATCCTGGCCCCCTTGCTGCTGCTCATGACTCTGGCATTCACCTGGGGTTTCGTCAAGGACATCTCCGCTACCTGAACGAAAACCAGAAAGGACCAGCCTTCGGCTTTAAGATGGACTTCTTCCGATAGCGGATGTTTAGCCTAGTATTGGAAACCTGGTCCGAGGTTAATATAAGAACTTGACATTTGGCAAAGACCGCTGGCTCGCCCTGTGATAAACTGTCTTTAGAACACAGCCGGGCCAGCGGCTTATTTTACAACAGAGGTGTCCACTATGCAGGTTGTTACCCACAGGCTGAATTACCTCTTTCGTTCGACGAAAGGATTAATCCTGGTTGCCATTGCCTTGATTTCCCTGGTGACCGCTATCTGGGGCATGCTCTCCGGCATGACCGAACTCGTGGTCGGCATTCCGCTGACGATTGCCACCGCCCAGCAGTTGGGACGGTTCTCGCTCTTCGCCCTCGCTCCGATTGCCTGCCTCGCCCTGCTCGTGCTGCTCGTCTGGCCGAATCTCTGGCAGCGGCTCACTGGCTCCAACGAGTAAAGACTAACCCTCAAACCGATGCAAAAGCCAACTGCTGGTTGACAAGCAATATCACAGAGGCTTACACTATCACATAGAAGCGCACCTATTGCCAATATGTTCCTGCCATGATGGACACCCAGCGACTGTTTGCCCACCTTCCGGAAGAGATACAAACCAAGGTCCGCAGCGTCATGCACGTTCAGACTCTCGAGCCTGGCGAGTCGATCTTCCACCAAGGTGCACCGGCCACCGCCATTTATGTTGTAGCGAGCGGACGGGTGAAAGTCGCGCGCGTAACACCAGATGGCTACGAAAGCATCCTGTGCGTGCGCCGGTCCGGGGATTATTTCTGCCCCGTGCCGGTCCTGGATGGCAAAGCACAGTTGGGGACGGCAATCGCGATGACTGAAGCGACGCTGCTTTGGGTGGAGTGCGAGGCATTCCATGCCCTGTGCCGCGAATGTCCACAGTTGCTGGCTACCGTCCAAGGAGACTGTTTGGCAGAGGTGCGCTATCTGTTGAATCGCTTGGAAACCTTTACCTTCCGCAATATCAAGGAACGGCTGGCAATCGCCCTGCTCGACGAAATCCGCCATCAGCACGCCGAAGCGAGCGGTCCCATCGTGCTAAGCATGACCCAGCAGGAATTGGCCGGATTGGTTGGGGCCTCGCGCGAGAGTGTCTCCCGCAACCTGACGCAAATGGGGCAAGATGGGATCGTCGAACTGCGCCGCGGCAAGGTTCGCATTCTTGATGCGGAGAAGCTGAGAAAAATCGTCGCCATCGAATAAGCCTCGATCCGGCCGTTATGTGACAAACATCACAGAAAATCGCCAAATAATGTGCAATAATTCACATAATGGTCGGCTAATTCTTGAAAAGGCCGATGATATTTCCCGCTCACAAAAGGAGAATGCGCATGAACCTGTTTACCCCCGACAACCTGTTCCTCCTGTTGACCGGCCTGGTCGCCATCTACCTGCTTTGGCGGTTCTACACCCGCTGGAGCAAGGGGAAAGCCCTGTACGATGTCTACTACATGCTAGGCTTTCTCGTCCTGCTGGTTTCGGGCTTGCTGTTGATCTTCCTGGGATACGGCATCTTGGCATCACCCTATGTGCTGACTGTCGCAAGCTTGATCCCGCTGGGTATTTCGCTGGGCCTGGCCAACGAGTACTTCCCCTCCTGGAAAAAGGCTTTCGCTTGGTTCGCCCTGATCGGCTTCCTGGCAATTGCCGTGACCAGCATCGCTCAAATCGAACTGGGCCGCAAGATCAGTGTTCCGCTCTTTCACGGCGTGGCCGGCCTGGTGATCTTCCTGGGCCCATTCTTCGCCCCGAAAGCCCCTAAGGGTTTCTGGTGGGTTGGGGTCGGCGGCGCTTTGATCGGTCTCGGCGGCATAGCCTTAGCATTCCTAACCGCTGGTAAACCCTTGCTGGGAATCTTCACCCAAGATTTGGTGTTAACCATCCTGGCCCCCTTGCTGCTGCTCATGACTCTGGCATTCACCTGGGGTTTCGTCAAGGACATCTCCGCTACCTGAACGAAAACCAGAAAGGACCAGCCTTCGGCTTTAAGATGGACTTCTTCCGATAGCGGATGTTTAGCCTAGTATTGGAAACCTGGTCCGAGGTTAATATAAGAACTTGACATTTGGCAAAGACCGCTGGCTCGCCCTGTGATAAACTGTCTTTAGAACACAGCCGGGCCAGCGGCTTATTTTACAACAGAGGTGTCCACTATGCAGGTTGTTACCCACAGGCTGAATTACCTCTTTCGTTCGACGAAAGGATTAATCCTGGTTGCCATTGCCTTGATTTCCCTGGTGACCGCTATCTGGGGCATGCTCTCCGGCCCGATGGCCGAGTTCGGTGTGCGTGACGTGGTTGTGCGCGTTTTGCACATGGATTTGCAACAGGCTGAGCGCGAAGGCCGCATCATTATCCTGTATCACTCCATTGCCATGGCCGTGGTCGCCATCGAAACATACATGATCACTAGCCTGCTGAAGATGAAGAACTTTTACAAAATGACCGTACGCCTGCTCATCACCATCGGCTATCTCATGGCAATGACCTTCGGCCTGGGCTTCGCTTACTGGGGCCATAATTGGGCTTTGCACGGCCTGTATATTGCCGGGCTGACGCTCGTCTTCTTCGCCGGGTTACTGCTGACTATCGCTCTCTGGCCCTGGAACAAAGAATATTATCAGCCGGATAAAGCCTACGCCCGCACAAAAAAGGGTGTGGATTTGGAACGCCTTGCTTTCTTCGCAACCGCGCTGACCACAGTCATTTCTGCGCTTTTCGGCGCCATCCCCGGCTCGTATTTCGGCAACGGGTTCGAAGTATTTCTGGCCGAAAACATCATTCGCATTCCTGAAAAGACCGTGATGGAATATTCCATCATCGGTCACCTGCATATTATGCTGGCCCTGATTGCCATCATGATCACCCTCATCATCGGTCGCTGGCTGAATTTCAAGGGCATCCTGCATAAAATCGCCATGCCGCTGATGATCCTTGGCACGATCGTGCTGAATGTAGGCGTCTGGGGTGTGGTCACACCGCTGGAGCCGGTGGCCCACATGATCATCTACGTGGGGGCTACACCTTCCATGCTGGCGGCGCTGATGCTGGTCATCTTCGGCTGGGACAAGTTCATCCGCCAGGGTGTGGTCGGAATCAAAAAGCCCAGCTTCCTCCATAAACTCTCTGCCCTGGGGCGTGACCCACTCACGTTCGGTCCGCTGTGGCAGATGGTCTTCATGAACTTCACCGTCAGCGGCATCGGCATTTTCATGGCCGTACGCCTGGACGAGATCTTCCGCCTCTGGCCAGCCCGCGAAGAACGCATCGAACTGACCGGTCACTGGCACGTACTCTCGGCTATCATCGCCACCATCATCCTGCTCTACTACGGCGATATGATTGGATTGAAAGGCAAAATCCGCAAACTCTACGGTTGGGCCATCATCATCCTGTCCGACATCGCCTTTGGCTCCGTAACCATCTTCGAGATGAAACGGCTCTTCATCAGCGAAGCCGAGCAGCAACCGCTGGTCAACATAGTGATGCTGCTGATGGACTTCGGCCTGGGGATGCTGCTTGTCATCCTGTCCATGGTCATGATCTGGAGGTTGGTTGACTTGTTCAAGAAAAAGGGCCGCTGGACAGAAGAAGTGGAGCACGAACTCTCTGCGGAGGTGAAGCAATGAAACGCATCATCAACATTGTGTCATTGCGAGGAGCCCCGAGCGAAGCGAAGCTGAGCCGAGGGGCGACGAAGCGATCTCCTCACAATTGGGGATTGCTTGCCAAAGGCACACTTCGCGGTCGGGCTTGGTTTCAATACGCTGCGCACTCGATCAGCGCCCTTGCTCTCACCTTGCTGATGTTAGCCTCCTGCACCCCGGTCAACCTCGACGCCCCCGCCCCAACCTTTGACACGGGCGTGGACCCAGACTCTTGGGCACTCATCCCGACCGGTGAATTCCTGTCAGGACAGCACAATGTTCCAACCCCGATTGACTACGATTATGAGATGATGGTCACCGACGTGACCGTTACCCAATATGTTGACTTTTTGAATGCTGCCCTGGCTGATGGGAGTCTGAAAGTAAATGGCGAAAAAATAGTCGGTTACTACCCCGGCGATGAGTTCCACGGTGTCAAGCACGAGATAGAGATCATCCCCGCGGAATATATTTTCGTCCCGTTGAACGACCCGGCCTCCCGCTTCGTATTTGATGGCTTGGCGTTCTCGATCAAGCCTGGCTACGAAAACCACCCCATGACGAACGTCTCCTGGTTCGGCGCCTGGGGTTACTGCGGTTATTACGACTGGCGGCTGCCAACCGAACTCGAATGGGAGAAAGCCGCGCGGGGGCCTTCGACAGGTTCAGGCCCCGACCGTCCCTTCCCATGGGGTTATGATATCGCCCGCAACAACGCCAACTTCTATGCCAGCCGTGACCCGCTCGAAGATATGAGCAGCTTTGGCTCGCGCACCACTCCGGTTGGCTTTTATAACGGACAAACCTACGGGGATTACACCACGCTCAACTCTGCCAGCCCGTCCGGACTCTACGACATGGCTGGGAACGTCTGGCAGTGGGTAGGCGATGTGCTCCCCAGTTTCAGTGACCGCTTCATGCACGGTGGCTCAAAGGACACATACGACATGGATCTGCGCCTCTGGGTGCGCAACAGCGCCCCGCCGTTCTACTATAGCCCCGGGGTAGGGTTTCGGTGTGCGAGGGATCATTGAGGATGGTGAGAGGATAGGATGATAAATGATAAGAGGATGATGGTAAGAGGACAGGGCGATAGGAGATTGGCATGGATGAGGTGAGTCTCAATGAATGGCAGAAAACCGTTCCGGAATGGACGAAAAGCGATCCGTTGTGGGAATCGAGCTACTACCGAATGGCTATGTACCTTTACGATCTCGTCTGGCAGGATTGCAATTTGCTGAAAAAGGATTATCGAGGCCGTGAGATCGTCAGCCAATTGATCCGCAGCTCTGGTGGCATCGGCGCGAATATGGAAGAGACTTACGGACGCGGTGTGGGAACTCCGGATTACGTCCGCGTGATGCGCATTGCCCTCGGTGAAGCCCGCGAGACACGCGGCTGGTATTTCCGGGCGCGTCAGGTTTTACCGGAAGAATTGCTCAAACGCCGTGCTGCCCTGACCGGGCAATTGATCGCCATGATCACAGGCATCATCTCCGCACACCGCACAAACCTCAGCAAATCCTAACCCCTACCCCTACCACCTATCCCCCTACCACCTATCTCCTACCCGTTCATTACCGGAGCAATCATGCAAAACATCCTCGCTAAACTTCAACTTTATTGGCCTCTGACAAAATCCCTCCAAACTGGCCTGCTGCTTTCCACGGGTCTGGCAGGATACATGAGCGCCCGCTGCCCGGTGTTGCATTGGACCACGTTAATGGGTCTGGCGATCAGCCTTTTCCTGGCCATCAGCGGCAGCACTGTGCTAAATATGTGGTACGACAGCGACATAGACGCCAGGATGAGGCGAACCGCTCAACGGCCACTGCCTGCCAAACAGGTGACACCGAAAGAGGCGTTACGTCTGGGGCTGGTGCTTTCTGTGCTTGGTGTGGGCTGGGCAGCGGTGTTGTCACCGCTCTACGCCCTGGTCGTTTTCTCCGGATTCTTCTTTGATGTGGTGGTCTACACCATCTGGTTAAAACGGCGTACGGCCTGGTCTGTCATCTGGGGTGGGATCGCGGGAGGCATGCCCATCCTGGCCGGGCGCGTCCTGGGCACAGGTCAGATTGACAGTATTGGAATACTGCTCACTCTGGCAGTACTGTTCTGGATTCCCACCCATATTCTAACTTTCGCCATGCGCTACTACAACGACTACAAGGCTGCGAAGGTCCCCACATTCCCCTCGGTATACGGCTTCCCGGTCACCCGGACGACAATTGCGATTTCATCCGTGCTGGCGTCTCTCTCTATTGGCACAGCGGGAATCTTGATTGGCATGCAGTGGGGTTTTGTGCGCTTGCTGGCGGTGTTGTCCGCCGGGTTGCTCATACTGGCCGTTGCCAGCCTGGCTCGCCCCTCGGAGAAGGTAAATTTCGGGCTGTTCAAATACGCCTCGCTGTATATGCTGGCAGCCATGATTCTGCTGTCCATTTGACCGTGAGCAATAGACCATAGACCATCGTCCACTATCCATCGTCCAATCATGAAAATCACTATTTTTGATCGCCTCATCCTGCTCATCACCAGCTTACTGGCAGCTTATCAGGTCGCGGTGGGCATTGAAGGTGTGGATACGCTACCGATGATCGCTTACACGATCGCTTTCGGTGTACTGTTGGTCGCCGTCCTGCTGTTGATCATCCTTGGTCTTGAAGTGCTCGATAGCCCCATCGTGGTCATCATCTCAACCGTCATCCCGCTAAGCCTTTCACTTGGCTTGGTCTGGGAGCACCTTCCTACCTGGCACACATTCTATCTGACCTTCGCTATTCTAGGCTTCCTGGCAATCGTCATTACCCGCCTCGTACAAACCGGCAAAGCCGCTACCATCGTTTTAGCCATCGTCCATGGTATCGCCGGGCTTATCATTGCGGTCTTACCTATCGCACTAAGCGTAATGGAAATAACCAAACCTGGTTTTTCCCTGGTTGGCATAGGAGGAGCACTCATTGGGTTGGGGGGACTGTTACTGTCTTTCCTCAAAACCGGTCGCCCAGTTTTGTCTGGTGAGATGATGATGAAGGTGTTGCCCGGTCTTCTCTTTCTAATGACGGCTGCCTTTGTGGCCGGCTTTGCTCTTAAATAAACAAGGCTCCCAACCCTACAAAATTAGCGGGGTTGAATCCTAACAATGACAAGCCCTGAGCGCGTGCCTTGACAAGAGTCAAATCCTTCATAAAATAATATCTATAGAAGTTACATTATCTTGGAGAATAAAGTATGTTTAATTGCTTGTGTCCGAGGCGGGGATCCTAACACCGCCTCTTCAGAATAAAAAATCGGCCAACTGACTGAAGGACGGTGGACGACCCCGCATGCGAATTAATTCTGCATGGCGTTCGAACGCCGTCCTTTTTGTTTTTCAGTTGGCCATATTATTTTAAAATAAGGAATAACCAGAATGAACATCGCGAATAATATTACTGAACTTGTTGGAAACACCCCCTTAGTTCGGCTAGACCGCATAAACGACAGCGCCGGGGCAGAAATCGTTGCTAAGCTCGAATTCTATAATCCCACCCATAGTGTCAAAGATCGTATCGGTGTTTCCATGATCGACGCAGCCGAAAAGGCCGGATTAGTAAATCCGGATACGATTGTCCTCGAACCGACCAGCGGGAATACCGGGATCGCTTTGGCAATGGTTTGCGCGGCACGTGGCTACCGCTGCGCACTTGTCATGCCCGATACGATGAGCCAGGAACGCCGCATCCTATTACGCGCCTATGGAGCGGAATTAATTTTGACCCCAGGTGCCGAAGGGATGGCTGGCGCAATCCACAAAGCTGAGGAAATGGCCGCTGCCGATTCGCGCTATTTCATCCCCCAGCAATTCCAAAATCCAGCCAATCCTGAAATACATCGTAGGACCACAGCAGAGGAGATCTGGCGCGATACGGACGGGATGGCAGATATACTTGTAGCCGGGGTTGGAACTGGCGGGACGATAACTGGGGTTGGAGAAATCATGAAAGACCGTAAACCTGCGTTTAAAGTGGTCGCTGTTGAACCAGATGCATCGCCAGTGCTCTCAGGAGGGCAGAAAGGACCTCACAGTATACAGGGAATCGGAGCAGGGTTTGTCCCCGATGTTCTCAATACGCAGATCTACGACGAGGTTATTCGTGTTAAGGACGAAGACGCCATGCAAACTGCACGTCGTATGGCGCGTCTGGAAGGTTTATTAGTTGGTATCTCGTCGGGAGCATCCACCTGGGCGGCCCTCCAGGTGGCGCGCCGCCCCGAAAGTACCGGGAAATTAATCGTGGTTATTATCCCTTCGTTTGGCGAGCGTTATCTGAGCACCGCGCTCTACCGAGATTTAATTGGTTGACAGAGCGGAGATAATAATGCCTGCTGAAAATCTGCGAGAAAATCTATGGAACTTTCCTTTCCAAGCTGTCACTACAGTTTTGTCGACAATCCGCGACGATATTTCGTCTGTCTTCGAGCGTGATCCGGCGGCTCGCAACATTATGGAAGTGCTGCTCTGTTACCCTGGCCTACACGCTGTGTGGGGCCATCGACTGGCACATTGGTTATGGACGCATCAACTGAAACTGTTGGGGCGGTGGGTCTCCCAATTAATCCGTGGCCTGACTGGCATCGAAATCCATCCTGGCGCCACCATCGGCCGTCGTCTATTCATTGACCACGGCATGGGGGTAGTCATTGGCGAGACCGCTGAAATTGGAGATAATGTTACCTTATATCACGGTGTCACGTTAGGCGGAACCAGCCTTGCTAAGGAGAAGCGCCACCCAACAATTGGTGAATATGTCGTAATAGGCGCAGGCGCAAAGGTATTGGGAGCAATTACTGTTGGTGAAAATAGCCGCATCGGGGCTAATGCCGTTGTGATCAAGTCAGTTCCGGCTAATTCAGTTGTGGTGGGAGTGCCGGGACAGAACATCTCGCGCTCCAAGCCACATCGTTCGGCCGATGCCCCAGATCTGAATCACACAACCCTTCCAGATGTTTTTGGCGTTGCATTGACTCAATTGGCTCAGCGGGTTGAGTCCCTTGAAACCCACCTGAGCGGATGTGAAACCGTTCAATCAAATTTATATATCCCGAGGGCTGGCAACTGGCACGGCGAGGATTTTTCAATATAGGTGGCAGACATTCCACAAAAGATGATCTTAGGTCGTTCTGAACAAGGTTAATGATCCATATTACTAGCTGACCCACGGTTATCATACACTAGAACGGTGATAATTCCTTGACTTGTTGGTGATCAACCTATCTCCAGAATACAAAGTGTAGGGCGGCTTTCCATAGCCGCCGCTGTTGGGGAAGAGTGGGGAGGCGGCTTTCCATAGCTGCCGCGCATCTAGCGGATTGAAAGAATTGGGTCGTTCCTTATCGTGGATTTTCCTTCACCAGTCGTAGGAACTGATCGACTACTTGTGGATCAAAATGCTTCCCGGCCTGCTCCTCAAATATATTCTAACAACTTCCCATGCGGCCACGCTTTCCGGTAGGGGCGATCCGAACTGAGCGCGTCCCTGACATCCACCACGGCAAAGATGCGTGCAGCCAGTGGGATTTGTTCTCCCTTCAAACCCTGCGGGTAACCTGTTCCATCCCACTTCTCGTGGTGGCAATAGGGGATGTCGAGTGCCTTGCGCAGGAAATCAATCTGCGAGATGAATTCGAAAGCATATCGCGGGTGCTGGCGCATAACCGCCCACTCTGTCTCGTCCAGCGGCCCTGGCTTGTGCAAAATCCGGTCGGGAACACCCATCTTACCCATGTCATGCAGTAAGGCGCCACGGCGGACGTGTTCGAAGGAATGCCAATTCATACGATAGCAGACTGGCCTGATCTAAAACCAGGGGTACAAAGTAAACCATAAGCACTACAAACAACACGAGAAAGCCAATATAAACCAGCACCACAGCTTGATTCCTACTCAACCGGGTACGCCTGGTAATCTGGTTAACTCCAGGGTATAAGAGATAAGCCAACAAGAAAGCAATAACCATCGGGCTGATCAGTTCCCTGAAAGTGAACAAGGCACAAACCACCCCCAAAATGATTACCCCATACAACACCAGGTCTTTCGCTAATCGGTTACTGTCCATTTTTTCACCACGTTTATGTTCCGTTCCTAATATACAACATAACCTGCCTGTTCGCTACGAATTTTTTGGAATATTCGTCTGCTCTTCTCAAACGGACCTTCACCGTCAGTGTATCCGAAGTGGTCTACTGGAATCTGCCGTAATCCTATCTGGATTCCCTCTCCCCCAACACGAAACACATACGGGGTTTGGCGTGCTTGCCATACCTCTGACATTCACTTGATTCCCTATAAAACCTGGAAGGATGTCCAGAAAGTATGAATCTTACCCCACATCATCGTCCCCACCGCCAAAGGGCCAAACCGGCTAAAAAACGGCAAGCAGCCCCAATTACCAGAGCAGCTATCATTCCCACGTGTCTGGCAATGAATGGGCCCGCCAGAGAACCAATCAAAATTGCGAAGTTCAGTATAACTGTGTACCAGGCAAGATGTGAGGGGCGTTCATCCTCCGGTATTTTTTCCAAGAGATAGTTCCCCACAGTTCCTCCAGCTAACGACCAGGCTATGCCTCCAACCACGGAAGCGAACAAGAACATCCCCACATCTCGGGTTACGGCAGTCAACCCAGGATAAGCGGACATCAACAACGCGCCAATAACAAATAGGTTATGATTCCCAAAACGTTCCACCAGCCTTGATAATTGGGTGGAACCCAAGAACACCAGGAGGAAGAAGAGGGCGTTTCCCATGCTGATGTCCTGGTCAGTCAAATGCAGGCGCTCCACCCAGTAGATTGGAAACAATGGTATGGCCAGGAACTGGGCCAGGTGAAACCCCAAAAGAAGGAACAGTATCACTCCAAAAGGGCTACGTAACACATAAAAGCGGGGCAGGCGCCACCGGTATCGGATCAACTCACGCAACCGTGGCCCCGGACGGATGGCATCACCAATCGAGCGGAAAAAGCCCGGCTCCGTTAAATACGAAAGCCGGATGCCTTTGGGGCGCCTTTCTTGTTCGGGGGTCACACGGACCATCTTCAGATGCAGGCTGCTCATAGCGGCTCCTATAAAGCCCAACAAAAACACCAGTGGATACCCTTGTAGGAACGGTAACCTGTTCAAGAAAAAACCACAAACCAGGGTCGTGCTCGTGGAGGTAATGGCCAGCAGAGCGTTGCGTACACCCACAACCCGACCGCGATACTCCTCAGGAACAGCTTGAGCGAACAGGGCGTTAAAACCAACCGCCAGTATGGTCCCCGGAATGCTCATGGAAAAGGTGATCAAAACGATGACCCAAATCTGGGTGGGAGATGAAAATAAAAAGGGCAGCGGTACCAGGGTAAGGTAAAAAATACGAAACCCCACAGAAGACCAGAAAACCGCCCAATCAATCGGTTTGCCCCGCAGCCAGCGTCCAGCCGGTAGAGCTAAAAACAGGGTGACAACCGCGGGCGTGGCATTCAAC
Organism: Chloroflexota bacterium; assembly: GCA_040758495.1. GTDB lineage: Bacteria > Chloroflexota > Anaerolineae > Anaerolineales > JBFLVL01 > JBFLVL01. Next base: position 38,705 of record JBFLVL010000008.1, read on the forward strand.
AACCCAATTTGAAACGCGGAGGCTCCCAGGTGCGCCATGTACACCGATAGAAACCCCACGGTACTGCCGCTGAGAACCCCAAACCAGGCGATGTCCAGATACAATTGCCTGAAGTTCAAGCGGTATTTTTCTGGGACGGGTTGTTTTTTATTTTGGACGCGGTTCACTCCAGAATACACCTGTTTATAGGATTTTTTTCGGAGGTCTGGGGATTCGTCCTGCCGGTACAGTACCCTCAAACTGTAGTCTCTAACCGCACCTTGCCATCCTTACCATAGCCTGGGCTGAAAAAGATCAACCACATAAGTGCAGCAAAAAGGGGTATGGCTGTCAGGGCAAACAGGTAATACAGGTTGCCCAGAGGGGATAATAAGGCTATGGTAGCCCAATGTGCCAGGATGATGCCGGTTTCATGCACCTTCAGAGGGAAATCCGGATAACGGCTGATCACCGTTAAACCAGAAAGATTCCACCCACACAAGGACAGGTAGGCATGCATCCGGTACAGTAACTCCCAAGTAGCTCCCTGGTCATGGGGATACCATAGAGGCCACAGGATGATCAGTATGCCTGTCAGGCTGGTGGCTACCAGAAAAACCAGCCCGGAAGTAAAAAACGCTTCCTGGTACAGATGCCTGCTTTCCCTCATGAAGAGGGTAAAAATCAGCAGCACATCTGCTAATAGAAGAAAAGCCATGAATAGCTCAGCAACGAATATCTTCAACAGGATGACAACGAAGAAAACGATAACCCCTACGGTCACTATCCAAAAAGAAGCCTCCCGCAGGATTTGTGACCATCTACCCGTATCCTCATGCATCATAGAGAACATGACCGCAAAGGTGATCAACGAGAGAGGAAAAGAGAATCCCAGGAAGAAATTGTTCAATATCAGCGTGGGCAGGTCAATGAGGTGCAAATACTGGTTATTCACCATTACCGTAGCAGATAGCAGCAACCCGATAGATAGGCACAACACCGCGGCATAGTGAAATTTACAGCTCACTGGGGTAGAGAACTTGAAAAAATCCAGGGGAATTCGCGGGAAAAAACGTACCCGTACACTCTCAACAATCCCTACCATGACCACTGCAGCGAGGATGGCCCATACAAATTCATCCAAGAAGGCCGCCACACTGCAAATCAGCGAAAATGCCAGGAAGAGCCAACCACGTCTGCTCAGGCGTCCCTGCCCCTCGGTAAAGTAGATCAGGATCGTGCCCCCGCTAACCAGATTGAAAAGGAAAATGTGCAAACGTTGAAATTGATACCTGGCCTGAGGAGGTGTGTGGACGAATGGAGACTGATCCGGGAAAATGAAACCCGCGTAACCGAACACGAACCCAGCTACGATCAGCACCCAAAGGACAACCTTCAGTGGCTTGCTCACATTCTCTCCCGGATGTGCAAACGATTACGGCCCTACCACCGGTCGGATGATTTCCCAATGCTTGCCCCCCTCTACAGTTTTTACCAGTGCTATCTCTCCAGTCTGTGGGTTGCTGGCAATAGCAAAGCCTAAAAGAGCATCCACGAAGGTGAACTGCCCTTGCCAGGTCACGGATCCCAACTTCTCCCAGGTTTCTCCGCCATCCCGCGTCTGGAAGATGTCCCTTCCTAATGCCCAGCCCAATTCAGAATCAAGGAACAGCACGTCCCCTCCAGGGTAAGGGTATACCTGCCAGTCTTGCCCATTATTCGCCGTAAAGTAGAGAAAATGCTCCGCTTGGGTGAAATCTTCCATGCGTTGACACTTCAAAGCCACCATGCCGATACCCGGCGAGAACAGTCTGGGTGAGTACGTGCCGCAAAAATTACTTTGGAAGTATTTTGGCTTCCCTGCAGGTGGAGGAAGATTCAAAAGCCTCCATGTACGCCCTCCGTCGCTGCTTTGGGCAATATTGGCTTCCTCCGTGACCCCATGGCAATCGCGCGTTATCCAGCCATTCTGGGCATCAGCAAATGCCAAACCCGTCTTTTCACAGGACTGCAACCCGCTCTCGTCGGGAGTGAGAGGATCAAAGACCCGTTGCCAGGTAGAGCCTCCGTCGGTCGTCTGGAAAAGCAAAAAGTAATCATGGTGCATGCCAGCTCCGACGTGAACCAGCAACCATCCGTGCCTTCTGTCTGAGAATGCAAACGGCCCGGGCGTGAAGAACTCCTCTAAACCGGTCAGGCTCAAGGGACTGCTCTGTGACCATGTCGTGCCCCCATCATTCGTATGCCAGATAATGGGTGCCTCGGATACTGGATAGCCTCCGGAGGAGGAATACATCACCCAGGCCTCTCTGCCATCCAGGAAATAACCACTCGCCCTTTTGGTTGTGTTCTCGTCCACTGGTTGAGGTTCAGGTGAGGTGACATCGGCAAAACTCACGGCACCATCATTCGTAATCAGCACATGGGAGGTTGAGTCGGGTGCCAGGCCACCGAAAGCCCACCCACGGTTAAGGTCAAACATTTGGATATAGGTAAGCGTAAGCTCTGCATTGGGCGACAAATGTGCGATCGGCGGCTCGGCTTGAGAGTTTGTGGGGCTTGCAGTTATCGAAGGGGGAGGCGTTCTCGTGAACGTGGCGCTCGGTAAGGGTAACAAGGATTGTTGGGGAAGCGGGGCGGGGTACGACCCTGCAGAGGATGGCTGTATGCCTCTTTGCACCTCGCAAGCCAAAACCAGAACGACGAGCATCCCGATAAGGATGGAAAATCGAATTCGAGGCCCCTTTATCCAAATTTCCACTAAGGAATCTCCCGTGTCTACAAGTCAGTCCACAATATAGGGTACATCCACTACCACAACACCCTCTACATACCGTAATGCCCAGCGCAACCAAGTGGCTGTTTGCATGTGGAGCAGGTTAGTCCACCAATTTCGGGACACAAATTCCGGGACCACAACGGTAAGCACTTCACCCTTCTTACGCCTGGATGCCGCCTCAGCAACGTAGCTCACCAGGGGGTTCATCAATTCTCGGTAAGGGGAGTCAATAATCACCAGAGGGATATCCCTCACCCATTTTTCCCATCTCTGCTGGATACTTTTCGTTATGCTTTCGTCTGTGGCCACAAACACCACGGTAATGTCATCGGTGAGCGATTGGGCATACCGCAACCCTGCCAGAGTCCCCTTATGGATTCCAGAAATGGGGAGGATGACTCGCTGGTGCTGTACATCGGATGCTCCAACGTAATCTGATAAAGAAAGACGGTCTGCCAGGTTTCGGTAGTGACGATGGATAGCGAGAAACACGGTGACCAAGCTGGGGATCAGTATGATTACAACCCAGGCGCCTTCATGGAATTTGGTCACGGCAAAGATCATCATCACCATCGCAGTGCAAATAGAACCCAGGCCGTTGACCGTCATTTTCCATCGCCAACCAGGATCAAAACGCAACCTTGAGCCTCGTTCCTGCTTTTCCTCATCCTTCTTTAGTCTGCCAATCTTCCACCAACGATGAGCCATACCTGCCTGGGAGAGGGTAAACGACAGGAAAACCCCAATGGCATACAAAGGAATCAGCGCGGAGACGCGCGCCTGGAAAAAGATGATGATGAGCGAAGCGATCAGAGCTAAAGCCATAATCCCCCTGGAAAATACCAAACGACTGCCACGATGAGTGAGTTGGCGGGGCAGGTATCTATCGGCAGCCTGTATGGCGCTCAAACGAGGGAAGTCAGCAAAAGCGGTGTTAGATGCCATGATCAAGATTAATGTTGTGGCGGCAACAACTGCCAGGTAAACAACACCGCGCCCGCCGAGCACAGTGCGCGCCATTTGGGATATAACGGTTTCCATTTCCGAAGGAACTGCATGGATCTTATTGGCTAAAAAAGTAATGCTCAAAAACAGCGTTCCCAGAATGCCCGCCATCCATATGAGTGTTTGTCCCGCGTTACGGCTACGTGGTTCTTTAAAAGCTGTGATACCGTTAGAGATGGCCTCTACACCCGTGAGGGCTGTCGTACCGTTGGAAAAGGCATGCAGGATCAAGAACACGGAGATGGGTTGAAGTGCTTCAATGTCCAGGGCGGGTGGATTCGTCACCTCTCCTAAGGTGCCTGTCAGATAACGGAAAAATCCTATTCCCACGGTCATGAAGAGCATGAACAAGAAGAAATAGGTAGGGATGGAAAACAGTACACCAGATTCCCTTGCCCCCCGTAAGTTAATCAGCATAATAAACACCACCAACCCCACGGCTATCCAAACCCGGTAAGGATACAAGGTTGGGAAAGCGGAGACGATCTGCGCTACCCCCGCAGAGAGCGACACTGCCACAGTGAGGATATAATCTGTTAACAAGGCCGCACCTGCAGTTTGCGCGGGGATTTCACCCAGATTGTCACGGGAGACGATATAAGCACCACCACCTCCTGGATAGGCGTGGATGGTCTGTTCGTAAGAGATGGTCACGATAGCTAACAAAACAACGATTGCCAGGGCAATGGGAAAAGCGTACCCAAAGGCAATGGTACCCGCGGCTGCCAGGACCACGAGGATCTCTTGCGTAGCATAAGCCGTAGAGGAGAGGGCATCCGAGGCAAAAACTGCCAATCCAATCGCTCTGCCGATAGCCTGGTGGGGGGCATCCGCCGTGGGTAGGGGGTGTCCAATCAGCCAGGTACGCAACCTGGAAGGAGGCTGATACGCTGCGGGTTGATGGATAATAATAGTGTCAGATTTCTTTTTCGTTTTGGTCATAATAGGTCACAAACCAATCAACAAGACATCTTTGTTCAGGGCCTGTTCTACCCTCTAACAAAACACGCATAATATACCGCGACATTCTTTGCAAAGCTGGCTATAATAAGTATAACCCTATCGGGAAATACCCCCCATATCCTGCCCCACTATGCAAGGACGTAGGTATCACAACAACTAGTGCTCATGCCTGAAAATCCGATTGAACAATTAAAAAAGGTCCTCTCTGAATATTCAGAGGTGTTAATCATACCTCATAATGATCCTGATCCAGATGCAATTGCCTCCGCGACTGCCCTGCGTTATCTGCTTGGAGAGATGTTGGGGCTGAGCAGCCGAATTGCATATCAAGGCATCGTCGGTCGTGCAGAAAACAAGGCCCTAGTTCGTTATTTGAAAAATCCTCTCCAGCGTCTAAATTTTTCCGAGTTAAGGCAGGGAATACCTATTGCCCTGGTTGACACCCAACCGGGGGCAGGTAATAATCCGCTACCCACAGATGTCAACGCAACGATTGTAATTGATCATCACACTTGGCGTAAAGCCTCAGCGACTGCTCGCTTTGTGGATGTACGTACTGAAATGGGATCAACAACGACAATCCTGGTGGAGTATTTACGGCGTGCGAACCTGGAAGTGCATCCCACCCTGGCAACCGCGCTATTTTATGGGATCAAGGTTGACACCATGGGATTGAGCCGTGAGGCCAGCCCCGAGGATGTGGAGGCTTACTTTTACCTTTTGCCTCAAATAGACATAGATGCCATAACTCAAATTGAAAATGCTCAGGTTCCGACAGTGTATTTCAAAAGCTTTACTTCCGCCCTGCAGGCAGCGAAAATATACGATCACGATACAGTTATCTCCTTCATTGGTAAAATGGCTTACCCCGACTTAGGGGCAGAAATCGCAGACCTGCTTCTCCGGCTGCAAGACGTACAATGGGTCATTTGCATGGGGGTTTACGAAAACGAACTGATACTCTCTGTGCGCTCTCGCAACAGGCAGATCAGGGCAGGCAGCCTGGTAAGGGAGATTGTAGGAGGCCAAGGAACAGCCGGTGGGCATGGAACCATGGCAGGTGGGCATATCCCTCTCCACGAGCAGGACGGACAACAACTGGCAACACAACTAACCAATAAGGCATTGCTACTTATAAAAGGCGAAGAGGATATTGCCAGCACGAATCTTGTTTAGGACTATGTGAGGTGTCCTGGAAGATACTTATTCCATATCTGAGTAGAGAGTTATCCCATGCAAGCTATACTTTTTTCACCCCATGCTGACGAAGCCGCCATACTAACGACTGTACTCCAACAAGCTGGCTTTACTGTCCGCGCTATACGAGACCTTGATCAGGCCATGGAAGCCTGGCCTGAGCGTCCCGCCGATCTAATATTGTTGACCCTTTCCGGTAGTAAAGAAGGTGCACTTAAGCAGATTAAACAAATGCGCATACAAACAGCCGTACCCTTTATCGTCATTACCGACACTCTGCCAGAAGATTTGCAGGTTGACATTTTAGAGGCTGGCGCTGACCTCGTGATCTCCCGACCTTACGGTGTACGCTTCCTGTTGGCTCAGATTAAAACCCTGCTGCGGCGCAGCGCAGGTGTGCCTTTCTTTAGCTTACCCACCCTGACACAATCGGGGGTGACCTTAGACCCCTCCGCTCGGACAGTTACCGTGGGCGATAGACAGCCCAACCGTCTCACCCAGTTGGAATTTCGGCTGTTGTATACCCTTATCACCAATCCCGGCCGCGTTATCCCATCGGAAAATCTGGTTGAGAGTGTTTGGGGTTACAGTGGAGAGGGAAATCGCGAGTTGGTGCGCGGGTTGATCCAGAGGTTACGCACAAAAGTGGAGCCCGATCCGAGTAAACCTCGATATATCCTTACTGAAGCAGGAATTGGCTACTACTTTAACCGATTCGATTGAGTTATATTCAGGGGGAAACCCACCCATGCATCCCCAACTATGCCCTCCGAAGAGGGGTTTTTTACTTGGTCAACTCCTCAGCATGGCATGATTGTTGAAAAATTTGAACATATCCATAAAACCTGATACCAAATTGATACATGGGTTCAACGTTTTTTCAATACCCATCCGATAGGATATGCTTTAACTCTCTACAAGTACGGATTTTCATGTTTCTCAACACCAAGGATGTGCTTATGGTAACGGCTAAATGTCCATCCTGCCAATCACAGATAAATGTGGGTGCACACCCCGAAATGGGTCAACGTGTTATATGTTCTACATGTAGTGCTGAACTCGACGTGGTATGGCTCTACCCTGTTGCGTTAGACCTGTCTGAATATTCCCTGCAGTGGCTTTCACAGAACACCTATGAGGAAAACACAGCAATAACCAAAACCCTATGAGGAGCCACGCTTCAGCGGCAGGCTGAAAATACCAAGGAATATTTTTATAAAAAATTAAACTATAAAAAAGAGGATAAATAAAATGTACCAATACCATGCAACCCAACTGAACGGCAAAGCTATCCGCGATAACAGTCGGAAACCTCCCTGGCGGATTGCCCTTATTGCCAACTTGAAAGATGAGTATGAACCTGAACTCGATGAACCTCCCGACGCTGGCGCGGAGTTTGACCGCCTCGAGACCATCACCGCAATTGCCTCAGCCTTAGAGGCAGATGGTCATTGGGTTCATTTCGTACGGGGAGATCACAACCTCCCTGAGGCGTTGTTAAAACTCCGCCCTCACATCTGTTTCAATATTGCAGAGGGCCTTGATGGGGATGGACGTGAAGCCCAAGCGCCCTCACTCTGCGAACTTTTAGGTATCCCCTACACAGCCTCCCGCGTTGTAGCCAACGCCCTATCTTTGGATAAGACCCAGACTAAGCGCATCTGGCGCGATTCGGGCTTGCCCACTGCTCCATTCGAGGAACTCAAATCCTTAGACGAAGTGGCAAGTCATAATCTGCAATTTCCCTTGTTCGTCAAACCGACTCGCGAAGGCACAGGCATGGGCGTTGATCCCGGGGCAGTAGTGCACAACCAGGACGAACTCACCAGCCGTGTGGCCTGGGTGCTCAACACCTATCATCAGCCCGTTCTGGTAGAGGAGTATTTGCCTGGTCGCGAATTTACCGTTGGTTTTATTGGTAACCCTGGCGATCCTTCTTCCCGCCACCGACCGAACCTATACGACAAGGATGGCTACCACTGGTTCCCGATCTTGGAGATTGATACTCGCCCAAGTGTCAGTCCCGGCGTGTACGGTCACGATGCCAAATCATATAACATCAGCGAGCTTGGGGCTCCATCTTACCTATGCCCAGCGGACATTCCAGAATCCCTGCGCAAACAACTCATCGAGCTCGCCAGGCGTGCTGCCCAAGCCCTGGAAGTCTGCGACGTATCACGAATTGATTTCCGGGTGGGAGCCAATGGCGAACCCTACCTGATGGAAATAAATACCTTACCAGGTCTCAACCCCTTCGTGAGCGATCTCTGCATCATGGCGGCGAGTGAGGGTATGTCATATGAAACTCTCATTACGGAAATTTTATACCTGGCCGCCGAGCGATACGGAATGCCCTTCGCTCCCCAGAGCACAGCCTGGCTGGAAAGCGCGCTGACCAAAAAACCTCAAACCGCTAACATGTTCCAACCTGCGCAACCCCTCAGAATTCATCGTCAGGCAATGCGATAATTTAAGACCTCATGGGTCAAACAACCCCAGATATTGAATGGAGAGGTAGTTACTCAAAATGTCAAAACGTGAATTTCTCTCGAAGCGCGCCACAATTTTCGCCGACGTGCCTGATGAAAAGTGGAATAACTGGCGATGGCAGCTCAGCCACCGGCTGAACACCCTTGAAGAGATTGAGCAGGTTCTATGCCTCACGGAGAGTGAACGGCACACTCTATCCAACAAACATCTTTTCCGGGTGGATATAACCCCCTACTTCATCTCACAAATCAACCCAGATGACCCTGACGACCCGATTCGTAAACAGGTCATCCCAACGGATAATGAGATGGTGCTTTTCTCCGGGATGATGCGGGACTCACTGTCTGAGGATGCCCATTCACCCGTACCGGGATTGGTTCACCGTTATCCCGACCGGGTGCTGATGTTGATAACCAATCAATGCGCCTCCTACTGCCGTTACTGCACCCGTTCCCGTCTGGTAGGTGATCCTAGCGTTCAGTTCTCACGCGCCAATTTTGAGTCACAGCTCAACTACCTACAACAGACCCCCCAGATACGCGACGTGTTGCTCTCTGGTGGAGACCCCCTCACATTGGCTCCGAAGGTGCTCGAGGAGATAATTGCCAAAATACGTGAAATCGAACATATCGAGATCATCCGTATTGGCAGCCGCGTGCCCGTCTTCCTGCCCATGCGCGTGAACGACGAACTGTGTGACATGCTCCAGAAGTACCACCCCATCTGGATGAACATCCACGTCAACCACCCCAACGAGATCACCCAGGAGCTGGCTGCGGCCACCGACAAACTTACCCGCGCTGGCATTCCGCTGGGTAACCAGTCTGTCCTGTTAGCTGGAGTGAACGACTGCGTCCATATCCAACGGCAATTGGTACAAGACCTGGCTCGCATCCGCGTACGACCCTATTATCTTTACCAAGCCGATCTGGTTGTGGGTGCAGGTCACTTTCGCACTCCTGTTTCCAAAGGAATTGAGATCATGGAGGGATTACGCGGTCATACCTCAGGTTATACCATCCCCACTTTTGTAATTGACGCTCCTGGTGGCGGTGGCAAAATCCCCTTGGGACCCAATTACCTGCTCAGCCAATCGGATCACAAAGTTGTGTTGCGGAACTTCGAGGGGGTAATCTCGACCTATGAAGAACCCACCGATTATAAGGCCCACGACCCGGCTACCTGTACTTTCTGCCAGAATAAACGACCTGAACCTGGTCAGGCTGGCATCAGCGGTCTCCTGGAAAGTGAAGGCATGATCATACAACCCCAAGGTTACGCTGAAACCCACGCTCGCGGGAACGAAATGCAGACTCTAAACATTGACCCTGACGTATGGCAGCTTCAGAGGACAGGGGCTAATGTCGAAACAAACGAATTTACAACCCTGCGCGAATAACCCTAAAAAACGTGGCGATTAATCCGACGACCCGATAACTTAGAAACGCAAACTGATCGAAGAGAGCGGTTACAGAACAACCGCTCTCTTTTCTATATGAAGCCCTCAGACCGGAGAATCCCTTGGAAAGCCCGATCTGCATCTGCCACGGCTTTAGCGCGCCAATCAGCTCCCTGGGGGGCAAATAACTCCCCAAACAGGTATCTGACCCGTTTCTCAACCTCGAGCATGGACGTGCCGTGCCAGTGCAACTGGTTTTCGAGGATCACGATACGTAGATTGCGGATCATCGCCAGGTCAGACTCTCCGTACGTGCCAAACTCAAAGGATGTAGCGTAGAGGCGTTTTTGAGGGAATATCTTATCTCGGAGGGTGTACACATAATCTATCATATCCCCCCGAATGAAATAGAACTCCTCGGTATTTACCGCCACGATCAAGGGGTAATCGAAAATTTGTGAAAGCTGGGCTGAACCTCTCTCCTCAAGTACCGAATTAACCAAACTCATCTGATAGCGAGGCCCATAACCCGTGTGCATATCCAGATGAACCATGTGGTCATATTGACCCAACACATTCTGGTAAAGCCCCCTGATGAGGGCCGTTTCCTCCTGGATAGTGTCTCCTCCAAAAAAGAGACCTTTGGGATATCTATATTGCCCTAATAACACGGCCTCCCGCAGAGAATCCTTTCCCTTAGAAAGCAAGTGCCGTGCCAACTGGAGCAAAATACCGAGTTGACGCCAAAAGAGGCTTGGGATTGGTGATTGAGGGTTCAGAAAAGAGTTCAGATCATCATAGCCAGGATTGAAAGTCAAATCCAGATCTTCAGGGTTCCATACAAAGTTCCGATTCAGGTCTACGTTGAAGCGATTCGTGCGCCGCCTGTGTTTCATCCCCCAGGGGTTGATGGCGTGCACCAGCAAGAGGCCGGTATCGTTGGGGTCCAACTGGTGAAGATACATCTCGATGAAGCGTTGCAGCATAGCCGACCCAACATAACACTCGATGCCATGTTCCCCTGTTGTAAGCACGAATACTTTGTCATTCTGTTTCAGAGCCGTGGCATGAATCCAGTCAATGGTCAGGTCTTCCGAACTCGCTAAGCGGTGTTGTGAGAGTTGGGCGTTAGGCCACATGGTTTGTACGCGGGCAAGGTTCTTGCGAAAGCGTCCTCGCGAGGCTTCGTAATTTTCAGGAAAGAGGGTGGAAATATCTGTCATGATGTTGTCTCCAACCAGGAGAGAATATCCGGTATGTGCTGTTGATAATGTTCATAGGAGTTCTGAGCAATAATATCCCACGGAATCCAATCCGCGGGCATGTCGCGGAATTGCACCGGGTCGCTCAGATCATCTCCAGGGAACGATTGCAGGGCTGCCACAAGCTGTTCAAAGACCTGCCGGCCTTCTTCGGTTACCTGGCTCAATGAGCGCTCCCGATAGGCTTCAAAGATGGCAGCATTGCGTTGATCTTGGGGCAAATCCCATAACTCGGAACCTACCAAGGCTCGCTTTTGGAGGACGTCTACTATTTCACGTTCGTACCAGGTGACATGTGCGATGATGTCTTTGACCGACATTTCCCCAACCACTCCCGGTTGCACCAACTTCTTATCAACGATACGTGCCAGTAATGCTTCCCATTCTGCCCGTCCGGCTTTCAACTTTTCCATCAAGGTGCTCTTGTCCATCCAACCTCCTCTGTGGTTTTACAAAGTTCACATTTTCTGGAGGTTTTTCCAAGGCTCTAACTGGTACTCGCGGTAGTTGGTTTCACAAGGGCGACCACGCCCAATCCAGGCACGCAGCTCGTTCAGGTCGAGGACCATGCTGAAGACGGTCACAATTTCACCCGCGTGTTTGCATATCGAAGTGGGAAAATTGGCATGATCAGCTAGCAGCTTCTGAAATAGTTGAGGTGTAATCTGCCCGAAGTTCTCTCGGAGCAATCGCATGGCCCGATTGTATCGGATGACTGAGCCACTGATCATGTTTCGATCGGCCTCAAAGTGACGCATGGCTGGACTGACATAGTGATTGGCATGAGCCAGGATGTCTCCTTCGATGTAGATGGGTTCACAGTCCGTAGCTGAACCCTCCATGCAGTACACCTCTCCATATGTATCGGCAATGATGTTGTTGTAATTTGAAGCCCGTTGGGGAAGCAGACAAACGTCCATAGCTTCCTCTAACCGACGAGCTGCCAGGATGGCACGCACCATCAACAGGCGTGGCACTCCGGGACGGATGTCGTTGCTGTCTACCTGATTGCCGGTCAGGCTAATACCTGCGGCATTAAACCCCGCACTAAAACCCACTCCACCCGCAGATACACCCAAAAACTCTGGCTCGTCTCCAGCCTGTATTTTTAGAATGACCAGGTTTTCCTCCGTCTCGGGGATCAAATCGTTGGTGTGTGCCAGCAGTGTGTGTCCATTAAGGGCAGCCCTACCGCGGGCCGCGAAATCAGTACAGCCCCTAGGAGTTCTAAGGGAACCACTACGCCAGGCGGTTGCATCCCAGACCTCCTCACACATGGATAGAAACACATCTTCAAAGGGAACATTGGCTCCCTCTGCAATTCCCTCCAGTTCTTCCACGTACTGAGGGTACACAACGCGGCTGGGAACCAGGCAAAGGTTGCTCCGACAGAGCATATCTGCCCGGCTGACGCCAGGAGGCAGACCATCATATAATCGAGCAGAGCCTTTCTGAATCTGGGAACGCATCTGCTCGCCAATCTGTTGACCCACCTGACGGTGGTTGCCGCGGATTTCAAATAAAGGTAGAGGGAGAGATGTCATAGGCAATCCTCAGACCGTATCATGCTAAGTACCCGCCGAGGCTTTCCTCGGTTATCAGCTCTATCCTGGGTAGGATGGAGTATTCCGGGGAAAAGAGGAGTAGTTGGTAAATCGCATGATCCTCTCCACCTCGCAGGGATTTTATTGTACACCGACTTGGAGGTTTATAATAACGCCTGGTGATTACATAGTTGAATTTCAAAATATTCTTTGATCACACCTTTGGAGACCTTCAATGACCAACCATACCTTCCATCAATTCCCTAAAAATTTCTTCTGGGGTACCGCCACCTCCTCCTATCAGATCGAGGGCGCATGGGACCAGGACGGGCGCGGTCTTTCTATCTGGGACACCTTCTGCCGCCAGGCGGGTACCATCGAAGATGGCAGCAGCGGTGAGGTTGCCGCAGACCACTACCACCGCTGGCAGGAAGACATCAACCTGATGAGCGAATTGGGATTGAACGCCTACCGCTTCTCCATCGCCTGGCCGCGCATTCTGCCCGAAGGCACCGGTAAAGTCAACACCCCAGGTCTGGATTTTTACGACCGGCTGGTAGATGCTCTGCTGGAGAGAAACATTCAACCCTTCCCCACCCTGTACCATTGGGATCTCCCTCAAACCCTGCAGGACCGCGGGGGCTGGCCCAACCGAGACACGGCTCAGGCTTTTGGCGAGTACGCCTGCATCCTCGGTGAGCGGTTGGGAGATCGGGTTAACTATTGGATTACCCACAACGAACCCATGGTGATGGCCCTGGCCGGGCACTTCCTCGGTGAACACGCCCCTGGGGTTCGAGACCCGGTAGCTGCCTTCGCCACGGCTGTCAACCTGCTCATCTCCCATGGTTACGCGGTGCAGGCCTTACGGGACACCTCACAGGCTGAGGCTAAAATAGGGATCACCCTCAATCTGGCTCCCGTCCACCCCGCCAGCGATTCAGAGGAAGACCTCCGTTCAGCAGAACGTTTCGACATGGTCATCAACCGACTGTTCCTTGACCCGGTGCTCCGGGGCAGCTACCCGGTTGAATTGACCAAACCCCTGGAGTCGGTCTTCCCTAAAGTCACAACAGAAGATCTAAAATTAATTTCTACTCATATTGATTTCCTGGGGGTCAATTACTACACGCGCAACGTAGTCCGCCACGACCCCGACTTCCCCTTCGTACAGGCAGAACAGATCCATCCACAGGGCAACGAGTACTCCCAGATGTGGGAGATTTACCCACCTGGCATCTACGAATTGCTTACCCATGTTTGGGATAAGTATGGCAAGGATAACTATCCTGGCTTACGTTTATTTATCACCGAGAACGGCATCTGTGTCCCCGATGGGATAGACTTCGATGGACGAGTGCGTGATGAACGCCGCATCCGCTACCTGCGCGACCATCTGAAATATACGAAGCAGGCCATGGATGAGGACGTGCCCGTAGATGGCTACTTCGTCTGGTCACTGCTGGATAACTTTGAGTGGGCACATGGCTACCAAATGCGATTTGGATTGGTGTACGTGGATTTCAAAACCCAGAAAAGGACCATCAAAGATAGTGGAAGATGGTTTGCCAGAGTAGTCAAGGAGAACGGTTTCGATTTTTAACCAGGCATCCAACATGAAGAGATTCCTCCCCCTTCTCATCATCCCCATCTTCCTTTTCACCCTCGTCACCCCAGCCTCGGCTGGCGAGGGCCTGTCTGTCTACTACGCTGGACCGGAGGGCGGGGTGAAAACCGCTCTGCAACTGGCCGGGTACACCTTCGTCAGTGGTCCCGCCCAGGCGGATGTGCTCGTGCTCAACAATCAGATCCCTGACCCGGCAGGCCTCGCTGCTCACCTAAATGCAGGTGCAGGATTAGTGCTCATCATGGGACCAAACATCCGCGCTGAGGACGTTGAGACCCTCACCGGTATCCCTCTCAACCTGGCCGAGTACGACGATGCGGTCAGCTTAACAGAAGTCAAAGGCCTTGACGACCCTCTTCTCACGGAGATCAGCTGGAACGGCGCCCCACAAGTGCGTAAACGCTACCAGGTTCTTACCCCGCTGTCGTCGGTGCAACCGCTGGTAACAACATACGAAAACGGCGATTGGATCTTGTGGAGCGCTCATGGCGGTAAGGTCTACATCTTCAATGCCTTCCTATCTAGCGAGGTTAACTCACAGATCCAGGAGTGGGCGTACTACAACTACCTGATCTACCACATGGTGATGCGCGCGGCTGGAGAGATTCCCGTCTCATTTGCGGAATATCCGGGATCGCCAGTCCCGCATGCCACCGAACGAAGTTTACTGCTGGCCGTGATGGTGTTGATGATCGCTACCACCTTCGTTACCTTTTACTTCGTCCGCCAGTACAGTCAGCGACACCCTGAGGCGTTAGAAAAGATTGTCTCAGACCGAACCAAATTCGAGGTCCGCAGCGAGACAACGGAATGGGAGGACGTGGGCTTCCACCGTCCCTTGTCCGGATTCCTGGTTGCTCTGACCCTTGGTCTGGTGCTGTTCATCCCACTAATCATTTACCAGAACCTGGTCTTGCCAGTCTACATTCTTCCCTCTGCCCAGGCTTTGGGAATCTGGGGGCGCGTGGTGCAATTCTTCAACCTGACCTGGCTGTTCTTCGATATGGGCACCAGTGTGGCTTTCATCAAGTACCTTTCGGAGTACCGCGTCCACGACCCGAAGCGGGGGATCCAGTACGGGCAATTGTTCGTTTGGTGGCAGGCACTTTCCGGGGCAGTTCAGGTAGCCATTGTGGTTGGGCTGGGCAGCACATTGGCACCTCGTTCAGCGTATGCCCTGTACGCCTGGAGCGTCATCATCCACGCATTTATCCAGATCCCGGGTTTCTATCAGGTCATACGCCACACGCTGAATGGCTTCCAGCGCCAGGATTACGCCCGTTTACTAGACATCAACCTGAATGTGATCATTCCGATGCTCGTCCAACCGGTCTTCGTGACGATCATGTACGCCTGGGGCAAGTCGCATCCGGTCTTCGGCGGGGCCATGGGCGGGTTGCTCGGGCTGGGCTTGGCAGCTTATGCTGCCGAGTTATTCACCTTCCTGATCGGACTGTGGCTCTACCAGCGCATTGGTTTCAACGCCAGGGTATTGTTCCTGGCACATTTCGACTGGGAGGTGGTCAAAACCGGTTTCAGGTTCGGCGTCTTCGAGATGCTCGGCTCAGCCGCCTGGTCTGCCGGGCAGGCAGCCGAAATCTGGATCACGCAGGCCAGGTTGATCAATTACGCTGAAATCTGGGGAAACTGGGGGCTGGCACAGAACTTCGTCTTCGCCTTCAACGTCCTGCAGACGCTCTATGACGGTGCCATGCCAGCCATATCAGAAGCCATCTCACACGGCCGCAGGTTGCTCAGCCAGTATTACAGCGTGCAGATGTACAAGTGGGGAGGGATTATTTCCGCCTTCCTGGGCGCGGTGCTGTTAGCCATCGCTGATCGCTTCATCCTGGGCGCATCAGGGCCGGAATTTGTGCGTGCGGCGCGTTATGTCATCCCTCTCTCCATCTGGGGAGCCATACAATATCCTTCCTGGGTGGGCGATAATGTCCAATTAGGGTCGAACCGTCCGTACCTCAAATCCTCACTGGTGTTCGCGGAACAGGTGGTACGGGTTGTGTTGGCTTTCATGTTGTTGGAACGCTTCCAGATCAACGCTCTAATCATTGCTTACTTCGTTGGACTGCTTAGCAAGGGTATTGGAGCATACTTTATTAACCACCGCACTTGCTTCCCGCAGCGTTTTTATATCTGGCAATCCCTGGCAGCTCCATTGCTGGCAGCGGGTATCCACTACGCCCTTCTGCGCTGGGTGACAGGGCTGATCTGGCAAGGCGACCAGATCACCAGTGTTCTGATCTTCTTCATTGGCATCCTGCTGTCCTTCCCGATATACATGTTCCTGTATGGCTTGTTCGGGGGTTGGGACCAAGCTACCCTGGACGAACTGCGCAATGCTGTCAACCTGACTGGTTTCCTCCACCCGCTGGCATGGCTGATCTGGGGCGCGACTGCTGCTGGCTCTCGACTCAGCCCATTACACGACCGCTTCCCGCTCACCATCCGAGAAGCAGCAGTTGAGGAAGCAAGAGGTCTGACAAAGGAGAAGGTGAATCTCTAAAGAACGGTATCCGGATACAATTATCAGCATATCATTCAGTAAGTTGTACACTTCCTGCTTGTATCTCAATCCAGAAATGCTTACAATTAAGTTGTGATTATCACCTGTTCCCGCCTAAAGCCTAACCGGTGTGCTCCATGAGCGACATGATCAATCCCTACATCGCTGGTGCTCCTGTGGTTGAGATCAGAATGTTCTTTGGTCGCCAAGATGTTTTCGATTGGATCCAGAACAGCCTGACGGGCAGATACGCCGACCACATCCTGGTCATTCACGGTCAACGCAGGGTGGGAAAGACCTCAGTTCTCAAACAACTGGGTAACCGCCTGCCGGATAAATACATCCCGGTCTTTTTTGATTTACAGGGTCGCACGCATACTACCCTCGACCGCTTCCTGTGGTGGCTAGCACGCGAGATCACCCGCGTGCTGAAACAAGACCGTAATATCGAAATCCCTACCCCAGAAAAAGAAGCATTTACCACTGACCCGGAATACTTCGAGAATCACTTCTTCCCTAGCTTACGTCCCATCCTAGGTGAGAAATCCTTGTTGCTGACTTTCGATGAGTTCGACAACCTGGAAGAGAGCGAAGTCAAGCAAGAACTGGCCCGTCCGTTGATTGACTACCTGCGGCGGTTGATGGGCGAGGAAGGGCTGAATTTCATCTTCTCCATCGGTTCCTCTGGGCGTAAACTGGAGAACATGCAGGCGGCTTACACGGAGTTTTTCAAAGCCGCCCTGTATAAAAAGATCAGCTTCCTGTCTCAAGACCAGACCTTCAATCTGGTCACCAGGCCAGTCGAGGGTTTGCTGGAATACGAGCGTCGTGCCGTCGAGCGGATTTACGACATCGCCTCCGGACATCCCTATTTTACGCAGCTCACCTGCCACGAACTGTTTTCGTTCTGCCAGCGGACAGGCAAACTGCACATCCTCGAATCGGACGTGGAGGCGATTCTGGACGATGTGGTCGAGCGTGGTACGGTCAATCTGAAGTTTACCTGGGACGAAGCCTCCGACATCGAAAAATGGGCTCTGGCAGCTCTGGCACATGCCAAGGACGTGCTCGACAACCGGGCTCTTGGGGAGTTCCTGCGCAAGCAGCGGGTACGCTTCAGCGAACCCGACCTGATCTCGGGTGTGCTGCACCTGCGCGAGAAGGATATCCTGACCGAGGATAACCGCTTCGTTATCTACCTGTTGCGGTTATGGCTACAAAAAAATCGTACTATCGAACAAGTGCGCGAGGAATTGACCGAGGTCAACCCCATCGCTAACCGTTACATCGAAATTGGCCTGGAGTTCCGGGATGCCGGGCAGTACGACAGAGCCATTGAAAACTTCCGTGAGGCTCTGGCGATCGCGCCTGAACATATTCAAACCCAGGTGAATATCGCACAGGTCTATCAAGCCCAAGGTGCATTGAACGAAGCGGTGGTGGAGTTTGAAAAAGCACTGGCAATGGACGACGAGGATGTAACTGCCCGTGCGGGCCTGTGTGAGGCGCATCTCGCCCTTGGCGATACAGCCATGGCCAAGGGAAAAATACGGGACGCCACCCATTCTTATCTCGAAGTATTGGCCATTAACGCTGAGCATACGGAAGCGCGATCGCGCATGGCGGAGATCAACCGCCAACACGCCGAAAAAGCCTTGGCTGAAGGCCGCGATGAGGAAGCCATGGCCGCCTACACGGAGGCGCTCAAGTTCACACCCGAGGACGAGACGCTGTCCAAGCGCTACGAGCAGGCCAAAGTCGAGAGGCGTGCCAAAGTGGTTGCCAGCCTGTTATTGAAAGCCGAAAAGGAGCAGTCGGCCCGAAATTGGGACGGGGCGTTGTTTATCCTGCAAAATGCATTGGAAATTGACCCGCAGAACGAGAAAGTCCAGAAGCGATTGAAGACGGTCAGGGAAGAACAGCGCAAGGTGGAACTAGAGGCCATCCTGGCGCGCGCCGACCGCGCAAGACAGGCCGGACGCTGGGGGCTGGTCATCGCTGCGCTGGAGGAATATCTCGCCCTGGAACCAAGTGATGAAAAAATTCAGAAAAGTCTGGAAGGTGCGCGGCAGGAATTGCACCAGGCGGAAGTGGAGGAGGCGCGGATGCGGGCGCGCAGTTTTTCCCGCCAGGAACGCTTCGGGGAGGCTCTGGCAGCCTGGCAAGAACTGTTGAAGATCGCGCCAGAAGAAGCAGAAGCCATCCAGAAAGAAGTTGAGGAAGTCCAGCAGGCGAGTGCGCTGGCCAAAGTGTACACCGAAGCGCAGAAAGCGTTTGCCAGGAGAAGCTTCGACAGAGCGGTTGCGCTGTTGAAAAACATCATCGACCAGGATGTCAACTATAAAGATGCATCACGATTGTTTGCCCAGGCGGTGGAATTTCGCCGAACGAGGCGCAAGTGGTGGCAGACCAGGTGGCTGTGGGGGGCTCTGAGTGGCATAGTCGTCCTGGCAATTGGGTGGTTTCTATTTCGTCCTGGTTCATCACTCATGACTGCCATTTTTGCCCCTACAGCCGCGCCGGGTGGGGCAGACATACTACTCACTATAAAAACAACGGACATACCGACCATCACACCATCCCCCACCCTCACCCCAACTCCCACCCCAACCCCAATACCCTACACATGGACACGAGTGAATTCTGTTCAATTTTTACCCCGCGATACAATCACTGCAATTGTGACCGATCCCCTAGACCCTGGCATCATATACATCGGTACAAGTAATGCTGGAATTTATAAAACGATTGACGGCGGTATCTCATGGCAGCCCGCTCACAATGGATTGAAGCGCGCAAATGTAAGCACCTTACTCATCAATCCACAAGACCCGTCCACCCTTTATGCTGGTGTTGTGCTTGGCGGAATCTACAAAACTACTGATGGTGCAAATAACTGGCTCCCTATAAATTCTGGCATCGATCTTCCAGGAGGAGAATGGCTCAGCATTGTTGCGATGGATCTACAAAATACCAAGCACCTATACTTCACCCAACGCTCTATGTTGTATGAAACATTCGATGGAGGAATTACTTGGAACAAGATTCCCTATCCGGATTGCTTTCATGAAATCTCGAATTTGGCTATAGACCCTAATGATGGTGAGACGATATACATAACGGAATTTCCAGGTGGAGGATGGCGAGAGCCTTGTGACAACGGGATGTACAAATCCCAAAACGGTGGAGAGAGCTGGTCGTCTGTGGAAATTAATCCTTCTCTGAATGAATATGCGTTCGTAGATCAGTCCATGATCATTGATTCCCGGAATGGCGAGGTTATTTATTTCTCGAAGTGGCCTGGTCTCTATGGATCTTTCGACGGAGGCCAAACCTGGAAAATCCTTCGAAGCGAAGAATGCCCTGTGATTGCATTAGATCCCCTAACTCTAAACACTTTGTACTGCGGAGGCAGTTCCGGCCTTTGGATTAGCCGCGATGGGGGAAACAATTGGGAAAACCTTCTACAAACCAGCAGTATTACAGCCCTTTTGCTTCCCCTATCATCTACAGACATTATTTTTGCAGGTGGACGAGGCTTGTTCGTATCAATGGATGCTGGTATTACATGGGACACCCGAAATAGCGGTTTGCCTGGTGGTAATGTAAATTTAGCAGTATCTCCAACAAATAACTCCGACCTTTACATTGAAGACAGCGGTCATCAATGGCATATTTCAACAGATGGTGGCCGCACATGGCAAATGGCAATGGAAGCCATCCTAGATTTGTTCACCCAAGAGGTACAGATAGACGATAGGTCTTATCAAACCTATTTTAGCCTGGATAGACAAACAGCATATGCATCTGGCCCAATGGCATGGGAAACCCATGTCTCACATGATGGTGGTGTAACGTGGAACTCATGTTCCCAAGATGAGATTACCAATGTATGGGCGTCACGTTCAAAGTCCGCCATAGCGATTGACCCCAACAACAGTCAAAAGCTGTTTTTAGCGTTGCGCGGCGGTGGAATTTTGGCGAGTGACGATGGCTGTACAACATGGCGACATAGTAACAATGGTTTAGGCAGTCTTTTTGTCAACACCCTCGCCATTGACCCCAACAACCCCGACACCCTCTACGCCGGCACGGACGGCGGGGCGTACGTTTCCTTCGATGGGGGCCAAACCTGGGGCGAGATCAACGACGGCCTGCTCGGCGCCATGGCGGTATATTCCATTGTGGTGGATAAGGACAGCAACGTCTACGCTGCCACGCCGTATGGGATTTTCAAGTTGGAAAATAGGTAATGTCACTGCGAGGAACGAAGCAGTCTCCTCTTGCAGCATGGGATTGCTTCGGGAAGAACGCCTTCTCAATGACATACCAGGAGTGAAAAGTGGTTGACCAATCTGAAATTGAATCTCTCTATCGAGACGCCCGGTCCGCGCTCAAAGCAAAAAACTACGACCGCGCCAGCGACCTGTTCCGGCAAATCCTGCTGGTTGACGAGAACTACAAGGACGCCTCCCGCTTGCTGGCGCAGTCGGTGAAACTCAAGCGGCGGCGATGGTACAACCATCCGCTCCTATGGGGAGGACTGGGGTTGGCAGGGCTGGTGGCGCTGGGCATCTGGCTTGCGCCAGCTTTGAAGGGTTACTACGCCAGCCAGATTATCCTGCCAACCGCAACTGCAACAGTAACGGCAACCTCCACCATAACGCCATCTCCCACAATCACTCCTTCTCCCACGCCCACCCTCACACCCACGCCCACCCTCATCCCCCTGGCGTGGAGGCGGCTCTATGACGGCCGTCAGTTTAAACGCGCTCGAGTCATGGCAATAGCAATTGATCCACACGATTTGGATGTTATGTATGCAGGCACCGATGGGGCCGGAATTTACAAGTCTATTGACGGTGGAGTCTCGTGGAAACCTTCATTTTCTGGTATAGGCCAGGCCTCGATTGTAAGCCTGGTGATCAACTCTGAGAGTCCCAATTTGCTTTATGCAGTAACAGGTGATGGTTTATATACGACCACAGACAATGCCTATTCCTGGCAAGTAGCTGTTTTAGGTGAGGGGGCCGGTGTGGTCATAGACCCAAACAATAGTATGCATGTATATTACATACAACATGAGATGATTTATGAATCCACGGATGGAGGCAAGGCGTGGAAAGAGGTTAAAACATCTTCGTGCCCTCGCGAGATAGGTTCTCCTGTAATCCACCCTCGTAATGGCCAGATCATCTTCGCTACTCAGGGTAGCGCAAGCAGTGATTGCCTAGCAGGTGCCTACATATCTCAGGATGCTGGTCGAACCTGGAAACATCTCGCTCTAGAATACAACTATTTATCTCTGGCAATAAGTTTAGATGCCGAGGGTGGCGAGATACTATATGCCGCTCAATCGGGAGGCAATGCAAAAATATTCGTAACCCGCGACAGAGGTCAGAGTTGGGAGGAAGCTTTTCCCACTGTCCGATTATGTGGAGGCTCTATCTGGGTAAACCCAACTGACATGCAAATTGCCTATTACTGGTCAGTATGCGGCCCAATAGGGTTATGGGCAACTATGGATGCAGGACAATCCTGGCAGGAGGTCCCCGCACTTCTATCGAAACCGGTATGGACTCTGAGAGTTTCTCACGATGGTTCACGAATTGCTGTGGGTGGGGAAGGGGTTTATATTTCAACAGATGGAGGCAAAACCTGGGAGGAACGCAGCAACGGCTTGGGGATAGCACGTTTGTATCTTAAGTCAGACATCACTAATCCTGCTATTTTGTATGTGAGGACTGGGTGCGCTACCGATGAGGCCTGTATCTTTTTCCGTTCTGCGGATGGAGGGCGAACCTGGAGTGAAGTTACCCTTGATGGTGCTCCCCTCTCGTATGTTGATGTCAGTGCGGACGGGATACTCTACGCCTACAATGCCAGCCTCGGTACCATGTGGTTTTCCGAGGATGGCGGGATAGGCTGGAAACTGCTAAATATTCCCTGGCGTATACGAGGCATATTTGCGCATCCCTACATTCCTGGATTTTTAGTCGTTTGTGTAGATGGCCCACCGTACGTCGGGGTAACAATAGATGCAGGTCAGACCTGGCAGGCTGGAAATATTGACCAGGTTGACGGTAGGTCGATTATATTTACCCCGAATTCCAAGGATCAGATTTATTTGCTTAGTTTTCGACATCAAGTCTATCTGTCACAGGATGGTGGCAACACATGGGAATTAACCCAAGAATCGATTTGGAACACTCAATCTGAAACCTGGCGGGTCTTTGACCCGAAAGATAGCCACCGTGCGGTTTCTCTAGGGGCAGAACAAGGTATATATGTGAGCACAGATAATGGAAAAATCCCCTGGCAGGAGCAGAACCAAGGTTTGGGGAATGACTTCGCCAATAGTTTAGCGATTGACCCCCAGAATCCTGACATTGTATATGCTGGCACAGATGGGGGAGCGTATGTCTCCTTCAACTTTGGCGGCGCCTGGCATGAAATCAACGACGGCTTGCTTGGTGCGATGGTCGTATATTCGATGGTTGTGGACAAAGATAGCAATGTCTATGCTGCCACGCCGTATGGAATTTTCAAATTGGAGAATAAGTGACATCATTGGGAGTACATTCGCTACGCTCGATGTGAACCCCGCGAAGTGATCTCCTCGTCAAACTGGGGATCGCTTCGTTGGCCTACGACCTCCTCGGAATGACGAGATGGAGTACCTATGAACCCCTTTACCTACGGAAACCCAATCAAAGACCCAACCCGCTTTATCGGACGTAAGGCAGAGATACGGCAGATCGTCAACCGGCTGCTCTCCAGCGCACACGAAAGCACATCCATTGTCGGGGAAAGGCGAATTGGTAAAACCTCCCTACTCTATCACCTCTCAAATCCGCATGTGGCAGCAATGTTGGGCATGGCACCAGAAAAATATTGTCTTGTCTATGTAGATTTTCAAGGCCTAACCGACATCACACCAAAACGTTTCTGGCAGAGGGTACTCAAGAAGATGTCCCGTTCGTTATGCAATGAAAACCTTGTACCCGTTATCCAAAATATAAGCGAACAAGATGAGTTTGATCTATTCGACCTGGAAGACCTTTTCCAGGATATGACAGACAGAGGTCTGACCACCGTCCTTTTGATGGACGAATTCGAATATGTCACACAGAACCCCAATTTTAAGGGCGATTTCTTCGGCGGGTTACGTGCGTTGGCTATCCATCATGGGCTAGCGCTGGTCCCTGCCACGCGACGCGAACTAGTAGACCTGTGCCATTCCGACGAGATCAAAGGCTCGCCGTTCTTCAACATTTTCGCCAATGTGGTATTACGCACCTTCACCCGAACTGAAGTGGACGAGATGTTGATGGGCTATGCTGGCGGGGGAGAGCGAGCGTTCACAATTGAAGAGCGAGACTTCATCTGGAGTCTGGGCGGCGGTCACCCGTTCTTTGTACAAATGGCCGGGTATCATCTGGTGGAGGGGAAGTTACAAGGTTTAAGCGGAGGTACCTTGAACCAATTCGCCATGACCAATTTCGACCAGCAAGCCGATGCCCATTACACCTACCTCTGGTCACACTGCTCCGAGAGTGAAAAGATCACCCTCCTAGTCATCCTGACCCTGAGCCTAAAAAAACCTTCCAAGAAGACACTCCCTAGCCTTGAAAATCTCACCAGATTGCGCGCCCGCGCTGGCCAGGACATCGTTACGCTGGGCAAGCGCGGGTTGGTCGAAGAAAGGGAAAACATGTATAGCCTGTTCTCCCCTTCTTTCGAACGTTGGATTCGCCGCGAGATTATCGCTACACCAGGCGAGGAAGAAACACAGCAAAGTGCCGACGAATGGCTGAAATCTGGTGGACAAGAGAATCTGAAAGATGCCAAAGACGTGCTGCCAAAATTCAAGAGGAAATATTGGCCAATACTGGGAGATATCGCCAAGGAATTATCCTTTGAATTTGCAGCGGCCGGGGCTATAGAATTGATCAGAGTTCTGATTTAAGAACGCTTCCCGCTCACCATGCTGGAAGCAGCCCATGTCGAGGGGAGGAGGCTGACAGGCGATGATGTAATATAAAACTCGGGAAGTCTTGAGTAATTGCCGGAAAATATCTGAAATTCTGTCACTGTGAGCGCAGCGTGGCAGTCCCCCATTCAAAGGTGGGGATTGCTTCACCCCCGGAGTTTATCCTAAAGGCGGTGAAGAAGGGGTTCGCAATGACACAAATAAAGAAGCCTACTGGTTAGTTGTACAGATAAGTTTTAAAAAAAAAACTGCCAGCCCTTGAAGGACTGGCAGTCTTGTCATTTACGGACTGATCTCAAAGACTACCTGAACGGTCATAGAATAGGTGAACTGTCCACCGGATATAGGCACAGCACCGCCACCTCCTCCCACCCCCAGCTTCTCTCCATAATATGCAACTGGCGCAGTGTATCCACCCCCTTCGCTCACATATTTAACTTTCCCTAATGTTACGTTCATATCCGCGGCGATGCGCTCTGCCTTCTGACGGGCATTTGCCAGGGCATTATCCAGGGCATTTTGCTCCAACTCCTCGGTGTCCGCCACGCCAAATGTGATCCCACTGATGTTATTCGCTCCCGCCCTGGTGGCGCTTTCCAGCAGACTGCCTATCTTGGTCAAATCATGCAAGCGGATATTAACCGTGTTGGCAACGTGATACCGAAATTCATTCGTCGGTTGCCTGTTCTCATCGTAGACCTGCTCTACCCACATGCTGTAATACAGCGTCTGGATATCAGTTTCGGCAACCTCCATGTCCTTCAATACATTCATGACCGCATTCATCTTGGTGGTGTTCTCACCGATTGCCTCTGCAGGGTTGTCGCTGACCGTTTCCACTCCCAACTGAACATCCACCACATCCGGGCTGACTGTAGCCGTGCCTGTCCCGGAAGCACTGATGGTCGAGGGTTCTACCTGTACTCCAGCACCACAACCAACAAGAGAGCCGTAAACAAAACCGTACAGCAAAATAAGGTGCGTTTCATATACTCAACCTCCTCAAAAGAGATACTTGCTAAAGATATGTGACTCAAGTTTACAGGACATTTGAGTTTAACACAATCCCCGCTTAATCTTCAGGAAATTTCGAGACGGAATATCAATCCCCTTTTTCAATTGCTTGCCAAAACCCTCGCCGTTCCTCGTCCCAGAAGACTCCACAATACCCACAACGTCATGGAGGACAAACCCACAAACGCAGGCCCGTACAAACCTGCTCCCAGCGCTCCAAAGATACTGCTCAGCCCCGTAACTACATAACAATACACTGCCAGCCGATCGAACCGTCGGGTAGTCAAAAATGACCCTGATTGGAGGTTTCCCAACCAAAGGTAGAGCAACAATACTACGAACGTGGTCAGCCACCAGCCAAGATAATTTTGCAGGGGAATGCCAAAATACCACCCCTCGTTTTCCCACACCCAATGGCCCCGATACACCATCACCGGGTCCACCACCGTATCCCATGAGGTCATGATCACCCCGCCCAGTGCAGCCACAGCCACACGCCACTTCCAGATGTTCCAGTGGGGAGGCAGGATCATCCCGGCCATCAAGCAGGAAGGATACACCATGTTCAACCAGATAACCGGGATAACGCAGGGGACTAACCCTAGAAAAAGCGACCCGAAGCGATGAGTGTAATGGTAACGCCCAAATGGCCAGCCGGTCAAAACGCCGAGGCTTTCTACCAGCAGCGTGACCCCCACAACCACAGCCAGGAACAACACGGTTAACCGCCAGCCCTGGCGTTTACCTGCGTGTAAAAGCACAAAGACAAGAGCAAGCAAGGGGTGCAGAAAGCCAGCCCAAACCGGAAAAGGAAAGTCCAATTGGGTGACCACGATCAGGTACACCGATAATATGATGTACATCCCCAGCACAGCAAGCGAAAGACGATATGTGTGCACAGTGATCACCCCTATTCGCTTCGTTTTCCTGGAGCGATGTACTGGTTTTTTTTGAACGGTTTCACCTGTTTACCGATGTTGTCCTTGAGGATATTTCCAGATGCGTGCATCAAGGTATCCTGGTTGAAATCAGGAAGCTTGGTCATACTCGCTAGGCAGGGATAATGGTGATGGAGCAGTCCGGCTTTCTCTTCCGCCTCATCCACAGAAACACCTATCAGATGCTCGGCCACATAACGGGCACACCCACACACCGCATCGCGCCGTACCTCAACCTCGGTAATTACCCCCCGTTTTTCATCCACTGTCAAGATTAACTCTGGTTGTCCAAAATACCGTACAAATTCGGCGATCAACACGTTGTCATAAGCAATCCGTTCACGACGGGAGATGCCATAATCCTTATCGGTAAGCGAACACAGCGGTTTGGGAGTAACGCAGGCTACCCCTATCTGCTCAAGCCAACCACACAGTTGACGCGCCAGACCACGCGGAAGCCAGGTTTCGTTGTCTATGGCTGCAATCACGGCACGCGCTCCCGTCATTTTGGCGATTTCCGGCAGTAGTTCAGCCACACCCTTGTGTTCGGCAAACGAAAGGATCAAATCCGCCTGGGGAAGCGAGGAGGGTAGAAAATCCTCCGGGTAGTCTATCACCATGGGAAACGAAGCTAGAGCCAGCCAGGTCTCGATCGTCCAGGTTTTGGAAGCGTGAGCGCGGATATTTCTAACATGCCGTTCACCATATTCACCGGAAACAATCGCCAGAATATGCATAAGCTACTCTAAGAACTTACCCGGAAATATCCACCAGACCGAGGGAACATACAGATAAACCAGGAGGTCGTAGCCGTTATACAGTAAATTTGCTTTTCTCGTCTCCCTCATCCAGAGAAGTCAAAACCTCCATGTCCCGCTGTAAACTGCGCCTGCGGAGGAACAGGCTTAAGACATAGACAAACATTACACTGAAAACTACCGAATATCCAGCAATCATATATGCTGAGGTGTCTACAGGGGTTGGTTGGAATAAAAACATGATGATATCTCCTTACACGTGGTACCTGATCTTGAGCTGCTCAACTTTATCCGCCAGCCAACCCAACCGCATCCGATGCCACATTAGATCGCCAAACACCACCGAAAAAGTCAGTAAGCTGAACAAGAAGGTTTGCAACATCTTGGGGGTCATATCAAATGTCCCCTGGCTGTTGGGGTCACCCCCGCCGATGACTACCGGATGTATGGTGCGGAAGATCCGGATGGAAAGAAAGGTGAGCGGGACGCTGATAAAACCAACGATGACATACACCGCCCCAAATCGGGCTCGACGCTCGGGGTCCTCAATCCCCTGACGCAGCATCAGATATGCCGCGTAGACCAACTCCATTATGGTGGCAGTTGTCAGGCGGGGATCCCATGTCCACCAACTGTTCCAGGTCGGACGTGCCCAGATTGAACCCGTGACGATGGCGATGAACAGAAAAACAACGCTGATTTCCACGGCAGAGAGCCCCACGATATCCCAACGACGACGAGTTGTGACCAGGTAGGTAACACCCGCTATCGCCGCCACCAGAAATCCCAGCATACCCGCCCATGCTGTGGCTACATGGAAATAAAATACCTTCTGCACCGCACCCATTACCGCCTCCAGCGGTGCGTAGAAAAATACCAACCCCGTGGCAGTGATCAGAGAGCCAAGGGCAACAACGTCCAGTATCTTCAACAAGCTAGGTTTCGCTTCCATAAACAATTCTCCATATATAAAAAATTTTATTCTTCTACGACATAATCAAAGACCATATAGGCAACTGCAAGAAAAATCACATCATAGGCGATGAGCAGATTAAGCCAGGCGCGGACATCGCTAAAAGATAGACCTTGTAGAAAACCGCTGCTCGCCTTGACCGCGGACAACAAGACAGGTATGACTACTGGAAAGAGCAAGATGGGTAACAAGATATCTCGAGTACGCGCCTGCACAGCCATGGTTGCCAACAACGTACCCACAGCGATATATCCGATTGAACCCAACAAAATAACCAGCAGTAAAGCAGGCTGGAAAAGGTTCGTGTTGTACAACACGCTGTACACCGGCAACACGACTATCTCCACTACCAGCATAAAAACGAAGTTTCCTAAAGTTTTGCCAAAATAGATCGCACTTCGCTCTACCGGTGCCAACAGTAGTCCATCCAGACAACCGCGGTCTTTTTCCATCGCTAAGGAGCGATTCAGCCCCAACGTACCGGCAAACGCAAAGGTCACCCACAACACCCCTGCGGTCACCTCCGCGCGGGTGCGGACGTTCAGCTCTAGTGCAAAGTTGAACACCAGAATGATCAGCAGGGAAAATACAAGCATGGCTGAAAACAGTTCCCGGCTGTGCAATTCTGCAGTCAGGTCTTTGGCCACTACGGCAAAAACAGTACGAAAAAAATCTCGCAAAGTGTGCCTCATATTACAGCGTCCCTCCGCGGCCAATCGCCTCCCGATAGAAATCCAACAGATCACGTCTGGCAATCTCCTCACGCCGCACTGAGGCGGTAATAACCCCGTGAGAAAGTACGTCAAAACGGGTGGCTATATCCGCAGCCCTGGTTAAGTCATGCGAGGTCATCATCACTGTGCGACCGCGCCCGGCCACCTCACCCAGCACATCATCCAACATCACGCAGGCATCCTGATCCAGACCCGTATGCGGTTCATCCAACAACATCACTTCCGGATCGTGCAATATGGCCCGCGCGATAGCCAGACGTTGCTGCATCCCGCGCGAATAGGTACGCACCAGGTCTCGACGTCGGGTGGTCAACCCCACCAAGCTCAACACCTCAGCAATACGCTGAGAGGCTTCCCGCACACCATACATGCGCGCATAAAAACGCAGGTTCTCTTCCGCCGTCAGGTCACCATACAACAATTGCTGATGCGAGACTATCCCCAGGCGCGACCTCACTGCGGAGGCTTGCTCTGGCAGATTGTAACCCGCAACGCACACCTCCCCCATGGTGGGAGGCGAAAGCGACGCCAGGATGCGTAAGAACGTCGTCTTCCCGGCACCGTTCGGCCCCAACAAAGCCACAAACTCGCCAGTCTCTGCCTCCAGATTCAAACCGCTCAGCACCGTTCTCGGTCCAAAACGCTTGACCAATTTACGCACGCGTATCATGCTGCCTCTTGTTGATGGTAAACCTCCCTCAGACGTCCTTTGAGCTCCGCTCGACGTTTCTGGTAGACATCTTCGGAAAGTTTGCCTTCTTCATAGAGATCATCCAATGCCAGGATGGACTCGATCAACGCCTCTGCTTCCTCCCCCTGAGCAACAGATGGGATTTCCGCCTGCTCGCCTATCTCTATCTGAGTCTCGTCCTCAAACCTGCTGCGCCGATAGAACCACACCCCCAGCAGAATCAGAACCAGCCCTAAAGTACCCATACCAATCGCCAATGTGGAAGCATTGCTCGAAAGAAATGAAGCAACATTTTCCGTTCCAGGACGACCGGAGAGCGTGAACTCCATACCAGATTCGGGGGTCAGGTTGCTTGCCTTGTACACCAGATATGCTTCCCCCTCCGTCTCCCAACTGCCTGAAGGCTGTAGCGAAGAGCTCTTAAGCTCAACCCCTACATCCTGCAGCAGAAGAATGACTGATCCAACGGGGAGCTGCAAAGGATGAAATATGTTTATTTTCCGAGTATAAGGTAATTCGTAAACGAACAAAATCTGATACTCCCCTTCACCAGGGCGAACGGGAACAGTATCACCAAAACCCGTATCCGTGAACACAAATCGCTCCTCCAGACCACTGCCTTCAATCTGTAAATTACTTGCTCCCTCTGGCAGAGGGAAGTTGATAACCACCTGCCCATCAGAGGCAGGGACTATCACCCGATCGGAGGGATTGGTGATCATGTGCAATTCGGCTACCTGCAGCCTGTCTGGCGTCAGAAAGTTGATGAACATGTGCAGTCGGGAAGTCTGGAGCACAGCGACATCCGTGGAGGTATCGTATATCGTCAAGGGGAGTTCTATTGTCGTAGTTTCTGACCCCACCATCTCCAACGCCGAGGCAAAGGTGATACCTGCATACCGGGCGGTTACGAACAAGACCTGCCCTGGTACGAAATCTACATCCTCAAACAAGTAGCTACCATCGGCTTGCAGGGTCACGGTCCGAGTAAGCACTTCCTGCGTCTCGTCAAAACCATGTAAAGTCACCTCAAGATTAGATGGTAACTCACCTCCAGAGCCATTGGTCACCTGTCCTCCGACCACCCCTACTAACTGGTTTAAGTCCTCACTAGTTGTTAAGGCCTCCGTCGTTGGCGTGACCTGAACCTCAGGCAAGGGAGTAGGCGTGTGTGTAGGAGAGCTGGCAGGAGATGCCTCCGGCGGCAGGGTAACATCGGCAGCCACATTAAACGAGCAGGCAGATAACACCACCAACATCAGAATAGAAAGGGATAACCAACCAATTATCTTGAAGAAACCATCACGAAACCCGGATAGGTTTTGCCGATGAGAACTACGCAGTTGATATTCTCCACTCAGTGCTGAGGCTATTATGGTATACACCCTTTCGGATTTAATTGACCGGTGTTTACTCCCTCTGGCATCCGTCCACTGTGTACTTCCGGTGTGATTCAAAAGTTTAATCATCGTTTTTCCACGCTATAAGTTACAAAAAGACTCAAATTCGTTTGACATTCAGGAATTCAGTTTCTTGCCGCAGCCAGGACAAAACCGGTCTGCTACCTGGACCGGTTTTCCACACTGTGGGCAGAACCCTGCGGCTTCCCCCTTGCGGCTGCGACGGCGTGCAGCGAGCAAGGCTTCAATTTCATCTTCCTCCCCAGTAACCTTACGCTCCCGCCTGTCTGCTGGTTGGTAAGTACCATCTACCCCCTGAAGGTTATCCAGCTGCCTGAGCACATGTGCGCCCCTGTGCACCAGGTCACTACGGGTTGTCGAATAACCCTCTTCGGGGATCTTACCCAAAGAATAATCAAAATCCAATTCCTGTAGCGCCCCCAAAATACGGTCGCGTTCAGCCAAAAGAGTCGAAAACTCATGTTCCTCAAAACTGATTGCCGCAGATCTTCGTTCTATTAGCGGTAAGGCAACGAACCATCCCGTCAAGACCGCCACAGTTACGATAAATAATAATGAACCCAAATCCATACTTATTGCTCCACCAATAAATCTATCTGTTCCTGGATACTGGCAAGTGAAAGGAAAGGACCAATCTGGACAAATGCTAAAATACCATCCCTGGAAATAAAATAGGTTTCCGGCACACCTTGAATGCGATACGCCTGGGCAATGCGCGTGCCCTTATCTGGCCCATTGGGATACGTGATACCGTAATGCTCCAAGAAGGCTTTGGCGTCAGGTTCTGTATCTGCATAGTCCACACCCAGAAACACCACATCACCCCTGGGTTCATATACCTCCCAGGCTTCCTGAAGGAACAAGGCTTCCTCATCACAAGTCACACACCATGAAGCCCAAAAATTAACCACAACCACTTTTCCCCGTAAGGCATCGAGGCTGTAGGTCTCTCCATCGAATGTTTCCAGGGTGAAATCAGGAGCCGGTTGTCCTGCCTGGACATTGCCCTGTTGTGCCCGTACCAGACCCCATCCAAGCAGGATTAAAAGCCCAATGACCAGCACCCAGGCTAAAATCCGGGGAAGGTTATTCCAACAAGGGGGTTCAAGATCAACTCGGGGTTGTTCGGGTGAGATAGCCATCACTTCATTTTCCTTATGCGCGTTTGTGTAACTCCTCTTCTAACCGGGCTATGTATTCGTCCTCCAAAGTGTCCCCGCTTTCAGTATGCAGTATGGGTGCCTGTGGAACAGGTTTGTGCCAGGCCTGCAATGTCCTGTAAAGGATATACACTCCAACCAGGATGGCAACCGGAGGCAATATGTAGGCTAACCAGTTAAAGCCACGGGGAGGTGGTTCTGCCAGCACCCTATCCCCGTACTGCTCAGCGAAGTAGGTTTTTATCTGCTCCGGCGACCAACCCAGAGACAACTTCTCTCGGATGAGTTCGCGCCATTGAGCACACGCGGTTGTCCCGCACACATCCAGGGGAATATTCTCACACACTGGACAATACATCTCTTTGGCTATGGCATTGACCTCATCGTCCGAAGGGGTGGCTTCTTGGGCAAACACGTCCCTCATACCGAAAACCCCCATGGCAAATGACACAAACACCATCAAGATCGCGATCTTTTTCATATATCTACACCCAGGAATTAAATCCATTTCCTTACTGTGTTACCTCATTCGCGAGGGAACGGAGCTCTTTACACGTGCGCCGGGTTTGACCAATTCAGACTCACTCTCCGGCCAGGCTGCCACGAGTGTGCCGAGTATGAAGACAATTCCGCCGAACCATAACCAGTTGACCAAGGGATTGTAAAACACCTTGAAGGTGGCACCCTGCGAAGAGAGAGCCATCCAATCCACTAACAACACATAAAAATCGTCTTCCCAGGTACTGCGTATTCCAGGGATGGTCACTGGCTGTTGCGAATCATAGTAATAATCTCGCTGTGGATATATCTTCTCCACAAAATCGCCGCTTTTGAACACAGAAACATCGGCACGTGACACATTACGTCCGTCCTTGGTGTCAAAGTTGGTTAATGCATCGTATGTCATCACGTATGGCCCCAAGGTGATCTGCCCCCCTTGGGGAATAGTGGCTTGGGTTTCCCTTTGGAAAATTTCGATGCCGATAATACCCAACACCATAAACACAATGCCCAGATGAATGATGTACCCGCCATAGCGACGACGGTTACGGCCAGCCAGACGCCAAAGCGCTACCGGCAGGCTCTCCCCGAAGCGCCTTTTCCGGGCTAAGCCCCCACGCCAGAATTCATATAAGGTTACAAAGGCAACCCAACCGGCTAACCAGAAACCGATCAATGCCACGATATGGTGGGTGCCATATGCCCACAAAATTCCCACCACAACCAAGGAAGCCAGAAGAGGCTTCCATGCTGCTCTCCAAAGGGTTTTACCTGTTGAATGCCTCCAGGCTGCTAAAGGCGCAATTCCCATAAGCAACAGCAACCCTCCAAACAAAGGCGCGTTGGCACGTTCATAAAAAGGTGGTCCGACGGTCACCTTTTGCCCGCTGACCAATTCAGAAATCAAAGGAAATATCACACCCCAAAAACACACCAACAGGACACCGATAAACAACAAGTTGTTGAACAGGAAAAGCGCCTCACGGGAAAGCAGGGAGGTCATCTGAACTTCCGACTTCAACTCCTGCCAGCGGTGTAACAGCAGCCCCAGAGAAATGGTAAAAGTCAGCGCTATAAAAGTGAAAAATAACGGTCCAATAGCACTTTGGGCAAAAGCATGTACCGAGGAGAGCACACCAGAACGGGTGAGAAAGGTGCCGAAAATTACCAAAGCATACGTGAGGATGATCAACACCATATTCCAATGCTTGACCATCCCGCGTTTTTCCTGGCTCATGACGGAATGCAAGAAAGCGGTACCGGTGAGCCAGGGCATAAAGGCGGCAATTTCAACTGGGTCCCACCCCCAATACCCTCCCCAGCCCAGAACATCGTATGCCCAGCGCCCTCCAAGGATTAAACCAAGCGAAAGGAAAAGCCAGGCAACCAGCGTCCACCGACGGGTCACCCGGATCCAACGATCATCTGAACGACCAGTTACCAATGAGGCGATGGCAAAAGCATAAGGGATGACAAAAGAGACGAAACCCAGGTAGAGCATCGGTGGATGGAAGATCATCCCCGGATGACGTAAAAGAGGATTCAACCCCCTTCCATCACCTGGGAAAAACAAGGCGCCTCCCGCGGGTTGGAACATGGCTTTAGTTATAATTCCGGCGGGCAACTGCCACAAGCGGGCAAAAGGATTCTCCAGAAAGATGCTTAACCCCAAGAAAAATGCCAGCGTTGCCAGGCTCACCACCACTACCCAGGGGAGAAACTCGCGATCCCGGTCCCAATTGCGCAGAGTAACTGCTGAGGCAAAAGCGGCTAATAACCAGGACCAAAAGATAAGTGAACCTGGTTGACCACCCCACAATGCCGTAACTTTAAGATACAGGGGCATGCTATTGCTGGTTACTGAAGCAACATACTCCACTTCATAATGACCGTTCGCCAGCAAGATGATTAAAGTGATTACAGATAATGTAACCAACGGAAAGGAAAGCAGCATGGCATTACGGGCACTATCAACCCAGGCTGGTTTTTTCCCCCTTACACCATAGACCGCTGCCCACACACCATAGATTGAAAGCAGAAACGCAATAACGAGCGTTCCAAAACCCAGATTAGCCATCATAAGAGTACACTCAAATTAGCCAGATGACTGTTGAGGGATAGCTTCTTCGTACCGGGTAGGGCATTTCAATAATAACTCATCCGCATAAAACACGCCATCACTGCTCATGTGCCCCGTCATAATAGCCTGGGCTTCATTACGCAGCAGGTCCGGTTTAGGACCGTTATAAACAACCTGGATACGTTCCCGGGTTGGATCTGTTACCGCGGCATGCAGCACATTGGCTAACCCACCTTGTGCTTCTATCTCTTTGTTATCTGCTGGCACATCTGCTACGATAAAACGTAAATCCAACGTTTGCGGGTCATATTGAATGCTTTCCCCAACGATGGCTCCTGAAATGCGAACATTACGCCCAACTATGCTATCACCTTTGGTTATCAGTTCTTCAATAGTAAGGAAGTATTGGGCACTTTCCTGCGTGGACGAAGCGATCAAATACACCACTGCAGTAACGATGATCAAACCTCCTATAAAGAATTTCATGCGTCCAAACATCTGACTACCACTATTTGACATACGTTTTGCCTCTAAACCATTCACAAAGTTTCTTGTAACTCACCATGTCCATACAGCATAATGATAAAGAAGGCACTAAAGGTTTATTCTAATGATATTAATCCTGTACGGATGGCAAACTTAATTAATTCGCTTACTGAATGCATATTTAATTTGACCATGATGCGCTCACGGTGGCGATTGACAGTATTGGAACTGATCCCTAATCTTTCCCCAATCTGTGGGCTGGTATACCCCTCAGCCACCAATTCCAATACCTCTCTTTCTCGCTGGCTGAGAGCTGCTATACCTTTTTCATCTTCCGTGATCTCACCCGGTGGCCTGGTTTTCTGAGTGTAACCCTCCATAACCCGATGATAATCTTCAATCAGCCACCGTGCCAGGGCTGGTTGAAGGTACACATGACCAGCAGCGACAGCTTTGATGGCTGAAACTAATTCATCCGCAGCCACACGCTTGCTGACATAACCCGAAGCACCTTTTCCCAGCATCTCAAAGAAATATTGTTTGTCCTCATGCACGGTGAGCGCCAGGATTTTACTCTCCGGGTAAAGTGTCCTTAATTCTTCTGTGGCCTCTAATCCATCCATGTCAGGCATAGTGATATCCATGACCACAACATCAGGATGGGTATCACTGTACAGCTTCAAGGCTTCATTACCGTTTCCAGCTTCTGCCACCACCTGTAGGTCTGCGTATTCCTGCAGCAATGTTCTCAGACCTGTACGGACAACATCGTGATCGTCAACTAACATCAAGCGAATGGGAGACATCCTTTTCCCTTTTGTGCCTACTCTTGCATTGAATTAAGGAGACCGACGCTCGGCTACTTTTTTTACATCGGGTGCTGATTTTACCAGATATTGGCAACTTACAGACCTCAGAATTACACATCTCCGCAACCAAGATCGCTTACCCTAAGAGAAAAAATGGCCTTTCAGAGGAAGCAGTAAATGGGTTGTTGGGGTAAAATAACTAGTGCAAACTGCCCAGCGTGCCTTCAGGTGCTTAGTCCTGTCATCACCGCAGGAGGGACTATAGACATTTTCGACAATTTGGACAATGGCCAACCCCAAAAACTTCAGAAGCTCTAGAAATTCATACATCCCCTATCTGGGACTACATCTTCTTCGTGTTTGGTGGTTATACATGGAAAGTCTGTTCCACCCACAAAGGATACTTGTCCCAATAAGATGATGTATGTCTCTAACCCACATTCTATGTTATCATATTATACGGGTTTGTAAATATATTCATATATCATAATGTTTTTATGGATTATCGCTAATCACTTCCCCGGAAGTAAACGGCAAAATCCTGGACTCCATCTTCAGACAAACCACTACTCCTTACCATCCACACGAGGAGGAGATGTTGAAGCAAAAACTTAAAATTATAACACTCGGTACATGTTTAGTTATTTCCCTTACGCTGTTGGTTACAGTATCTACAAAGGCGGAGACTGAAAGTCCATCGGCACTCACTCAGGACATCAGTGACGAAGCCTGCCTAGCATGTCACGACACACCAGGTTTGCAAAAAACATTGCCATCGGGCGAAGTGCTCTACTTAAGTATAGATCGGGTGACGTATCAAACATCCATCCATGGTGAGCTGGGCTATGCGTGTGTGCAATGTCACCAGGATATCACTGGTTTTCCTCATCCTGAAATGACAGCCAACACCCTTCGTGAGTTCACCATGAAGTTATATACCTCCTGTCAAAAATGTCATACGGATAAATACGAGACCACCCTGGACAGCACCCACAATAAGGCTCTGGCAGGTGGCAACCTCAATGCAGCCGTGTGTACAGACTGCCATGGAGCCCATAACGTCGGCCCTCCAGATGTGCCACGTAGCCGTATACCCCAAACCTGCGAACGCTGCCACTCGGAAATCTATAACCTCTATGAGGAGAGTGTGCATGGCTCAGCTTTGATCGGGGAGGGTAATCCGGATGTGCCCACCTGTACAGACTGCCATGGGGCACACCATATCGAGGGGCCCTCTACCGGACCCTTCCACCTTTTCTCACCTCAAATATGTGCCCGTTGCCATGCAGATGAAAGTTTGATGCAACGATATGGCATCAGCACCCAGGTTTTCGACACCTACGTGTCAGATTTCCATGGTACGACCGTTGTCCTTTTTCAGAAAATTGCACCAGATCAGGAAACGAACAAGCCAGTGTGTGTTGACTGCCATGGGGTGCATGACATACGTTTCACGGACGATCCGGAAAGCACTGTGATTAAGAAAAACCTTCTGGTCACCTGTCAGAAATGCCATCCAGAGGCTACAACCAACTTTCCTTCCGCTTGGCTGAGTCATTACCGTCCCAGCATAGAACATGCGCCCCTGGTGTATTTCGTAAACCTTTTCTACCGTATCTTAATCCCCACTACCATCGGAGGAATGTTGATCTTTGTAGTAATTGACGCCGGACATCGTATACTAAATCGCAGAGAGCACGGAAATGAGTGATACCCGAAAATATTTACGCTTCACGGTTCCCGATCGGATTGAACACTGGGTTCAGATGGCCAGCTTCACTACCTTGGCCATTACTGGCCTGGTACAAAAATATGCCACCTCCGGCCTCCCCCAAAAGATCATTGAGTTGTTGGGTGGTGTGGATAATGTGCGCATCATCCATCACATTGCCGCCATCGTTATGATGCTTGGCGTGGTGTATCATTTGGGGTCAGCAGGGTACAAGTTCTACGTCCGCCGCTCACTACCTGCCATGCTCCCTAGCGTAAACGATGTTCGCGCTGCTTGGCAAACGTTGCTCTATAACCTCGACCGGATAAAAAACAAGCCACAACAAGGACGTTACACATTCGAGGAAAAATTTGAATATTGGGCGTTTGTTTGGGGAACCCTGGTAATGGGCATAACCGGCTTCATGATGTGGAACCCCATCGCCACGACCAAAATATTGCCAGGTGAATACATCCCAGCAGCTAAGGCCGCCCATGGCGGTGAAGCATTGTTAGCCGTCCTGGCCATACTGGTGTGGCACTTATACAACGTTCACATTAAACATCTAAACAAGAGCATGTTTACCGGCTATCTTACCGAAAAGGAAATGCTGGAAGAACACCCTCTTGAGTTGGCTGATTTCAAAGCTGGAAGGAGAGTACGTCCACTCGATCCGCGAGCATTAAAAAAACGAAAACGCGTGTTCTTTCCAATTTACGGAGCTATCGCTGGAATTCTCCTGGTGAGTATCTACTTCTTTGTCAATTTTGAAGAAACCGCCATCACTACCGTCTTACCCGCTGAAAACGTTGTAGTATACGCACCATTGACACCCACCCCGCTGCCAACCCCCATTCCCACCCGAACCCCGTTACCCACAGTATCAAATACATGGGACGGAGGGCTGGCAGACCTGTTTGCAAATCGCTGTGAGGCCTGTCATGGCGCTACGACAGCCATCAGCGGTCTGAACCTGTCAACGTACGAAGGCGCAATTTCCGGTGGAGAAAAGGGGCCAGTTATCCTACCAGGTGACCCAGATGACAGCCTGATTGTGATCGTTCAATCCGCAGGCAACCATCCAGGACAGCTTAGTGGAGAAGAACTGGCACTCGTACGTCAATGGATCGAAGATGGCGCACCGGAAAAATAGTTAAAAATGTAAAAATCCTAGGAAGGGTTCAAATATGAGCTTCTTTCGAAGTCTGATCAAAGGTTTTTTCTTCCCACCCGTGAATGCCCCCCTCTGGAAGCGTGTCTTACCCTATGCGGTTTTGGGTATATTGACTTTGGTTGTCCTGGTAGTAGCTGCTTACGGGTGGGAGTACACCAATTCACCGGATTTTTGTGGCACAACCTGCCACACCATGCCACCCGAATACACAAACTACCTGGTTTCTCCCCATGCCCGGATTCCCTGCGTAGATTGCCACATTGGTCGTGGTTTTATTGCCACCCGCATCTCCCGTAAGGTCGGTGATATAGAACACATTATTTCTCAGACCTTCAAACAATACGAATACCCCATCCAAGTGAAGAAGCTTCGCCCAGCACGAGAAACTTGTGAGCGTTGCCATTTCCCTGAAAAATTTTCAGATGACAGCCTGCGAGAAATTACACGCTTCGGTAACGATATAAACAACACCCTCACAAGCATTTACCTCATCATGAAAACGGGTGGGGGAAGCAAACGTCAAGGATTGGGCCTGGGGATACACTGGCACATTGAGAACCCTATATTTTTCCTAGCTCTCGACGTGGACGAGCAACAGATACCTTACGTTCGTGTGATCGCAGAAGACGGCTCCATTACGGAGTACCTCGAATTGGGCACCAGTGTTAATACCCAGGACATCAAACCTGAACAGCTTAAAGAGATGGATTGCATCACCTGCCATAACCGTATCACCCACCTCATCCTTTCCCCAGAAGATACCGTAGACCAACTGATTGCCCGCGGGGAGATCTCAACAATTATACCTGAGATACATAGCAAAGCTCTCGAGGTATACAGCAACGGATATAGCTCAATCGAAAATGGTCTAAGTGGGATTGCAGCTTTGAGTGGGTATTATCAGGTTACGTACCCGGATTTCTATGCTGATAATAAGACCCTGATAGAAGCTGCTATTGTGGCTTTACAGGATGCATACTCCCAAAGCAACTTCCCTGATCAAAAGGTCAACTGGGAGACTCATCCAAATAATATTGGACATCAGGACTTTCCCGGCTGCTTCCGCTGTCACGATGGAAAACATTTGAACAACCAGGGTGAAGCCATCCGCCTGGAATGCAATCTTTGCCACTCAATTCCTATTGTGGTCGGAGCTTCTGATTTTATTGCCGATATTGAAATCAGCCGCGGTCCTGAGCCAGAATCCCATCAGAATCCCAACTGGATCAGCTTACACCGGGACGTATTCGACCAGACATGCGACAACTGCCACACCACCGAAAACCCCGGTGGAACGAGCAATACCTCATTCTGCTCCAACAGCGCATGCCATGGTTACGTGTATCCTTATGCCGGGTTTGACGCTCCTGGGTTGCGTGAAATCATCCTACAACAACTCCCCCCTACCCCAACTCCAACACCTGCAGTTTCAGATAGCCAAGCGCTAACATTTGTGCAGACCATAGGTCCATTGTTTGAACTTCGCTGTGGAGCGTGTCACGGTGAAAATGGACCTCTGGGACTAAACCTGACTACATATGAGGGTGTGATGAGCGGAGGGGATAGCGGACCTGTGATCATCCTCGGAAATCCTGAAGGCAGCCTGCTCATCCAGAAGGTCACCGGCACGCAACCTCATTTCAGTCAGTTCACCCCCGAAGAGTTAAAACTGGTAAAGGATTGGATTACATTAGGTTCACCGGAAGATTGAAAAAACACAAATCCAAATGAAAAATGCCGCACGATATCGTACGGCATTTTTATTTTTGGGCAGGTATCACCATTTCTCAATCTGCACTGGACAGAACAGGTTGTGCCTCGGTTGCGTGTATATCCCCTCTGTGATCCACGATATTTAAGAACTTTACCCCTAACGTGAAAGCCAATAATCCGAATGCCACCACACCAGCGCCACTAATGATTTCTATCCATGAAGGAACGTAATGGGTAAAACGCGCCACAATCTCTTGGGGTGAATATGTCAGCACTACCAACTGACCAGCCAGGTTCACATCCCAACGATAAGCTACCAACCCAATCACTACCAGGGCAAGTGCCAGAATCCTAACCCTCGGCTTAGCCCGTATTCGGTTGTTTAACAAAAACACGATAGGGATAACGGTTCCTAGAAAAATCTCCAGCACCCAAAAGTTAAATGAGAGGGGACCTTTGGTGATTAATTGCAAGCCTTCCGTACGACCGGGCTGGTATGTATAGGTCATCGAAAGTGCCTCCCAAAAACGGAAGTATAGATAACCCACCAACACCCAGCCCACAACATGGGCCAGGCGTTCCAATAAATTATCATCCACGTGAGCTTTAGGGGTCAAATATGTTGCCAACATAGAAGCCAGGACAGTTAGTGAGATGCCCCCGGCCATCGCTGAAATAATAAACAAAACCGATAAATCCGGTCGGAACCAGATAGGTTTAGCTTTTAACACCCCATAGGTAGCACCCAGCGACGATTGGTGTAACATGGATAACCCCAGTCCGGCAATCGCCAGAATCGGAGCGTAATGATGCACTCTTGCCAGCCAGTACGCCAACCGCGGCCAACAGCGCTGTAACCAGGGAGCTCGCCCAAAAATTGGTAAGGTCTCCAAAGTTAGCACCCCGAAGTAAAGACCCACGCACATGGTCACTTCCCATAGAACTGAGTGTGGGTTCCAAAAGACAAACGCATACCAAAAGCGTTCCGGGCGACCAATATCAAGAAGCAGGCAGAACATCGCCATGCTGTAGCCGATAATGCCAATAAACGTAGCCGTACGAGCTACAGGCTGATACTGCTTCAATCCCAGCAAATAAACCACAGCACACAGAGTAAATGCTCCAGCACTCAAGGCAATGGATGATAGATCAATGGTAATCCACAACCCCCAGGGCACCAGATCAGTTAGGTTTGTCACCACCAGACCGCGATAGAAAACGATCAAACCGCAAATCACCCCAGCGATCATCATTACGGAAAGTCCTGCGACCCACCAGGTTAATCTTGAGGTTTTAAGAAGCTGCTGCTTAATGTTCATCCCATTACCTCCTTCCGCGGAGGTAAATAGTACACATGGGTCTCAGTGCCCAAATCTTCCCTTAACCGTATCCAGGCGTTTTCCGCTAACAGGCGACTGACCCGAGATTCGGGATTATTCAGGTCACCAAACGCTCTTGCTTCCACTGGGCAGGCAACCACACATGCAGGCGTGGCTTCGGGATCAACTCCGGGAACCAGGTTGTTCGCCAATCCCCGGTCTATCCGTTGATAACAGAACGAACACTTTTCCACCACTCCCCTCGGACGTCGTTCAACCTCTGGATGCCCCCACTCAGGCACGACAGGGTTTTCACCGGTGAACGCTTCCCAATTAAACGCTCTGGCACTATAAGGACAGGCTATCTCACAATAACGGCATCCGATACAGCGGTCATAATTCATCATCACGATACCGTCTGCCCGATAATAGCTGGCATTCACAGGACATACCTCCACACAGGGGGCATTCGTGCAATGCTGACAGGGGCGCGGCAGGAACACCTCTTTACCATTTACTTCACCAACTGAGAGGACCTGATTCCAATAAATAGTTGGTGGGATATTGTTATGCGCCTGGCAAGACCGAGTGCAATACCCACAACCAGTGCACTTTGCCTGATCTATGACCATTCCCCATTTGTGTATGTTAGAACCTTTTGGTGAGGAAGCCAAGACCGAGTTCTGTCTAAAACGTATCCCTGCCAGAGCAGCAAGGGCTGCTGCCATTACTTTGAGAAAATCCCGTCGGTTGAGAGAACTTTTCAACTCTTGACTGTCTTCGTTATTCTTGCTTTCCATGCCCATCAACTCCTATCCTGCCAAAAACGGCGATACCAACGCTCCAGCCAGGGGGAAGTAATCATGCCAAATGCCATCCCAACCAACCCTGCCAGGGTGGCATACCCAATCGGGCTGATAGAAGCGGGTTGGGACGATACCGCGGCTCTATCGCTGGAAACCATAGCGGCTAAAACTTCAGGGTTTACTTCCCTCCCTTTGATATCTTCCATTCCAGGAGGAGTGTGTACCTGATAATTATGACACTTCATGCAGGTATCCAAATTCACACTGAAAGTATGGTCCTTGACACTGCTACCCATACCAACAGGCTCCTCACTACTACCCAGGTGACATTCAACACAGGTTAACCCCTGAGCATGATGTTCCGAGTGAGCAAATCTCGATGCACGAGTACCATGACACGAGGCACATAGTTCCGACACATCCATCATTCTTACATCTGCGGAATGTGCTCCATGGCAACTGATGCATGCCAGTCCGACCTGACCGTGTCTGCTCACCTGCCACTCGAAGTACGTATCTGTGTGACATATCCCACACAGCTCAGCCGTTCGATCAACCGGAATGGGTCGTTCAGGGTGCTCGGGAGGAATAGGGTTATGGCAAGCCTCACAGGTCACACCCTCAGAGACATAGTTCCCCGTAAGCGGGTCATACCCTGTTGTATGACAAGCCAAACATTCCTTGGGTTTACCTCTCTCCTGCCAGGCTT
This sequence comes from Chloroflexota bacterium, assembly GCA_040758495.1. Classification (GTDB taxonomy): domain Bacteria; phylum Chloroflexota; class Anaerolineae; order Anaerolineales; family JBFLVL01; genus JBFLVL01. Next base: position 82,461 of record JBFLVL010000008.1, read on the forward strand.
CCGTGAAGATCGGCTCTGTGGCTGCTAACCCATGTGCACTGTATCCCCATGCTTCCTGAAAGGCCGGATGGCAATTCTGGCATTCTATTTCAGAACTGTTGACATCCACTGCGTTTCCCGACCCGGCTTGTCCCCATACATAGGTCAGCATGATTAAGGGAAATGCAAAAAGGCAGCCAAAAATAAACCGCGTAAAGATTCTTCTCATCCTGCACCTCACTCCAAAATGCTAATTAAACTTCTATTCTCACATCCGAGTCTCGTACTACAAACGGGGGTGGGGCCTCCAGAAACACTACACAATCGAGGCAATCCCCTTTTAACGGCCCACCGTTTTCCCTGAAAAACTGCCAGCAAGGGATCTCAGGGCAGGCATAAGCAGGACAATCTCCCTTGCGCTTCTCCGGGCAAAACCGCACCTCCCAGCAAGGAGTTCGTAATGAAAGGGCAACTGGAACCTGTACTTCTTTTTGTAGTTGCTCAGCTTCATCCTGCCAACGGGCGTCCAGTCGGCGTAAGTACCACGCCGCTAAGAACGTGATTCCCACAGGGATACCGATGCGCAGAAGGACCGCAAAGATTAAACCTAAAACATTCATCAGCCCATCCACATTTCACCTCTCATTACCGATAAGCATTTCGAAAGCTTCTATCCCTCAATGTCCCTAGAAAAAACAGGATTAAGATGGGGAAAACCAACCTGACTACAATAAGCATCAAAACAGTAAGTACAGTGGACATAGCACACCTCCACAATCACACAACCAAACTTTTTTCCACCTTCAGTCTAGCAGGTTGGCACTGTTAAGTAAATTCGACGTTCACCCGATTTTTAGCCTGGGTGAATCCACCTACACATTTACGTTACTCATGGGGTGTTCTACCCATCTCGCCTCCCCAACATCATCTCGTCCTGAAATTAAACAAAAATCCGGCAAAGGACTGCCGGACCCCGGTAACTCATAATAGGGTTGGTCTTCTACGGCTGGATGATACCCTTTCGGATAGCGTACTTAACCAACTCGGTTCTGGAATGCAAATTCAGCTTCCGCATGATATTTTCTCTATGTCGGGAAACCGTTTTCGGACTAATGTGCAGCTGTTCTCCAATTTCAGCATTTGTACCCCCTTCTACCAGGTAGACCAACACCTCCTGTTCACGCGGAGTCAACCCGTCCATCATATCAGATGACCTGTCTTGGAATCCTGTCGATAAGTAATCCCGGACCAGCAGTTTCGCTAAAGAGGGGTATAGATATACCTCATCCTCGGCTGCCGCCCGGATAGCTGTTATCAGTTCATCCGGTGCCGCCCGTTTAGGTACATAACCACTGGCACCTGCTTCTAACATCCTGAAAAAATACTCCTCGTCTTCGTGAATGGTTAACGCCACAATGGCTGTTTCAGGCCATCGTTGTTTGATCTGGCGAGCAGCCTCAATTCCAGATAGATCGGGGAGCCCGATATCCAGCAAGACCACATCTGGTCTCAACTTTTCAACCGCTTCCAGCACCTCCCGAGCGGTCCCCATCTCACCCACAATCTCAAGATCTGTGGCGTCCTCCAAAAGCATTCTCAAACCTGACCGAATTACAGCATGATCGTCAACCAATATCAGACGTATCGTCATCAGACTCCTCTCTCCCTATTCGTGTTTTCCGTTGCTCATACGGAATTACTACTTCTACGCAAGTGCCTGCCCCTGGCTGCGATTGCAGGGTGAAATTTCCGCCCAACAAGGATGCCCGTTCCCTCATGCCCAAAAGTCCCCAAGATGACATCCCACTGCTGGTCGCAGCATCCACATCAAAACCTCTCCCATTGTCTTCAATTCGTACACTGACCGCACTATTCGTAAAACGCAATTGGATGTTTGCCTCCGCTGCCTCCGCATGTTTGATCACGTTCGTTAGTGCCTCCTGTGCAATACGAAAAAGGGCTATTTTTATCGGAGCAGAAAGAGGACGGGGTTCACCGCTCACCTCTACATGTACCCCCAGGGGCACGCGTTTCATAACATCACTGGCATACCAACGCAGCGCGGCTGCTAAACCCAGGTCATCCAGGTGCGAAGGGCGCAGGTCAGCAACCAAGCGTTGTAACTCATCCAGAGAGTGCAGAACCAGCTCTTCCAAATTCTTTAGGTTCTCCACTGCCTGCGCTTTGTTTTGTTTTATTTCGGTACTTACTCCGCGCAACCCCAAACCAATAGCTATCAATGCCTGACCGGTTTCATCGTGCAATTCACGCGCCACACGCTGACGTTCGGACTCCTGAGCCGCAACTACTCGTCGGAGAAGATCGCCACGTAAGGCTTCACGCCGTTGAGCTTCCCGCAAGCGCGCGGCCTGCAAATCTGCAATTTGACGTTGCCTTTCCACTTCAAATGAGCGCAGAAATCGGATAATAAATGCGGCCGCCACGATCGCTGCTGTAGCCCGTAAAATCTGAACAGGAAACCCAAATATGTGCAAAAAGAGAGCTTGATTAATATACCGTGAAGGAAACAATAAACTTTCCCGAGTAAACATCTGCCCAATTAATCCGTACCAGGCAAAAGCCACAGCCGCCCACAAGCTATCCCGACCAAACTGTTCCATGCCCGCTCGACGAAAAGCCCGTTGCTGGACGATTAACCCCACACAAGCCACCAGGGCAGAAGGTACACCTAGAATATACCGTGTCCAAACATCGGCCACGTTCCACATTTCCTCACCCCCTGGAAATTTACCGTGCATACTCATCACACCAAATCCCCATAAGGTCACCTGAACCAGGGGTACCAGCAAACTTATCCTCCTCACAGGGCTACTTGGAGAAAGTAGAGAAGCCCCAAAAGCTCCAAGAGATAGAAAGGAGAAAGCTAACAAGGCCAACCGCACGGCCTCCCACACAAGCGGAAAGTTGTTTTGCCACGGTAATAATTCCAACCCCTGGAGCATTTCTAACCACTCATGGATACCATGGATGAGTCCAAAACCAGCTAATGGCCGCAGAGCATGTCGCAATCGAATGTCAGAACCTCGTCCTCCTTCCAATGCAACAACCAACCCCATACTAAAAAAAGCCAAACCGTAAGGAAAGAAAATTAGTGCAAGTGTCTTGCTATCCATACGCTGAATCCAAAACGATAATTGGTATATACCTCAGCACGAACCTGTGCGGTTATGTTACCACAACCCAATTTTCCGGTTAGTTGAAATTGGGGAGGAATGATGAACACCAACGAGGTTATGAGTTGGATTAGCAAATGAAATACCCTAAATGTAAAAGCGCCAGGAGAAAAGAGAAGACAGATGTTCAGGATAAAGAGGCCAACACGATCGCTGTAGCCAATAGTTTACAAGAACGGTATTACTTAATTTTTTCCATATGATGCTTACAAGCTTGAGATCTCCTTATGATACAATCGAACTTGAAAAGGTTGCAGATGATAATTCTCTGTAGCTTTCCTTACACAGGTTTGGTCTCAAAAAAACTCCCCAGGAAGATGCCAGGATCCAGAACATCAAATATTAGAATATTGAGAAGAGTTTGGAGTGAGGTGCTGAGTGTAATGGCTCGCTTCTTTTCGAAAAAATCTGCTTTTCATAAAAATCAAATAACCTCGCAACCCAACCAGAGTGAAACCAACCAAAACGGGCAGCCATCGAGAGAATTATTGATGTTGAGAAAAGCGGTCGAAGCATCTGGCGATGCTATTTTCCTTACCGACCAACAGGGGATCATCACGTATATCAATCCAGAATTCACCAATCTCTACGGTTATGACGTTAAGGATATTATAGGAAAAAATACACCCCGAATATTGAAAAGCGGCTTGGTCACCCAACATGAATATGAGGTTTTTTGGGAGACCTTGCTCAATAAGAACACCGTAATGAGGGAGTTTGTCAACAAGTGTAAGGATGGAAAGCTGGTAACCGTTGAAAGTACTACCAACCCAATTTTCGACGACCAGGGTAATATTGTCGGTTTTCTGGCAATACAACGTGACATCACTGAACAAAAACTGGCCAAGGAAGCATTAGAAGCAGCTCGTGCATTTCAACAGTCTATTATTAACGGCATAGCTAATCCAATCATGGTAATCAGCACCAATTACCAGGTAGAACTAATGAATCGAGCCGCTCAAGCCTTTTCTGTCAATGAATCGTCCAAAACAAAACCCTCATTTTGTTATCAAATATCTCACAAACGTGAAACCCCCTGCAATGGTCTGGAACATCCCTGTCCCCTTGCTCAGGTGCGGGAATTCAGCAAGACTGTGGTTGTAGAGCATAAACACCACCAGGCAGATGGAGAACAGCGTATCGTTGAAATTGTTGCCTCGCCTCTTTGGGGAGCAGACAGTACATTTCAGGGAATTATCGAGGTTATTCGAGATATCACTGACCGGAAACTGACAGAGGAGAAATTACAGAAATACGCGGAGCGCCACCGTGCCTTAGCCATGCGGTTAGCTGAAGTAGCAGAAAATGAAAGACGGCGACTTGCACAGGAACTACACGATCAAGTCGGGCAAAACCTGACCGCTCTTGGTATTAATTTGAACATCATTCGAGCACAGCTGCCAGATATCGTGGATGAATCTGTGCATTTCCATCTGGACGATTCAGCTTTATTGGTTGAACAAACCACGGAACGGATTCGAGATGTGATGGCTAACCTTCGACCTCCAGTGTTGGACGATTATGGTTTGGTTGCTGCGCTGCGTTGGTACGCAGAGCAGTTCACTCGCCGGACGGATATCACTGTGAGTGTATACCCTGAAGATCCCATCCCCAGGATGGCTGACAGAGTCGAAAATGCCCTGTTCTGCATTGCTCAGGAAGCAATGACGAACGTTGCTAAACACTCTCAGGCCAGCTTGGTAACAGTGAATATGGACATAGAAGACAAAACCTTACGCCTGGTTATTGCTGACAATGGTATCGGCTTTGATCTGGCTCACCTCGCTGAGGGCGATGAACAGAGGGGATGGGGAATATTGAGCATGACCGAGAGAGCTGAGGCGGTTGATGGTCATTTCCACATTGAGACCGCTCCCGGACAAGGTACGCGAGTGATCGTAGAAATAAATCTATGAACGATATCACCGTCTTTCTAGCTGACGACCACGCAGTAGTTCGCGATGGACTACGCTTCTTGTTGGAAGCACAACATGATATCAAAGTTATTGGCGATGCATCCAATGGGCGGGAAGCCGTGAAAAGAGTTTTAGAGCTCTGTCCCGACATTGTAGTGATGGACATTGCCATGCCCGAGCTGAATGGCATCGATGCTACTCAGAAAATAGTCCAGTCCTGTATTTCCACCCAAATCATCATCCTCTCAATGCACTCTACCTCAGAACACATCTCCGGTGCATTAAAAGCCGGGGCACGAGGTTATATTTTGAAAGAATCTGCCGGCATTGAAGTTGTTAACGCTGTGCGCACCGTCCATGCTGGGCATTTTTTCTTGAGCCCAAAAATCTCGGATGGCGTTATAGACGACTATGTTCAACAGGTGAAAACAATTAGTTCCGATGGCCCCATTGCTAGTCTAAGTTTTCGTGAACGGGAGGTTTTGCAGCTAGTAGTTGAGGGCAAGTCGAGCGCCGAGATAGCAAAAATCTTATCTATTTCCGTTAAGACTGTCGAAACATACCGCAGTCGCATGATGCTTAAGTTGGGGATAAATGACATTCCTGCTCTAGTCAAATTTGCCATCCAATACGGGCTAACTCCGCTCGAATAATCCTCTTACTATCTTTACAGAATCTTTATCAAGATTCCCTCACAAGAACTGTCAGACTCACCTGGCAGACAACCCCCTATCTTTGTGGCACAATGAAAATATGTACACCTACAGGGTGTGAGAATCAGATCTTGTTAGGATAGGGTTCTGAATGCCTGTAAAAATCCTGATTGTTGAGGAACACAAGGCTGTGCGCAACGCACTGCGTGACTGGCTCAAGGTAGAGTTTCCCAGAGACAGATTATGTGAGGCAGTAAGTGGCGAGCAAGCCATTACCATAGCCCGTCGTGAAAACCCTGACCTGGTTGTCATGGACATGTGTTTGTCGGGAATGAATGGCATTGAGGTTGCTCGATCGATTAAGACTTTCAGGCAATATACAAAGATCGTGATACTGGCAACACATGCTGACAAGATCTACCGAGATATGGCAAAGGAGGCAGGCGTAAATGCCTATATCCCAAAACGTGAAGTCCTTACTGAGCTCATCCCCACGGTGGTGGCTCTGTTATCCAACGGAACGAACAGATCTTCAAGTTGATTAGTTCTCAATCTCGTTATCAGTTAGGAGGCAACCATGATTTCAACCGAATTGATCCGACGATATCCGTTCTTTGCTGGATTGACCAAAGACCAAATAGCCACTCTGGCTAAAGTAGCTAATGAAGTCCACGTTGAAAGAGGGCATTCTTTCTTCCGCGAGGGAGATGAACTTAACACCTTTTACATGGTAGTGGAAGGCTCCGTCAACATAACCATCGGAATACCAGACCAATTCAAAAGACATAGTCTTGTAGACCAAATCACTAACAACCTCGACATGGTCGATACCACCGTTAGTAATGTGACAGAAGGAAACGTATTCGGTTGGTCCGCCTTAATACCCCCATATAGATCTTCTGCAAGCGCAGTTGCATCTAAACCCTGCCAAGTAATCGCTTTTAACTGTGAGCAATTACGTCCTATTCTTGAGAGAGACTGTGAGTTTGCCCTTCGGATGACCATCAAAGCTGCACAGATCATTCGGAGCCGTTTGCACGATATGCGTATCGAGTCACTGGCCTTTGTGTCATAGTGAAGATTGGTCTGTTGTTCAGTTGTGCAACTATACCAAGATGCGTTTAAGTCGAGAACTCTTTGTGGAGGAACGCCCAGGCGTATGTATAATGCGTTGTCACAGCCTAGTTGCTCGCGGGGAGTACGATTTCAACCATCTCGACGATCTGAATACACTAAACTCGGATTTGACACTTTTATCTATCTCAAGGTATCTCGTTCTCACCAACAAGCTGTTTGTTTCCCAAAAGATCGTTCCATCATAAAGAAACCGGGGATTTCTACCCTATACAACGTAGCGATTTGTTTTGGTAAAATCACCTACACTCTTCTGTCCCTCAGTATCATGGGGCCTAAGTAGGTTGATTATGATATATACTGGACAGGGCTAATCCATGCCCATCCGACTAAAACTAACAAAATCCAGCCTGCGTTTCAAATTCGCCTTAGGCATCGCGTTACCTGTTTTATTGTTGTTATCCGGGCTTGCCTTGAGTCATTACCAACGAGAACAGCAGTTGCTTAAGGAGCAATTACATTTAACCACTCAACAATTGGGTCAAATCACATTGGGCGCTCTACGTCATGCCATGTTGATGAATGAGCGTGACCACCTTATCAACATAACCACCGACATTGGCAGCTTGGAAAACATTCAGAGAATAATGGTTATAGACCCACAGGGCAGGGTGGGAGCGGACAGTAAAAAAGAAGCAGTCGGTGAAATTATCGACTTGAAATCCTCAGGCTGTGATGAATGCCATCACCTGCCAGCAGATACAAGACCACGATCCATCCAAATCACCTCTTCTCCAACCACCTTGCGCATTGCTTCCCCCATAGACAATGAGGAAGCCTGTCGTGACTGCCACACAGCACCAACAAAACACCTGGGAATGTTGTTTATAGACGTATCTCTCAAGGACATAGAAAGTCAACTCATCCATGATTTACGATACGATCTTTTCATCTCCCTGATATTAACTGTGCTTGTTTCGGTAGGGGTATATCTGCTTCTACATTTGTCAGTTGTTAGGCGAATTGAGGTATTAAAAGAACCTCTGGCTCGCCTGGCAAAAAGTGATTTTTCAGCTCGAATACCGACCCCTTCGCTTCCTAAAGATGAATTGGACGAATTAAGCGAGACTTTCAACCGTATGGCTGAAGACCTCGAACAACATGTTCGTGAACAGGAAGAACGCAGCCAGGTGCGACACAAGGCCATCATAGAGGAACGAAAACGGATTGCCCGCGAACTGCACGATGGACTGGCTCAACTACTGGGTTATGTAAACACGAAAGCGATGGCAATACGTTTACTTTTAAATAACCGTAGATACGAAGAAGCACAAGGCTACCTCTCCCAATTGGAAGAATCGGCACGCAACCTCTTTGTGGATACCCGCGAGGCGATTCTTGGCCTAAAAATATCTAGTGAGATGAACGGGGGCTTGATCACCAGGCTTGAGCATTATTGCAATCAATTCAGTCAATTAAGCGGTCTACCAACGTCCCTAGAAGTTTCCCCGGATATAATCCATTTTCAACTTCCTGCAGAAGTAGAATTACACCTATTACGCATCGTCCAGGAAGCACTGACGAACGTACGCAAGCACGCCAATGCCACTCATGCATGGATACATTTAGCCTCCAACGGGAAAGAACTTGAGATGACTATCCGGGATGATGGGAAAGGTTTCGATGTGCAGAGCTATCAGGACGATCACCGACCACAATTTGGACTGAACATCATGCGCGAGAGGTCCGAGAGTATTGGTGCCAACCTCAAAATTTTCTCTACATTTGGACTCGGCACCAGCGTAAAAGTATCGCTCAAAGTTGGGGAGAATTAATTCTATGCGCGTGCTGGTCGCCGATGATCACTCTCTATTTCGAGACGGGATTGTCAGTCTACTAGAAGCTTCTGGGTTCGAGGTAGTTGGTCAAGCTGGTGATGGGGAACAAGCTATCCAGGAAACACGCCGGTTAAAGCCCGACATTGTGCTCATGGACATCACGATGCCCCATCTAAGTGGCCTGGAAGCCTTGCGAGAAATAAAAACTGAATTCCCTGACATCCATGTGGTCATGCTCACCGTCTCGGATGAAGACGAGGATTTACTGGCAGCAATCAAAGCTGGCGCCAATGGTTACTTATTGAAAAACTTGAACGCCTCACAATTCCTTGAGATGATCAATGGGTTGAAGGAGGGCGAGGCGGCACTGACCAGAAAAACCACCGCCCGCTTGATCGAGGGCTTTCGAATTACTAATCAAGAAAAACAGAAACCCGAGCCAAGCTTAACAACACGTGAAATTGAGCTTCTCGAATTGGTCGCAGAAGGCCTGGCAAACAAAGCCATCGCACAGAAGCTGGAAATCAGTGAAAATACAGTTAAATATCACATTCGAAACATATTACAAAAATTAAACGTCCAGAACCGTACTGAAGCGGTCATCCATGCTATCCGTGTAGGGGTTATAAAACCCCATATGTAACCATCTCTGAACAACAAGAGGGGAAATCAGACCAATCCTCCCGCCCAAACGGGTAAATTAATAACCACCCATTTTGACAGCCATTAACAAAGCAATACCTACCCCGAATTGCGTCATTGCTCAGACCAACGGGTATTGTTGGTTACTATCTTCTCCATCATAATAAGCCCGGATACCGGTTTGTGATTTTACAGACAAATATAGCCTCCAGACGTTTGCCTTTGGTCCAGCTACTTACTTTTTACTAACATACAGAACACCTCGCTACACCAGTGCACACAAATCAGAACCCAATAACTAAGGAGGTGGAGATTTTTTCAAGGCATCCAAAAAGAGCACCCGTGTTTTCTGTAGAATTTTGGAAGAACCTATCGTTTTATTCATACATCAAGTTATCAGGTTGGAGGTGAATAATGCTTCAAAACATAAAACGTGGCATACCTTTTATCTTACTTCTCATCGGCCTGGCCTTGGTCGCGGTGAGTTGTGCACCCCAACAGGTTGAGGTTACTGTACCCGTTGAAGTCACGCGCCTGGTTGAAGTGACCAAAGAGGTTCCAATAGAGCCGGAGGTGGAGATCCCCTTCCAGGATCTATGGGCATCCTCAGGTCATGCGGATACCGAAGCGGAAGCCTTCCGCCATTGGGATGAGGATGACCCCCCCGTGGTTTCCTTAGCTTGTGCTAAATGCCACAGCACCCTCGGATATCTGGACTTCCTGGGGGCTGATGGTTCTGAGGCCGGCCTAGTCAATGTCGAAGTTACCGCACTCGAAAATAATGGCATTCAATGCATAGCCTGCCACAACGATGTATCCACGTCGAAGACCAGCGTAATCATGCCTTCGGGTATTGAACTGACTAATCTGGGTGACGAATCACGTTGTATGGAGTGCCACCAGGGACGCGAGTCCAAGCTCAGCGTGGATAATCGCATTGCTGAAGCTGCTGGCGTTGAGACCGCCCAGGAAGCCGATCCTGATACAGTACTGGCTGATTTGGGCTTTGCGAATGTCCATTACTTCGCTGCTGCTGCCACCAAGTACGGCACCTTTGCCAAAGGTGGCTATGAGTATGATGGCAAAGCTTATGATGGCGTCTTTGCTCACGTCGAGGAGTTTGACACCTGCTTCGAATGCCACGATTCCCATAGCCTGCAGGTTCGGGCAGAGGCATGCGTACTCTGTCACGGTGAAGGTGAGTTCCAGGACTTCCGGATGGAAGGCTCAGCCATGGACTACGACGAGGATGGGGATATAACCGAAGGTATCGCTTACGAAATCGCGGGCTTGCAGGAAAAGCTGTACGCCGAGATTCAGGCCTACGCAACCGGAGTTGCTGGTATTGGCATCGTTTACGACGTTCAAAGTTATCCCTACTTCTTCATTGACACCGATGGTAATGGCACTGTGACCGAGGGTGAGGCAACCTACTCCAACAGGTATGTAAGTTGGACACCACGCCTGTTGCGAGCTGCCTACAACTACCAGTTCTCTTTGAAAGATCCGGGCGCATTTGCACACGGTGGTAAGTACATCATCCAACTCCTGTGTGACTCCATAGAAGATTTGAACGCTGATGCCGCCTGCAAACATCGCTCCGATGCTGGTCACTTCGATGGATCTGCTGATGCTTTTCGCCATTGGGATCCGGGTACTCGCGCTGACGGTGTAGTCTCGGCCAGCTGCGCCAAATGCCATAGTGCTGATGGTCTGCCGTTCTTTCTCAAGGAAGGTATCAATGTCTCAACGCTCCCTTCTAACGGCTTCATGTGCTCCACCTGCCACGATGGTGCCAACTGGCCCGCTCGTTACGAAGTGGCTGCAACCACCTTCCCCAGTGGAGTTAAGATTGACAGTGGCAATCCAGACAACAATCTTTGCATGAGCTGTCACCAGGGACAAGAGTCCGGTGCCAGTGTCAATGAGGTCGTGACGGGTAAGGACGCGGATACGGTTCTCGAGGGCCAAAGCTTCATCAACGTTCATTACTTCGCTGCAGGCGCTACTCGCTACGGCTCCGAAGTTGGTGGCGGGTTTGAGTTCCCTGGCAAGGAGTACGTCGGTTATTTCGAGCACGTGCCCGGGTATCAAAGCTGCACCAACTGCCATGACGCTCACGAGCTGGAAGTACAGAAAGATGCCTGCCTCGGTTGCCATGTTGGCGTCGAAGATGTCACAAGTATCCGCATGTCGGCAGTGGATTACGACGGCGATGGCGATGTGACCGAAGGTATGGCAGGTGAGATCGAGACCCTTATTGACGCCCTGTATGCAGCCATGCAGACCTACACTGCTGGCAATGAGGCCACCGCTGGTATCGTCTACAATCCAGGCCGCTACCCATATTTCTTCGACGAAGCTGGTAAGAACTACTCTACCTGGACACCCACTCTGCTTGAAGCTGCCTACAACTACCAGTTTGCTTTGAAGGATCCGGGCGGCTTTGCTCACAATGCCAAGTACATCATCCAATTGCTCATTGATAGCATCGAAGCGCTTGGTGGTGATGTCTCGGAGATGACCCGCCCGTAAAAGTCAATCTCGTAAACTCAATCACGAAGCCGAGCATGTTTTTGTGCTCGGCTTGGTTTATTTTACCGGGAAGTATGGACGCCTGATTTCCCCAACTTCCAGAAAGAGTTACTGGATTCCGCTTACCAGCGCTTACTTTCCATAGATAATGAACACATATGGGTCTTGAGGATAATAATGTACTGTAGTACGTTCAGGGTATGTGCTGGCTAGTTCAGCATCTGCTTTCCCCCCACGGGTGTATGCAAATATGAATGGGGAGGTGAGATAAGGGTCTTCAAGGTCTAACAACGCCCCATACTCCGTCCATTGATCCGGATGGACAATAACCAGGGCAGGAACAAGCGCCTGGGCTTCTTCTGTCAGGAATGGTTGTAATCGGGAACGGTTAATTCCGTATAAACCGTACAACCCATCCAGCCGTAGGGGTAGATAAACAGCCAGGTTCACCCCAACGAACAGCGCCAGCCACGTACATACCGCAATTGAACGCACCTTTTGTCCGGTAGTTAAAAACGTCCACGCTTTCCCCTGCGACCCAAACAATCCCTTTACCCACACCACGCCCGCGGCGCTGATTAACGTCAGGCTGTAGAGCCCTTCATAGTAGTAACGGGGACCAAACAACCACGATCCCACCCAATAGAACAAGTACACAAAAACCAGACTTGGAAAAACTGCTGTCATCAATAAAGCAGGTGAATTTTTACGGATCGCCCATAATCCAAAGGGTAGAAAACAAACAGAAAATGGTCCCCATCCATACAAATCATACAGGCCCATATGCAGATTGAATACTGTGTTCACCCAGCCCAGGTACAGGCTATGTCCAGTAGTTGTGATACCTGCTCCCGAACCAAAACCGATTTTGTCGTACGACCACCACAACGTGTAAGGGTTCAACCAGGGATCCCCAGTAAGGGCGTATTGCCAAAGGAAATGCAAACTCCCCACTCCAAGCGCCAAGGTACCCACGGTAATAATCCGCAAGGGTTTTACCCGGTCACGGCGGGAAATCAATAGATACATACCGTGAATTCCAAATGGGAGGGCAACACCCAAAGCCGTGAGTGGACGGGTTAACACCAACAAGCCTAAGGACGAGCCTGCAGTCAGAGGGGGCAACCACGCGGGAAGGTGTTCCGAAGCTCCGCAGGTATCTATCCAGGCAAGGACAAAAACCAGGCTCAACACCAACCCAAAAGGGTGTGAGAGCAGGGTCCCCGAATTCATCAGGAAAAAGGGGGACGAAAGCGTGAGCAGGGCGGCAAGTAATCCAACCTTCGCTCCGAACAACTTCTTCCCCAGACGATAGGTCAACCAGATGGCAAGAGCAGCCAAGAGTGGATTGATAAGATGAGGCACCCCCAGGCGCTCGCCTAACGAGAGCACAACCGGCCAACCCAACGGATATTTGGCAAAGCGCTGCCCCTGGTAATCAATCACAAAGGGAACTAAAAAACTTTTGGGATGGGGCGGAGAGGCAATCGTCAAATCGCCGTGGGCAATCACCTGAGCCTGCCAGACAAACGCCATCTCGTCCTCCAGGTGAGGCATGCGCTCGAACACTCCCTCAGCAATCAACCAGGTGAAGGGTATTGTAATCAAGACCAGTAACAAGGCAGCACGATCAGCGCGTGACACGATATCCGGAACCTCGGAGAATATTTCGTTAATAACCTAAACGAAAGGTACGTTCGACCCGATTGCACTATTGCCGTAGACACAGGCGATCGAACGGCAAGCAGAGTCAATACGGCGATCGAAGGGTTATTTTACTTGAAAATATCAAGCCCTGATTTTCTTAAGAGCCATTAATGCCGCCTCGTGCAGGATTCCATTCGAGGCCAAAACACCCCTATTCCGTACCAGAGTCCGCCCCACAGAAAAATCCAAAGGATGACCATCCAAATCAGTGACACAGCCGCCTGCTTCCTGTACCAGTAAAGAACCGGCCGTCTGATCCCAAATTTTTTCACGGTAATTGGGCTTGCTGGATGATAGCAGCCGCAGGTAGAGATCTCCCTGTCCGGCAGCCAGGACGGCGTACTTCGCCTGGCTATCCATGCAAACCGGATCAGTCTGCACACCCAGCATGTGGGAAAACATGTCCATCTGGCTCACATTTGTGTGTTCATCCTCGAAAGAGCGTAACAAGCGTGCCTCAGAAGGTTCATCCCGTTCAGATACGCGCAACCGAACAAAGTTCGATCCGTAATAAAGAGGAGTTACCCAGGCCCCCTCATTCCGCACAGCGACAACAACCGAACCCGGACTACCCACCTCGGAGTAATAGCCCAAGTTCAGGCTGGGACAACCCAATACCCCAATCTGTACCTGCCCGTCCACAAGCAAGGCCAACGCTACAGCATACTGATCGCCGCGGAGAAAACCTTTCGTGCCGTCAATGGGGTCAAGAGTCCAAAATCGGTCTGCAGGCTGTCCGGCTCCGCGGTCAAGCCACTCACAAACCAGCTCTGGCGTAGATTGTTCCAGATCTCTTCCCACAAATTCCACCACCCGGTTCAAAATTTCAGTGCTCTGGTGCTGGCGTAATTCCGCGGAAGCCTCTTCTGCCACCAGGGAGTCTTCAGGAAATGCCTCGACCAACAATCCGCTAATGAGTGCCTGAGAGGAAAAATCTGCTACTGTGACTGGTGAGCGGTCCTCCTTTGTCAGTACAGGAGATACCATCGCAGCCTGTACACGCTGTACCAACTGCGCTGCTCGCCGTACAGCCTCAACAGCGAAACGTAGTTCGGGCACATGGAAGTCAAGCACGATTACCTCCCTCTATATTCATGCCAACCGTTCAGGGCGCAACTTCTAAGGGTGTCGGTGTGTAGAGAGGGGTCGCTGTCGGGGTCGGGCTTTCTAGCGGTGTGGGGGTTGCTGTGGGGGTATGTGTAGGTGTGGGAGTTTGCGGTCCAGCCGATGTGAAAATACGGTCTATAACCTCACCGTAAATTCCCAACGGGCCCAACGACACACCATTGAACATCACTTCTAAGGCTGCTCCATTGCCAGTGAGGATTTCAACCTGGTTATTGCCCCCAAAGGGATACGCCGTCCCTGGGAGCACTCGTCCTTCCAATTCAACTTTACCATCAACGGTCACTCGCACCCAGGTGCGTTGTAGGACAATAACATATACCTGTATGGGTGCGTTCATCTCCGGCGGCGGGGGAGCTCCTGGTGTTTCGGTAACAGGAGCGACGACCACCTCCGGAGTGGCAACCTGTGGAGTTTGAATTGTAGGGCTGGTTGTGGGACTCGGAGAAGCCAGTAACACTTCTGCAATGGAAGGCGCCGTGGCCTCCTCGGCCTCACGTTCCCCCACAACGTCCAAATATCCTGCTCCCCAAATCACAAACACGACCACCAGGATAATAGCCGATAACCCAAACACCACATCCCCCGAGAATATCCTCCGCCATGAAGCCGGTAAAAAGCCACGCTTTCGCTTTTGTTGAGGTACAGGCCTGGGTGTTAGTTTGGCTTGTAAACCATCCGCAAAACGTAACAGAACACGCTCAACATCCAAACTTAAAAAGTTGGCGTAATTGTGTAACATACCACGTCCTTGAACGGGAGAGGGCAAGTCATCAAAATGACCTCTCTCTATAGCCTTCAAGTAATGTTCACGGATGCGGGTATGGCGCTCCACTTCTTCCAATGTGAGGCTCAACACTTCGCGACGCTGACGTAATGTTTGACCAATCTCAGCAAATATCTGGGAGGCGTCCTGAAGTGGTTTCACCTCCTCAGATGGGGGCATGCTAGCAGGAGGGGATTTCAGGCTGGGTGCCGTTGATGGAATGGGTTCCCCATCCATGGCATACAGCAAAGGTTCTGGGGGCAAGCCCAGATAATCGGCATAAGAACGCAAGAAACCACGTGCCTGTGCTGTGGAGGGCATGGAGGCGAAATTGCCCGACTCCATCGCTTCTAGCCAGGGGCGACGAATGCGGGTTGCTCGGGCAGCGTCATCTAAGGTAAGCTGTCGAGCTAGACGTGCCTCTCGAAGTTGACGACCGATTTCTTCTGACATAAAAAAGAAAAACACCGACCTGGGGCGCGCCTGCTAAGCCCTGGTCGGTGCTCTCATACAAACCAATTTACTCGTTGGAAATATTTTCATTTGAAGGCGCCTCTTCAGTAACCGTTTCAGCCTCCAATACTTCTTCTCCCTCCTCTGCCTCAGTTTCGGGGCTTTCAAGCACTTCAGAAGGCTCGCTTTCCATTACCGTAGGAGACGCTTCGCCTTCGCGGTAGACAATTACACGTACTTCCGGGATCAAATCCACAGTCAGACGCACTGGCACTATATATTCACCTAAGGCGCGTAGAGGTTGCGAGTCTATCTGACGTCGAGCAACCTCGGTGCCAATTCTCTCTGAAATTGCTTCAGCGATCATTTGTGTGGTGACCGAGCCGTAAAGGGTACCAGTCTCCCCGGCTTTGGCTGCAAAAGTAAGTGCCAGTTGGCCGATCTTCTCAGCTACGCCACCCAATTCCAGATTCAACGCCTGGCGTTGAGCGGAGGCTTGCATTCGAATGCGTTCCGCCTGCTTCATAACACCTGGTGTAGCTAACACCGCCAAACCCTGGGGAATTAAGTAATTACGACCATAACCGTCAGCAACTCTCTTAATATCACCAGCGCGGCCTAATTTATAAACATCCTTTAAAAGCATTACTTTCATTTTTCTCAAGCCCTTTCTCGATTTTTACCCATCAGCGTAATTTTTCTTCTGCATAAAGCAGGCCTGGGCGAAGGGTACCACGCACCAGACACGCCGCATTGTACCAGACCCAAACGAAGGGCGTCAACGTTTCACTTTAATGCCCTTGATATCTTGGTAGTCTATGTAGCCCACTTATCTATAAGATGCGACCTGGATAAATGCAGGGCGGCCAAACTCTTGGTATCTCGCAGCTCACCCCTCATCACCATCTTGTATGTCTCCGCCACAGGAATGGTCACAACCTGGAGGTACTCTCCTTCATCAGGCAATAAGGGATTGGAGTACAGTCCCTGGGCTAAATATACTTGCATACATTCGGTGGAATAACCAGGTGCCAGGTAGAATTCACCGATGCGTTGCAAACCCTCCGGGCTCATGCCTATTTCTTCGCGGATCTCTCGCAAAGCGCAATCCTCTGCACTTTCGCCAGGGCTCAATACCCCCGCTGGCAACTCCAACAGCTCCTCACCTATCGAATGACGATACTGGCGTACGAACCATATCTTTCCTTCCCCATCCACGGGCACGAGCACCACAGAACCGTGATGAGTAACGATATCCAAAACCAACACTTTTCCGTCCGGCAAGCTTAGATGATCGCGACGCACGTTGAACACCCTTCCGTGAAACACAACCTCAGACTGCAACAACTCAAAGTTCATAATTAATGCTCCCTAAAAATAGAGAGAGTAGCTGAGCGGTTCAGCTACTCTCATATAGTATCGAGAAAAGAAAAATATCAAGGAATCTGCAACGTCTGTCCTGTGGTAAGCTCGGCATCCATACTCAACCCGTTTCCTTGGGCGATTGCCTCTGGAGCAACATCGCCAAACCAGCAGGCGATGGTGTAAAGTGTATCTCCAGCCTTAACCGTATAGGTGGTTGGATGCGGCTGTAACGCCCTCTCGCCCGGGAATTTCTTACCACTCTGTGGGATTTTCAACGTCTGACCGGGGTATGTATTTTCTCCACGGCTTAACCCATTCAAGGCAAGTAATTCGTTGGGGTCAACATCGAAGCGCCGGGAAATGCAATAGGGAAATTCTCCCTTATGCAAAACATACGTCTCCGGAACGGTGACCGTCTGGACAGGAGCCAATGTAGAAGTTGCCGTGGGGAACGGGGTGGCGGCTGCAGCCTGGGTTGTAGGAGTAAATTCAACCATACCCGGAGCCGCAGGTGCACCAGCAGCTTCTGTAGGGGCTTCAGCACCTTCCCCCCCTCCTATCCCCTCTCCCATTTCAGCAATAGCAGTCTGGGTCATAAACCCACTCGCCAATAAAGTAGCCATCACATCTGGCGTCTCCGCTCCGAAAGCTCCCTCAGGGATGATCAGACCACCGCCGGAGGCGCTCTCCGTCGGCGCCGTGGAGGCGGGTCGGGTACAAGCTACCATACCCACGGTGATCACGAGCACCAAAAAAAGTAGAAAGTGTTTGGTCCCCATGCGAATCTCCTTCATTGTTTATTATCCCTGATCTATCCTGGTCCAAACCAGGGTAAAGATATCAGAGTGTAGGAAATTTTTACCTCGTAGTAACCAATCAAAGGCAAAAAACCTGTTAGTGAGATATGCGCTGGTATCCTTCATGCGACGTCCCGATTTTACAAAACACAGATCCGGTAATTTTGGATTCAGACCTTGTTTTTTGCCATAGAAGTTGGAGCAACTACTCTCCGAATATGATACTAGCATAAGGCAATGGAGGCGTCAAGCGCAACTTATAACCTATTCTCAAACAAAAAAAGCTACCCAAAACGCCGGGTAGCCTTGGAAAACATGTATCCTTTCTGTTCATCCAACCTGTTGGGTTAATAACGGTCGGATTTTATACCCGTATCCCAGATATGTACCCCGCTGGGCAGCTATATGTGGTGCTATAACCAAATTTCCCGATAAATTTGTGGGACGTTATGCACGTAAGCAAACAGAATGTCTATCGGCAGCCAATAGGCGTTCTCCATTTTATACTTAATACGTTATTTCTGTTTCAGCAACCTGGCAGAATTCCCCATAATCCCAATGTCAGGCAGGGACTGTGCCGCGGCAGCCAACACCGGGGGAAGAACCCCAAAGGCCGCCAGAGTCAATCCCACAATATTGTATAGGGTGGTAAAGGCCAAGTTGACTTTGACCACCCGCATAGTCCTGCGGGCGATCTTCAACACTTCGGGCACGAGAGTCCAATCTTCGCGCATCAAGGCAATGTGTGCCGCTTCGATGGCGACATCTGTGCCAGCCGCCCCCATCGCAATACCGACGTCCGCCTGGGCAAGAGCGGGCGCATCGTTCACGCCATCCCCCACCATGACGACAACATACCCTTTATTCTGAAGTTCCTTGACCACTTCGATCTTATTCCCCGGCAATAAATTCGCCCGGTAAGAAACGCCCAGTTTTTCAGCCACCGTCGAGGCAGTTCGTTCATTATCTCCCGTCAGCAACTCGATGTGACGGATACCCAGAGCCCGAGCTGTTTCCAGCGCTACGGGGACTTCAGGGCGCAAGGTATCCGAGGCCGCCAGCACGCCAACCAGTTCCTTGTTCCTTTCTACGAACAGAAGCGTTTTGCCCTGTGCTTCCAGATCAGCAGCCAATGGCAATGAACTGGGGGCAGAAACCATTCGGTGATTGCCTACCGCAATTTGCTGACCGTTGATGAGGGCGCGCACCCCCAGGCCGGGTACCGCTTCGAATTCATCCGGTTCGAGCAGTGCCACATTCTCCTCACGTGCCAGCGAGCGCACAGCTTCTGCCAGCGGATGCTCAGAATAACGCTCGGTGGAAGCAGCAAATGCCAAGACTTCGGTACGAGATAGACCGCTCAACGAGAAAACGTCCGACACCTGTGGCTGGCCGAGGGTGAGCGTGCCGGTCTTGTCCACCAGCAGGACATCGGCGCGGGCCAGCGTTTCGAGATATTTGCCGCCCTTGATCAACAGTCCCCGTCTGGCGCTCGCACCCACCGAGGCAAGCATGGCAACCGGGGTCGCCAGCGCAAAGGAGCAGGAACATGCCACCAGCAGGACGGCCGCGGTGGCTAACGGATTTCGGCTAACCAGAAAGGTCAACGCAGCGATAACGGCGACGACCGGCAGGTACCAGGCGCTGAACCTGTCGGCGATGCGCTGAACGTCGGCACGGTGCGCTTCGGCTTCCTCTACCATTTTGACCACGCGTCCAAAGGTGGTATCCGTCCCGATGCGTTCGACGCGAATGCGTAGACTGCCAAGTTTTGCGATCGTCGCAGCGTAAACGTGTGTACCGCCTGCAGCTTCGACAGGCATAGACTCGCCCGTGATCGCGGACTGGTCTATCGTGGCCTGGCCGCCAATCACTTCGCCGTCCACTGGAATCTTCTCGCCGGGACGCACAATCACCGTTTCCCCGATCTTCACTTCGCCGACAGGGATTTCGGTTTCCTGGCCGTTGCGTTCCACGCGGGCAGTTTGTGGAGCAAGGGCGGTAAGTTCCTTGACAGCACGCCGGGCGCTCTCGGTGGTGAAGTTCTCGACATAATCCCCGATGCGCATGAACACGACTACCAGCGCCGTCAGAACTCCCTTCATGAGCGGAGTCATGGGCGCAGAGGCATGCGGTGAACCGCCCCGTCCATTTCCTTTCTTGAGATGCAGCCGACTGCCAGCCACCGAGGTCACCTGTGACAGGTAAGTAGCGCGCCTGGCCTCCAATAGGTTCTTTGGGTACGGCTTTTTATCTGCGCTCAGGTTTTTCAGCAGCTTTTCTATATTTCTCTCGGTAGGACCAAACTTTTTACTCACTGGCTATTCCCGAGAAACAGACCCAACATCTGGCAGCACATGACGTTCTTCATAGGTCAAATTTTTGTTGGTTGCTAATATAGCTTTATCCAGTATTGCTCATTTGTAACTGCTCAGGCTTAAGCCCGAGCAGTTACTTCGACGGTTTCAATGGGCGTAATGCGCTGACTATCACGGGTTCGATCGATGAACAGACGGCAGGTAGTCTGATATATGAACGCAAATTCGTGCGCGGTCCTTGTCCGGCCGCCAATTGATCTAAAAACCATGCCTTCCGCCATTTACATGACGGTTATCCTGTATAAAAGGTAACGATTGATAAGGTGTTCCGCGAATAAAAATTACACACCTAGAGTGCCGTGTCAAGTCAAAGATAAATGTTACCGAGTGAGGGCTTGACTCTTTGCCTATTATGGGTATAATCAGCGCCAATCTATAAATGAAAAGGCTGTGACGAGGACGAATACGCGCTGAACGACGGCACAGAGAGCAGGTACCTGGTGAAAATCCTGCCCGAAACGACAGCGCGGAATGGACCTCCGAGCCGCAGGGCGAACGGAAACAAGTAACCTGCGCCGGGATGCTCCCGTTATAGAGCTAGGGTATAAGTCAGCGTTCAGTAAACAGTTTTCAGTAGACAGCGACCGTACCCGAAGGAGTGAGGCTGGCTTTCTCCCTGGTGCTTCATCAGGGAAATTTTTGTTAAGGCCACTGGTCAGCTTAAGTTGGGTGGCACCACGGATGCAGAAGCGTTCGTCCCATAATTGGGATGAGCGCTTTTTTTGTACTCGTCCATCCCTAATTTGACCCTCGCCCGCCGACCCCTCTCCCTAGCAGGGAGAGGGGAGAAAGAAGGAAAAAATGAACACACAAACTGAAACAGAACTGATTGTCGAAATCACTGAGACATCACTTGAGACCGAAAACCCAATGCAGGAACGTCACTGCGGCGAGGTAGCGGAGTCCGTTGAGGTGTCGGCGGAGGCTGTTTTCGCGGCACGCAGGCTTGAGGTCCGGGAAGAAGCGGGGCCGGTCTTCGTGCCCTAAGTCGGTGTCCATTTTGAGGAAGGAGGCTGCCATGTCTAAAAAACGAATTCTCACGGGTCATCGTCCCACCGGACCACGTCACATTGGTCATCTGGTGGGAACGTTGGAGAATTGGAAGCGTTTGCAGGACACGCACGATTGCTTCTTCCTGGTAGCAGACTTGCATGTGCTGACGACAAGGCATGCACAGCCGGAACGCATTCAGGCCAACATTCTGAACATGTTGACAGACTGGCTGGCGGCTGGCATTGACCCGGCGCGGTCAACAATTGTATTGCAGTCCATCATCCCGGAACATGCCCAGCTCTCGCTGCTGTTCAGCATGTTGACCACAGTAGCGCGTCTGGAACGCGTGCCGACATACAAAGAGCAGATCAAGGAGTTGAACTTGCCGCCTTCGCTTGGCCTGCTGACCTACCCGGTTTTGCAGGCGGCGGACATTCTGCTCTATAAAGCACAGGTGGTGCCGGTGGGCGAAGACCAACTGCCGCACATCGAGCTGGCGCACGAGATTGCCCGGCGTTTCAATCAGACCTATAGCAAAACCTTTCCGGAGCCGGAAGCGCTGCTCTCTGAGGCGGCGCGCCTGCCTGGCGTGGATAATCGCACTATGCACACATCTTACGGAAATGCGATTTATCTGTGTGACACAGCGGAAGAGACAGAGCGCAAGGTGATGTCGATGTACACGGACCCGACACGCATCCATGCCACGGACCCCGGGCATGTGGACGGCAACCCGGTCTTTGTCTATCATGACGTCTTTAATCCCGATAAAGCCGAGGTGGAAGACTTCAAGGCCCGCTACCGGGAAGGAAAAGTTGGCGATGTGGAGGTCAAACGACGTCTGGTAGATATTTTGAATGCGTATCTGGCTCCGTTACGTGAACGACGCGCCGAGTATATCGCCCAACCCAAGATGCTGCTAGAAGTGTTGTTCAGTGGAACGGTGAAGGCCAAGTTCATCGCGCAACAGACTCTGGAAGAAGTCTATGAAAAAATGGGGCTTCTGCACAGCCAGTCATTCAGCGATAAAGTGCTCGCGAACAATATCGCAGGAATTTTCTGTTAAGCAATCACAGGAGGAACACTATGTATTTGAGCATTGTTTTTCACCCGCCTTGAAGGAGACCACAGATTTACACAGATGAACACAGATAATCAGCTAATTTTTGTAAACTGTTCATCATGGTTATTAACAATCGCCAATCCAAATTCAAAAATCGTAAATAATCTGGAGGTTCCCATGTCCGAACAAACCCGTTTTCTCTTAAGCCAATCTGATCTACCGAAATTTTGGTACAACGTGATGGCTGATAGCCCGATACCCCCGACGCCAGTGTTGCATCCTGGCACGCTTGAGCCAGTCACGCCTGATTTCCTGTCTGTGCTGTTCCCGATGGAGTTGATTATGCAGGAAATTGCCACTGATGCTCATATTGAGATCCCTGAAGAAGTACGCGATATCTACAAACTTTACCGTCCCACGCCCCTGATCCGGGCTACCCGCCTGGAGAAGACTCTCGACACCCCAGCCCACATCTATTTCAAAAACGAGAGTGTCTCCCCATCTGGTAGCCACAAACCTAATACTGCCATCCCCCAGGCCTTCTATAACAAAGCTGCTGGGACCAAAGCTTTGACCACCGAGACCGGCGCCGGGCAATGGGGTTCAGCGCTTTCGCTGGCCTGTAACTTCTTCGATTTGGATTTGGAAGTATACATGGTCAAGGTTTCCTATCAGCAAAAACCCTATCGCCGCGTTATGATGCAAGCCTACGGCGCTGAGATATACGCCAGCCCTACCGACCGGACCCAGTTTGGACGCATGATCCTGGAAAAAGATCCCGGCTGTACTGGCTCACTTGGCATCGCCATCTCGGAGGCCGTTGAAGTGGCCGCAACTTCCGAAGGTAAGAAGAAATATAGCCTCGGTTCAGTGCTCAACCATGTACTGATGCACCAGACCGTAATCGGCGAAGAAGCGCTCAAGCAGATGGATTTAGCTGGTGAATATCCGGATGTGGTGATCAGCTGTGTAGGCGGCGGTTCAAACTTTGCAGGGTTGGCCTACCCATTCCTGCGTCAAAATCTCAAAGACGGACAACGTGCCCGCCTGCTAGCTGTTGAACCAACTGCCTCGCCGTCCATCACAAAGGGTGCATATACCTTCGACTATGGAGATACAGCCAAAATGGCTCCTGTCGTCAAGATGCACACACTGGGGCATGACTTCGTCCCACCTGCCATCCACGCCGGTGGACTGCGTTACCACGGTATGGCCCCCAGCATGTCCGCGTTCTGCGACGCGGGATTGATCGACGCTGTGTCTGTCAAGCAGCGCGCAACCTTCGAAGCCGCAGTAATCTTCGCGAAAGCTGAGGGCATCATCCCTGCACCGGAGACTGCGCACGCCGTACGCGTTGCCATCGATGAGGCGCTGGATGCCAAAGCCAAAGGGGAAAAACGCACCATTTTGTTCAATTTCTCTGGTCACGGTCACTTCGACATGGCAGCTTACGAGGCTTACCTGGGCGGCGAATTGGAAGATTACGAGTATCCCGCTGAAGCTGTCAAAGCAGCAATGGAGAGACTGCCGCAGGTATCGATACCTGTATAGGTTAGCTTCTCTGTGCTTTTCAAAAAAAGGTGGGAAGTGGGGTGTGTGTTGGGGGGGGGGACAGCCCCCCCAAAACAAACAAAAAAAATGT